>JACRCL010000031.1 GCA_016219015.1 Deltaproteobacteria bacterium
ATGCCTCTAAAAATTAGGAATTTTTTCTGAGATCAAGGAAGGGCGGAAATAAAAAGCGCAGCATATATGGGAATATGTGAGCATTTTTATTTTTGCCCTGACACAGAGATCAGGAAAAAGAACAATTTTTAGAGGTAGCCTAAAGTTTAGCCGCACTCACTGTAGCCGCAGCCCCTGCACACGAGGCACCCGTCAGCGTGCTCGACGGTGCCGCCGCAGTCCGGGCACGCGCCGCGCTTCAGCAGCTCCGGCGCGAGCGTGAAATCGAGCTTTGACGCGCCCACGCCCGTATCCAGGCCCCCGGCCATCCTGCCGAGCGACAGGGCCCCGCCCGTGTTGCTCTTCAATCCGAGGTACCACTCCATGGCCTTTGCCATGGCGTCGGAGCACGAGGTCACCTTTGTCCCGCCGTAGCCCACCGGGAGGTGGCAGCTTATGCCGCGCATCTGCTTTACTATCTCCTGCGCCTCTATGCCGCTCCTTAACGCGAGCGAGGTCATCCTGCCCATGGCCTCGCACTGGGAGGCCACGCACCCGCCCGCCTTGCCTATCTGGGTGAATATCTCGATGGCGCGGCCCTCCTCGTCCTCGTTTATGGTGACGTAGAGGTTCCCGCACCCTGTCTTCATCTTCTTGGTGACCCCGAAGGCCACCTCTCCCCTCACCTTCGGCTTGGGGTTGGCGTGGACGGGATCGGGCTGTACGTCCTCGACGGTCTTGGCGGCCTGCTTCTCGCTCCCCATGTTCAGGACCTGTATTTCGCGTGAGCCGTCCCTGTATACGGTGACGCCCTTGCACCCGAGCTTGTAGGCGAGCAGATAGACCTCGGCCACGTCCTCTACCGTAGCCTCGTTCGGGAAGTTCACGGTCTTGCTGACGGCGTTATCCGTATACTTCTGGAAGGCGGCCTGCATCCTTATGTGCCAATCGGGGGTTATGTCGTGGGCCGTGACGAAGACCTTTTTAACGTCCTCGGGTATGCCGTCTATGCCGTGGAGCGTGCCTTTGGCCGCCACCTCCTTCATTATCTCGGGGCTGTCGAACCCCCTCTCTTTCGCGATCTCGTCGAAGAGCGGGTTCACATCCAGGAGTTCCGTCCCCTCCATGACGTTACGGGTGAACGCCAGGGCGAATAGCGGCTCTATGCCGGAGGAGCAGCCCGAGATGATCGATATCGTGCCCGTGGGCGCGATGGTCGTGACCGTCGCGTTACGGAGCCCCTTGAGCCTGCCGTCGTAGGTGGAACCCTTGAAGTTCGGGAAAGAGCCCCTCTCGAACGCCAGCTCCACGGAGGCCTTCCTCCCCCTGTCCTGTATGAAGCCCATGATCTTCCCGGCCATCTCTATCCCCTCTTCGGAGTTGTAGGGGATGTCGAGCCTTATGAGCATGTCGGCGAAGCCCATTACGCCGAGGCCGATCTTGCGGTTGCTCTTCGTGACCTTCTCTATCTGCTCTATCGGGTACTTGTTCATCTCTATGACGTTATCGAGGAAATGGACCGCCTTGCCCACGGTCTCTTCGAGCCTCGCCCAGTCGAACTCGTATCCCGCGCCGTCGCCGTTGGACTTGCCCTTTAGCATCCTGCTCAGGTTTATGGAGCCAAGGTTGCAGGACTCGTACGGGAGGAGCGGCTGCTCGCCGCAGGGGTTGGTCGATTCTATCGCCCCCACGTGCGGCGTCGGGTTGTCGGAGTTCATCTGGTCTATGAATATCACGCCGGGGTCGCCGTTCTTCCACGCCATCTGGACGATCTTGTCGAATACCTCCCGCCCCCTTTTCTTCGCGGCGGGCCTGTTCGTCCTCGGGCTTACGATGTCGTACTCGCCGTCGCTCTCAACGGCCTTCATGAAGTCCTCGGTGAGGCTGACGGAGATGTTGAAGTTATTGAGCTTCGTGTTCTCTTCCTTGCAGACGATGAAGTTCATTATGTCCGGGTGGTCTACCCTCAGCATGCCCATGTTGGCGCCCCTGCGCGTGCCGCCCTGCTTTATCGCCTCGGTGGCGCTGTCGAATACGGTCATGAAGGAAATGGGGCCCGAGGAGATGCCCGAGGTCGAGCCGACGGTATCCCCCGACGGGCGCAGGCGTGAGAACGAAAAGCCCGTGCCGCCGCCCGATTTATGGATAAGGGCCGTATGCTTCACGGCCTCGAATATCGACTCCATCGAGTCCTCCACCGGAAGGACGAAGCAGGCCGAGAGCTGCTGCAGCTCCCTCCCGGCGTTCATGAGCGTGGGGGAGTTGGGCATGAAATCGAGCGAGGTCATCATCTCGTAGAACTCGTCCGCCATGCCTTCGATGTCGGCGGCGGGGTCGAACCTCCTGTCAGCCTCGGCGATATTCCGGGCCACCCTCCTGAACATCTCCTCTATCGTCTCGACGGGCCTGCCGTCGGGGTCTTTCCTCAGATACCTTTTCTCCAGCACCTTCTTGCCGTTTTCATTGATTTCGATAGCCGGCCCGGCCGGTTCGAGCCCGGTCTTCTTCGGGTTTTTCTTGGCCGGAACGGCGGTGTTTAAAAGGCGGCTGTAGACGTCCTGATCCATGCTTTCCTACCCCCTATGATTTTTGAAGTCCGCCGGAGACGAACGGAAACGGCGGGCCTTCGGAATATTATCGTCAGCTTATTTAAATCCGCCCGCCTTCCATATTGCTGAAGGCGCGAGCATGAATTTAAGGTCGATTACGGCTTTCCGCCCCTTCCGGGGCGGAGGAGAAAAAGGCTATCGGGATGAAAGACGGAAAAATTAATAACTGCTTGATTTCCCTGAGAAATCGCCCTATATTGTGGATGTGTCATAGTAAACCACAACATATAGTACCTGTCAAGGGAAAACTAAGCAGAGTGAAAAAAAGATTTTAAGGCTGAAATTGGAGGAAAAAACAAGGACTTCTTATTTAAAGAAGGCTCAAAAACATTTCTTACGCGGGTTCAGGTTTGCAACCTGAACCCGCTTTAGTACAAAAAAACAAAAGTTTTCAACCGGACGCAAGAAATGGCTTTAGACGAGGCGGCCGACGAGAAAAACCGCATGCGTACTTGTTTTGTACGTCGAGGATTTTCCGAGGAGGACAACAAAGTATAAAGGCATTGAAAATTTCTCCGTTATAAATAACGGAGAAATTAATAACGGAGAAATTTGATGGCAAGGAAAAACCCATTTTTATTTGCCAGCCTTAACCCTGGCGCTAAAGCGCCCGGGATTCGGCTGGCGTACCCATAATTGCGTCCGGGATAAAAGCAGACGGACTTTTCGGGCAGCCCGCTACCCCTTCCCCTTCTCCCCGTGCCTGTAGGCCAACACCCTCACCTTCTCTATGGTTATCATCCCCTCTTCCACGAGCTTGTCGAGGTCGGGGAGGAATGCCTCTATCCTCTCGGGGGTATCGACTATCTCGATGACCATGGGGAGGTCCTCGGAGAGCCTCAATACCTTTGATGTGTGGATGCGGCTGTGCACGCCGAAGCCGAGCGTGCCCCGCAGCACCGTTGCCCCGGCCATGCCGCGCCTTCTCGCCTCCTCCACTATCACCTGATAGAGCGGCCTGCCCCCGCGCTTGTCGCTTTCACCTATGAATACCCTCAAAAGCTCTGATTCCGACGGCAGCTTCAATTTTCATTCTCCTTTTTTATAAGAACCTGCTGAGCGCTATCCCGAGCATGAGGAAGGCTACACCCGAGACGTTCTGCAGCGCGATGTTACCGGCCGCGAGCGCCCACTGCGAGTCCTTCAACAGCCGGTCCGTCTCGAATATGAAGGTAGAGAAGGTCGTGAACGCGCCCATGAACCCGATGAGTATTATGGAGCGCGCCTCACCGCTTATTATAAGCCTCTCCTCGGCCATCGTCCATACGAACCCGAAGAGGAAGCACCCGGCCATGTTCACGGCGTAGGTGCCCCACGGGAAGACGCCCCCGTACGCCCTCTGCACAAGGCCGCCTACCCAGTAGCGCCCAAGAGTCCCTAAGACGCCGGCCAAAGCTATCCAGATTATCTTCATTTTCGATTTTTGAGTTTTTCGGCACCCTGCTGAACACGCACAGCGAGCGCATTCCCCGCTGCTTGCGGCGGGGTTTAGCGAGCGAATCGAAATTTTTTCCTTTTGTGTCGAAGATTCCCCGCAGCTTGCTGCGGGGAGATTCAATTAACGCCCTATTTTATTTAAAGCGCCACTTAAAAGCAAATTAAAATTAGCCGGACGGTATTGACTACTCAGGCTATTGGTGTTAATTTCATAAAGTCATGTTTTGGCTTATAAAAGTCACGGAAACAGGACCCTCGGAAATAGTATCTTTACAGCCGTCATCATAAAACCCGTAATTCCAAGGGGGTTTAGGGAGTGAACACTATAACAAACCAGGCAGGGGCAGGGCTCTGGGAGATGGTCTGGGGCGCCGGGCCCATGGTGAAATTCGTCCTCCTCGTCCTCCTCTTCTTCTCCGTGCTGTCGTGGGCCATAATCGCGTACAAGATGATGCTCCTTAGAAAGATCGAAAAGGAGACTGCCGCGTTCTACGACCTTTTCTGGGACAAGCGCCAGTTCTCCGTGATCCACTCCATGACCAAGGACTTCAAGGCCACCCCGCTGGTAAACCTCTTCAACCCGGTCTACGCCGAGCTTACCAATACCATCAAGGCCGAGCACGGCGGAAAACTCCAGAAAGAGGACCTCGAAAGGTTCCAGAGGATACTCAAGAAGGCCAACTCCATCGAGTCCGCCAAGCTCGAATACGCGGTCGGCTTCCTCGCCACCACCGGCAACGCCGCGCCCTTCATAGGCCTGTTCGGGACGGTCTGGGGCATAATGACGTCTTTCAGGAACATAGGCGCGAAGGGGGCCGCAAACCTCGCGGTGGTGGCGCCGGGCATATCGGAGGCGCTTGTAGCCACGGCAATGGGGCTACTGGCCGCGATCCCGGCGGTTGTGGGCTATAATCACATATTGACCCGCATCGGGAGGATATCTACCGAGATGAGCAACTTCTCCTCGGACCTCCTTAACGTCATAGAGAAGCAGATAACGAGGAAAGGGAGCTGACCTATGGACGCCCCCGGCCCAAGGACCAGGCTCATGTCCCAGATAAACGTCACGCCGCTCGTGGACGTGATGCTGGTCCTCCTCATCATATTCATGGTCACCACACCCATGATGCAGGAAGGCGTGGACGTCAACCTGCCGAAGGTCGAGGCGTCGAACATCTCCTCCGCGGACGAGCCGCTTGTGATAACGATAACAAGGGACAGGAGGATATCCCTTAACGGCAGGGCGTTCGGAGCCTCCGAGCTTAAATCCAAGATAGAGTCGATCCGCAGGTCAGCCGGCAACAAGACGGTCTTACTCAGGGCCGACGAGGCCGTGCCGTACGGCTACGTTATGGAAGTCATGGCAAATATAAGAAAGGCCGGCGTAGAAAAGGTCGGGATGGTCACCGAGCCTTTGCCGAGGTAAAACCGTGGACGTCCTTAATATCAACGGCCGTGGCCTTAAAAAGAGCCTCGCCGGCTCTTTTATCCTCCACGTGATAGTCCTGTCGGCCGCGCTTATCATCTTCAACGAGCCGGGCAGGCAGTTCGTTTCTCCTGTCTATACCGTGGACCTCGTGGGCCCCGGGGGCCTGAAAGAAAAAGCTCCGGCAACGCCCGGGCCGCCCCCTGCCCAGCCCCAATCCGAGGTAAATAAGAAAGAGGCGGATGTAAAGGAGCCTCCGAGAGAGTTTAAAAAGGCGGAGCCGAAGCAGGAGGCGAAGGCCTTGCCAAAAGAGGTCGTGAAGGTCAAAGAGGACAGCGACCCCGCAGTCTCCGTGGCCGTCAAGAGGCTGGCCGAGAATATAAAGAAAAAGCAGGAAAGCGCGCTCGTTAGCTCGAAGGTCGAGGATATAAGGAAGAAGAAAGAGGCTGACTCCAAATACGCCTCCGAACGCCTCGGCGAGATAAGAAAAGAGCTCGGCTCGAAAAACGAAACGGCCGTTACGCCGCAAAGCCCCGCACAGGGCGCGGGTACGGGCGGGGGCAGAGGGCTTTCGGGCGGCAACCTTCAGGCGAAGTACCCGGCTTACTATAATATAATCCACGACAGGGTGCAGGAGAACTGGATATACCCGGAGGGTTTCGAGCTTAGCAAGGTATCGGTGATAGCGTCGATGCGCATATCGAGGGCCGGGGCGCTTATGGACGTATGGCTTGAGAAGAGCTCCGGGAACGCCCGGTTCGACCAGTCCCTCCTCGACGCCGTAAAGAAGGCCGCCCCGTTCCCGCCTCTGCCGCAGGACCTCGACGGCAGCCAACTCGAGACAGGGTTGAGGTTCTGCCCCAACTGCACGGAATAGCCCAATGATAAAAAGACGGCTCATCCTGATATTTTTATTATTTTTTCTGCTCTCTGTCGCCGAAAGCGCCGTTGCGAAGGTCTACATAGACCTCTCCGCCCCTCAGGCCAAAAGGCTCCCGATAGCCATACAGGACTTCAAGATTTCGGCTTCGGTGGACGCGGAAACGGCTGAGTCGGCAAAGGGCCTCAATGACGAGCTTATGGACACCCTGAAGTCCGACCTCAAATTCTCCGGCCTTTTTAACATCATCGACAGGTCCGCCTATATCGAGGACCCTAAAAAGGCCGGGTTGACGGAATCCGAGATAGACTTCAAGCAGTGGAGGGCCGTGGGGGCCGACGCGCTCATAAAGGGCGTGGTCATGGTCGAAAAAGACAGTCTTATCGTCGAGGTGAGGTTCTTCGACTGCGTAACGGAAAAGCAGATAATAGGCAAGCGTTACATAGGCTCCTTGTCCAGCCCCCGGCGCGTCATCCATTACTTCACGGACCAGCTCTACGAGGAGCTTACGGGCAGGAAGGGGATATTTACCACGAGGCTCCTGTTCATATCCGACAAGGACGGCAACAAAGAAGTCTACATGTCCGACTACGACGGGAAGAACGCCGTCAAGATAACTAAAAACAGGTCGATAAACCTCTCTCCCCAGTGGGCGCCCGACGGCAAGAGGATAATATACGTCTCTTACAAGAAAGGCTCCCCTAACCTCCACATGCTCGACCTCCGCACGGGAAAGGATACCGTGGTATCCGGGAGGCCGGGGATAAACATCGGCGGCAGGTTCTCCCCGGACGGGGCGAAGGTCGCCCTGACTCTAAGCGGGGACAAGTCCCCGGAGCTGTATGTGCTCGACCTGAATACCGAGGAGTACAAAAGGCTTACGGACAACTACGGAATAGACGTCTCGCCTTCGTGGTCGCCAGACGGGACGAAGCTCGCTTACGTCTCCGACGTCTCTGGAAATCCCCATATTTTTGTGTTAGACTTACTATCCGGGAACGCGAAGAGGCTGACCTTTAACGGCAAATACAACTCAAGCCCGGCCTGGTCGCCTGACGGGAGACTGATAGCCTGGTCCCGCTCCGACACCGGGCCGTTCAATATCTGGGTCATGCAGCCTGACGGGACAGGCGCCACGCAGCTTACTTTCGAGGGGAGCAACAGGAGCCCCTCGTGGTCCCCGGACGGCAGGTACCTCGTCTACAGCTCGGCTTCACGCGGCAGCTCTTCCCTGTACATCATGCGTTCGGACGGGACAGGACAGATAAAGCTTACAACCGGCGTAGGGGGCGAGAAGTCCCCGGTATGGTCGCCGTTCCTTCAATAATTCCAGCAAGGCGGGCAAGCCCGCCGAAAGAAAAAAGGAGGTTACTACCATGAAGCGTTACTACAAGGTCCTACCCCTGATGTTGCTGACCATGACCCTGGCCGCCGGCTGCGGCGGGAAGAAGATGATAAACGAGGATATCGCGGGGCAGGCCCCTCCGGCGGCCTCCGCTGAATCCGACAAGGCCCCTCAGTCCGTCGTGGTCCCGGAGGACAAGCCCGTTACGGAAGACGTCAAGTCCGAGGACCTCTCGGGCGGAGCGGCCTCGAAGTCCGGCGGCAAGTTCGCCTCGCTGGCCCCCGGAGACGAACTCACCAGGGTAGCGGAATCGAAGGGCCAGCTCTTTACGGTCTACTTCGACTTCGACAAGTACAATATCAGGGACGGGGACAGGGAAAGCCTCAGCAAGAACGCCAAGTGGCTCGGCCTTAACTCCAGCGTCAAGGTCAGGATAGAAGGCCACGCGGATGAAAGGGGCGAGACGGAATACAACCTCGCGCTTGGGGACAAGAGGGCGAAGAACGTCGAGAAGTACCTCGAGGACATGGGGATAAAGGCCGTGAGGCTCTCGACCATCAGCTACGGCGAGGAAAAACCCGCCGACCCGGGCCACGACGAGGACGCCTGGTCGAAGAACAGGAGAGCCGAGTTCGCCATAACGTCGGCGAATTAGACCGGATGACGCAGTTACTTAAAAAATACCCGGCCCCGCTCGCGCTTTTAATCCTGCTCCTTACAGGGTGCGGGCCGGGCTTTCCCATAATGACGGCCGAGCAGGAAACGCTCGTAAAAAACGTCGACAGGCTCGTGGCCGACAACGACTCGATGAAGGCGCGCCTTTCGGCCCTTGAGTCCGGCAGTAGTACCGCCGAGCTTAAAAAAGAGATTGAGGACGTCAAAAGGTCCCTGGCCGAGACGAACATCTCGATAGAGAAGCTCCGGGGCGAGATGACCTTTGTCCAGGGCAGCGTCGAGGAGGAAGGGCACGGCAGGGAAGGACTGAAGGAATCGATAAAGTCCGTAAGCTCGTCCGTCGCCTCCATAGCCGAGAGGGTAGCCTCTGTCGAGGGCTCGCTGAAGGGCGCGGAGAGCGACATCGGCACTCTTAAAGGCGCTCTCGATGTCGAGGCGAAGAACGCGGCCGAGGTCAGGGAGGCCGTGGCCTCGCTCGGCAAGAGGCTCTCGTCCGCCGAAGCCGCGCCGAAGGCCCCTTCAGAGCCGGCCGCCGCCAGAGGCGGCGAAAAAGACGCGGCCGACCCCGACGCCGTCTACATGAAGGGCTACAAGGAGACCGTAAACAAGGACTATACGGAAGCCGCGGAGACCTTCCGCGGCTTCCTGGTATCGTACCCGAACCACAAGCTCGCTTCCAACGCCCAGTACTGGCTCGGCGAGATATATTACGCCAGGGGGGACTGGGAGATGGCTATAATAGAATTCGACAAGGTCGTGAAGAAATACCCCAACGGCGAGAAGGCCGCGGCATCGATGCTCAAGGAGGGCTTTGCCTTCGAGAAGCTCGGCTCCAAAAAAGAGGCCCGCGTCCTGCTTAAAGAGGTAATGGAACGCTTTCCAAAGACGAGCGAGGCGCATCTGGCCAAGAAACGGCTCGAATCGCTGAAGTAGGGAACAGGCTGCTGAAAAAGGCAAACTGCTTCGTCGTCTCCGTCTCTCGTCACCGCGGCTACATAGTACGCCTATCCTCCTCGACGCCTCGCTTACTGAATTTTGAACAGCCCTTGGCAAATCCCAGGTTTTTCAGCACCCTTAGAGCCTGCTAAACCTTTCACCGTTTCTACCGATAATAAAAAGATGCCTGATCCGATGACAGACAAGGTCCTGCTCGTTGACGACTCCCAGCAGGCGCGGCTTTCGATAAAAGACGCGCTCAAGGGCATATTCTCCGTTTTCGTGGAGGCCGACGACGGACTTTCAGCCATAAAGGCCTTCGTGGAGGAAAAGCCGGGGTTCATAATAACCGATATCGAGATGCCCTCGATAAACGGCTACAGGTTCATCTCGACGATACGCAACATGGAAGACGGCAGGGACGTGCCCATAATAATGCTCTCCGGCACGAAGAACTCGCTGAAGAAAAAGCTGACGGGCTTCAACCTCGGCGCGAGCGACTTCCTCATAAAGCCTTTCGAGAACGAAGAGCTGGTGGCGAGGGTAAAGTCCCTCGTCCGCATGAGGAACCTCATGGACGAGCTCAAGGAGAAGAACACGCTCCTTGAAAAGCTCGCCGTAACGGACGAGCTTACGGGCCTCCACAACAGGAGGCACTTCTTCGAGGCCCTGAGGGAGCAGCTCTCTCTGGGGCTACGGCATAACTTCAAGCTCGCCTGCCTGCTTATCGACATAGACCACTTCAAGAGGATAAACGACACCTACGGCCACATGGCCGGGGACGAGATACTGAGGAAGGTCGGCTCTCTCCTGGCCTCGTGCAAGAGGGAAGGCGAGCTCCTGGCCCGTTTCGGGGGAGAGGAGTTCATAATATGCCTCTTCAATACCGACTCCGAGAACGCGACCCTTGCAGGCGAGCGGTTCAGGAACCTCATAAAGTCCTACTCGTTCACCTCAGCCCTTTACCCGGCGTTGTCCATCACCGTAAGCATCGGGCTTGCCATATACCCGCAGGGCGCGGTAATATCGATAGACGAGCTAATAAAGGCGGCTGACGACGCCCTCTACAGGTCAAAGTCAGGAGGCAGGGACAGGGTGACACTGTACGAATGGTCCCCCTCCCCGGCAGAAAATAAGAAACAGCGCTAAAACCCCGTTCCCACCCCGCTATGGCTAAAGCCAGAGTATCCATCACAAGGTGCGTCTCTTACGGCGAGGCCCCGGTCCTCAGGGCGATAAGGGATAATATAGACGCCCTGGGCGGCATCCGCGCCTTCGTCAAAAAAGACGAAAAGATACTTATAAAGCCGAACCTCCTTTCCGGCAAACCCCCCGAAGCGGCCGTTACGACCCACCCGGATTTCGTAAGAGCGATAATCTCACTCGTGAAAGAGACCGGGGCGCGCCCTTATGTCGGCGACAGCCCGGGCCTTGGCACGGCAAGGAAGGCGGCGGAAAGGTGCGGGGTCCTGGAGGTATGCAAAGAAACCGGGACGGAGCTTGTGGAGCTGAAGGAGCTTACGATCGCCGAGAACCCGGAAGGCCATACCTTCAAGAGGCTCGAGGTGGCGAAGGAGGCCCTCGGTTTCGACGGGATAATAAACCTCCCGAAGCTCAAGACGCACGCGCAGATGCGCCTTACGCTCGGCGTCAAGAACATGTTCGGGTGCGTGCCCGGGAAGCTCAAGAGCCAGTGGCATTTGAGCGCGGGCGTCGAGAGCGCTCACTTCGCCTCCATGCTCCTTGACCTGTACCTGTTCCTCAAGCCGAGGCTTACGGTCATTGATGGCATAGTGGCAATGGAAGGAAATGGGCCCGGCAGCGGGGACCCGAGGAAGACGGGGCTGATCTTCTCCGCCATTGACTGCGTGGCGCTCGATACGGTAGTGGCCGAGGCCCTGGGCGCGAGGCATGAGTCAATCCCGACACTCAAGGCCGCGATAGAGCGGGGGATGGAAGGCGCGGAGCTTGAAAACATAGAGGTGCTGGGCGAGGATATAGAAGATGTCCGGGTAAAGAACTTCGTATTCCCGCCCCTGTCGAGCGTGAACTTCGCCTCAAGGCTCCCCTATTTTATCGACAGGAGGATAAGGAAGGCACTGACCTCCCGGCCTCATGTGGATAAAGACCTCTGCGACCTCTGCTCGGTCTGCGTCCAGGTCTGCCCGCCCCGGGTGATGAAAAAATCCGGCAGCATAAACATAGACTACGACAGATGCATAAGGTGCTACTGCTGCCAGGAGATGTGCCCTCAAGGGGCGATAGCGCCCAGAGAAGGCTGGCTCAAGAAGATCATACCGGGGATGTAGGGAGCCGAGCCCTATGCCCGAAAGCGCATGGCAATGCGCAAATAGGCCCTTGGCTAAAGATAATCTGTATTAGGGAAGCTCTGATTAATTCTGTTATCTGTCATTCTGAGGAGCGCTTTTGCGACGAAGAATCTTGTAACTTGTTGAATTGCCGAAGGACAAGATTCTTCGCTGCGCTCAGAATGACACCTTGGTAGAATAAATCAGAGCTTCCTTAGAACTTCAGGGTTCAGGTTGCAAACCTTAACCCACATTGGGTCCTCGTCGCTGTTTTTTAAAAAATCATCTCTGCACCTTATAAAATAACAAGCTCCCCCTCCTCAAAACGCACTTGCGCGGGCCGTCTTTCTACTATATAATTTTTTTTGAGTCTTTTTCCCCCTGTACGGGGATAATCCATCGATCCGCCTGTTTATTTGCTTAACGGGTGCTGAAAAACTCAAAATTCTAAAAGGCTGCTCAAAAAGCTCCACTGCGAGGCCCCCATTGAAATGGGGAAGCTTAGGAATGAGGCTACTCACCCAATAACGAGCGAGAGTGGCTATGAAGCACCCGTACAGATGGACTTTTTCAGCAGCCTGCTAATTAATTGTCCAGAATAAAAGAGACATATACACGCGTCTTTTGTCCGGCCTTCGGGGCGCGCATCGGGAAGGTGTTTTTTTCAGCTTTGCTCATCTCTCTCGCGCTCTTCACTTTTGCGCCGGCTGAGACGGACGTTTTGCCGCTCCCCATAGCCCCCTCTTCAAAGGGCGTGGACGGATGGAAGGTGCAGGAGTGGAAAGGCAAGGCCGAATTCGAGGTCGTTCAGACCGAATTCGGCAACGCCCTTCACTTGAAGAGCAGTTCCACCTCGACCGCGCTCTACAGGGAGACCAAGTTCGACATCAGGGACTACCCGGTGCTGCACTGGAGGTGGAAGGTCACTGAGCTTCCGAAGGGCGGGGACGTCAGGAAAAAATCGGCTGACGACCAGGCGGCGCAGGTCTACGTGGTCTTCCCCAGGTGGCCCGCCCCGGTAAACAGCCGCGTCATCGGCTACATCTGGGACACCACCGTCCCACGGGGGCTCCCGGTCCAGAGCACGAAGTCCGCGCACACCAGGTACATGGTCATAAGGGGCGGCAGCGACGGCCTCGGGGAGTGGTTCAGCGAAAAGAGGAACGTTCTCGAGGACTACAGGAGGCTTTTCAGGGAAGAGCCTCCCAAAGTCGGC
The DNA here is from genome assembly GCA_016219015.1 of Deltaproteobacteria bacterium. Classification (GTDB taxonomy): domain Bacteria; phylum Desulfobacterota; class GWC2-55-46; order GWC2-55-46; family GWC2-55-46; genus JACRCL01. The sequence continues at coordinate 12,813 of JACRCL010000031.1, forward strand.
AGCGTCTCCGTCATGATAGATTCCGACGACACAAAGAGCTCCGCGGAGTCCTTCGTGGGCGACATATACTTCTCAAAATAACCGTAACCCCTTTTTTTCCGTAAACTTCACCCCTTAGCGCTGCCCGGAGCCCGGCCTTGGAAACGGACGCGAACTTAAGAAGAAAGCGGCGGATATTCGCCGTTATCCTGTCCCTCGCCTCGGCCCTGCTTATCATCGCGGCCCTCTACCTCTCGCTCGTCCCGATAGACTTGACGCGCTACCGTGTAAGGATCGAATCGATGATAGAGTCCCGCGTAAACGGGGACGTCGGGTTCGATGAGATAGTGATAAAATTCCTCCCCTCCCTTGATATCAGGCTCAAGGGCGTAATTGCCTCGACCGGGGGCAAGACGTTACTGAAGGCCGGGTCGTTGAGGGCCCGTTTGTCTTTACTGCCGCTCCTTACGGGGAAGGCCGTATTCGAGGACCTGGATGCCATTGATGCCGCCGCCTTTATCGAAAGGGACGAGGACGGCGTTACCAACCTCCGGAAGTTCCTTAAGGAAGAAAAAGAGGCTGAAAAAAAGAAGGGTAAGCTCGCGATAAAGTCCTTTAACATAAGCGGCAGCTCGGTAAGGTTCACGGACTTCTCCGCTGCAGCGCCCGCCGTATTCGAGGTCACGGGCATAAAGGGCTACCTTTACGAAAAGCCTGAAGGGATTTTTTACAAGGCGGACGGCCTCCTCCTCCCCTCATCAGAGATATCGATAGCGGGCGACAGGAAAAAGGACGTAATCTCAGGCACCGCGCTCCTCAAGGCCTTTGACCTGAAGCGTTTAAACCCTTATCTAATGAAGGCCGGGGACAACGCCTCGGTAAGCGGAAAGGCGGAGATGAGCCTTTCGTACGCCCTCGGCGAAAAAAGGCTTGTCAACGGCAACGTCGTTTACAACGGGCTTGAGGCCGCCTACCCGCGCCTCTTCGAAAGGCCGGTACGGTCAAGCTCGGGCTCGGCGTCCTTTAATTACACCTCTGACGGCAAAGGCTCCGGGTTCAGCATTACGGATATAAAGCTCCTCGTCGATGAGTCCATCATAAACGGCAGCGTCGGCGTGACCGGCCCAAAGGAGAACAGGCTCATCGAGGCTTCAGCCTCCACCACGCCGATGGGGCTGGCCTCCCTTAAAGGCCTCCTTCCCATGAAGATCATCCCCGTGAAAACGGCAAAAAGGATAGCGTCGATAGTCCCGCTGGGCGGCGCCGTAAAGCTCGAAAGCTTCAGCCTCTCGGCCGACGTCGACACCCTTAAAGGCAAAAGGCTTTTAAGCACGCCGGGGGCCGTCTCCGCGGCCGTGACCCTGAACGACCTGAGCTTCAGATACCCCGGCTTCAAGGAGCCTTTCTCAGGGGTGACCGGCGTCGCCTCCCTTGAGAACAACGGCGTAAGGATTACGGGGTTTACAGGCAGGTACAACAAGGAACTCGTCGAGGAGCTTAAAGGGTCGCTTAGCGGCCTGACGGGCGGGCTCTCATACGACCTCTCCCTGAAAGGGGTCTTTGACGCGAACGAAAGCCTCGGGCTGGCCAAGGAACTCACCATGGGTGTCGAAGGCCCTTTCACTGAAAGGCTCAGGCGGGCGAATGCCGAAGGCGACGTTATCCTTGAGGCAAAGGCAAAGGGCTCCATAAAAGGCAAAAAACCAATCGAGTATTCGGGCAGCGTTAGGGTCGGTAACGGCGCGCTCTCCTACGAGCCTTTCCCGGTAGCCCTTACCTCCATAAACGGCGAGGCGGGGTTCGACAATTCAAAGATAGAGATAAGGTCTTTGAGCGCTTCAGACGGCTTCTCGGACATGAAGCTCAAGGGGACCGTACTCAACTACAGGGACAAAGACATTTCATTCGACCTGAACGCCGAAGGAAACATCTCAGGCACCACCGTTGAAGCGCTTATGAAGGATAGGGCTTACGCGGGCCTCGCGCTCGAAGGGGACGTGCTGTTCAAGGCCAACGCGAAGGGACGCCCCGCCTCGTTCATCTCGGATTTCCATATCGATACTACCCCTGCCTACATAAAATACAAAGAGTTCGTAAGGAAAGAACGGGACTACCCTCTCGGTATAGAGGGCGGTCTTGCGGTGGAGGGCAAGGCCCTTTCCGTAAAGAACGGACTCACCTCGTTCGGCTCCACCACATTGGCCCTTGCCGGGAAAGTAGACCGGCAGACGTCGGCTTACAATTTTTCGGCCTCCTCCGAAAGGATGCCTCTTTCAGACCTCGACGACGTTTCTCCCTTCCTTGAGACTAACTTCCCATCGGGAGGGGTCGTATCGTTCAGCGTAAGCTCTTCAAAGGGGCCGGATGAGGCCGCCCAATACAGGGGCGAGGTAGGCGTCAGGGACGGCCACTTCAAGACCCCCCTGATAGCCAGGCCCGTTGAGCGCATAAACGCCGTTGCCCGCTTCGACGGGGACAGGGCGCGCATAGAGATCGAAGGCCTCGCTGCCGGTGAAAGCTCCCTGTCAGGCAGCATAGACGTCCTCAGCATATCCGGCAAGTCCCTGAGCTTCGATATTACCTCTCCACGCCTCCGGGCCGAGGACATCTTCAGGAAAAAGACCGAGGCGGTGGGCGAGGAAAAGGCTTTAAAAGAAGCCGCGAGGGAAAAGGTCTTCAAGGAAAAAGGTGAGAAGCCCGCGGCCCCCATCACCGGCTCCGGGAGCGTAAGGGTGGCCGAAGGCGACGTGTGGAACCATAAGTTCAGCGACTTGAGGATAGAGGCAAGGTTCGAGGGTAAAACGGTCCGCCTCGCGCCGATAAGTCTTACCATAGACGGCGGGAGGGCCACCGGCGGGGTAACGCTCTACAGGGACCCAGAAAACCCGATCCTTTTCGAGGCTGACGCGAAATTAGCGGACATAGACCTCGGCACGATGGTCGCGTCTTTCGGGGCGAAGGAGCCGGTGCTCTCCGGCCCGTTGAAAGGCGGCATAACGCTTTCCGGGAAGAGGGGCGGCGAATTCGCCTCCGGCCTCAACGGGAAGGCGGAGCTTATCTCCGAGAGCGGGAGGCTCTGGAGGTTCCTCCTCATGTCCAAGATATTCTCGGTCCTGAACATACTGTCGATAGACGAGCTGCTTAAAGAGGGTATGCCTTACAAGATGTTGTCGGGTGACTTCTCGATGGCCGATGGTATAATAAAAACGGACAACCTGGCCTTTGACAGCGATTCGATGCGCATGTCCGCCTACGGCAGCATAAACGCGCCGGACTCCACCATCGACAGCATACTGGCGGTGCACCCGTTCGTCACGATAGACAAGATAATATCGAGCATACCCCTTGCGGGCTGGATAATAACCGGCAAGGAGAAGAGCACCGTCAGCTTTTATTTCAGCGTCGAGGGGCCCTTAAAGGCCCCGGAGATCGACCCGGTGCCCACGAAGAGCGTGGAACAGAGCGTCTTCGGCATACTCGAACGCCTGATAGAGGCCCCGATGGAGCTTTTAAAGTAGGAGGACAAGAAAGATCATGGACACCAACGCGAATTCAAGCGGGCAGGGGCCGGGGTACTGGAACAGGCTGAAGGCGGACTGGTACAGGCGGGGGCTCGAGTACTCGACGCTCCCGAAGACGGCCATGTCGATAATACTGCCGAGGACTAAGGACGCAAGGACCTTCCTCGATATCGGCTCGGGGTGCGGGACGCTCGCCATCCCGCTTGCCAAAGCAGGAAAAAAAGTCACCGCGCTCGACGCATCCCGCGCGATGATAGAGATACTCAAGGAGGATATCGGCAAGGAGAAGATAAAGGACATAAAGCCGGTCCTTGCCCGCTGGGGAGAGACCGAGATAAAGCCGCACGACGCGATACTCTGCGCCAACGTGCCGACTCTTTTGAAGGAGCCGGAGACATTCTTAAGGGAGATAGACGGGCTTGCGAGGAAGGCGGTCTTCATAATCGAAAACGCCGACCCGAAGGCCGATAAGTTCTACTACAGGGAGCTCTACCCGCTCCTTTTCGGAAGGCCTTTCGGAGAGAGGGGGGACTACTTCAGCACCTACAAGGCGCTCCACGACATGGGGATATTCGCCAACGTCGAGATAATAGACTATGACTTCGACCAGCCGTTCGACTCTCTCGACGAGGCCGTCGAGTTCTGGAAGGAGTACCTCGGGATAGTGACCGAGGAGCACGACTACAAGCTTAAATCTTATCTCTCCAAGAAGCTCGTAAAGCGCAAGGGGACGCTCTTCGCGAAGTTCACCAAGAAATCGGCGATAATATGGTGGAGGAAGGGGCGCAGCAAGGGAGATTAACTCGAAAAAACAGGTCTCTTCGCGGGTTCAGGTTTGCAACCTGAACCCGCTATTTTTTATGCTTTCTCTTTTCAAACCCACAGGGCATAGGGTGTAGCGACCGTAGGGTTGGTGGATGGGCGGGCGAGCGGGGCGGAAGGCGTATTTCGAGGAAGGTTCGGCGGGCTCGCCCGCGGCAGGAGGATGCAGGGAGCGAGCCCTATGCCCGAAAGCGCATGGCAATGCGCAAAGAGGCATTGGGCTAAAAGATAATCTTCCTGGGATTACGAATTTCCGGGTTCAGGTTACAAACCTGAACCCGCGTAAGATGGACTTTTTGTGCGGCCTGCCTGTTAAAAACCCTCGGCATTTATTCAGGCTGCTCAAAAAGCTCCAGATGCGAGGCCCCCATTGAAATAGGGGAAGCGAGGAATGAGACGTACCTCCTTACGTTATTACAAGACGAAGACAACAAAGCAGATGGATTTTTTGAGCGGCCTGCTCAGAAGCTGTGGCTGCTCTTCATGAGCAGCGATACCCCGATGTAGGTGAAGAGCGTCACGAAAAACCCTATTACCGTTGCCGCCGACAGCCCCGTCCCCCTCCACTCCTTGACGAAGTACGCGTGCATGGCCCCGGCGTAATAGAACCACACTATGAATGACCAGATTATCTTCGGCTCCCACATCCAGTAGGTCCCCCATGCGAGGTACGCCCAAACGGCGCCCGCGAACATCGAGGCGGAGAAGAAAAAGAACCCCCACAGTATCGACCTGCCAGCTATCTCCTGGTACTTCCTGAGCTCCTCCTCTTCTACGCCCCTTCTCTTGGCGAGATAAAGGAGCGCGCCTGAAAAGGCCAGGGTAAATAGCGCGTACGCGGCGAAAGACGCGGTCACGTGCGTCTCGAACCAATGGGTCTTCAGTATAAGCGTGAGCGGCCCGCCCGGCTTTTCGTTAAGGAGCGCGAATATCAAGGCGAGCATCGCTACCGGCGTCGTCACAAGCTCGGTTGAGCGCTCATCGTACCTGAAGATGACGATGACGCTTACGAGCACGGTTGCCCAGCCGTAGAAGACGAGCGTTTCGTACATCGAGGCCATGGGCGCGTGTCCAGTGGAGTATATCCGTTCGATGAGCCCGGCGGTGTGAGCAAGGAGCCCCGCGGCCATAAGGGCCCTGGAGAGCTTATCGAGGGGGCGGCTTTTTTTAAGATGGAAGATAATGACCGAGACGAGGCTTATTGCGTAGAGAGCGAGAGAGGCGAATATGAATGGCTTCATCCGGACCTGGCTTGACCTGCTTAATGATTTTACCCCTGAGGGCAGAGGCCTATATTACCACAGCCCGGAGCGCGTTTGAATAAAAATGAAAATGGGGTTAAGGAAAAAACCCGCTCCCCCCTTACCTGCCCCTCTCGTTATCCCAGATATAGGTATGGAGCTGGAGCTGGAGCCTGACCTTCAATGAGTCCTTCAGTATCCAGTCCGCAAGTATCCTCGGCTCCAGGGCGGGCCTTACAGGGGCGAAGAGGACCTTCGTTGTCCTGTCCTTGACGTTCTCGGAGAGGAACTGCTTCGCGCAGTCGTAGTCGTTCCTGTCGCCTATGACGAACTTGACCTCGTCCTCGGCCGTTATGAAGTCGAGGTTCTTAAGGAGGAACGTCCCCCAGTGGCCGCTCGACGGGCACTTTACATCGACTATCTTTACGGCCCTTTTGTCGAGAGGGGCGAGGCTTACGCTCCCGTTGGTCTCTATAAGGACCTTGAAGCCGTCGTCCAAAAGCCTTTTGACGAGAGCTATGGTCTCGGCCTGGACCAGCGGCTCCCCGCCGGTAATCTCAACAAGCCCGCAGTTATACCTTTTTACCTCATTCACTATATCATTTATCTCAAGCTCGCTTGAGCCCTCGATGGTCTGCGCGTAAGGGGTATCGCACCATGTGCAGCTAAGGTTGCACACCGCGAGCCTTATGAATATGCACGGCAGGCCCGCGTAGGTCGACTCCCCCTGGATGCTCAGGAATATCTCGCTTACCAGCATCTCCTACTCCGCTGCGGCTTCCTTCCTGTTATCGTCTTTCTTCTCTTCCACTTTTTTTCTCTCGGGACGCCCGAACTCCTTCAAGCTCTTCGCGAGGCCGAAGAGCTTCTTCTCGACGAGGAAGTTCACCGTGCCCTCGGGGTACTTACCTTCCGGGTCCCTCTCGCCCACGGGCGTGCCGGAGAGTATCTCCATTCCCTCATCGACGGTGTCTATCGGGTATACGTTGAACCTGCCCTCTTTAACCGCCTCAATCACCTCTTTCTTGAGCATGAGGTGCCTGACGTTCCTCCTCGGTATTATGACCCCCTGCCTGCCGGTAAGGCCCTTCGCCTTGCAGACCTCGAAGAACCCCTCTATCTTCTCGTTGACCCCTCCTATGGGCTGGACCTCCCCCCTCTGGTTCATCGAGCCTGTGACGGCGAAGCCCTGGTCTATCGGCAGGCCGGAGAGGCTTGAAAGGAGCGCGTAGACCTCTGTGCACGTGGCGCTGTCGCCCTCTATCTCCTCGTAGAGCTGCTCGAAGGTGATGGAGGCCGAAAGCGTCAACGGGAAGTTCTGGGCGAACCTTTCGCCCAGGAAGTTCGTCAGTATCATGAGCGCCTTGTTGTGTATCCTGCCGCTCAGTTTCACTTCCCTTTCGATGTTCACCACTCCGGCGTCGCCCATGAACGTGCGCGCGGTTATCCTCGAGGGCTTGCCGAAGGCGTAGTCGCCGGGGTCGAGCACCGCTATGCCGTTCACCTGCCCGACGACGCTGCCGTCGGTGGTGACCATTATCGTGTCGTTCTTTATGTACTCCGTAAGCTTGTCCTCGAACTTCGAGTTCCTGTATATCCTTTCCCTGTCGGCCCTCTCCACGTGCGAGGCCGCCACCGTCTTCGCCCCCTCCACGCCCGCCCAGTAGCTCGCCTCCACGACGAGGTTCTTTATGTCGTTTAAGCGGGCCGTGAGCTTTTCCTTGTCGCCCGCGGTCCTCGCGCCGAACTCGACGATCTTGCCCACGCCCGTGGGGTCGAAGGGCAGCAGCCCCTCCTCCCTGCAGCGCGCGGCCACAAAATGGGCGTACCTCTGGACGTTGCCGTCGTCGCGGACCATCACGTTGTCGAAGTCGGCCTTCACCTTGAAGAGCTTCCTGTACTCCGTATCGAGGTTATAAAGGAGGTAGTAGATGAAAGGCTCGCCTATGAGTATGAGCTTTATGTTTATCGGGATGGGCGAGGGCTTCAGCGTAGTGGTGGATATCAGCCTGTACTGCTCCCAGACGTCCTCTATCCTTACCTCCCTGTTCTTGAGCATCCTCTTTATCGAATCGTAGGCGAAGATGTTCCTCAAGATGTCGAAGGCGTTCACTATGAGATAGCCGCCGTTCGCCCTGTGGACGCTCCCGGCCTTTATCATCATGAGGTCCGTCGTCGCCACGCCGAGCTGTATCCTGTACTCGATCCTGCCGAAGAGGTTATAGTAGGTGGGGTTGGCCTCGAAGACCACGGGGGCGCCCTCGGTGTCCCTGTTGCTTACGATCAGGTTGACCCTGTACCGCTCGAACGCCGGCTCGGGCCTCTGTATCCTTATCCCCCCTAACGCCAGCGGGACTTCCTCCCTGGGCCTGAAGTCGTCTATGTTGTCGAGTATGTTCTCCTTTACCTTGTAGAGGAACTCCACGACCCCCTTGAATGCCTTGTACTTGTCGAGCAGCTCGTTTATGAGGGGGTTAACCACGTACTGGACGACCTCCCTGTCGAGCGCGTTTATCCTGTCCTTTGTCTCTTTTTCGATCGTGCGCGCCTCCCGGATGGCGTCGCTCAATTTATCCTGCATTATGGCGAGCTCCTGCTCTATCGCGGCCTTCTTATCGTTCGGCAGGGCATCGAACTCCTCCTGGGACAGGGCCTTGCCGTTTTTCGCCGGGACCACGGAAAGCCCGCTCACGGTCTTTTTGATGATAAAGGCCTTTTCCAGGGCCTTCTGCTCGAGCCTGAAGAATATCGCCCTCGTCCTTTCCTGCTGGCCTTCGAGTATCTCGTCCCTGTGCTTCTCGTAGTCCTTGGACTCGAAGACCTTGGGTATGTCCCTCCGCAAGGCCTCGATGATCTCGTCCATGTCGCCCGCAAGGTCGGAGCCGCTGCCCGGGGGCAGGTTCACCGCCATGGGGGAGTCGGGGTCGGAGAAGTTGTAGACGTAGCACCAGTCGTCGGCCACCGGCTCGTCCTTGGCCTTGGCTTCGATTATGTCCTTTATGGTGGAGCTTTTGCCGGTGCCGCTCTCACCGAGCACGAAGATGTTGTAGTTGTGGTTCGCCACCCCGAGCCCAAAGTCTATGGCCCTCATCGCCCTTTCCTGCCCTATTATCTCCTGCAGGGACGGTATCTCGTCCGTGGTCTTGAAAGGGAAAGCCAGAGGGTCGCATCTCCAGCTAAGCTCTTCCGCGGGCAAAGGATTCACTTTCGGCATAAAACCCCCTTGAGGAATGGATTTACTGACAGGCTGCTGAAAAAGTCCATCTGCTTTGTTGTCTTCGTCGCTCGTCACTGCAGCGTACGGAAAAGTACGCCTCATTCCTCGCTTCTCGACGCCTCGCATCTGGAGCTTTTTGAGCAGCCTGTATGTTATTTTAAGTTTTTCAGCAGCCTGCTAATAAATGGCCCCGGCAGGGGCCTCCTTACGTTAATTATATCGGATTTATCAGTGGAGGTGGTTGTGGTTATGTTCCTTGTGCGCAAGCTTCCTCAATACGTCGTTCTGTTCGCACCCGAGGCATTCCGCCTGTAGGGTAGTATAGAAGATATGGTGTGTTTGGGCAAGTTTTCCGTTTATTTCCTCGAAAATCTCGCCCATCCTCCACCTCTCGGTCGGCGCTATGTCCACATGGGCGCTCAGGGCGTAGACGTTATGGCATATCGACCAGATGTGGAGGCTGTGGACGCCGTTAACGCCCCTGAAGGCCTTTATGTCCTTGAGGACCGAATCGAAGTCTATCTCTTTGGGCACGCCCTCGAGGAGTATGTGCGAGGACTCCTTCATTATGCCTACGGTCCCGAAAAGGATTATGAAGCCTATGACGAAGCTTATGAGCGGGTCAGCGGGATACCACCCGGTATAATAGATGACGGCCGCGCCCGCTATCACGCCGATGGAGGCGGCCGCGTCCCCTATAACGTGGATAAAGGCGCTCTTGATGTTCAAGTCGCTCCCGGCGAACCTATGGAGCCAGAGCGCCACCACGATGTTCACCAGGAGCCCTATCACCGCCACGATTATCATGCCGATGCTCTCGACCGGCTCGGGCGAGAAGAACCTCTGGTAAGCCTTGTAGAATATGACGAAAGTTACGATGAACAGGACGAAGCTGTTGATGAACGAGACGAATACCTCGGCCCTGTGGAGGCCGTAGGTCCTTTTGTTCGTGGGAGGCATCTCCGAGATGTATATGGCGAACCAGCTCAACGAGAGCGCGAGCACGTCCATGAAGACGTGCGCCGCGTCGCTCATGAGCGCGAGGCTGTTCGTCAGGTACCCGCCTGCGAGCTCGGCGACAAAGATTATCGCCGTAAGGGTCACGGAAATCTTAAGCCGGCCCTTAAGCTCCCTGTCTATGTCAGCCGAATGGCTTTTCTCCTCCAGCGCCCTATGGTCCATCAGCCTCTAACAAGAGTTGGCAGGCTGTCTTTCAACAGCCTGCTAAGAGTCTGAAAATGTTTATATTTCAGGGTATTACCCAGACATTCTCCCTTTTTAATGATACCCTGATACGCCTTCCGTTGGCAAGCCCTAACTTCCGGAGCACGAAGTTCGGCAGCTCTATCTTCAGGAGCGTATCTCCCTTTCCAACCTTCAAAAAAAGTATCTGGGTCGAGCCCTTGCCGGTTGTATAGGCTATCTCGCCCTCGAGTATGTTGTCCTGCACCTTCGGGTCCACGGTCCTGTCGGGCCGGATGACGAGTATCTCTTCGGGCCTGATACAGAAAGAGACCTCCTGCCCGGGCATGAGCCCTTCCGTCCTTATCGCCTTTACCGCGCCGATATCCGGGCTCGATATCACGGTAGAGGGGCCGTCCGTTGAGACGACTGTCCCGTTAAAGATGTTCCTCGCGCCCATGAACCTCGCCACGTCCCTTGTCACGGGCCTGTAGAAGACGTCCTCGCGCGTGCCGACCTGCTCGATCCTGCCGTTATTGACTACCGCGATCCTCCTGCCGAGCATGAAGGCCTCTTCGAGGTCGTGGGTTACGAGTATGGTGGTAATCGGGTACATGGCGTGGATATTGACGAGGTCGGCCCTCAACTTCTCCCTTACCTGGTAATCGAGGGCCGAGAAAGGCTCGTCGAGGAGAAGGAGCGACGGCTCCACCGCAAGGGTCCTGGCCAGGGCGCACCTCTGCTTCTGCCCGCCGGAGAGCTCATGCGGGTATCTGTTCTCAAGCCCCGCAAGCCGTGTCACGTTAATGAGCTCGCCGACCTTCTTCGTAACCGCCTCTTTTTCAAGCCCGCTTATCCCGTATGAGATGTTCCCGTACACGGTCATGTGGGGGAAAAGGGCGTAGTCCTGGAAGAGGAAGCCGACCTTCCGCTCCCTTATCGGCACGTCTATCCCCCCGGCGGAATCAAAGACCTTCCTTGTGCCGATGGAGATGGACCCCTCGTCGGGCCTTATCATCCCGGATATCATCTTGAGTATCAGGGTCTTGCCCGCCCCGGACGGCCCGAAGAGCACGAGCATCTCGGAATCGAGCTGGAGTTTAACGTCTATCGAGAAACCGTCGAGGGCCTTTTTAAGGGACAGCTCCAGGTTCATAGCCTCCCCCTCGTGAACCTTGCGGCGGCGAAAAGGACAAGGAATGAAAAGAGCGTGATTATCCCGACGAGGATGTTCGCCGACAGGGTATCCCCGCTCTGCACCGCGTCGAATATGGCTATCGGGAGCGTCTGCGTCACGCCGGGGATATTACCCGCGACCATGAGGGTGGCGCCGAACTCGCCCGTGGCCCTCGCGAAGGCCATGACTATCCCGGCGGCTATGCCCCTCCAGGCCAGCGGCAGGGTTATGGTCTTGAATATCTGGAACTCGGTCTTGCCAAGGAGCCGCGCCGCGTCCTCGAGCTCGCGGCCGACCCCTTCAAGGGAAGCCCTCGCCGGCTTTACGAACAGCGGCAGGGACGACACCATCGACGCGATGACCGCCCCCTTCCAGGTAAAGACTATCTCTATGCCGAGCGAATCGAGGAAAGCCCCGAGCACGCTCGACCTGCCGAACAGGGAAAGCAGATAATACCCGAGCACCGTAGGCGGGATGACCAGCGGCTGCATTATGAGGACGTCGAGGACGTTCTTTCCGAAGAAGTCCCTCTTGGCCATCGTCCACGCGAGGACGAGCCCGATCGAGGCCGTAAAGAATGTGGCGAAGAACGACACCTTTACCGTAAGGATGAGCGGGAATAGGTCGATCACCTGCCCTCCGGTATCCTGAAGCCGTTTTTTTTCATGATAGCCTTCGAACTTTGAAGCGCAAAAAAAAACCAACCCTGGAAAGGTTGGCTTGCGTGAGAATCTCCTTTCCAACAAGGGAGGCAAGGCCGTTTCCAGCGCGTGCCCTGACGGCCAAGCCCCTTAGGCGGTTCAAGCCCTTAGGGGTATTGGCTCGGAGATTGAATTAACAAGTCTTTAGATTAGCACGTTTCTGAGGCGCCCGTCAACCCCGGCCAGTGGAGCGTCTTTACTCGGTATGATGAACTTGAAGGTGGCGCCCTTTTGCGCGGGCTCCACCCAGACCTTGCCGTGGTGCGCCTCCACGAAGGTCTTTACTATGCTGAGGCCCAGTCCGGCGCCGCCGGTCTTGATGCCTTCCTCGGTCTGATAGAACGCGTCGAATATCCGCTCCGCGTCAAGCGCGGAAATCCCCTTGCCGTCGTCCGCGACCGTCAGCTTGAGCCATTCGCCGCCTGACTCGACATCGACCCTCACCTCCGCCGAGGCGTACTTCATGGCGTTGCTCAAAAGGTTATAGATTATCCTCTTGAGCTTGTCCTCGTCCGCATGTATCTCCCTGTCCTCTATCGCGCCCTCGTGGTAAGGGGAGCCGTTAAGGATGAGCCTTTTGCCGGAGTGCTCGAAAGGCAGGAAGGCCTCCCTCAGCACCCTGGCGAGGCTCACCGTTGTCTTCTTGAGCGCCACCCTGCCCGACTGCGCCCGGCTGTAATCGAGTATGTCGGCGGCCATGCCGTCTATCCTCTTCGAGGCGGAGAGAATGAGGTCGAACTTCCTCCTGTCCCTTTCCTGGAGCTCCGGGCCTATCCTGACGCGCAGGATATCGGCGTTGGCCATTATCGTCGTAAGCGGGCCCCTTATATCATGGATAATGTGGTCGATGTAGAGCCTTCTTATCCTTTCGAGCTCCTTTTGCTTCGACATGTTGAAGGCGATCCCGAGGAAGTTCTTTATCTCGCCCCGGCCGTCCTTTATGGCGTTGATGGAAAGGAGCATGGGGACCTCGCGCCCGTCTTTGGCAAGGTTTATTATCTCGCCCTTCCAGAACCCCTTGTGCGGGTCGAGGATGTCCCTCCACATCTTCTCGTACAGCTCCTTAGTGGAGTGCTGGGACTTGAGCATCCGCGGGTTCTTTCCGAGGAGTTCCTCCCTCGTGTAGCCGTAGGTGTCGAGGAACGTCCTGTTGACGTCTATGATGTTGCCGTCCCTGTCGGTCACGGCCACGGCGTCGTTCGAGAACCTGAATATCCTCTGGAACTCGTCCGAGAGTATCGCCGGTACTTCTTTATTGACCTCGGAGCTGAATGTGAGGATGAAGGAATAGACCTCTCCGCCGGGGCTCCTGAGCGGATAGATGGACAGGTATATATCGATGACCTCCCCGCCCTTTTTAAGCGCCTTTATCCTGCTGTTGTTTACGCCGTGGGAGGAGCGGGCGGAATCGATCAAGTACCTGTATTCATGAGCAAGACCGGGCGGGAAAAGGCGTGATACGTCCCTGCCTATGAGCTCTTCGGCCGAATAGCCGAGTATAAGCTCAAGGCCGAAGCCAAAGCGGATTATGGAGCCGCCCGTGCTGAGACTCAGGCTGCCCTCTTTTACTACGGGGTTCATCAATGCCTACTGCGAAAGATTAGTAACTTATTTATTATTAGTCCTTCTCTATATTACCGTAAAGCTCCTTTTTAAGTCTATCCTTTTTTACTTCTTTTCAAAGGCCGGTACGGGCTTGCCTTCTTGACCTTACCTTCCTCACCCGGCGATCTCCTTCAGGAAAGACCTGCCGTTGCCTATCGGCCCCACCCCGAATATCCCGGCGAGCGTCTGTCCGAGGTCCGCGAAGGTCTCCCTCGTGCCGAGGCTGACCCTTTTAAGCCCCTTGCCGAAGGCCAGCAGAGGCACGTATTCGCGCGAGTGGTCTGTCGAGGGCGTCGTCGGGTCGCAGCCGTGGTCCGCGGTTATGAAGAGCACGTCATTTTCATTGAGCAGGGATACGGCCTCCGGCAACCTCCGGTCTATTACCTCAAGGGCCTTAGCGTAGCCCTTCGCGTCGTTCCTGTGCCCGTAAGAGGTGTCGAAGTCCACGAGGTTGGTGAATATCAGCCCCTCCTTGACCCTTTTAAGCGCATCGATGGTCTTGTCCATCCCGTCGCAGTCGCCCGTGGTGTGGACCTCCTCGGTGACCCCCTTGTGGACGAATATGTCGCCGATCTTGCCTATGCCGACCACTGGCAGGCCCTTAGCCTTTATCCTCTCTATGACGAGCTCTCCCGGAGGCTCCACGGGCCAGTCCTTCCGCCTGTCCGTGCGCTTGAACTCCCCCGGCCTTCCGATGAACGGGCGGGCTATGACCCTGCCGATATCGTACCCGTCGAGGAACCCCCTCGCTATCCTGCAGACCCTGTAAAGCTCCTCCACGGGCACGACCTCCTCGTGCGCCGCTATCTGGAAGACGCTGTCGGCCGAGGTGTAGACGATGAGCCTGCCGGTCTTCATGTGCTCGGCGCCGAACTCATCGAGGACCCCTATGCCCGAGGCGGGCATGCCCCCTAAGTACCCGTACCCGGTCTCCTTTTCAAACCTGTCCATCATCTTTTTCGGCAATCCGTTGGGAAAAGTGGCAAAGGGCTTTTTCAGAATTATCCCGGCCATCTCCCAATGTCCCGTGGCCGTGTCTTTTCCGGGCGAGGCCTCTTTCATCCTGCCCCACGAGGCAAGGGGGGCCGCGGCCTTTTTTACGGCGGTGACCCCTTCTATGAGCCCGAGGCCGAAGGACGAGAGGTTGGGCAGGTCTATCCCTCCTGCGGCGCGGATCATGTTATCGAGGGTGTCGCTCCCTTCGTCCTTATAGTCCCCCGCGTCGGGAAGCTCCCCGATACCCATGCCGTCGAAGACTATTATTACCGCCCTTTTCAATCCCATCTGAAAGCGCCTCCGTGGGCGTCTATATGTTATAGCCCCTCGGCGTAATCATTTTGCCGTTGTCCGTGAACGTCGAGGAGTTGCCCACTATTATGATGCTGAGCATGTCGGTCTTATGGGATAGCTCACCCAAATCCCCGAGGGTCGTAACAATCGCCTCCTCGCCTTCCCTTGTGGCGTTCCTGACAAACCCGGCGGGCGTCTTATCATTCCTGTGCCGCCTGATTATCTCTATCGCCTTTTTAAGCCCCTCTGCCCTCTTCGAGCTTTTGGGGTTATAGAGGACTATGACGAAGTCGGCCTTTGCGGCGGCCTCGACCCGCTCTTCTATCTTCGCCCATTCCGTAAGGAGGTCCGATAAGGATATTGACGCGAAGTCGTGCATTAGCGGCGCTCCCAATAGCGCGGACGCGGCCACGAACGCCGGGACTCCGGGTATCACGCTTACCTCAACCCGCCTGCCCTTTAACAGCTCAAGTATCAGCCCGGCCATGCCGTATATACCCGAGTCCCCGGAAGATACTACGGCTATGGTCCTGCCCGACAGGGCGGCCTCTATCGCCCATCTGCACCGCTCCGTCTCTTCGGTCATGCCGTTGGAGAAGATTTCCTTGCCCTCAAGCAAGGGCGCGACAAGGCCGATGTACCTCTTGTACCCCACGACGCAGTCGGCCTCCTGAAGCGCCTCTTTCGCCCTTGCT
The DNA here is from genome assembly GCA_016219015.1 of Deltaproteobacteria bacterium. Taxonomy (GTDB): domain Bacteria; phylum Desulfobacterota; class GWC2-55-46; order GWC2-55-46; family GWC2-55-46; genus JACRCL01. The sequence continues at coordinate 28,243 of JACRCL010000031.1, forward strand.
GTCAGGTGCTTTAACCCGCCGGGGCCTATGCCTACGACGTATATCCTGCCCTTGCCAGCGCTATCGTTATCTTCCCGAGCCTTTTTTTCCTTCTCCATAGCCTCTTTCCGCCTGATGAAAGGAGCGCCGCGTTCTCACAGACCCCGGCCGCCCCGGTATTTTCCTTTACGAACCTTGATACGCCAGAGGGCGGCTTAATCTTATTCAGCTCGCCCGCCGAATAGAAGTCTATCGGAAGCCCCGCCTTCTTCGCGTAATCCAATAGCCCCTTCTCATGCCTCTTGATATCTATGGTGGCGAGGTTCCTTATCGAAAGCAACGACACCCCGGCCCCCTCCATCATTTTTCTTATCCCGGCCTCTATCTCCTTTTCGCCGACGCCTTTTTTGCACCCTATCCCGACGACGAACTCGCGGGGCCTCAATACAAGCGCCCTCCGCCTGTCCGCCGGCCTCAATAATTTGTCCGATATTATCGCAACCGCCTTGCGGGTGTCCTTGGGAAAGGAGGCCCTCAAGATGTAATGCCTTCCGTACGCGGCCTTTATGCGCCAGCGTCTTCCAAGGTACCTGTCAACGATAACGGCCTTATTGCCTTTAAGTATCTCCGAGTTTATCCTTTTTATCGCTTCGGGGTTCTCTATCTTGAGCGCGAATTTCTCGCAGACATCCTCTATCGAAGGGAGATTCGAGATGTCGGTTGCCGTAGTGATAACTGGCGTGGCGTTAAAGAACGACGCAAGCTCTTTCGTGAGCCTGTTCGCCCCGCCCATATGGCCGGAGAGAAGGCTTACGGCAAACCTCCCCTTTTCATCCATCAATACGATTGCCGGGTCAAGGTGCTTACCCTTGAGTAGCGGCGCTATCGCCCTTACGGCTATGCCCGAGGCGGATATGAAAAGCAGCGCCCTGGAGCCCTTGAACGCCGCCTTTACCTCGTGCTTAAGCCTTCCGTCCTTAAGGGCCGCTGGCCGGTGTATGACGACATCCCGGTACTTCTTTTCGAGCCTTCTGGCTAAAGCAAGACCCCTGTCCGTTATCGGGAATACGGTCAAAGGCGCGACGGGTGTGAACCTTTCAGCCATCTCAGGATTTTTCAAGCATGGTCACGACCCCTTCGAGCCTGCTGACCATCAGGTTAAAGAGGCGCTCGCCCTTCTCCACGCTCGCCTTGCCGGGGTCGCCCCAGACAGCGCCCTTCCAGTATTTCACCTTATCCTTTACCACCATCGGCCTGGGGAATTCGGGGTATTCCTCCTTTGCCCTGCCATTGACTAACCTCGGGGCGAGGTACAATACCAAAGACGTCTCCATCTCCCCGGCGTGGGAGTCGTTCTTTGTCTCCGCTATCTCTTCGAGCTCCTTGCCGAGCACCTCGTATATCGAGAACGCCGCTATCTTAAGCCCCGGCAGCTCGCCGACCAGGTCCTCTGCCGCCTCCTTGAGCGCCGCCATGTGCAGGCCCCCGCCGTGGCCCGATACGAGGACGAAGTTCCTCAGGTCCTGCCTGAAGCCATCCCTCACGATATCCTTAGCTATGTGCCTCAATGTCCCGGCCCTTATGCCTATGGTGCCGGGGTGCTGCGCGGTAGACGTGCATACGCCGTACTGCAGAGGCGGGGCCATGAATACCCTGTCGTTCCTTTCGGCCGTTTTTTTCACGACCTCCCTTATTATGAGGGTGTCGGTATTAAGAGGCAGGTGCGAGCCGTGCGCCTCTATTGTGCCGAAGGGGACAATCAGCGTCCGCGCCTTCCTTACGGACTTTTTGAACCCGTCCATCGTCTTCTCACCGAGTATCATCGAAGCGCCTCCTTTTTAATGAACCGGCTGAAAACAAACGCGCCGAAGAGCCCCCCGGCCCCGTTCGCTATCATGTCGAGGACCTCGGCGCTACGCTCAGGGATGAAGCTCTGCCAGACCTCCATCAAAAACCCGAAGATGAAGCTGAACGCAAAAGCGGAGATGACGATAACGCGCCTTTTGTCCGCGCCGCTGCCGAAGGCCGAGGCGATAGCCCTGCCCGAGAGCGCCCCCATCACCGCGTACGCGAGGAAATGGAAGACCTTATCGAGCCCGACGATATCCGCTTGCGGGGGCTCCGGGTCTATCGAGAGGTAGATTATTACGGCCGAATAGACGACGAGCGGCAGCCAGTATATGAACGCCTTTTTCATTTCCTGAACCCGTGTTTGAAGCCCTTGTCGTAAAGGAGCGACGCCGCGTGTGTGTCCCCTATCGCCTCACCGGCCATTATGAGGGCGTGGTTAGTTATCCCGGCCTTCTTTGCCTTGGCCGCTATATCCTTGAGGGTGCCGGTTATCTTTTTCTCGTCTTCCCATGTCGCCCTGTAGACTATGGCCGCGGGGGTCTCGGGCGGGTAGCCCTTTAGAAGCTCTTCTATGACCTTGTCTATCATCCCGGCGCTCAAGAAGACGCAGATGCTCGCCCTGTGGCTTGACAGCGAAGACAGGCCCTCGGAGGCGGGCACCGGGGTCCTGCCCTCGAGCCTCGTGAATATGACCGTCTGGGTTACTCCCGGCTTGGTGAATTCCTTCTTTAGTGCCGCAATTGCCGCGAACGCGGAGGATACGCCGGGGACTATCTCGTAATCGACGCCTTCCCTGTCGAGCGTGTCGGCCTGCTCGCGCATGGCGCTGTAGAGGGACGGGTCGCCGGTATGAAGCCGGGCGACGTGCTTCCCGGCTTTGGCCGCCTTTACCATCATATCGGTTATCTCCTCAAGGTGCATCGAGGCGCTGTTATGCGCCTCCACGCCTTTGCGGCAGTATTTGAGAATATTGTCCTTTACCAGCGACCCCGTATAGATGACTATATCGGCCTTCTTAAGGAGCCGGGAGCCTTTTACCGTAATAAGCTCCGGGTCGCCGGGGCCCGCGCCGATGAAGTGTATTAGGGTTTTTTTTGGGGTTCTGGCCATCTTCCTTATACGGCGGAACGCGGGTTTCTGATAACGAGCGTTGAGAAGTAATCGAGCCTCTTGCCCTTGAGTTTTTTTATGTCAGTCACTATCTCTTCCCCCGGCCAGCCGACGCGGGAGGCGAGGAACGCGCTATTCTCAAGCCCGAGCTCGAAGAGCATATCGAGGACACTGTCGAAGGCCTTGTTCACCTTCATCAATACTATCGTATCGAACGACTTTATCGACTCCCTTATCTCGTCGAGCGAGTACGACGCAGGTATGATTATAACCTTCTCGTCCGATTCCGCAAGAGGCACAAGCGCGCGTGAAGCAGCGGCTGTAAAAGACACGACCCCCGGTATCACCCTTACCTCCACGCCGGGCAGCGCTTCCGTTACAAGGGGCAGAAGGTAGCTGAACGTCGAGTAGAGCATCGGGTCGCCGAGAGTTATGAAGGCCGCGTCCTTGCCCTCCTTCAGCCTCTCCGCTATCATGAAGGCCGCCTCCTTCCTCGATGAATTCAAAACCGCCTTATCCTTTGTCATGGGGAAGAGCAGCTCAAGCAGCTCTTTGTCCTTGGTATCGACTATCTTTTTTACGACCGAAAGGGCCTGGCTCTGCCCGTCGGAGGAGGTGTCCTTCGACCTCGGCACCGCGATAACCGGGCAGGCCTCGAGGGTCTTCAACGCCTTTATCGTAATAAGCTCCGGGTCGCCGGGGCCGACGCCTACGCCGTAGAATATGCCGGTCCTTTTCATAGGGGCCTCGTCCCCGATATTATGAACACGGGGTTATTCGCGGAAAGGAGGCTAAGCCTGCCGAGGTCTTTCGCCCTTGAAAGGCCCACCTGCAGAAGCTCCTTCTCCCATCCCTTTTTTTTGAAAAAATCGAACGCGGCATGCGCCGTTTCAATGGTGACGGCGTTCACCACGGCCCTTCCGCCGGGCCTTACCCTTCGCGCGCAGTACGAAAGTATGGCCCGAAGCCCGGCCCCGCCGCCGCCCACGAATATAGCGTCAGGGCGAGGGAGCTTTTTAAGGCATAGCGGCGCCAGACCCTCGACCACCTCGACCCCTTCCGCGTTGAAGCGGTTTCTATTCCTCTTTATCTGCGCCGCCCTTTTTTTGTCTTTTTCTATGGCGTAGACCGGGCCGAAGGTCATGAAAGAGGCCTCTATGGCCACGGAGCCGCACCCCGAGCCTATGTCCCAGACAACGCTGTTATTATTGATATTGAGCTTGGACAGTGCTATGACCCTCAGCTCCTCCTTTGTTATCATGCCTTTGGAGTGGCTGAAGAGCGCGTCCGGGATACCGAGCCTCTTTGCAGCGGCCGGTCTTGCTGGTCTTTTGCGGATGAGCACCATTATATTCAAAGGCCCGAAAGACCTCATTGCGGCTATTTCAGCGAGGCTGCCGCGTGTTATCTTTTCCTTTTTCGTCCCGAGCGATTCGCATACAAAGGCCCTGTAGCCCGTCATTCCTTTGTCTATGAGCGCGCGGGCTATCCTCGAAGGGGTGTTCGTAGAGTCCGTAAAGACGGCAGCCCTGTCATGCGGGGCCAATTCACCGCAGAGCTCTTCGGGGGTCTTATTCCTCCCGTGGGCGCTCAATACCTTGACCCCGTTCATGTCCTCCTTTATCTTAGCGAACGCCTCCTGTACGGTACTCACGTTAGGGATGACCTCGACGTTCCTCTTCCCGAACCTCTTTATGATGAAAGAGGCGGCCCCGAAAAGGAGCGGGTCTCCGGTTGCGAGCACGACGACGCTCCCTTTCCTTTTGACCTCTTGCCTTATCTCGGAGGCGAGCCAGTCGAGGTCCGGCCCAATGGCGAGCTTTTTTGCCCCGGAGTCCGGGAACTCGTCGAGGTGCCTCTTCCCCCCGGCTATGAGGGTAGCCCTCTTTATCAGCCCGAGGGGTCTTTTGCGGAGGCTTTCCCTGCCTTTAAGCCCTATCCCTATCACGTGTATCATCAGCAGACGCAGACTATGTCGTTATCGTACCCGACGAGTATCGCCCTTACCTTGCAAGGGCCGTTTAAAAGCGAAAGGGCGTTCTTCTTGACCATGCCGCAGACCACTTTAAGGATACCGGGAAGCCCCCCGTCTTTCAACAGGTAAAATACCTCTCTCGCGGTATTCGCTGCCTCGACCCTTTTAATAAACCCTTCGCCCGCATTGAATTTCCCGCAAAGCTCCGCGAGAAAGCCGAACTCGACGCTTGAGTCCTCGCAGTGCGTCTCGAAATGGCCTGAGGCGAGCTTGGTGAACTTGCCGAACTGCCCGGCTATTGTTATTCTTTTGAGTCCCCTTTTGGCCGAGTCTTTTATGGCGAAGCCCATGTGGTCGCCGGTGAGTATGAAGGCCGCCTCCGGCAGCCTTAAATGCCTCTCCACGACCTTCTCGCTCGACCTGCCCGTGGAGAAGACGACCTCTTTGCAACCCTGCGCCGTCGCCACGTCCACCCCGCATGAGATGGAATGGGTATACGCCTTCAGCGACATCGGCTCCACTATGCCGCTTGTGCCGAGTATCGATATCCCGCCCGCTATCCCGAGGCGCGGGTTCATCGTCTTCCTGGCAAGGGCCCTGCCATCCGGCACGGAGATGGTCACCTCGACGGAGGGGACGACCCCCGCCTGCCTTGCGGCTTCGAGCACCGCCTTCCTTATCATCTTTAGGGGCACGGGGTTTATGGCGGGCCTGCCCGGTGGTATCTTAAGCCCCGGCTTTGTGACCAGCCCGACGCCCTCGCCGCCCCTGATAGTCACCCTCGGCCTTTTTTTATTCTCGCCCCTGTACTCCACCTCGGAGATTATCTCGGCCCCGTTAGTCACGTCCGGGTCGTCGCCCGCGTCCTTTATTATTACGGCACGCGCCATGTTGCCGGAAGTCTTTACCGATCCGACCTTGATCTTAATGGTTTTGCCCGAAGGGAGCGTAACGTCCACGGACTTTCTTCCGGCCGGACTGGCCCCAAAAAGCGACAGTGCCGCTGCCTTTGAACCGGCAGCGGCACATGTGCCCGTAGTAAAACCTCTTCTCAACTTCTTATTCCGCTTCAATAGTCCCCTTAAAACCGCTCTTCCAGAAAAGGCCCAGGACAGCCCCGAGGAGGACCGCCAACAAGAGCCCCTGCAACGCCTCGGGCGCGTTGAAATGGTACCTGCCCGGCTCCATCCCGGAAAGGACAGCCCCTCCCGCCCTCAGGACTATCCAGATGGAAGTCGATACGGCTATAGCCTTAAATACAACGCTCCTGAAAGGGATGAGGCGGGCAGCCGCGAACAGGAACCCGGCGGACGCGACCCCGAAGACGGCCCCGCCTATCGTAAACGAGGCGAGCGCGCTCAAAAAACCCGCCTCCAGGGGGAAGACCCCCGTAAACGAGTTTACCGCAAGCGCCAGCCATCCCCAGATGATGCCGGATATGGCGCCTGCGGTAATTGAGTTGCTTAAAGACCTTTCCATTTTCAGGTTGTTTTAATGGCAGCCCATGCCTATCGCGTGCCTGAAGTCATGGAACGCGTCGTGCACCCCGGGCGCCACCGAGTCCATCCCGTACGCGATAACGGCGAAAGTGAACGCAACTCCGACAAGGACGAGGGCCGTCACCACGGCCTTTTTCATCCCGGCGCTCTCGAGTATCCTTTCCATTAAAGACCTCCTACAATTGTATTCTTAAAAGAAAGCCTGAAGCCTTATGCCGTATAAGAAAATCTTTGCGGCGTCCCTGTCCCCGCCGGCGTTTATGACGTACTGGAGGTCCGGGGAGATATGGAAGCCCCTGCCGGGGGTGCTGTCAGATACCGCGTAGCTGTAGTAAAGCTCCATGTAGTGCTCGGTGCCTGACTTGAAGCCGGGCGTGGACGATTCCTTAAAGTCCTTGTAGTCCTTGCCCATGAAGGTCGCGCCGTACGCGAACCCGACCGAGTCGTTCGGCCTGCCGTAGTTCTCACCCGTGTAACTGAACCCGCCGCTTACGTGCCTGTCGAACTGCGCCACCTTCTCCCTCTGGACGCCGGCCCTGAGCCATACGCCGAGGGTATCGGTTATGTACTGGTCGAAGCTAAGGCCGAAGCCGCTGTTCTCGGCCCTGGCGAGGTCCGGGTCGTTCGGGTTGGCTGTATTGGCCGCATCCGGCCTCCCCTGCCTGTTCCAGTAATAAAACCTGTAATTGCCGTCTTTGTCAAGTGGTTTGAGCTTAAAGTTCAATTCCGCCATTAAAAAAGGCTTGTCGAAGGTGTCCGTAAAGTCCCCGTCGCCCTCGAAGGCGCCGAGGCTTATATCGACGTTCTCAACGGGCCACCAGGTAAGCCTCGCGCCGGGGCCGTAGAAATTCTCGCTCCCGCCGAACTCTATCGTCGGGTTGTTCACGAATGTCGTGGCCAGGAACTGGGTCCTTTCGCTGTTCGCGAATTCGTTCGCGTCGAAGTACCCGGTGATGTCGAGCTTGCCGACCGAGGCCACGAGGCCGGGGGTAATGTTATGCTCGTAATATACCTGGGTAAGGTGGACGCCGTCGTTATTGAACGACTCTATGTCCGCGTTATACCCCGTGGTGTTTGCGTTGGGTGCCGTAAAGAACGCGGGCAGGTTCTGTATCCCGGCCCCCTGGACGTAATCGAGGACGACCACGGCCCTGCCGTCCCTGCCTACCGGGGACTCTATCGCGATATCGGCCGACATGGCCGCCGCGCCCTTCTGCCTCAGGTCGCCCTTGATGCGGTTAACTCCGTGGGCCGAGACGGTGAGGTCCCCGCTCACCTTGAGCCCGTAGAGGCTGTGGATCGGGTGGAGCTTGTGGCCGAGCTCATCGACCACCTCGGAGTCCTTCACCCTCTTTTCCAGCTCGTCGAGCCTTGACCTGATCTCATCTATCTCTTTTTTATCATCAGCCGCCGTAGCGCTTTGACACATGAACACGAACAACAAGGCAAAGACCGAACTCAACAGCTTCTTCATCTCCTTTTCGCCCTCCGTGGTATGTTTTTCATTCCATTTACTCGTGCTCGTCATGGGTCGAGTACGGCCCATGGCTGTGCCTGTGGGTCAAACCCCCGTGCCTGTGCGTATGCTCGTGTATTATGTTCGCCCTCAAAAGCAGGTCCTTGTCACTCAAGACCTTCGGCGTCGCAGCGTCAGCGGCTATCGCGTGGGACTCGTCGAGCAATATCACCCGCCCGGCGAAGTCCTCGACGAGGCTCAAGTCGTGGGTGGCAATTATGAAGGTCTTCTTAAGCTCCTTCAGCCCCTGCATTATCTCAAAGAGCCAGACCTGGGTCCTCGGGTCGAGCCCGTTCGTGGGCTCATCGAGCAAAAGCACGTCCGGGTTTATCGAGAGGACCGACGCTATCGCCACCTTCTTCTTCTCCCCGGAGCTTAGCGTGTACGGCGGCCTGTCCCGTAGATTCGAAAGCCCGAGCATCTCTAAAAGACCCTCGACCCTCTCCTTAAGCCCGTCCTTCGATAGATTGAGCTGTAGCGGCCCGAAGGCGACCTCGTCGAACACGGTCGGGCAGAAGAGCTGGACGTCCGGCTCGGGGAAGACGAAGCCGACCCTCTCCCTGAAGCACTTGAGGAAGCCGCCCTTGAGGGTCTCCTCCTTAAGCTCGCTGCCCATGAACCGGACAACGCCCTCGCTCGGGAAGACAAGCCCGTCGAGCATCTTAAGGAGCGTGGACTTCCCGCTCCCGTTCGCCCCGAGTATGGCTACGCTCTCTCCGGCCTTGACCGTAAGGCTTATGCCTCTGAGGGCGAACGACCCGTTGTACGCGAAGCCCGCGCCCTCGAGCGTGAATATTTCTTTTTCCATGGCCTTGGCCAGCCCCTCAGTTAAAGTCCCAACGACAGGAAGAAGACGAACCACGCAAGCCCTACCCAGAGGAGGTCTTTCTTCCCCATCCGCGCCGGGCCTATCGCGTCGAGTTTCCCGTTAAAGCCCCGGGAGGCCATAGCCATACTGACCTCTTCGGCGGTAGATAATGATTTCTTTAATATTAACGCTATCCTGGAGGCGAACCAGTCCTGGGATTCCCTGAGGCTCCCTTTGGCAAAGGTCCTCGATTTGCGCGCCAGTGTGGAGTCCTCGGCCACCTTTAAAAGGACGAATATGTACCTGAACGTCATGAAGAGCGTTGTTACGAAGAACGCGGGCAGGAACTGCCTCAAGCCCCTGAAAAAATCCGTCTGCCTCGTGGTAAGCAGGAGTAGCATCACGAGCGAGGCCATGAGGCTCACCCTTGAGATGAAAAAAAACGCAGTCCCCGCGCCCTGCCGGGTAACGTAGATACCCATAAAACCAGCTATTGGCTCGCCCGGCGTCACGAAGCTGAAAAATACCGGCAGCAAGAGCACGGAAGTGAAAAGGAAAGAGGGCAAGACCCTTTTTATGAGCGCGCTTAAACCCACCTTTGATAGCAGGGCTATCGCTAATGTTACGAGGAATACCCCGCTGAGCGCGACAACCCCGGAGGCGGCCACGCAGGCGAGGACGAGCGCGAGGACGCCGAGTATCCGGGCCCTCGGCTCGACGGCCTGCAGCAGGCCTTTTTTAGAAGCATAGCCCTCGAAGTAGACCATCTTGCCGAAGAAAGAGGCGATGCCTTCGAGGTTCTTCTCCAGGAACCCCGGCGCGGAGTCCTTGCCGTCCGCAAGGCAGGGCGCGTCCCTTGCCTCCTTGAGCCATGCGGGGAGTTTTACTTCGGCCATAGCCTGCCCCAGAGATATACTATCAGCACTATCATTCCGCTCCCTATGGCCGCGGATAAGACATAGAATAAAGCGGAGGCGCCCCTCCCGGCCCCATAAAACGTAAACGTATAGCCGGGCAGCAACCCTTTCCACACCCCGCCAAGGACCTCCATGCCCGCGGGCACATAGCCGATGAGTTCCTTTATGCCGGAACTCCCCCACTCGCCCCACGGCGTCACGGCGGCGATAAGCCCGAGAGGGGTCAATACGATGAGGAATATCAAGACGGCCCACAGGGGCTTTAAGCCCTCCCGCCTTTTTATAAGCCCCTCGTCAGTCTTATATATGTAAGATATTATGAGCGCGGTCCCGAGCGCCTCTACCGGGCCGAAGAATAAGAGGTGCGGGAGCATCATGGCTGGTATCGCGATGGAAAGTGGATACGGCGCGTAAAGGGGCCTGCCGTCAGCCCCGTGGGCTATCGCAGGCTGGATGCCGAGCTCGACGGCCACAAACAGCGCCGCGAGGTTCAGGGCTATATAAGCGGCAAGGGCTGAAGCGAAGCCCCTCCTGGGCCTCCCCGGGCTTCTTCCGGCGAGCGCGCCGTAGATATAATAGCCGCTAAAGCTCATCACGAGCGCCATGTTGAAGGAGTTCGCCCCGAGGGTCGTTATCCCGCCGTCGGCGAAGATGAAGGCCTGCAGCGTAAGGGCTATCGTAAGAGCTATCACCCCGGCCCAGGGGCCGAGCGCGACAGATACTACAACGGCCCCCACCATGTGGCCCGATGAGCCGCCCGGTATGGGGATATTGAGCATCATCACCACGAAGGCGAAGGACGCGCCGAGGGCGAGCAGCGGTATCTCTTTGAGCTTTAGCTCTTTTTCTACTTTACGGGACGAGACGTACCATGCGGGGAGCATCAATGCGTAGAAAAAGGCGCAGGTCCTGGGGCTCAGGTATCCGTCAGGTATGTGCATAGGCCCTTAGCAGACTTCAAATACCTCCATCCGCTTCGTTGGCTTCAAACGTCATTGCAACGTACTTTCACATTCACCGATAACCGATAACTGATAACCGATAACTGATAACTGATAACCGTCCTATATCCGCGCGCCCGCCTTCTCGGCGGCATTCGCGGCCTCTATCGCCAGAGCGTTGACAATCGCCACGGCCACGGTGCTCCCGCCCTTCCTCCCGGAGGAGGCTATGAATTCGAGCCCGCTTTTCATAAGCTCTTCCTTTGCCTCGGCCGCGCCCACGAAGCCCACAGGCACGCCGATTATGAGCGCGGGGCGCGGCGCTCCGGCCCTTATGAGCCTCAGTAGCTCGAATAACGCCGTAGGGGCGTTGCCTATGGCCACGACCGAGCCGTTCAGGAGCCTTACGGCCTTCCTCATCGAGGCCGCCGTCTTCGTGATATTCTCCATCCTTGCCGTAAGCTCCACATCCTTGTCCGATGAGAAGCAATATACCTTCGCGCCGAACGGGTCGAGCCTGTACTTCATTACCCCGGCCTCCACCATCCTTACATCGGTTATTACCGGGCGGCCGGCCCTTATGGCCTCTATGCCGGCCTCGACCGCGCCGGGGCTGAAGCGAAGCAACTCCCTGAACTCGAAGTCCGCTGTTGTATGTATGACCCTTTTAACTATCGGCAGCTCGATCGGGGATATACCTCTTTCATCGAGTTCGCCCCCTATTATCCTGAAGCTCTCCTCCTCTATCGGGTGCCGCCCGAGGGGCGCTTCCACTGCCTTGACCTGTGTTTCCGCGAGCCTCTCAAGGGTTATGTCTATGAGCTTATCGTGGAAGCCGAGCCATTTCGCGTAGGTGATCTTGAGCCCCTGGTGGGCTGAGAGCGCCTTTTCTATCTCGGCCGGAATGTCCTGCGTCACATGGAGGCCGGGGTAGAGGAAGTAAGGCATGACGACAATATCGTTAAAGCCCTTTGCTACAAGGCTGTTTACGCCTTCCTGAAAATCTGGATCTGCCAGCTGGAGGAAGGCGGGCAATACCTCGCCGTAGCCCCCGGCCCTTTTTACGGCAACGGCGACCTTCTTCAAGGTCTCGTTCGCCTCTTTCGCCTTGCTGCCGTGGCCGAGGAGCAGTATCGCCTTATCAGTGTCCATCGTGTACGCCCTTTCCCTTAAACCGGTTTCTACCCTTAACAAGCTGCTGAAAAACTATTTTAGTCTGTCATTCTGAGCGGAGCGAAGAATCTCGGGGCTGATTGAATCAACAAGTTACGGGATTCTTTCGTCGCCTTCGGCTCCTCAGAATGACAACTTCGTGGATTTAAATAAAAAAACCCCGCCTTCGTATGAAGGTAGGGCTCCCCAAAAAATATACCAGCCCTCACCTTCTTTACCTTCGAAGAGCCTCGTGAGGATTATCCGGGCAGGTATCCTGACTTACGGCTTCGTCCTAATCTCCGCGCCTTCCCGGCTTGAGGCCAGTGGCGGTTTGCGGATTTCGTAGCCGATTACAGTGGCGGGTCCGTTCCCGAATCTCTGCTCAAGCAGACCACGGGATTCCCTTTTAGCCCCTTGGCGGGCCACCCGGACAAGCTGTTAAATGATTACATTTCAGTGCAGGCAAGTCAATACAAATCAAAATGGCGGGACCCCCGGTCCCGCCATCTAATAGCATATATGGGTATGCCGGCCTTGACCCGCCGCTTTAGCGGCGGGTCAAGGCCGGCAAATAAAAATGATTTTCCATACCATCAAATTCTCCGTCATTTATAGCGGAGAATTTTCATCAACCCCGTCTTTTCTACGCCCCCTTTGCCCCATTCTCCACGGCCATTCCGGGCCTTTCCATCTCAAGCAGGACCTTGCCCTGCCTGAATATCCTTATTATGCCGGTCGACCCGGAGATGGTCACGGCTATGGCGTCGGTCACGTCGGTTATCCCCGCCGCGGCCATGTGCCTGCACCCGAGCCCGGGCATGTGCCCCTCTTCCTCCAGCGCCGCGTCGAGGTGGACCCCGGCGGCCATCACTATGCCGTCCTCCCTTATCAGGAAGGCGCCGTCGAGGAGGGCGAACTCCTTAATCGTTTCGTGCACCGCCTCGTCGAGGATGTTACGCGTCTCTTCGGGGTACCCCTTGAAGGGGTTCATTATGAGGGGCCGGGAGAGCTTCGATACCTTTTCGTTGTCCCCTATGACGAAGGTCGTGCCCACGGCCCTGCCTTCCCTGCCCTCGCTCGACAGGCCCAGCGCTATGGAAAGTACCGCCTCTATCACCGCAGGCTTTACCTTCTTAAGGAGGTCCCTGGAGATGCCCATTGTGGTGAAGACCTCGGTCTCGCTCTTCAGGTCAAGGACCATGATGGTGTCGAGCGAGCCGCTCGACGGCACGCCCGTAAGGCAGACGACCTTATCCGAGCTGTCTATGACCCCCTCGGTTATGCACATGATGGTGGCGAGCTTTATCTGGGCGAGCCTTGAGAGCCTCACCATCGGGAGCCTTACCACGGCCTTCACGTCTTTCCTGTAAGGCTCGAGCGCCTTTTCGGTCTCGGCCTTCTGGGTAACGAGGATGAGCCTTTTCCCGCTCCGCGAGCCTTTCCAGAACCTCCAGTCGTCCACCGCGTCGAGGAATACGACGAGCGCGGAGGCCTTGACGTCCCTCAAGACCCCGAGCGCGCTGCCCATCATCGACCTGCTAAGCTCCGGCATCTTCCCCGCCTCCCCTATTCTCTATCTGGGTGAATATGCCGCGGAGCATGTTTATCTCCTTCTGCATCAACCCGGTCCTGCCGAAGAGCCTTTTAAAGCTCCTCAATATCGTCTCGATCAGGTGCTCTCCCCCCTGCTCCCCGTAGCCCAAAGAGCGGAGCGCGGCCTCCATGTGGACGTACATCCTTTCAAGCTCGTCCCTCGGCGCCGCCTTCACCACGTTTGCCGCGGGGTTCTCGGCCATGAAGAGCGCGTGGCAGACGATGAATACCGCGTGGGATAGGTTCAGGGAGGGGTACTCCGGCGAGGTCGGCACCTCCACGAGCATGTCGCAGACGGGGACCTCGTCGTTCTCGAGCCCCCTGTCCTCCCTGCCGAAAAGTATGAATACCTTGTTGGTGGACGCAAGCTCCAGTATCTTCGGGACCGATTCGGCGAGGGTGGCTACAGGGTACCTTATCCTGCCCTTTCTCCTCGTCGTGCCGACAACGGCCCCGGCATTTTTAACGCAGTCGCCGAGGGTCTCGTAGACCACGGCGTCCCTCAAGACCTTGTCCGCCTTGCAGGCCATCGAGTACGAATCATTATTCAGGTAATCGCAGGGGTTTACGAGGACAAGGCTGGAAAAGCCGGTATTCCTCATCGCGCGCGCCACGCTCCCGACGTTCCCGGGGCTCTGCGGCTCGACCAGCGCTATGGAGATGTTACGCGCCTTTTCATCGCGGGGCTTTGACGGCTTTTTGACTCTTACGCGGCCCAAATCGGACTCTCCTTATTTTTACAGTATAACAAAAGAGAGTTAGACTTGGAACAGCTTAAATCGCTGATATAATTTAAGAATGGAGACTGAAGTAAAACACCTCGAACCCGTAAAAAAGACCGGGCTTACTGTCGTCATAACCGGCAACGGTAAAGGGAAGACCACGTCCGCGCTCGGCATCGCTCTAAGGGCCGTGGGCCACGGCATGAAGGTATGCTTCATACAGTTCATGAAGGGGGACATCCACTCCGGCGAGCTCGACTCGATAAAGAGGCTCGCCCCCGAGGCCGAGATGCACGTCATGGGCAAGGGCTTCTGCGGCATAATGGGCGACCCGTACAAATTCAGCGAGCACAGGGAGGACGCGCAGAAGGCGATAGCCCTTGCGAAGGAGAAGATAACATCGGGCGCATACGGCGTGGTCATCCTCGACGAGATAAACAACTCCCTGAAGTTGAAGCTCGTTGACCTCCCGCAGGTCCTCGACCTCATCGACGGCAAGCCGCCACTCCTGCACCTCGTCCTCACGGGCAGGGACGCGCACCCCGAGGTAAAGAAAAGGGCCGATACGGTATCCGAGATAGTCGAGATCAAGCACGCCTTCCAGCAGGGCATTGAGCCGCAGAAGGGGATAGACTACTGAGCAGGCTTCAAATAAGTCCGTCTGCTTCGTTGGCATCGTCTTGTCATAACGTAAGGTGAGTACGTCTCATTCCTAAGCTCCTTGCCGCCTCGCATCCGGGGCTTTTTGAGCAGCCTGAACACGCACAGCGCACTGAAGAGAACAAAATAAAAGGGGGGAGGCTTTTTAAGCCTCCCCCCTTTTATAGCGGGATATTTTTCATCAGCCCCTACACTATGTCCGTGAACTCAAGCTCGCTCTCCTCGACCAGCCTTTTAAGCTTCGCGAGCGCCTTTGCCTCTATCTGCCTTACCCTCTCCCTCGTTATGCCGAACCTTTTCCCCACCGTCTCAAGGGTCTGGGGCTCGCCGTCGTCGAGCCCGAACCTGAGCCTTATTATCGTCCTCTCGTTCTCCTCAAGGTGCTCGATCCATGCGTTTATGAGCGCCCCCCTTATTTCGGAGTCCGCGTGGTCCATGGGCGAGGGGACCTTCTCGTCCTCGAGCACGTCCATGAGGGACTGCTCGCTATCGTCCGAAATGGTCGCCTCCAGCGAGTAGCTCTTCTTGTTTATGGTATGGAGCTTTTTCACGTACCTGCCCGAAAGCCCGGATTTTTCCGCCAGTTCCCTCACGTCGGGCTCGCGGCTCAATTCCGCCGTAAGCTCCCTTTCGGCCCTGGAGAGCTTCGATAAGTCCGTGGTTATGTGTATCGGCAGCCGTATGGTATTCGCCTGGTTGGCTATCGCCCTGTCTATCGCCTGCTTTATCCAGTAAGTCGCGTATGTGGAGAACTTGCAGCCCTTCGCCGTTTTGAACCTCTCGACGGATTTTATGAGCCCGATGTTGCCCTCCTCGATGAGGTCCTGCAGCGGCAGGCCCCTGTTCACGTACCTCTTGGCGATATTGATGACGAGGCGGAGGTTGGACTCTATCATTTTTCTCCGGGCCTCGTTATCGCCTTTCGATATCCTCCTGGCCAAGACCCTTTCCTCCTTGTAGTCGAGGAGCGATATCTTCTTTATGCTGTTGAAGTAGATGTTTATCGAGTCGGCGGCGAAGGCTTCGCTCTTTTTTTCCTTATGGAGCGGCTTGTCCCCGTGGTCCCCGAAAGAGGCCCTCGCGGCCTCTTTTGCCGCCTCCGGGGCCCTCCATTGCGTCCCGGGCATCTTGCCCGCTTTATGATGAAGACCGCTGTGAAGCATCTTGGTTGCCTCCCTTCAGATCCTTAAAAGTGCGCCTGGGCGTACTCCTCCAAACCGGCCTTGTCAGGCTTCATGCCCTCTTCCCCCTTCTGCCAGTTGACCGGGCAGACCTCGCCGTACTTTTCGTTGAACTGTATCGCGTCGAGCACCCTCAAGACCTCGTCCACGTTCCTGCCAAGCGGGAGGTCGTTGATGGTGATGTGGCGGAGCTTGCCTTCCCTGTCGATTATGAAAAGCCCGCGTAGCGCTATCCCCGGCTTTTCAACGAGCACGCCGTACTTCCTGCTTATGGATTTATCGAGGTCCGACACGAGCGGGTAGTTCACCTCCCCGATGCCGCCCTGCTTCCTCGGGGTGTTCCTCCATGCCATGTGGGAGAAGTGGCTGTCCACGGAGACGCCGATGACCTGCGCGTTCCTCACCTCGAACTCCTCAACCCTGTCGCTCAAGGCTATTATCTCGGTCGGGCAGACGAACGTGAAATCGAGCGGATAGAAGAAGAGCACAACGTATTTTCCCCTGTAATCGGAGAGCTTTATTTCACTGACCGTCCCGTCCCCGGCAACCGCCTGCGCCCTGAAGTCCGGCGCCTCGTTCTGTACAGTAGCGATATCCTGCATTGCATTTCCTCCTTTTTCATTCCCTGCAGTTCTTGCAGACACCGTAGAAGTCCACGTGGTTTCCTGTCACCGTGTATTCCTTCGTTATATTTTCAGGAAGCCCCAGCCTCAAGGCCTCCGAGTAGTCGACGAAGATGTCCCCCAGCTTCTTGCACTTCGAGCAGATTATGTGGTGGTGCGGCGTAGGGTTTGGGTCGAAGTGCTTCCTTTCGGGGTCTATGGTAATCTCGAGTATCTCTCCCCTTTCCCTCAGGGCCTCGACGGTGTTATATACCGTGGCAAAAGAGACGGTAGGGTACTTCTTCTTGATCTCCACATAGATATCCTCTGCCGTGGGGTGATTGGTGTTGCCCTCAAGGAATTTCAGTATCGCCAGCCTCTGGGGCGTGAGCTTGAAGCCTTTTCCTTTGTATTTCTTAATTATCTGTTCCATCCCGTCTCCTTTTGATGATATCCTTAGTTGTTTGTAAATAATATGTACAATTTGGAACAATTCTATCTTAATACGTGCTTTCTAACTTTAGAATAATTCTATTATAGAACATATTCCTATTTTGTCAAGTGATATCCATCATACTTCGCAAAAAAATATCTAACGCATTTAACTATTTGATTTTGTTGATTATTTTATAAAAGGGAGGGCTCTTTTGAGGTGAATAAACAAGAACGGTTGTAATATAGTGCTTTTAATGCACAATAGAAAAGAAGCACCTTGCCTGCAACCCGTAATTAACCCGTATAATTGAACACGCACAGCGAGCGCATTCCCCGCTGCTTGCGGCGGGGTTTAGCGAGCGAATCGAAATTTTTTCCTTTTGTGTCGAAGATTCCCCGCAGCTTGCTGCGGGGAGATTCAATGGGTATGCCAGCCGCAATCCCGTCGCTTTAGCGCCCAAGTCAAGGCCGGCAAATAAAAATGACCTTCCGTACCATCAAAATTCTCCGCCATTTATGCGGAGAATTTTCATTATTGATTTCCGTCATTTTAAAGGTAAGATTTTCATGTGATATTCTATAAGTTCAAACGCCTGAAAAAGACTTCCGAAAATACAGGAGGGAACGGATGTTATTCTATTTGATGCACATAGTGCATCTTCTGACGGTGATACTCTGGATAGGGGGGCTTGCCTTCGTCACGATGATAGTGCTCCCAATGGCGATAAAGACCCCGGACGCGTTGCAGAAGGTACTGCTCTTCCAGAGGGTCGAGCACAGGTTCGCGAAGGTCGCGAGGGGCTATAACCTCGTCACAGGCGCATCGGGCATTATAATGATGCTCCTGATGGGCTGGCATAAGCTCCTCTTTACAAGGGCCGGGATACCCCTTACCGTCATGACGCTCGTCTGGGTCTTCTGGTTCGTCATGCTCTTCGGGCTGGAGCCCTTCATAATAAAGAAGATGCTCGACAGGATGGCCAAAGGCGGGGCGCAGATGGACATAGACGCCGTCTTTACGCGGCTGAACAGGATGCATTACTTCATGGTAGCCATCTCCCTTGCGGCCGCGGCCGCCGGGGCGCTTACAGCCCACGGCCCGTTCTCGGCCTATCTCGGCTGAGTCCGGGGGGTGGAGGTTTGCCGGGTGGCTTTAAGAGAGCTATTGCCCTCTACCGCGAGGAGCGCCTTTTTTATCCCGACCCCGCCGGTATAGCCGCCGAGCCCGCCGTCGCCTTTGACGACCCTGTGGCACGGCACGATTACCGGCGCCGGGTTGGCGCCGCAGGCGTTGCCCACGGCCCTTGCGCCATGCGGTTTCCCAATTTGCCCGGCTATCCAGCCATAGCTCTTAACCGAGCCCCACGGTATGGACCTGATCGCCTCCCATACCTTTTTTTGAAAAGGGGACCCTGAAAGGGCCAGGGGCAGGTCGAACTCCACGGGCCTGCCCTTGAAATACTCATCGAGCGTCTTGAACGCCTTATTGAAGAAGGCTTTGTCCTCTTGCGGCAGGGCCCCGTACCTGGCCTTTGTCCTTCTTAAAAAGCCCTTTTCATCGCCTATCGAGACTTCCGCTATCTTCCCGTCTATAGCCAAAATAAAGACCCTGCCTATGGGGGCGCGGTAGCAGGCGAACGATATCATGCAAGTTTTTTTCTTCATCCTTTGAATCTCCCCGCAGCAAGCTGCGGGGAATCTTCGACACAAAAGGAAAAAATTTCGATTCGCTCGCTAAACCCCGCCGCAAGCAGCGGGGAATGCGCTCGCTGTGCGTGTTCATGATAAACCGGGAGCGCCCCGGAAGGCAAACCCTTTGTCCTTTGACTTATCTTTTTGATTCTGATATTTTGGAAAAAGCAACCCTAACCACTGCCATGAAGAAAGTAATCTACATATTAAATGACCTTGTTAAAAAAGGTATTGTCGAGAGATACGCCATCGGCGGAGCTGTGGCGGTTATTTTCTATGCGGAAACCCTGAACACCAAGGATGTTGATGTTTTTGTAACCACTCACGTAACAAGGTCGAAAACAGGTATTGTCCATCTCGGTTCCATATACGAGCACCTAAAAAAAGCCGGCTACAAGATGGAAGGCCAGTATTTTATCATTGATGGTGTTCCCGTTGACTTCATAGCCGCTTATGACGAACTTACCCTTGAGGCAGTAGATGACGCTGTAGGTAGATTATATGATAAAATTAAAGTGAAGGTTTTCCGGCCTGAATATCTCATAGCTATAGCCTTACAGACAGGAAGGCCGCAGGATTTAAGAAAGATTGATCTGTTGACGACCGAAACTAAGCTTGACGGAAAACTTTTGAAGGATATTTTGAAGCGTCACGGCTTAATTGAAAAATGGAGAAGTTATAACAATGGATAAGGAAAGATATTTCAAAGAAGCTAAAAAATTTAATGCGAAGGTTTTTGCGTCAAAAGAAAAGATGCGAAAGACCTGGGCAAAAAAGGCTGTAAAGGAAAAAATCAAGGAACTTGTGAAACTCCATGAGATGACTGCGGCTCTACATCCAGAATTGAGGAAAATTATCCCTTGGAGATTAAAAAAGTAAATTTACATGAGTTATTCGTCGTAGAACTTGATGAACTTTATTGAGGGAATATTACAATCAGAAAACCAAGTTAGAATGTTTAGGTTTTGGTAAAAAGTTTAAACAAAATAAGGGGTGATGAAAATATGCCGTCTGAAATCTCAGGGTTGGCTGTAGAATTGTTAGAAGCAGAAGGTTTCACAATTCACGTGCGGCATAATCCTGCAAAATATCAAAAGAGATAGAAACCCTGTAAGGTTTATCTCTTTATTTTTTAGGGCAAAACGGGAAACCAAGCCATAAATCAAGGGGTTAAGTTTTTATTATAAAACCACTTTCACGGAGGTAACATGAGAAAGATTTCAGCCGCTTCCTGTGCGCTTTTAGCGGCCCTGCTCCTCTTTGCCTTTTCTCCCGCCTTTGCCGGCGGCGGGCATACGGTGATAACAGGGCCCGAGCTTGAGACGATGATGAAGGACGGCAAGCCCGTCGTTGTAGTCGATGTGAGGGAGCCGGAGCTCTTCGCGAAAGGCCATGTACCCGGCGCCATAAACATCCCGTACGAGACCGCGCGCGGCAGGATATTGAAGGAGCTCTCGCCGAAAGACAGGATAGTATTTATCTGCCACGGCGGGCCGATGGGCGACGAGCTCGGAGAGGTGCTCACGAACAACGGCTACGGGAGCGTCTATAACGTAAAGGGCGGGATGAGGAAGTGGTCCGGGCCTCTGGCCAAATAATGAACTTCAAGCTCATATTCATATTCTGGGCCGTGATGGTCGTGATAGCGATTGTAAACGGGTACTTCGGGCAGGCGGTCGTGTCAAAGGCCCTCGGCGATTACGGCTCACACCTCTACAGGACGTTCTTCATAATAGCCGTGATATTCGTATTCTCGAACGTCTACATCCGCAAGACCGGCCTTGGCGGGGAGCTTACGCCCGCCCTCCTTACCGGCCTTTCCTGGCTGGCGCTCAGCATTACCTTCGAGTTCGGGTTCGGCCATTTCGTCTTCGGCTTCCCGTGGGAGAAGATAACCGGCGAGTACCGCTTGAGCGAGGGGAGGCTCTGGGCGCTGGTGCTCGCCTCCGAGGTGATAGCCCCTGTCGTGAACTCCTTTATCCTCAGGCCTTGAGACCAAAGACCCATCCCAAAGTGACTCACGCCAAAGGGGTTGCCGTGTCAACGCTGGTAGACCCCTATTGTCTTCGCCTCCGCCAGTATGTGCCCTTTCATCGCCCTCTCCACCTCGTTCTTACGCGCCCCGTTGGGTACGCCGAGCGTCGGGACATCGAGGGCCCGCAGGGTAAAGACATACCTGTGACGGCCATGCCCTTTGGGCGGGCACGGCCCTCCGTAGCGCGCCTGCCCGAAATCGGTAAGGCCCTGCTTTAGGCTGTCCTTTAGCCCCTCGGTCCCCGCGCCCCTCTCCAGCCCCTGCAGGTTTGAAGGGAGGTCATAGACGACCCAATGGACGAACGTCCCCATCGGGGCGTCCGGGTCCTCCACCGTGAGGACGAAACTCTTTGTGCCTGACGGGGGGTTCTCCCATACAAGCTGAGGTGACAGCCCCTCGCCCTCGCAGCTGAACTTCTTTGGTATCACCTCTCCCTCCTTGAAGTCCTGACTTCCAAGCCTGAAGCCCATGCCCTCACCCCCTTTAGAATAGGTAGCCGCACAGAGCAATATACATAAAGCGGCAATTGATATTTTCAACATGAATCTCCCCGCGGCAAGCCGCGGGGAATCTTCGACACATAAGGAAAAATTCGATTTCGATTCGCTCGCTAAACCCCGCTGCTTGCAGCGGGAAATGCGCCCGCCATGCGTGTTCATGCCGGCCTCAAAAGAAAAGCAATTTTTATCATGCCTGTAATTGTAAGTTTATCCCATATCAAGGCTTTTGCAACCTGTACTTTAGTACGTGTGTGTACGGAGCACTCACACGCTTCATAACGTTTGACTTGAAA
Organism: Deltaproteobacteria bacterium; assembly: GCA_016219015.1. Lineage (GTDB taxonomy): Bacteria > Desulfobacterota > GWC2-55-46 > GWC2-55-46 > GWC2-55-46 > JACRCL01. The sequence goes on from JACRCL010000031.1 coordinate 49,707, forward strand.
AAGGGGCTGAAATCATATACCAATAACAGTGAAGCTAAGGAGGCCCTTTTTGAAAGTCCGTTTTATAATAAACCCGGCGGCAGGCGGCAGGAAGAAGGCGGCCGCCGTCTCGGAGGCCGCTTCCCGGCTGCTTAAATCCGAAGAAGGCGTCTTCGAGGTCAAGGTAACGAAAGCGCGGGGCGACGGCAGGGCCCTGTCGGCCGAGGCTGTAAGGAAAGGGTACGACATAGTCTTCGCCTGCGGGGGCGACGGCACGGTCAACGAGGTCGCCACCCCTCTCGTGGGCACGGAGACGGCCCTCGGCATAATACCGGCGGGCTCCGGCAACGCGCTCGCTCGCTCGCTCGGGATACCTGAGGGTATCGATCAGGCAATCGGCCTTATCAAGGGATCGCGCTTCAGGAAGATAGACGCCGGGGTCATATGCGGCAGGCACTTCTTCTCTACGGCGGGGGCGGGCTTCGACGCCTTCCTCAGCAAAAAATACAACGAGGGGTACGTCTGCAGGAGGCTCCGCGGGCTGCTGCCCTATTTCCCCCTGGCGGCCTTCGAATACCTGAGGTACAGGCCCGTGCCGATGACCGTAAAGTCCGGGGGCCTCGTCCGTGACGTCGCCCCTTTCATCCTTACAGCCGCCAATACGGAGCGGTACGGCGGGGGCGCGGTCATCGCGCCGGGCGCAAGCCTTGACGACGGGCTCCTCGACCTCTGCATCATAACCGACATGAACATCCTCCGGGCCGCCGGCCTCGCTTTTAAGCTCTTCTCGGGGAAGGCCGACAGAAGCAGGGGCTTTACGAGGATAATGACCGACAGGGTCGGGATAGAGGCTTGCGGGCCGATAATAGCGCACGCGGACGGCGAGCCGTTCGAGTGGAGGGGCGATATCTCGATAGAGGCCCTGCCCGGAGCGCTCAAGGTCCTCGTACCATGACTTGGCTTGAACAAACGCCCGTTTTAAGGTATCATATGGCGCATGGGCAGCACCTTGGATAACATAGGGGCGAACAGGTTATCCGGCCATACCGCTGGGATCAACGTCAAAGACCGGGCCTTCCAGGAACTCTCCTCAAAAGAAAAGCTCGAAACGGCCTATAAGCACCTCGAGGACCTCCGGCAGCTTAACGGCGGCTACATAGCCTCCGACTACTGCGGCGACAAGGGCGGGGACAATTACAACGTCTTCTGGCTCAGGGACATCATGCTCGCCACGAACGCGAACGAGTACGTCGGCGCGTACGACAAGATGATAGAGAGCTACAGGCTCATCATCCGGATATTCCAGAAATACCACCACAAGATAATACGCGGGGCGCGCAAGCGCCATTACCTCGGCAGCTGCGCCGGAGAGGTGATACACGCGAGGATACACCCCGTGACCCTCGAAGAGATAACGAACGAGTGGGGCCACCACCAGCTCGACATATTCGGGCTTTTCCTCTACAAGACCGGCGACCTCATGAAAAAGGGGCATAACGTCATATCCACGGACAAGGCCGAGACGCTTATCCTGCTCAGGGACATCGTCCTATACCTTACGACCGTCCGCTGGCACTCCGACCCCGATTTCGGGGTATGGGAGGAGGGGCCTGAGATCCATTCATCGAGCGTCGGCGCCGTGCTCGCCGGGCTTACGATGTGGCACGACGACGGCTACTACCACCACAAGTACAGGAACCAGACCCCGCTGCACAGCCACCTCCCGATACCGCAGGAGTTCATTGAGCGGGGGCGGGAGGCGCTGAACAGGCTCCTTCCGAACGAATCGGCCTCCCGGCCCTACGACCTCGCGCAGCTCAGCCTCATATGGCCTTATTCGATCATAACCGATTCACAGGCGGCCCAGATACTCGGCAACATAGAAAATAACCTCGTGAGGAAGTGGGGTGTCATAAGGTACCCCGGCGACCTTTATTACAACGGGGACAGGTCGAGGCCCCAAGGCAACGAGGCGCAGTGGCCGCTCGGCTTCGCGTGGCTGAGCATCATATATTCCCAGATGGCCGTGAGGGCGATAGAGTCCGGCGCGGTCTTCAGCCCCCTTACAGAGCTGATAGAGAAGTCCGGGATGTACCTCAAAAGGCTTGAGTCCGTGATGACCGCGGACGGCAAGGTCCCGGAGCTTTACACCGCGGGCAAGACGAACTCCAACGTGCCCCTCGCGTGGGCGCAGGGCTTCTATATAGTGGCCCGCCAGAACCTTGACCGGGTCTGCGAGAAACTCAATATCCGCAAGATAGCCTGAAGCGCCTTTGTTCTCCATCCGAACCGGAAAAATTCCAGCCCTCTGATATATTTAAATAATGGACTGAAGCCCTGCCCCGCCCTGCCGGCGGCGGCACGCAAACATGCAAAGGCGCGGCGGCCTTACGGTCAGATTATGAACCCTATAGCGTTCAGGGCCACCCTCATAAACATAATCGGGAACACATCCCTTTTCGCTCTTAAATTGACGGCCGGGCTCCTCTCCGGCAGCATCGCGCTCATTTCCGACGCCCTCAACTCTTTCAACGACATAGCCGCGGCCATAGCCACCTTCATCTGCGTAAAGATATCCGACAAGGCGGCGGACGAGGGACACCCCTTCGGCCATAACAGGGCCGAGCCTATCGCCGGGCTCATAATAGCGGTACTCGCCGGCATACTCGGGTTCGAGATGATAAGGGAGGCGATAGAGCGGATCCTCATGGGCACGAAGGCCGAGATCAGCTTATTTACCCTCCTCGTCCCCGTGGTCACCATGGTGACGAAAGGGCTCATGTCCTGGCACTTCCGCAGGGTCGGCAGGATGTTCAACAGCCCCGCCCTTACGGCGACGGCCCTCGACTCCCTGATGGACGTGCTCGTGGCCGTGGCGGTGCTCGTCGGCATCGCTGGGGTGAGGCTCGGGTGGGGCTTCCTGGACCCGATGGCGGCGTTCGTGATAAGCCTCTGGATAATCTATACGGGCTACAGGATAGGGCTGGAGAACATAGCTTATCTGATGGGGCAGGCGCCTTCGCCCGAGATGCTCGAAGAGATACGGAGGGCGGCCCTGGACGTGAATGGAGTAAAGGCCCTTGATAAGGTCAAGGCCCATTATGTCGGGAACTTCATCCACGTGGAAATACATATAGAGGTGAATAAGGACCTCTCCACCCTCGAATCCCACGCCATAGGCGAGGAGGTCGAAAGGAGGGTTGAGAGCATCGGGCTCATAGATAAATCATTCGTCCATATAAACCCGGCCTGATGGATTTACGACATGGAAAATCTCCTTGAAGGGCTCGATAGAGAACAACGCGAGGCCGTATCCTCAAGCTCGAAGCGCCTCCTCGTAGCCGCCCCTCCGGGCAGCGGCAAGACAAGGGTGCTATCCCTGAGGTTCGCCCGGCTTATAAAAGACGGCGTTGACCCGTCCACGCTCCTTGCCGTCACTTTTACGAACAGGGCCTCTATCGAGATGAGGGAGCGGATCTCGGCGCTCCTTCCCATAGACCCGGCGCTCCTTAATATCGGCACATTCCACAGCTCCTGCCTGAAGCTCCTTAAAAAAAAGACGCCCCTGCCGGTACTCTACGGGAGGGAGGAGCAGAGGAAGGTATTGGCCTCCCTCGGGGCAAAGAGGATCGACACCCTTCTGGAGAGGTTCTCCTCTTTCAAGAATTCCGGCGTCCCCCTCTCCGAAGAAGAGCAAGCGGCCTTTCACGCCTATCGTGAAGCCCTCGGCTCGCAAGGCGCCCTCGACCTCGACGACCTCGTCCCCGAAGCTATAAGCCTCATTGAAAAAGAACCGGGTATATCCCCTTTCCTCCATCTCCTCGTTGACGAGTATCAGGACATAAACCCCGTGCAGGCAAGGCTCGTAAGGCTCCTGGCGAAAGAGTCCGTATTCGCCATAGGCGACCCCGACCAGGCGATATATTCATTCCGGGGCTCGAGCGTCAGGGCCTTTACGGGCTTTACGAACGATTACCCCGGCTGCGAGGTGATAAACCTCAAGAGGAACTACCGCTCTTTTGCTTCGATTGTGAACGCCTCCTCGGCCCTGATAGCGCATAACACCGACAGGATTGAAAATACAGCCCAGGCTTTGAAGGAAGGCGGGGAGATAACAGCCGTGGAGTGCGGCTGCGAAAGGGCGGAGGCCGGCTTCATCATAAAGGAGATAGAGGCCATGATGGGAGGGCTCAGCAGCCTCACCGTAAAAGACCACGGTGACCTAAAGTTCTCGGACTTCGCCGTGCTCTTCCGCACGAACAGGCAGGGGGAAGCCCTGGCAGAGGCGTTCGGCAGGTCGCCCCTGCCCTACCACTACGCGGGGCCTCCGGGGGGCGGTTTTTATGGGTTCATGGAGGCCCTCAGGGCCTCCGAGATAAAAGACGATATATCGCTTCCCGGCCTGATAGAGGCTACGGGCAAGGCCATCGCGGCGGATAGATACCTTTCAGGCCTTTTCCTCCACTCCGCGAAAGCCTTCGGCAGCCGCCCGGCGAAAGATGTCTTGCCGCAATTCCTCGACGAGATGCTCCTGAGCGGCCCTTCCGACAACCTCGATATAAAGGCCGACAAGGTAAACTTACTAACGCTCCATTCTGCAAAGGGGCTCGAGTTCAGGGTCGTATTCATAGCGGGGTTCGAGGACGGCCTGATCCCGTTCACCCCGAAATGGAATGAGGCGGATATAGAGGAGGAAAGAAGGCTGCTCTACGTGGCCATCACCCGCTCAAAAGAAAGGCTTTACCTCGTCTCTTCGGACAAGAGGAAGGTCTTCGGAGAGGAGATACGCCCCGAGCGCTCGCGCTTTTTAAAAGAGCTGCCCCCGGCGCTTTTAAAGAAAAGGACCATCGAGCAAAAAAAGTTAGTAAGAAAGCCCGTGCAGAAGGGGCTGTTTGAATAATAGCAGTTAATGTCTTAAACCAAACCCCCTATCCCTCCATCCCTTTTTCTCCCGAACCTGACAAATGTCATATTTAACCCCTCTATTTTATTCACTTTTTTTGGGTTTACCTCTAACCTGCCCTTAATCTCTATGTAGTATAATGGAATCAAGATAAGAACGAAAAACGAACTCTAACGATTTAGCTTACAGGAGGTGGAAAGATGGAAAGGGACAAGAAGATAGCGAACGCGATATATGTCGGTGTAGCGGTTCTCTTTACGACGATAATGCTCGCCGGGGCCTCGCTTCCCGGATACTGGGCGTAACCTTAAAGCTACCTCTAAAAATTGTTCTTTTTCCTGATCTCTGTGTCAGGGCAAAAATAAAAATGCTCACATATTACCATATATGCTCCGCTTTTTATTTCCGCCCTTCCTTGACCTCAGAAAAAATTCCTAATTTTTAGAGGCACCCTTAAAAAAACTTTAACGGAGGATAAAAAAATGGAAAAGGAAATAAAGATAGCCAACGGGTTCTACGTGGGAGTGACGGCGTTCCTTACCGCGGTCATGCTCTTCTCAGGCAATATCACCGGGTACCTGGCGTAAGGTTTTTTTCAAGGAGGTGATTGGAATGGACAGGGAAAAGAAGATAGCCAACGCGTTATACATCGGGATAGCGGCCCTTTTGACCACGGCGATGCTCGCGGGAGCGCTCCTGCTGCCGCGCATGCCTCAGGGGTTCTTCGCGTAGGCTTTAAAAAGTAAAAAGGAGGGCGGCTTTTAGCCTCCCTCCTTTTTTTTTATTTTAAAATTTACACCTTCGCCAATACCCCCTTATTCACCTCTCTTGCCTTTTCCTGCCCGAAGAGCGCCTCCACAAGCCTGAACGCGAACTCCATCGCGGTACCCGGCCCCTGGCTCGTGATCATGTTACCGTCCACCACGACCCTTTCGTCAGAGACCCGTTCATTCCTCAACTCGTCCCTTACGGACGGATGGCTCGTTATCCTCCGCCCCTCTATCGCCCCCATGGCCGAGAGTACCGTCGGGGCGGCGCATATCGCCGTCACAAGCCCCTTCTTCTTTATAAGGCCCTCAATCACTTTCCTTACGCTGGCGTCCTTCTTGAGGTTCTCCGCCCCCACCGCCCCGCCGGGCAGGACTATCATGTCGAAGTCCGTGCCCGCGACCTCGTCCATCAGCCCGTCCGTCAGGACCTTTATCCTGCTCCGGCCCTCCACAGGGCCCTGGACGGTCCCTGCCACGACGACCTCGGCCCCCGCCCTCCTTAATATATCAACGACCGTCAGCGCCTCTATCTCCTCGAAACCGGGCGCAAGCGGCACCAGGACCTTCTTCATAAGACCTCCTTTGAATGGGAATCTTCGACACAAAAGGAAAAAATTTCGATTCGCTCGCTAAACCCCGCCGCAAGCAGCGGGGAATGCGCTCGCTGTGCGTGTTCAAGGCATAATCCCCCGAGATTAATGGATTATACAGCCTTTTTACCCCTTGTCAAAGACCGCCGCCTGACTTGCGCACCCGTGATTTTAGGTCTAAGATTAAATAGCAGATAAGCGGTCCCGCGAACGCTTAGGAATGGCTTTAGACAAGACTGCACAACTAATTAATAAGGAGCGCTGTCATGCCAAGAGAATCCGCCAACCACCTCAAAGGGGAGAAGAGCCCATACCTCCGGCAGCACGCGTTGAACCCGGTTGACTGGTACCCGTGGTCTGAGGAGGCGCTACGGAGGGCGAAGGAAGAGGACAGGCCCATTATCCTGAGCATCGGGTACTCGACCTGCCACTGGTGCCACGTTATGGAAAGTGAGTCTTTTGAGGACGATGAGGTGGCCAGGATAATGAACGAGAATTTCATCAATATAAAGGTGGACAGGGAGGAAAGGCCCGACCTCGACAGCCTGTACATGAAGGCGGTCCAGGCGATGACAGGGCACGGGGGCTGGCCGCTTACGGTATTTACCACCCCCGAAGGCGCGCCCTTCTACGGGGGGTCGTACTTCCCGCCGGAGGACAGCTTCGGCCTGCCTTCCTTCAAGAAGGTACTCCTTGCCGTGAGCCTCGCCTACAAGAAGAACAAGAAGCAGATAAGCGCGGTAACGGGCGACATAGAGCAGGTCCTCAAGCAGAGGACGGTTATCTCCCCCATAGAGCTGAAGGCCGGCATTTCGGACGCGGCGTACGACGCGGCGCGGCTCTTCTTCGACCCGGTAAACGGCGGCTTCGGCCGCGGCACGAAGTTCCCGCACTCGATGTTCCTCATGTTCCTCCTCAAATACAGCAGGCGCACCGGGCAGGAAGAGGCGATGGCCATATTGAGGAAGACCCTTTCCAACATGGCGGCCGGGGGGATATACGACCATATCGGCGGCGGGTTCCACAGGTACTCGGTCGATGAGCGCTGGGAGATACCGCACTTCGAGAAGATGCTCTACGACAACGCCCTGCTGGCAGACCTGTATACCCGCGCGTACGAGAGGACGGGCGTAGAGTTCTACAGGGAGGTGGCCCTGGAGACCCTGGCCTATATGCTCACGGACCTGAGGGACGGGGACGGCGGGTTCTACTCGGCGCAGGACGCCGACGTGCGGGGCGAGGAAGGCGTATATTACCTCTGGGGCTATGACGAGATAAAATCCGCCCTCGGCGCGGATGCCGGAGGGTTCCTGAAATACTTCTCGGTGACCGAGGACGGCAATTACGAAAACAGGAACATGCTGAGGATAAACCCCGCGCAGAAGGGCCCCGAGGCTTCAGTCTCGCCCGAGATGAAAAAACTGAAGGAAACGCTCCTGAAGATAAGGCGTGAAAGGACGCCCCCTGACACGGACCGTAAGATAATAACGGCATGGAACGGCCTCGCGGTCTCGGCCCTCTGCCGGGCGGGCAAGGCGTTCAAGAGGCCCGACCTTATCGAAGAGGCGAAAAGGTGCGCCGGGTTCCTGCTGAGCGAGAACAGGGACGGCTCGGGGAGGTGGCTCCGGTATTCGCTTGACGGCAGGGCCGACGTGAAGGCGACCCTCGAGGACTACGGCCTTCTCGGAGCCGCGCTCGTCTCTCTCCACGAGGCCGCTAAAGAGGGGACCTGGCTCGATGAGGCCAAAAACATAACCGACGGGATGATAGAGCTTTTCTACGACGACCCGGAGGGGCTCTTCTTCGACACCGGCAAAGACCAGGAAAAACTCTTCGTAAGGGAGCGGGACCTATTCGATAACGACATACCTTCCGGCAATTCGGCGGCCGCCGGACTGCTCCTTGATGCTTCAAGGCTTGCCGATAACAGGCGCTACAGGGAACTCTCCGAAGGCATCATCCGCTCGGTTGAGGGGATAACCGACGAGCCTCTCTACTACGGGAACTTCCTGAGCGTGCTTGAGTCCTTCCTGAGGGAAGGAGAGGCGGCGGACAGGCACTGAAAAGACTGCCGGGCCGCCTGCCGCAGTCCGGCTTATCCATTCTACGCCTTCGCCGTCTCCATATTGTCCTCCTCCACGGCCGCCTTCAACCTTTCGAGCACGCCGGGTATGGCGGATATGACCCTGTTCCAGTTCGGTATTAGGGGCGCGCCCAGCGGGTTGTCCATGATGGCCTTTGCCGCGGCCGATATGGCGTTGGTGAAGGCGTCTACGGTCATCGCCTCCTCGTGCCTGTCAAACCTCAGCCCGTTTATGGCCGCGTCCCCCTCGTACCTCATTATCGTGTCCTCCGCGAACCTCAAGTAAGCCACCACGAGCGTTTTGAAGAACGCCTCGGAGAAGACCAGCCCTTCGGACGAAAGGGTCCTGAAAAGGGTCTTGGCTATGTCTATGCTCATCTTCATGAGCCCCGTGGAAGGGTCTTCAGCGGACAGCGCCTGGTGCTTGTGCTCATAGTTCTCCGAGATGTCTACCTGGCAGACCCGCTTGGCCGAGTAGTTCCTGTAGACCTCGCTCAGGACGCCCACCTCGAGCCCCCAGTCCCACGGAATGCGGTTGACCCTGGCGAGGTCTATGACCATGCTGAACTCGCCGGACAACGGGTACCTGAAGCTGTCGAGGAACTCAAGGAAAGCGTGGCCTCCGACCATCTTCTGCAAGGCCCGCACTATAGGCGTGAGGAATAGCCTCGTGACCCTGCCGTGGAGCTTGTCCGTGACCCGAGCGTAGTAGCCCTTGCAGAAGACGTAATCGAGCGTGGGGTTCGCGACCGGGTAGCAGAGCCTGCCGAGGAGGTCGAGGTCGTAATTCATGATGTCGCAGTCGTGGAGGGCTATTATGCTGGACTTCCCGCTGGCGAGCACGTACCCGTAGGACGTCCAGGCCGACCTCCCTTTGCCGTCCTGCCCGGCGCTCACGCCGTTTTCCTCGAACGTCCTGTATATCTCCTGAAGCCTCCTGCCCTTCGTGTGTATTATCTTAACGTCCTGCGGGAGCGCGGACATTATCTCCTTCACGTGGCGGAACTCGTCATTCGTTGCGGGCCCAAGCGCGAGGACGACCTCGTTTATGAACCGGGCCCCTTTAAGCCTTTCGATTATCCCCTCCATGGCCTCGCTTACGACGTCCGGGTAGAGCGCCGGGAGTATGAGCGCTATGGGCCGCACCCTGCCGTAGAGCTCCAGCTCGGCGATGAGCTTTTCCGTCTTTGGCCTGCCGAGCCTGTGGAGCGTGGCGACCATCGCCGGATGATAGAAGTCAGCCATGGATAGCCTCTCTGCGCGGGCCTGTGAAATCGTCCAAAAGCCGCTGACGGGCTTTTACAAACTTTAGGGAAGCTCTGATTAATTATGTTTCCTTGTCATTCTGAGGGAGCTTTAGCGACCGAAGAATCCCGTGACTTCTGATTTGTCTATATGCGAGATTCTTCGCTGCGCTCAGAATGACACGCGGTTATGAATTAACCAGAGGTTACTTGGAGATACTTTTAGAGGATAATTGGGATATCGCGGGCTGTCAAGCCGGGGGGCTAAGCGGGAGGCTGATTTTGATCTATGCCGAAATTGCGAGCGACGAAGACAACGAAGCAGATGGACTTTTTGGGCAGCCTCTAATCCCTTATCTGGACTGTCTTTATTGGGAAGGGTATCTCCATCCCTTCCTGCCTGAACCTCTTGAAGATGCGTTTGATCAGCTCGTTCTGGACAGGGGCGCGGTCCGTGTACCCGGCAACATGGCATACCAGCGTGAACTCGAGCCACGCGTCGCCGATGCTGAAGATAACGCCCGGGGCCGGCTCGGAAAGGAGCCCCTTCACGGCGCCGGAGGCCCTTACGGCCTCGTCCTTCAATACGGACTCCACCCTGTCAGGGTCGGCGTCTATCCCGGCCCTCACCTTGACAACGGCCGTGGTGCGCCTCTCGGGCATGCAGTAGTTGGTTATTATGGACTGCGAGAGCTTGTTGTTGGGGACTATTATCAGGTTGTTCGAAAGCTCCCGTATCTTCGTCGTCCTCCAGCCGATATCGGCCACGTGCCCCTCCTCGCCGGAGGCGAGTTTTATGTAGTCGCCGAGCCTTATCGATTTTTCCGCCAGTATATGCATGCCCGAAAATAAGTTTGAAAGTGTGTCCTGCAGCGCGAGGGCCACGGCGAGGCCGCCCACGCCCAGGGCCGTCAATAGCGGGGTTATGGATATGCCGAGGCTGTTCAAGACTATGAGGAACCCTATCGCGAAGATGACGGCCTTCATCACTGTGCGCGACAGGCCCGTAAGAGGGGCGCTCATGGTGGACTTCTCCACCGCGCCCTGCACGGCCCTCGATCTTATGTTCGCGGCCGCCAGAGTTACCGAAAGGATTATGAGCACGTAGAGGACCGACAGGCCGTAATTGACGTACTTCGCCGGGAAGGGGGAGGTGTCGAGCGCGATATAAAGGCCTACGGCAAGCGCCCAGAATATGGACGGGTGCTTGAGGGACTCGATTATTATGTCGTCGAGCTGCGTTTCCGTCTTCTTCGCCCACCTGTGGAAATAGCCGAAGGCCGCCTTCCTCGCTATGAGGAGGACTATGGACGAGCCTATGAATACGGCTGAGAAGATCAGATAGGCCTTGATGGTATCGGCGTCCGCGTGGATCGATATGCCCTGCATTTCTCCGCCTTCGGGATAAGATTATACTGCCCCGGAATTATATACTTTACGGGCGCGCGAATCAACCCGCATCAGAGCATGTCTATCGTATCCTTCGTATCCTTCTCGCGCTTCCTCTTTACGAGGTATTCTATCAGCTCCCTCGCGGAGTCCCTCGCACCGAGCCCGAACGCGAGCGCGAGGGCCAGGGCTATCGCGCCGAAGGCTATGGAGAAGGCGGCGAAGACTATCCTCGGGGCTATGGAGAGCTGTTCGAGGGCCATCGCGGTAATGAGTATGAGGAGCATCAATCTTACGGATGATGCTACGAGCCTCGATGACTGGACCCCGGCGTTTACCGCGGCCAGCAGGGCGGCCCTTGCGAGGAAGCCCGCGAAGAAGTACCCGAAGACGAGGAGCAGGAGCGCCGAGAAGAACCTCGGCAGGTACATGAAGAATATCTCTATCAGCCTGTTGGCGGTCTCGATCCCGAGCGAGCCGAGCCCGGCCATGAAAAACATCAATATCACCAGCCAGTAGGTGAAAAGGATTATGAACTCACCCGGAGGGGTCCATATCCCGCTTATGCGGAAGGCTGATGAAAGCCCCACCTCCTCGCTCCAGCTTTCAAATTTTATCGCCCTGAAGACCCTTCGGAGCAGGAACTTTACAATGGAGGCGAGTATGAAGCCCAGCCCCGCTATTATGAGCATCACGAGCAGACCCGGTATGAAGCCCGTCGCCTTCCCGTAGAATACCTTAAGGTGCTCCATTATCTCGCCAGCAAGCCTGTCCATAAGCTCACCCCCTTTTTTACCAGCGCTCCAGAAGATATCCCTTCTGCCTTTCGTATTCCTCGCACACCCTCTCGACCTCGTCCTCGGCCTCGTCGTCGCTCATCTCGGCGACCTCGAGGAAGAACGACGCCGTCCTGCCGAAATACAGCGGCAGGAGCGACTTAAGGAGGTGCTCTTCCGGCAATTTCCTGTGGCAAGAGGCGAGGATGAAGTCGTACACTATCCGTGCCCAGAGGGCCTTCGGGAACCTGAACCCGTGGGTATCCTTTTGGGATATCTCCTCAAGCGCGTCTATGATATCCCTTGCGATGAACCGCTCCCAGACCTCCTTCAGGTTGGACACCCCCACCCTGAAGTCCGCGAGCATCCTCCCCATGTCAGCCTTTACGGGCACGACCCCGACCGAGTATTTGAACCCGAAGGTCGGCACGTCGGAGGCGTCCCTTATCTCCTTCCACTCCCTGTAATGTTTCTCGGTTAGGGAGAAGAGCGACCCCACGACCTGGACGAACATCTCCCTCAGGTCCGCCCCCGGGTCCTTGGGGTCGTGTATCTTGGCGCCGAGGTAAGACTGGCAGACCTTGAACCTGTTAGCGAGCGCCTCGGTCGTCATCCAGATGTCTATCCCGAACCGGGCCACGTCCGTCTGCCAGACGTCCTGGGCGAGGTAGAACCCGGCCATCCTGCCGGAGAACCCGAACTCTCCGCCTATGGGCTGGCGTATCTTCCTGCCGTACAGGGCCCTTGTCACGGGGTATATGATGGAGTTGGTTATGGTGCCGTCGTACCTGTGCCTCGAATAGAGCGGGGCGACGAAGTCGAACCCTTCGTTCAGCACCGGGGCTATCAAGAGCTCTATCCATTCCGGGGTTATGGACCGGAGGTCCGCGTCGACGACGCAGCAGGCCTTTGCCCCGAGCGAGAGGGCGGAGCTGAATATGGCCCGAAACGCGCTGCCTTTTCCGGGTATGCCGTGGTATGGGGTCGAGATGCGGTTTATGGCCGTGAGCCTGTGTGGCAGGAATATGGCCTTGTGGTCGAGCGTGGCCTTCAGTACCGCGTCCGGGGTGCTGTCCGTGGAGCCCCCGTCCGAGTTTATAATGACCGACCTCTCGCGCGGGAAGTATTTGCCGAGCCCTGCGTCGACCGCGTTCACCACGTGGCCTATGGTCTTTGAGTTGTTGTAGCTCGCTATCCCGACTATTATGTCCGCCTGGCCCTGGGGAGCCCTCTTCGCCCCCGCCTCGCCGGAAGCTGCCGGAGTCTGATGCATTTGGGTCATCCCCGCCTTTTTTGGACCGGCCCGGCTCAGCAGGCGCGCCTTATCGAGGCGTTTATCGAATCGAGTATGCCGTTTACGGCCTTGCCCCACCCTTCGGGGCCGACGCCGTCGGCCCTTATGCACTCGACTGACGTAATCTCCTCGAAGCTCCCGTCCTCCTTCTTTACCAGCACCGGGTAGTCCGCCTCCCTGAAAAGGGGCTCGTCATTGAGGTCATTCCCGACGGCTATGAAGACAACGTCCGCGTAAAGGGCCCTGTAGTACCTCTTCAGCACCCTTGCGGCCGCGCCCTTGTCGTGCCTGCCGAGGATGTGGTAGAACCTGCCCCTGGTCCAGTTAAACCCCTTCTCCTCGATAAGCCTCAGAAGCTCCTCCTTTACTCCCGCCTCTTCCTTTACGCCCTCGAACACGAAAGGCTCGTCGAAGTCCCTCTTCTTGGCAAACTCCGCCTCTTCGAGGCTCAGGCCCGTAAGCCCGGCTATCTCAAAGGCGTCCATGTCGCCGAAGCCTTTTACCCTTGCATTGAGGCTCGCGCGGATATCGATGAGCGCGGCCCTGACCTCTTCGTAGGGCCTGCCGAGGCTTATCACCTCGTAGCCTTCGGCCCTCATCCTCGTCCCCGCGTGGAAATAACCCGCTGGGATGAAGATGCCCCCGCCGTTCTCCGAGATGAAGGGGTGGTTGTTGCCGAGCTTCCGCCTTATGGGCTCTATCTCCGCCCGTGTCCTGCTCGAAGTTATCACGAGCGGGACGCCCTCTGCCCTGACCCTGTCAAGCGCCCCCCTCGCCGCCTCGAAGGAGTAGTCCCTCGGGTGCAGCAGCGTGCCGTCGAGGTCCGTGAATATAACGGCCTTCATGAGCGCTCCCTTGAAAGGAAATAGACGTTCAGCGCGCCGAGCGCGAGTATCGCGAGAGAACCCCACCCGAACCTCAGGAAGGCCCTTTTTCCGGGACGGCTTATGATGCCTATGAGCGCAACAGACGTCATGAGTATCGCCATGAGCCCCGTGACCGCGTGGGCCCCGGAGATATTTGAAAGGAGCGGGCCCTTCAGGAAGAATACGTCGTCTACTGCAAGGAGCGCCATGTTGAACATGTTGCTCCCGAGGAGGTTGCCGATAGCGAGGTCGTGGGCGCCTATGCGGATTGCCGAAAAGGACACCGCCATCTCCGGCAGTGTCGTGACTAACGCCACGAATACCGTACCCATGAAGGTCTTCCCCAGACCGGAGGCGTCCGACAGGCCAGAGGCCAGGAACGGCAATATCGAGGCCGCCCCGATGACGGCCAGGGCGTTCAGGGAGTACATGAAAACCGCCTTTTTCGCGGATACGTGCGGGTACAGGACTTTTTCAACATCCGCCGCAAATTTTTTAAGGACATTTTTCTCATACAGATAAACGAGCCTTACGCCAAATATATAGACATATATAATCAGGGGCGTATAAAGGCCGATATGATAAACCGACGGGATAACCGGCCCTGCCATTATGGAGACGGACGCCTTTCCCAATAGCGCTATCCCGAAAGCCGAGGAAAGGAGGTGCGATTGTCCGGCCTTCCGGAATACCGGGCTGCCTTTGTCCATGGGGTCGAGGAGCGCGAGCGTAATAAGGTTGAATACGCACGCGCCCATGAGGTCCCCTGCCGCGATGTCCGGCGCGCCGGCGATAGTGACGGAGCTTATCCCGTTTACGAATTCCGGCAGGGAGGTCACCGTTGCCAGTAACACCATCCCTGTCCAGGCCCTGCCGAGGCCGGCCTTCTCCGCTATGACGTCGCCGTACCTCGAAAGGCCGATGCCGGCGGCTATTATCACCACGGCACACAATATGAACCCGGACAGAAGTAGCACTCTCGCCCTCGTTACACCCTATAACTATAAATATGGCATAAGATTACGGGGTGTCAATAACGCCGCGGTTGACTTACGGCCCGGTTGAAATTAAAATGTGTGGGATGGCAAGTACCTTTAGATATATCCTGACGCTGTCTTTCATCGCCTGCCTTTCCGTATGCCTTCCCGGCCGCGCGGCGGCCTTCGCGGTCAACGGGCCGGAGGACGTGCCCGGCTATGTAGTGGTTATCGACGCGGGCCACGGGGGAGACGATAAGGGCGCCATAGGGCCTGACGGCATGGAAGAGAAGGACGTCACACTGAGCCTCGCCATGAAGCTCGCGGAGGCTCTAAGGCCATCAGGCTTCCACGTCCTCCTTACAAGGACCGAAGACGTCTTTACCCCTCTTGAGGAGAGGACGGCCTTCGCCAACAGGAACGGGGCTGACCTGTTCGTGAGCATCCACGCCAACGCCGCGGTCTCAAGGGAGGCGAACGGCATAGAGACGTTCTTCCTGAACTTCGAGTCCACGGACGAGGACGCCCGGAGGGTGGCGGCCTTCGAGAACAACGCGCCCCTGATGGTAAGGAACGCCTCGGAGGGAGACGGCGACCTCAAGGACATACTGCTCGACCTGGAAAATACCGAGGCCCACCATGAAAGTTCGAGGCTCGCCGAGGCCGTGCACACAAACATGCTCAAGTTTTCCGCCGGCAGCGAGAACAGGGGCATAAAGCAGGCGCCGTTTACCGTACTCGTGGGAGCGACGATGCCCGCGATACTCGTGGAGGCGGGGTTCATCTCGAACCCGAAGGAGGAAAAGCGGCTTGCCTCGAGGAAGTGGCAGGAGAAGATGGCCGCCGCGATAGCCGAAGGGATACTCGGATATAAAAAATCTTTTGATGGAGGAGGCAGCTTTGTCGGCGTCAAGGAAAGCGTTCACAAGAACTGACGGGAGGGCGCTCGATGACCTCCGCCCGGTGGCGATAAAGAGGGACTTTTTGAAGTTCGCCGAAGGCTCGGTCCTCATAGCGATGGGGGACACGAAGGTAATATGCGCGGCCACGGTCGAGGAGAAGGTGCCGCCCTTCCTGCAGGGCACCGGCAGGGGCTGGCTCACGGCCGAATACTCGATGCTCCCGAGGTCCTCGAAGAAACGGGTGCAGAGGGAGGCGGCCTCCGGGAAGATAGGCGGAAGGACGCACGAGATACAGAGGCTCATAGGCAGGAGCCTCCGGGCGGTAGCGGACCTGTCGGCCCTCGGCGAAAGGACCGTCTATATCGACTGCGACGTGATACAGGCCGACGGGGGCACGAGGACGGCCTCGATAACCGGCGCGTTCGTGGCCGTCTACGACACGCTCGACCTGTTGATCTCCGAGGGGGCCATAACCTCGATGCCCCTTCTCGATTCCGTCGCCGCGGTAAGCGTGGGCGTCATAGACGGCAGGCCCATGCTGGACCTGTCCTACGAGGAGGACTCCAGGGCCGGCGTGGACATGAACGTCATAATGACCGGGAGCGGGAAGTTCGTGGAGGTCCAGGGCACGGCCGAGCTTGCCGCCTTCTCAAGGGAGGAGATGTCGTCCATGCTCGACCTCGCGGCAAAGGGCATAGGCGAGCTCATAAAGATACAGAAAGGCGCGCTCAAGCCCTGATGGCGCTTAAGGTCGTAATAGCCACCAGGAACAGGGGAAAGATATCCGAGATAAAGACCATCCTCAAAGACCTCTCTTTGGAGCTCCTTTCGCTCGACGACTTCCCGCAGATAAAGCTCCCTCCCGAGGAAGGTAATACCTTCGAGGAGAACGCTTTGGCCAAGGCCCGTTATGTCGCGTCCATCACGGACCTGCCCGCCCTTGCCGACGATTCGGGGCTCGAGGTAGACGCGTTGAACGGCAGGCCCGGCGTCTGCTCCGCGCGGTACGCCGGGGAGGGCTCGACCGACAGGGAAAACTATTTGAAACTATTATCAGAGCTCAAGGGGATAGGGGACAGGCGCGCGCGTTTCAGGTGCGTCATAGCCTTCGTTGACCCCCGGAAAGGGGACAGGACCTTCGAGGGCGTTTTCGAAGGCGTCGTAGCCGAAGCCCCGCGAGGCCACAGGGGCTTCGGCTACGACCCCGTCTTTTTAGTGCCGCACAAGAACAGGACCGTAGCCGAGCTGACCGACGGGGAGAAGAACTCGATAAGCCACCGCGCCGGGGCCCTTAAGAGGTTCAGGGAGTGGATGGAGGGCGCGGGATAGGTCCTCTTTGTTATTTCAATTTTGCAAACCGAACCCGCATGTCGCGTTTTTCTTTTACTTAGAATCAGTTTTAGGGCCTCTCAAAACAGACCCGTCCGCATGTCCCGCCTGACCGCCTCTTCCACTAAAATTTTTAGAAAATTTTTTCCCCAAAACGGCTTGACAACAATAAAATCGTCCATTAGACTTACTCAATAAATAAGTTAGTAGACGGGTTTGTACGCGAGGTAATATCGACCTGAAGTGCACAACCCCTATGACTTATGAAAATTCTTAAGAAAGGAGGTTGTGCGCACATGCCTTCCGGAAAAGTCAAATGGTTCAACGAGTCAAAGGGTTTCGGCTTCATCGAGCAGGATTCTGGCGAGGACGTATTCGTCCACTACAGCTCGATTCAGGGCTCCGGCTTCAAGACCCTGAGAGAAGGACAGAGGGTAGACTTCGAGGTCACAAAAGGCCCCAAGGGCTTAAAGGCCGAAAACGTAAACCCCGTCTAACGGAAAAACTAAAAATCGATCTTACAAAAGGCCCCTCATCGGAACCGATGGGGGGCCTTTTTTTATGACGGCCCATGTCGCTGAAAGACTCAATTAATCATGCAAAACGCCAAAAAAGATGGTATGCTGATTTAAATACGCATCTTAATGAACCTATAGAGACAACCTATGGAAGAAAGACTTATCATGGATGTCGTGCCGGGCCTCGAGGGCATACCCGCGGCCGAGTCCGCCATCAGCTTTATCGACGGCGAGGAGGGCGTGCTCGAATACCGGGGGATACCCGTTGAGATATTGGCGGAGAAGAGCACGTTCCTTGAGGTCGCCTACCTCCTCATTTTCGGTCATCTGCCCGCGAAGGCCGAGCTCGAAAAGTTCACCACCGACATAACCTACCATACAAGGCTCAAGCTGAAGATTTTGAGGATGATGGAGTACCTGCCCGAGGGCGGCCACCCCATGCACTACCTCCAGGCCGTCACGTCGGCCATGGGCATGTATTATCCGGCGCGCGACACGCTCGACGCGGAGGTCCGCTACTCCTCGATTATAAGGCTCATAGCGAAGCTCCCCACTATAGTGGCGGCCTGCCACAGGCTCAAGCACGGGGACTCCCCGATACAGCCGAGGAACGACCTTTCTTTCGCCGCCAACTTCTATTACATGCTCTTCGAGTGCGAGCCGTCCCCGTTATTCGAGAAGATAATCGACGTGATGCTCATACTCCACGCCGACCATACGATGAACGCCTCGACCTTCAGCGCGAGGGTAGTCGGCTCGACCCTTGCCGACCCGTACACGGTCGTCTCCAGCGCGATAGGGACGCTTTCGGGGCCGCTCCACGGCGGGGCTAACGAGGAAGTGGTGCGCATGCTCCGGGAGATAGGCGGAAAAGAGAACGTGCGCGCTTACATAGAAGACAAGCTCGCGAAGAAGGAAAGGATAATGGGAGTCGGGCACAGGGTATACAGGACCCGCGACCCGAGGGGGGACGTATTGAAGGGCTACATAGGCCAGCTCCTGAGCCACAGGGACGTCGACTACGGGATGATAGAGGTCTCGCAGGAGGTCGAGAGGGTCGTCATGGAAAAACTCGGCCCCAAGCACCTCCACCCCAACATAGACTTCTATTCGGGCATAGTCTTCACGGGCATAGGCATACCCCCGGAGCTTTTCACCCCCGTATTCGCGATGGGCAGGGTGGCCGGGTGGCTCGCGCACTGGTTCGAACAGCTGAAGACCAACCGCATCTACCGCCCCACCCAGAAATACACGGGCTTGAGACGCCAGAGCTATGTCCCCATTGAAAAAAGGGGCTGAAGACCCCGCACCCCGCCACTCAGGAAAAATCTGTTAGACTTGAATTATGGGAGACACAATCGCTAAATACCTTTTCAAGCGGGCGGGGCTTTTCTTCGTTTGCGCCCTCCTGCTCGCCTCCGCGTACGGCTGCAGGGAGCCCCGTTTCATAAAGGCTTCCGATATGTCCGAGGCCGGGCTGCCCCAGGTGCTCGATGAGGCGAAGAAGGCGGACCTCGTCTTCGTCGGCGAGCTCCACAGCTCGCAGGCCCACCATGAGCTCCAGCTCGGCGTCATCAAGGCCCTCAGGCAGGCGGGCGGGCCGGTGGCCATAGGCCTTGAGATGTTCAAGGCCGAGGACCAGGATGAACTCGACAAATGGACCTCCGGCAGGATGGACGAGCGGGAGTTCAAGCAGGTCTATAACAGGAACTGGCAGATACCGTGGGAAAAATACGAGGACATCTTCAGGTACGCGAGGGACAATCACGTCCCGCTCATAGGCCTTAACATCTCGCGCAAGATCATACACCAGGTATTCCAGAACGGGTTCGCCTCGCTGACGCCGGACGAGCTGAGGGAGGTGCCCGGGGTCATGTGCGACGTGGACGCCGAGTACGAGGAGTTCATAAGAAGGGCCATGAAAGAGCACGACATCAAGGGGGCGTCGTTCCTCAACTTCTGCGAGGCCCAGATGGTCTGGGACACGGCGATGGCGCAAAACGCCGTTGATTTCCTTAAGAAGAACCCGGGCGTGAAGATGATAGTGCTGGCCGGGGGCGGGCACTCGTGGAAGCGCGGCATACCGGAGCAGGTAAAAAGAAGGTCGAACTACGCCTCCCTCGTGATACTCCCGGAGATGCCTGACGACAAGCTCGTGGCTGAGGAGATAAACGACAACGACGCGGACTACATCTGGGTGGAATGACTCAGAACGGGGCCTTGCTGAGCTCCCTGAACTCCTCCTGGTTCTCGTCGAACAGCCTCCTGAACTCCTCGGCGCAGTCCTGGAAGGCCCTGAAAACGGCCGGGTCGAAATGATCCGTCTTGCCTTCGATTATCCCGCACGCCGTTGAATGTGGGAACGCCTCCTTGTAGGGCCGCTTGCTCCTTATCGCGTCGTAGATATCCACGATATTGACTATCCTGCCCGCAAGGGGTATCTCCTCGCCTTTGAGCGCCCTCGGGTACCCCTTCCCGTCCCAGGTCTCGTGGTGTGAAAGCGCTATCTCCTGCGCGGTCTTCAATATCTCGGAATCAGAGTCCTTGAGTATGTTCGCCCCGATGACCGTGTGGGTCTTCATTATCTCGAACTCAGCGGCGGTATGGCGCCCCTCCTTCAGGAGTATCGAGTCCGGGATGCCGATCTTGCCCACGTCGTGCATGGGGCTCGCGAAGAATATCGCCTCCACCTTCTGCTCATTGAGGCCCAGGTACCGGGCCATGAGCTGCGAATACAGGCTTATCCTCCTTATGTGCCCGCCCGTTTCCTTGTCCCTGTACTCTGCGGCCAGCGTGAGGCGGTAGACCGTCTCTATGTAGCCGTGCCTTATCTTGTCGAAGGCCTTTTCAAGCTGGAAGCTCTTGTCCATGACCTCGCCCTCGAGCTTGCGGCCGTGCTCGACGAGGTAGTCCTCGTAGCCCTTTATCTTAAGGAGGTTTTTGAGCCGAAGCCTGAACTCGGCCTCGTCGATCGGCTTTGACAGAAGCTCGTCGGCCCCGAACTCGAGGCCCCTGACCTTCGACTCCCTGTCGGAAAGGGACGTGACGATAAGGACAGGCAGGTGCATCGTGACAGGGTCCTGCTTGAGCCTCCTTGTCACCTCGAACCCGCTCATCCCGGGCATCACCACGTCGATTATAAGGATATCAGGCTGGTAGGCCGCGGCCTTTTCAATGGCCTCGAGCCCGTTGTTCACGGTGATGCTTTCGTGGCCGAGCTCGGCTATAAGGTCGGAGAATATCTTCAGGTAGAGCCTGTCGTCGTCGGCTACAAGGATGCGGGCCTTTTTTTCCTTATAACAGGGTCCGGCCATGAACTTTTCGGCTGCCTCCATAAGCCTGCTTTTCCGCCTGTTTCGTAAGATTACTGCTAACAATCTATTACAAAAATGGCTCCGCAGTCAAGCGGAGAGACTTAAAAGATAAAACTAATCCTTGACAACAAAAAAATATTCAAATAATATGTCCGGGAACCTCTCCCGGAGGGGTCCCCGGAATGAAAGGCCTTTTTTCCATTCGGCGGTTTTCCCTGTTGTCACGGTTGCGAGTTTTCAAATTCTACCCGAGGTAATGAATAGAATTGAGTGACCTTTCTGGCGGAACACCCTCCAGCCGCGTAAGGCCGGCGCTCATAGCGGCGCTGACCGGCATCTCTTTTTTCCTGACATTATCGTTCATTTTCAGCCCGGAGGCCTCGTCTGACAAGCCCGGGCCCGGCGTTGCGCCGTCTTCCGCCCCCGTTGCCTCGCAAGAGCTCCCGGAGAACATACGCGCCTCAAGGTACGATTTCCGGCTCTCGGAGAGCGACACCTTCTACCACATAATGTCCGTATTGAACGTGCCCGGCCCGGAGATAAAAGAGATAATAGACCTGTCGAGGCCCGTGTACGACTTGAAGCAGCTCAGGAAGGACAGCGTGCTGCGCGCTTTTACGAAGGATGAAAGGCTGGAGCGGATAGAGTACAGGTTCAGCGACTACGAGACCCTGATAGCCGAAAGGGATGATAGCGGCTCTTTCAGGGCGTTCAAGTCCGAGCTGCCCCACGAAATAAAAGAAACGCTCGTCACGGGCACCATAGAGAACTCGCTCTTTTCCGACGGCCTAAAGGCCGGGGCCGACGCCCAGGCCATGATGGAGCTTTCCGACATATTCGCGTGGGACATAGACTTCGCCTCCGACATAAGGAAGGGCGACACCTTCAAGATAGTCTCGCAGGTCCTCTACGTCGAAGGGGCCCCTGTAAGGACCGGGCGGGTGCTCGGCGCGGAGATGACGAACGGCGGCAGGAAATACTCGGCGGTCTACTTCGAGGGCAGGGACGGCGGGAGCTACTACGACGCGGACGGGAGGTCGCTCAGGAGGACGCTTTTGAAATCCCCGCTGCGCTTCAGGAGGATAACGAGCTACTTCAGCAATGGGCGCTTCCACCCGATATTGAGGCAGTACAGGCCACACCACGGCATAGACTACGGCGCCCCCTCAGGGACGCCTGTCGAGTCCGCGGGCAGCGGGCGCGTCGTCTTCGCGGGCTGGAAGAACGGGTACGGGAACTTCATAGAGATAAAGCATAACAACGACTACTCCACGGGCTACGGCCACCTGTCGCGCATAGCAAAAGGCATCAGGAAGGGCGCGAAGGTCGACCAGGGCGACGTCATCGGCAACGTCGGCTCCACCGGCCTGTCCACGGGCCCGCACCTCCATTACGAGGTAAAGCTCGCCAGCAGGCTCATAAACCCCCTCAGCATAAAGGCCGTCCCGGACAGGGCCGTATCAAAGAGTGAAAGCCAGAGGTTCGCCGCCGTCAGGGAAGATATCGAAAGAAAGCTCTCCGGCGAGATGAGCGTAGCAGTGAACCCCGCCCCCTCCAATACCCCGCAAGGCGTCGCCCGCAGATAGACCTAAACAGGCCGCTCAAAAAATCCAAATTAAGCCCAAATTTGATTCAGGCTGCTCAAAATCGAGTGAGCGAGGCCCCTATTGAACTTAGGGGAGCTTAGGAATGGGCGTACTCGCCTTTCGTTATGACAAGACGAAGACAACAAAGCAGATGGACTTTTTCAGCAGCCTGCTACTTCAGGATATTCTCAGGAGAGATAAGGTGTCTGGACAGGCCCATCTCCTCGGGGCTTAAGTCCAGGGCCAGGCCCACGAGCTGGGCAAGATGGAATACAGGCATCGATATGTTCGCCCCGGACTTCTTCTCGGCGAGCCTCTGGTAGTTGTCGAGGTTTATGTGGCAGAACGGGCATGGCGTCACGAAGCAGTCCGCGCCCCTGCCCTTGCCGTCAAGCAGCCTCGCGGCGGTCATGAGCTCGGCGGTCTCTTCGGCCACAAGGTCCACCTGGAAGCCGCAGCATTTCGTCTTGCCCCTGTACTGTACGGCTTGAGCGCCGAGGGCCGTGATGGTCGCTTCCAATGACCACGGCTTTTCCGGGTCGTCGAAGCCGAGGGCCGAGGAGGGCCTCAGGCTGTGGCACCCGTAGAAGGGCGCCACCTTAAGCCAGTTAAGGGGCTTTACGACCTGCTTTTCAAGTCTGTCGAGGCCGTAATCGCCGGCCAGCACCCAGAGGAGCTGCTTTACCTCGATATTGCCGCTGTAATGGAGGCCCGCTCTTGCGAGCGTGGAGTTCGTTCTTTCGAGCAGCTTCGGGTCGTTCTTCAGGTCCCTGTTAGCCGTTGACATGACCATCAGGCAGGTCGAGCATATGGTCATGATGTCCATGCCCATCTCCTCGGCCTCGGCGAATATGCGGGCGTTGAGCGTTATATAGAGGTCGTAGTCGTAATCGGTCAATAACCCGGCCCCGCAGCAGTTCGCCTTCGGCATGTCGTGGAGCTCTATGCCGAGCCTTTCGGAGATGATCCGAGTGGTCTCGTTCGCCTCTTTCGTGATGGCCTGGGAGGCGCAGCCCGGATAGTACGCGTATCTTAAGGTCTTGTCCATCATCCCATCAGCCCTTCTTTTTCTTCAGCGCCCGCTCGAACTCCTCGTATATCTTTTTCACCTCTTCGATCTTCTCTATCTGCGGGAAGATATGCGGCAGGGGCATCTTGCCGTGCCGTTCCATCTTGAGCCCGAACGGTATCATGCCGAGCGAACGCAGGAACCCGAGCGTCTTGAAGGTCATCGCGGCCTCGTCGAGCCTGCCAATCTTCTTGACCGAATCGGCCATCGCCTCGACGTGCCTCGCCCCGGGGTTGTCGAGCACCCCGGCCTTCATTGCGCGCGAACGGAGCATCTCTATCTGCTTCAGCGGCATGACGTCCTTGGGGCAGTGCTGGGTGCAGTGGACGCACCGGACGCAGTCCCACATACCGTGTTCTTCACTGAGTCTTTCGAGTCTTTTGGCACTGTGCCCCTCCCTCACGTCCCCGACGAACCTCCACGCCTTGGCCAGCGCCGCGGGGGCGATGAAGCGCTCGTCTATTTCCAGGGAGTTGCACATGCCGTTGCAGCACCCGCACATGATGCACCTCTGGCTCCTGTCTATGGCGGCCTCGGCCTCGGCGGTAACGACGGCCTCGGAGGTCTTTTTCGTCGGGGTGAGGTACGGGGTCACCTTGTCGATCTTCCGCCAGAATGGAGTAAAGTCCACAATCAGGTCCTTTAACGGCCTGTGGTTCGAGAGCGGCTCTATGAGCATGTCGCCCATCTTTTTGTATTCAGGTATCACCTGGGTATTGCAGGCGAGCTTTGAGGTGCCGTTTATGTTCATCGCGCACGAGCCGCATATAGCCGACCTGCAGGACTTCCTGAAGGAAAGGGCCGGGTCCTGCTCGTCGGCAATTTTAAGGAGGGCCTCCAGCACGGTCATCCCCTCCTCGGCCTCCACGTTAAAGACCTGCGCGTAAGGTTCGCACGCCTCCTTGCCAGCCGGGTTGCACCTTCTTATCCTGAATTTTATCTTCATGGGTTTTTAAAAATCATGACTTAAGCGGTTTTTTAAAAAAACCTTTTGCGCACTGCCGTGCGCTTCCGGGCATAGGGCTCAAAAAACGATATCAATACTTCCTCTCCTCCGGCTTGAACTTCGTAATATTAACGTCCCTGTACCTTATCTTGAGCGCCCCGGCGTCTTTGTATACGAGCGTGTGCTTGAGCCAGTCGTTGTCGTTACGCGCCGGGAAATCGGTCCTGAAATGCGACCCCCTCGATTCCTGCCTGTTAAGGGCCCCGAGCACTATCGCCTCCGAGACCGTGAGCATCTTGCCGAGCTCGAGGACATAGAGCAGCTCGTTGTTGAAAAACTCCCCTTTGTCGGAAAGGGCGACCCTTCCGTACCTCTGCTTCAGCTCCCTTACCTTATCGAGGCACTTCGTGAGCCGCTCCCTGTTCCTGAATATGCCGCAGTTCTCCTCCATCAGGGCGTTCAACTCGTTCCTTATAATGTGCTGGGCCTCCCCGTCGTCCCTTTTCATGATATCGGCGACCTCATGCGCCGCGTCCCTGAGCGCGCTGTCCGGGAAGTCCGGCAAAGGCGACCCCTTCGCGAACTCCGCGGCCTTCTTCCCGGCCCTCCTGCCGAACACGATAGTCTCAAGGAGCGAGTTGCCGCCGAGCCTGTTGGCGCCGTGTACGCTCACGCAGGCGGACTCACCCGCGGCAAACAGGCCCGCTATCCTCGTGGCCCCGTCCACGCCCGCGGCTATCCCGCCCATGGAGTAATGCGCGCCCGGCTTTACGGGCACCGGTTCCTTCACGGGGTCCACGCCCGCGAAGTTGACGGCGAGCTCCCTTATCTGGGAGAGCCTCTCGTTTATCTTCTCCTCCCCGAGGTGCCGGAGGTCAAGCAGCACGCAGCCGTCCACGCCCCTTCCCTCCTCTATCTCGGTCTGCTCGGCGCGGCTTACCACGTCCCGGCTGGCGAGCTCGAGCACCTTCGGGGCGTACTTCGACATGAACCGCTCGCCCTTCGAGTTAAGGAGGTAGCCGCCTTCGCCGCGCGCGCCCTCGGTCATGAGTATGCCGGTCCTTTTCAATACCGTAGGGTGGAACTGGACGAACTCCATGTCCATCAGCTCGGCCCCGGCATCGAGGGCAAGGGCCATCCCGTCGCCCGTGGAAGTAAGGGCGTTGGTGGTGGTCCCGTAGACCCTCCCGTAGCCGCCGGTGGCGATTATCGTAGCCTTTGAGTGGAGGCGGTGGAGCTTGCCAGTGTCGAACTCGACGGCTATTATCCCCCGCGCGACGTTGTCCTCCACCACGAGCTTCACGACGTGCCATTCGTCATATAGGTAGGCCCCGTACTTGAGCATCTGCTCGTACATGACGTGCAGCATGCCGTGGCCGGTCCTGTCCGCGAGGTAGCAGGTCCTCGGGTACCCCGCGCCCCCGAATGGCCTCTGGGCTATGCGGCCCGCCTTGTCGCGGGAAAATACCGCGCCCATCTTCTCAAGCTCGAGGATGTCCTGGGGCGCTTCCCTGCACATTATCTCTATGGCGTCCTGGTCGCCGAGGTAGTCCGACCCCTTTACCGTGTCGAACATGTGCGCCTCCCAGGAGTCGGTCTCCTTGAGCGCGGCGTTTATCCCGCCCTGGGCGGCCACCGAGTGGCTCCTTACGGGATAGACCTTCGTGACGACGGCCACGTTGAGGCCTGCCTTCGCGGCCTCTATGGCCGCGCGCATGCCTGCAAGGCCCGCGCCGACGATTATGATATCGTGGGTTACCAGACGGACATCTCCTTTGATGGGATGACAGGTTTCAGCTTACCAGCAGTGCGGGGATTAGTCAATCGCGGGAGATACGGAGGAAAAAAGGAAGGCCGGCCCCCCTCTGGAGGGGGGCCGGCCAAGAGAAATCCTACTTGAGGGTCTTTGCCTTTTCAAAGCCTATCTGAAGGGCCTTTTTGTTGAGTTCGAGGAACGCGGGAGGGACCCTTGAAAGCACCGCCTTCTCTATGGCCTCGTGCGTCACTACACCCGTAAGCTCCGCTATCATGCCGAGCGAGATGATGTTGGCGACGATAGTCTTACCCAGCTCCTCCCGAGCGGTATTTATTATCGGGAACTTCAAGAGCCTGAACTTGCCCTGGGGGAACTCTTTCACCTCGTCCGAGTCCACGAGGAGTATGCCGCCTTCCTTGATGTCCTTATGGTACTTCGTGCACGCCTCCTGCGTCATGGCGAGCATGCAGTCTATGGCGGTTGCCTTGGGGTAGTCTATGGGCTGGCTGCTTATTATCACCTCGGCCTTGCTCGCCCCCCCGCGGGACTCGGGGCCGTACGACTGGCTCTGGACGGCGTTCTTATCTCCGTAGATGGCCGCGGCCTCTGCCATGATTATGCCCGCCAGTATCATCCCCTGCCCGCCTGAGCCGCTGAAGCGGATCTCGTACCTGCTGCTCATATTTCAATGCCTCCGGTTAAACCGTTATGAAGACCCCCCTGCGCTTGCCGCCGGGGGGATGCTACTTTGCCTTTGCCTTTTCCATTATGAGGCTCGCGTACTGCTCGCAGTACTCAGGCCTTTCGTCCTTGTGGAGGACGCCCCTCAGGAACTTGCCCTGCACCTTTTCGGGCGGGAGCTTATCGACCTGCTTAACGGAGACCGTCCCGTCCTTTTCGAGCACCTCCATCATGTGCGTGGCGCTCTTGTACTTGTTCATCCTGCCGAAGTACGTCGGGCAGGCGTCGATTATGTCCACGACCGAGGTCCCCTTGTGCATTATCGCCTCGTGGATGGTCTTTTCGAGCTCAAGCGTGTGGTAGGCCGTGCCCCTGGCCACGAAGGACGCGCCCGAGGCCTTGGCCATCTCGCACGCGTCAAAGGGCTTCTCTATCGACCCGTAGCGGCTGGTCGTGGCCTGCGAACCCATTGGCGTGGTCGGGGAATACTGCCCGCCCGTCATGCCGTATATGGCGTTGGTGAATACGAGCACGGTCAGGTCTATGTTCCTTCTGCAGGTGTGGATGAAGTGGTTGCCGCCGATGGCCAGCGCGTCGCCGTCGCCCGTGACCACTATCACCTTCAACTCCGGCTTCGCCAGCTTTATCCCGGTCGCGAAGGAGAGCGCCCTCCCGTGGAGGGTATGGAGGGTATTGAAGTCCACGTAGCCCGGCGTGCGGCTCGAACAGCCTATGCCGGAGACCACGCATATCTGGTCCTTTGAAAACCCTGATTTGTCTATGGCCCTCAGCATGGCCTTCAAGACTATGCCGTGCCCGCATCCAGGGCACCAGATGTGCGGGAGCTTATTGGGCCTCAGGTACTTGTTGTAGTCGAAAGGCACGCTTATCTTTTCTTTTTTCTCAGGAGCGGCAGGCGCCGACATGGAAACCTCCAGGACCAGGCCGCCATCGGGCGGCCGATCGCTTATTTGTATTTCCTTATTACCTCTAATATCTGAGCCGGGGTTATCGGCTCTCCGTCAACCCTGTGTATGCCCTCGACCTTCGTTGCGCCGCGGCTGCACCGCTCGACCTCCAGGACCATCTGTCCGAGGTTAAGCTCGGGGACTATTATCGCCTTCACTTTCTTCGCGAGCTCGGCTACCGCCCTGTCCGGGAACGGCCATATCGTAAGGGGCCGCAGCAACCCGGCCTTTATTCCGGCCTTACGCGCCTCGTTCACCGCGTAGCGGGCGCTACGGGCCGTGGAGCCGATGGTAAAGACGGCCACCTCGGCGTCGTCGAGGAAGGTCTCCTCGTTCTTCCAGATGTCTTCCTTGTGGTTCTCTATCTTCCTCATTATCCGCTCGTTGTTCTCGCGGATTATCTTCGGGTCGTTCGTCGGGAAGCCGTCCTGCTTGTGATTGAGCCCTGTCACGTGGAACCTGTAGCCCGTCCCGAAAGGCGCGAGCGGCGCCACCTCGTATTTATCGTCGTAGGGGAAGTATTCCTCGGGCTTGCAGGTGACCTTCGCCCTGTCCACGACCTCGATCTCCCCTGGCGCCGGCATGGTTATCGGCTCCCTCATATGGCCGACTATCTCGTCGTAAAGCACGACCACCGGGGTCCTGTACTTCTCGGCGAGGTTAAAGGCCCTTACCGTCTCCGTGAGTATCTCCTGGACGTAGGCCGGGGTAACCGATATGGCGGGGTGGTCGCCGTGGGTGCCCCACTTCGCCTGCATGATATCGGCCTGCGACGGGCCGGTAGGGTAGCCGGTCGAGGGGCCGCCCCTCATCACGTTAATCACCACGCACGGTATCTCGGCGAGGCAGGCGTACCCGATCGCCTCCTGCTTTAGCGAAAACCCCGGGCCGGATGTGGCGGTAAGGGTCTTCAGCCCGGCAAGCGACGCGCCGATGATGGCGGCCATCGAGGCTATCTCGTCCTCCATCTGGATGAACTTGCCTCCGAGCTTCGGCAGCCTGACGGACATACCCTCGGCTATCTCGGTGGAGGGCGTTATCGGATAGCCCGCGTAAAACCTGCACCCGGCGTATAGAGCCCCTTCGACGCAAGCCTCGTTGCCCTGAAGGAGCTTTTTCTTTTTTTCAGCCATTTTTTATTCCCCTTGAACCCGCCTCTCGGGGATTCGCCCGGCGGCGGGTTTAAAATCGTCTTTAGATTTTTTAATCAAAGACCTGTATGGCGAAGTCCGGGCACCGCAGATCGCATAGCTGGCACCTCGTGCACGCGGCGAGGTCCTTTACCGCCACCACGGAGCCCCTTATCTCAAGGACGTTCGTCGGGCAGAAGTCCACGCATATGCTGCAGCCTTTGCAGAGCCTCTCGTTTATTACTATATTCGGCAGTTTCTTTGCCGCGGCCTCGGCCATATAAACCTCCAGGCCGTCCTTCCGATAGACCAAACCGAAAGAGGGACGGCGTTCATATTTTACGGAAAAACCCTTTTACCACAGGGCCTTAAGTTCGTCAATATCTTATATTATCACAATTATCACACTTTTTCGAGCACTTCCAATACGGTTTTACCTATCTCGGCGGTAGACCTCGTAACCCGTATCCCGGCCGCCTCCATCGCCTTCATCTTCTCGTCCGCCGTCCCCTTGCCGCCTGAGATTATCGCCCCGGCGTGGCCCATCCTCTTGCCCTTGGGCGCGGTCACCCCGGCTATGTAGCCCACGACCGGCTTCGTGACCTTCTTTTTTATGAACTCCGCCGCGTCCTCCTCGGCCGAGCCGCCTATCTCGCCTATCATCACGATGGCAGAGGTGCCGGGGTCCTCCTGGAACATGCCGAGGACGTCGACGAAGTTCGTCCCGTTCACGGGGTCTCCCCCGATGCCGACGCAGGTAGACTGCCCGAGCCCGAGCCTCGTAAGCTGGTCAACCGCCTCGTAGGTGAGGGTCCCGCTCCTCGATACCACCCCTACTGAGCCGGGCTTGTGTATGTGGCCGGGCATGATGCCTATCTTGCACTCGCCCGGGGTTATGACGCCGGGGCAGTTGGGCCCCACAAGCCTTGAGGGTTTGCCCTTCATGAAGGTCCTGACCTTCACCATGTCGAGTACCGGAATGCCCTCTGTTATGCAGATGACGAGGCGGATATCGGCGTCCACCGCCTCCATTATGGCGTCCGCCGCGAAAGGGGCCGGGACGTATATGACGGTCGCGTCCGCGCCGGTATTCTTTACCGCCTGCTCGACCGTGTCGAATACCGGGATGTTATCGACCTTTGTCCCGCCCTTGCCGGGGGTGACGCCTCCGACCATCCTTGTGCCGTAGGCGACCATCTGCCGGGTGTGGAAGGTGCCCTGCTCGCCGGTTATGCCCTGGCAGATGACTTTCGTGTTTTTATTTACGAGTATGCTCATCTATCGAAAACCTCCGGGGGGTTTTTCTCTGTCATTTCTTCTTCGCGGCGGCCACTACCTTTTGGGCGGCCTCGTCCATCCGCTCGGCCGTTATGATATTGAGGTTGGAATCGGCCAAAAGCTTCCTGCCCTGCTCCACGTTCGTTCCCTGGAGCCTCACCACGAGCGGGACCTTTATGCCCACGTCCTTTGCGGCGGCTATGATGCCCTCGGCGATGATGTCGCACCTCATGATGCCGCCGAATATATTGACGAGCACCGCCTTTACGTTCGGGTCGGACATTATTATCTTGAACGCGGCAGTGACCTGCTCCTTGTTCGCGCCGCCTCCGACGTCGAGGAAGTTCGCCGGGGCCCCGCCTGAGAGCTTTATCATGTCCATCGTGGCCATGGCGAGCCCGGCTCCGTTGACCATGCAGCCTATCGAGCCGTCGAGAGAGACGTAGTTGAGGCTAAAGCGGGACGCCTCGACCTCTTTCGGGTCCTCCTCGTCAAGGTCCCTCATGCCCTCTATCTCCTTGTGCCTGAAAAGGGCGTTGTCGTCGAAGGATATCTTGGCGTCGAGGGCGATAATGTCGCCGCCCTTCGTGATGACGAGCGGGTTTATCTCGGCCATCGAGCAGTCGCAGGAGGTAAAGGCGTTATAAAGGCCCGTCATGAACTTCACAACCTTGTTTACGAGGGATTTGTCTATGCCGAGGGCGAACGCGAGCTTTCTTGCCTGGAAGGGGATGAGGCCGGTAGCGGGGTCAACGAACTCTTTTAATATCTTTTCCGGGCTTCTGGCCGCCACCTCCTCTATCTCAACCCCGCCTTCGGAGGAGGCCATTATGGCGACCTTGTGGGTGGCCCTGTCAACGACCATCCCGAGGTAAAGCTCCCTGTCTATCTGGCAGCCTTCCTCTATCAATACCTTTTTTACTTCCTTGCCCGCGGGGCCCGTCTGGTGGGTGACGAGTATTTTTCCGAGGAGGTCCGTTGCGAACTTCCTGACGTCTTCCCTTGATTTCGCGAGCTTGACTCCCCCGGCCTTGCCCCTGCCGCCTGCGTGTATCTGGGCCTTTACGACGCAGACGCCGCCTTTGCCTTCGCCGAGGAACTCCTTTGATACCTCTTCAGCCTCGTCAGGCGTAAAGGCGATCTTGCCTTTGGGCACCGCGACGCCGAATTTGCCGAGTATCTGCTTTGCCTGATATTCGTGGATGTTCATCTGAAGCCGCCTCCAGGTTATTTAAAAAAAACCGCAAGGCGGGGCAAACGCCCCGCCTTGGGCTTGATTTCCGGGAAACATATTTTTACAATAAAACGGCTTATCAGGCAACCGGTTTTTTTCAGCCTACCTGCCTTTCCCTCACATGGTCCGGCGCGTAGTCGGGCAGAAGGATCGGGCTTACCCCCGGGTCCTTTATCCCTGCATTGTCAATTTCCTTATTGAAATCATCTACATGACTGAGCGTGGCCTTGCCGCCCATCTTGTGGTTTTTCGCGTACTCGGACGCCTTCAGCCCGGCCCTCCTGCCGAACACGAGCACATCGAGGAGCGAGTTGCCCATGAGCCTGTTCCTGCCGTGGACGCCGCCAGCCACCTCTCCGGCGCTAAATAACCCCTCGATGCTCGTCTCCGCCCATTCGTCTATCAGTATCCCTCCGTTCTGGTAATGGAGGGTCGGGTAGATGAGCATCGGCTCCCTGCTTATGTCGATTTCGTAGCGCTTGAACTGTATGTACTTCGCGGGCAGCTCCTTCCTTACTGTCCCCTCGCCGTGGAGGAGGTCTATCATGGGGGAGTCGAGCCATACCCCGAGCCTGCCGGTCGGCGTTACGACGCCTTTTCCGGCCTCAAGGCACTCCCTTATTACGCAGGCTGACTCAACGTCCCTCGGCTCGAGCGGGAAGCAGAACTGCTCGCCATCGGTATTAAGTATCTGCGCCCCAAGCCCCCTCACCTTCTCGGTTATAAGGAGGCCCACGTTCTGCTCCGGGTATATCGCGCCGGTCGGGTGGTACTGGGTGGAGTCGATGTCCTGCAATTTGACCCCCGCCCTGTAGGCCATCACGATGCCGTCGGCCGTCGCGCCGTAATGGTTCGTCGTGGGGAAGCCCTGTATGTGGAGCCTGCCGAAACCGCCCGTGGCTATGAGGACGGACTTCGCCCTCACGTTATAGTATTCCTTTGTCTCGAGGTTATAAAGGACCGCCCCGGCGGCATGGCCCTTCTCGTCGAGCAGTATCTCGACGGCCGGGGAGAACTCCAGCACTTTTATGTCGTTGTCACGGTTCCGTGCCTCGTCCCTCAGCACCCTCATTATCTCCGCGCCGGTCATGTCGCCCGATGAGTGCATCCTCTTCCTGCAGGTGCCTCCCCCGTGCCTTACCTTCATCCTGCCGTCCGGGAGCTTGTCGAACATCATCCCGAGCCCTTCGAGCCAGTGGATGATGAGCGGCGCGTCGTTCGTAAGCGCGGCCACGAGCCCGGGCTGGTTGGAGAAGTGCCCGCCGCCGATGACGTCGAGGTAGTGGAAGTAGGGCGAGTCCCCTTCCTGGGTCGCGCCCTGTATGCCGCCCTCGGCCAT
The DNA here is from genome assembly GCA_016219015.1 of Deltaproteobacteria bacterium. Classification (GTDB taxonomy): domain Bacteria; phylum Desulfobacterota; class GWC2-55-46; order GWC2-55-46; family GWC2-55-46; genus JACRCL01. Next base: position 82,628 of record JACRCL010000031.1, read on the forward strand.
GACGGTATTCGAGTCCCCGTGGCGGAGCTTTGTGGATACTATCACCTTGAGCCCGGCCTCCTGCGCGGCAAGGGCCGCGGCGGTGCCCGCGCCGCCCGCGCCTATCACAAGGAGGTCGGCCGTATAATCGGTCCTCGAAAGGTCGATGGATTTGGTATCGAGCCTGCTCTTCGACTCAAGGAGCCTTGCGACCTCTTCGGGCAGCTCGAGCCCCTTGTTCGGGCCGACCTTGAGTTTCCGCCTGCCGTCCTTTTTATAGTCAGGGTGGTATTTCCTGAGCCACTCCTGCCGCTCCTCCATTGTAAGCGCCGGGAAGTGCTCGCCTTTGCGCGCCTTCTCGACCCTCGCGGCCCTCGTGGCCTCGACCCTCTTTATCAGTTCCTTCAGTGCCGGGGTATATCCGCTCATCTCTTTTTCCCCTTTCAAAAACCCTTCACGAATGAAAAGGCGTCAAACGCCCCTACAGGTTATTCGTCTCTTTCGGCATCCACTTGCCGGGCTCGGCCAGGTCCGGCTCCCTCTCGCGCTCGACGTAGAGCTTCTTTACGTCCTCCTGCTTCATGGCCATAAGCCCGTCCAGCAGCTTTTCGTACTTGCCGCTCTTTACCTCTTCCACCCTCTTCTCTAAGTGTCCGGCCTTCGGGAGGATGTACTTGCCGTAGGCCCTCCTTACGAACTGGGCGGCCATGAACTGCGTTATCTGCGCCGGGCAGCGCGAGGCGCAAAGCCCGCACATCACGCAGTCGAAACTCTTCAATGCAGCGCCCTTCAGGTCGCCGCGCTTCATGAGGGCTATGTAGTCCATCACGTCTATGTCCATTGGGCAGGTCCTGGTGCAGGTGCCGCAGCCCACGCATTTGAAGACCTCGGGGTAGAGCCTGCGGAGCTCCTCGTGCGGGCTCCCGGTAAAGTCGTCGAGGTCGTACCCCGGCCTGTTGGCCGGGAAGAACGGGAGCTGCATTATGACCATGTTCGGCTCGGCCACGGTCTGGCAGGCGAGCCCCGACCGTAATCTATAGTCCCCGATGTAGCGGTAGAAGGTGCCGCAGGCGCCGCATATGCCGCCCCTGCACCCGCACCCGCGCACGTAGGAATATCCGGCGTACTCGACGGCCTTCATGATGGTCAGCGTCTCCGGGACCATGTACTCCCTGCCCATGATGTATATGGCTATCATCTTCGCGCCTTCGGGCGGGATGGTCCTGTCGCCTGTAGTCAGGGTCTTGTGCTTTTTATCGTCCGCCATCGTCTCTTCTCCGCTTCATTCCATTATAACTTGATTAGAAATCGCCGTACATCCTCTTTATTTCCGCGGCCGTGTAGACAGGGCCTTCCTTGCATACGTAAACGTCGCCGACGTTGCACCTGCCGCATTTGCCCACCCCGCACTTCATCTTGTTCTCAAGGGTGGTATAGACGCTGTTCTCGTCAAACCCGAGCTTAAGAAGCGCATTAAGGACGAACTTTATCATTATCGGCGGCCCGCATGTGACAGCTACCGAGTTGGCCGCCGAAGGCGCAGCCTCCTCTAATATCGTAGGCACGAACCCGACCTTCCCCTTCCAGTCCGGGGTCTGGCCGCCGGGGTCCACGGTCTGGACGAGCTTCACGTCCCTTCTATCCTCCCAGTGGGCGAGCTCGTTCTTGTAGACGAGGTCGGCCACGGTCTTGGCGCCGTAGACGACGGTGATATCGCCGAAGTCCTCGCGCCTGTCGAGCACGTTCCAGATGACCGAGCGCACCGGCGGCAGCCCTATGCCCCCGGCTATGAATACGATGTTCTTCCCTTTCCATTCGTCAATGGGGAAGAAATTCCCGTAAGGCCCCCTGAAGCCCATCGTGTCGCCTATGGACAGCCCCGCGAGCCCGCCCGTGACCCTGCCGGTCCTTCTGAAGGTGCACTGTATGTAGCCCTTCCGGGTCGGGGCCGAGGCTATGCAGAAGGTCGATTCGCCCAGGCCGAAGGCCGAGTAGAGCCCGAACTGGCCGGCCTTGAAGTCGAACGAATCGCGCACGGCCGGGTCCTTGAATACCAACCTGAAGCTCCTTACGTCCGGCGCCTCTTCGTATATGTCCTCTATGGTTACGAGGTGGGGGAGATAAATGTTGTTCATACTCAATCCTTATTTTCCATGCTAAGGGAAGCACAAGTTATCAGTTATCAGTTATCGGTTAACAGTTATCGGTTATCGGTTATCAGTTAACAGTTATCGGTTATCGGTTATCAGTTAACAGTTATCAGTTAACGGTTATCAGTTATCAGTTAACGGTGGCCCCTCAGAATGACAACTTCGCCCAACGCAGATGGGCGTTTTTCAGCATAAAAATAAACCACTTTTATTTATTCCAAAACCCTTTTTTTATGCTCAAAAATGTCCAGATGCGAGGAATGACAAGGGATTGAACCGGAGCATACTTTTTCAGTATGTGAGGATTCAAGCCCGCAGTCATGACAACGCAGATGGGCGTTTTTCAGCATAAAATAATCTACTTCGACATCTCCTCCATCACTTCGGTAATATCCAGCCTCACCGGGCAGACCCTTATGCACCTGCCGCACCCGACGCAGCCCTTTGACGAGAACTTGTCCGGGTAGATGTTGAACTTGCACATGAAGCGGTTCCTCCACCTCTTGTACTGGAACTCCCTCGGGTTATGCCCGCTGGCGTGGAGCGTGAAGGTGTCGTACTGGCACGAGTCCCAGTTCTTCCTCCTCTCGCCGCCGAAGGCCATGCCCTCGTCCGTTATATCGAAGCAGTGGCAGGTGGGGCAGACGAACGTGCAGGCCCCGCACCCTATGCACTTCCTCGTAAGCCGTGCCCAGACAGGGTCGTCGTAGTGCTCCTTTTTCGAAAGCCTCTCGGCTATCCTGGCAAGGTCTATGCCCGCTATCTTCTCCGGCATGAAGAGCTTTTTCGTCTTCGTGTCCTTCGCGTCCTCGAAAGCGGCCGCGTGCTCTTCGATAAACGCCCTGCCCCTGTCCGTGATTGCTTTGGCGATGTAGTCCCCGCCCTCGGTCTCCTTCAGATATACGTCGCTCCCCGAGGTCGATTCAGGCGAAAGCCCGACAGTGGTGCAGAAGCAGGCCTCGTCGCCTTTTGTGCAGGCCACGGTCAATACTACCGTCTTATCCTCCCGCTGCGTGTAGAACTCGTCTATGAAGTCCCACGTGAAGACCGCCCTCAGGGCCGAGAGGCTCTCGGCCTCGCAGGGGCGCGCCCCGAAGATGACCGTGGTGGAGGGCTCGACGTCCCTCCCCTGCAGGTCTATCCCATCCTTATGGACGGTAAAGTCAGCTATGACCTCGGTCTGCGGGAAGAGGTACTCCTTGTACGAGTTCCGAGCGAGTATATGATCGAAAGATATCTCCTCCGCCTTTTTTACGGCCTTGAACACCACCTGGCGGGCATCAAGCGAAGGCGCTATGAACCTCCCGCCCCTGTTGACGACGGAGCCTATGAGCTTGTCGAAATTTACTTTTCTTAAAAGTTTATCCATATCGCAGTTTATTTGTCACTCGTATAACCGCAGTCCTGACAACGCGGACGGGCATTTTGGCGCGTGACCACTATTTTATGAAGTTCTCCTTATCTTCCGGGTTAAACACAATCATCGGCGGGTGCGTCTTCTCGTCGTACCCTGACCTGAAATCGAACGCGTCCTTCACCACCTGTATCATCTTCTGGTTTATGAGGTTCAATGGGATATTCACCGGGCACGCCCTCTCGCACTCCCCGCAGAACGTGCACCTGCCTACAAGGTGCATGGCCCTCGTGAGGTTCCACGAGAGGTTCCCCCTCGGGTGCGCCGAGGTCTCTATCCACTGGGGCATGTTCTTCTCGGTTATGCACCTCTCGCAGTAGCAAAGGGAGCATACCTGCCTGCAGGCGTAGCACTTGATGCACCGGGAGAACTCGTTTATCCAGAACGCCCATTTGCCGGATGCGTCCTTGTTGTCTATTTCCTTTATCTTGTCGAATACCATGCCCGTGGGAGCCTCGGGAGGCGTAAATGCCGACTTCTCCCCTACGACGAAGTCGGCAACAAAGGGGTTCCTCACGTCGCAGTTATGGCACTTGGTCGGCATTATCTCGGGGCGCAGCTCGCCCTTCCAGAGCTCCTGCCTGTATACGACACCGTCGCAGGTCATGCCGATTATGAAGACGTCCTCCCTCTTAACCTGCCCTTCGGTTATGAGGACGACGATGTTTTTTATGTCGCACCCCTTCGCCACTATCGCGGGCTTGCCCAAGGCCTGTATGTCCTTGAACTTCCGCGTAAGGTAGACGGAGAGGTTGTTTACGCAGAGCGGGTTCCAGACGAGCTTATCCGCGTCTTCGGGGCTCGTGATGAATACAGGCGTGGTGCGGGTCCTGTTCCTGTTCCAGCCCCAGCCTATAACGACCTTCACGGCGCCGGACTCAAGAAGCTCCCTGGCTTTTTTTCTTAATATCTCTTCCATCTCTTATCTTCCGCTACGGTCTATCAGACCGGCACCTTTATCTTCATGCATTTGACGGGGTTAAGCTGTATCTTGTCGAGCCCCACTTCCCGTATCTGTTTTATTACCGCGTTCTTGAGGTCCGTTATGGCGTCGTCGGAGTTCTTCGCCTCAACCGCTATCCCGAGGTCCGGGCAGTTCGCCCTGTACGTTCCGTCCTCCATCTCTATCAATATCGCGCTGACGGAAATCTCGTTAGCCATTTAACCTTTACCCCTTTCTTTGTTCAGCCCTGTTCTCCTTAAGTCCTTTATATTCCATGAACGGCCCGAGCCTTTTTATCTCGTCCGTAACGTTATTTATGAGGTCTACCCATTTTATCGCCTCCGAGGCCGACACCCATGAGAAGTGGAGCCTCCGCATGTCGATGCCGACGAACTCCATCAGGTTCTTGAAGCCTATCCAGCGCCTCCGGGCGTGGTAGTTGCCCGTCGTGTAGTGGCAGTCGCCGGGGTGGCAGCCGGAGACAAGGACGCCGTCGGCCCCGTTCTCGAACGCCTTGATGATGAAGAGCGGGTCTATCCTGCCGGTGCAGGGCAGCTTTATTATCCGCACGTTCGGCCTGTACTCCATCCTGCTCGTGCCCGCGAGGTCGGCCCCGGCGTACGTGCACCAGTTGCAGACAAAGGCCATTATCTTAGGCTCGTAAGATGTTATCGGTTCACGGTTATGTTCCATAATGGTTATCGGTTATCAGTTATCAGTTATCAGTTATCAGTTATCAGTTATCGGTTATCGGTTATCAGTTATCGGTTATCAGTTATCGGTTATCGGCGTAAAAGCTCCATATCACTTTAACGACTGGCTTAACCCTTCAAGCATCCTTATCACTTTGTTGTAATCCCCGCTCAACCGGTTATATGCTTCATCAGGTATGTACTTGAGGTCTTTTGATACCATCAACTGGTACAATAGCTCCCCGGCCGAGCCTTTTGCATTATTAACATACCTTCTAAAGTCGCTTCTTGACCCTTTATTGGCCCCTTCAGCGAGATTCGAGCCTATTGATACCGCAGCCCTTTGCATCTGGGACGAGAGGCCGAAGGTCTCCTCTTTCGGGAACTTCTTCGTTTGCCTGTAAATTTCAAGAACAAGATTGTGTGCAAGCCTGAAAACCTCCAGCTCTTGAACGCCCGTCACTTTATCTCTGGATATCCTCATCCATTCCCGATAACTGATACCGGTCACCGATAACTGATAACCAGCCTTTAAAACGCGTTTATCGCCGCGTAGACCTGCTCATCCGTATACCCGCGGAGATCAATCGACTTGCTCCTGCACGCCGCCACGCAGACCCCGCAGCCCTGGCATACGCCCTCGTTCACTTTTGCGAGCCACCTGACGATATTGCCCTGCCTGTCCTTTACGGACTCCCTCTCTATGGCCGAGTACGGGCAGGCCGTGAGGCAGTCCCAGCAGGCGTTGCAGGTGGCCCTGTTCACCACGGAAGTTATCGGCTCCCTCGCCATCTCGTCCGCCGAGAAGAGCGCCAATACCTTGCTCGCGGCGGCGCTGCCCTGCGCCACGGACTCCGGTATGTCCATCGGCCCCATGCACGTGCCCGCGAGGAATATCCCGGCCGTTACCGTCTCCACGGGGCGGAGCTTGGGGTGGTACTCGTTGTAGAACTTGTCTTTGTCGTACCCTATGCCGAGCCTCTGGGCGAGGGTGTCGGCCCCTTCCCTCGATACTATTGCCGTTGCGAGCACGACCATGTCCGCCTCTATCTCGACCTGGCTCCCGCTAAGGGTGTCCGCGCCCTGGACGACCACACGGCCGTCTTTTTCATATACCCTTGACACGCGGCCCCGGAGGTACATCGCGTTATCGTGCTCGATAGCCTTCCTCACGAACTCCTCGTACCTCTTGCCGCCGGAGCGTATGTCCATGTAGAAGACATAGGCCTGCCCGCCGTGGACCTTGTGCGAATAGAGCATCGTGTGCTTGGCCGTGTACATGCAGCAGACCTTCGAGCAGTATGACACGCCCTTTTTCTCATCCCTCGACCCCACGCACTGGATGAAGACGACGCTCTGCGGGACTTTACCGTCCGAGGGCCTACGTATCTCGCCGCCTGTGGGCCCGGACGAGGACGCGAGCCTCTCGAACTGCATGCCGCTTATGACGTCCTTTATCCTGCCGTAGCCGTACTCCCCGAACCGCTCGTTCGGCATGAGCTGGTAGCCGGTGGCGACGACTATCGCCCCGACCTCTTCGGTAACTATCTTATCCTGCATCTTGAAGTCTATGCACTTGGGGCCGCAGGCTATGGCGCACGCCCCGCATTTGTCCTTCTGTATCTTGGGGCAGTTGGGCGCGTCTATCACGGGCACGTTCGGGACCGACTGCGGGAAGGGCGTGTAGATGACCTTGCGCTTCGTGAGGTTCAGCTCGAACTGGCTTTCGACCTTGAAGGGGCATTTCTCGATGCATTCCCCGCAGCCCGTGCAGCGGTCCTCGTCCACGTACTTGGATTTACGCCTTATCTGGACCGTGAAGTTGCCGATATAGCCGTCTACCTTCTCGACCTCCGAGTACGTATAGAGGGTTATCCTCTCGTTCAGCTCGGCCTCGACCATCTTGGGCGTGAGTATGCACTGCGAGCAGTCCATGGTCGGGAAGGTCTCGGAAAGGCGCGCCATGTTGCCGCCTATCGAAGGCTCCTTCTCCACGAGTATCACGTCTCTGCCGCCCTCTGCTATGTCGAGCGCGGCCTGTATGCCGGCTATGCCGCCGCCTATCACGAGGGCCTTTTTCCTGACCGGTATCTTTATCTTCTTAAGGGGCTTGTTCCTCTTGAGCCTCTCTATGGTCATCCGCGTAAGGTCGATGGATTTAACGGTGCCAGTGGCCCTTGTCTTGTCGTGGTGGACCCAGGAGCACTGCTCGCGGATATTGGTTATCTCGCACTGGTAGGGGTTCAGGCCCGCGGCCTCGGAGGCCTTCCTGAAGGTCTTCTCGTGCATGTGCGGCGAGCAGGCCGACACTATCACGCCGTCGAGCTTGTTCTCCTTGATCGCCTGCTTGAGCATCTCCTGCCCCGGCGACGAGCACATGAACTTATAGTCGCAGGTAAATACGACCCCGGGGAGCTTGGACATCTCCCCGGCGACCTTCTTTGTATCGACGGTCGAGGCTATGTTATTCCCGCACTGGCAGACAAAGACGCCGATTCTCGGCATAAAGACCTCTTAATCCCTTACAACAAAAATAGCAACTCAGTCCTGTTAGCTACACTATCCCCTTTTTCTGAAGGAGCGGCATTATATCCGTGGCGTTCTTCTCGAACCCCAGCCCCTCCACGGGCTGTCCGAGGGCGAGCCCGAGTATCTGCGTGAAGTAAGCTATCGGGACCCCGGCGTACCCGGCAGTCCTTTCGGAGACTTTCGGCTGGCTCTTCTCGAGGTTATACTGGCAGAGCGGGCAGCTCGTGACGATAAGCTCCGCGCCCATGCCGACTGCCGACGTCATCACGTTGCCAGAAAGCCTTACCACCACGTCCTCGTTATTCATGGCCAGGTGCGCGCCGCAGCACTCTATCTTATTCGGGAAATCCACGACCTCAGCGCCGAGTGCCCTCAAGAGGTCCTCGAAGACCGTCGGCCTCTCGGCGTTGTCTATGCCGATGTCCTCGAAAGGCCGCAGCAGCATGCACCCGTAATAGCACCCGGCCTTGACGCCCTTTAGCGGCCTCTTTACCGCCTCTTTCACTTTTACGAAACCGACCCTGTCCCTCAGGACCTCGAGGTAATGTATGATGTTCAGGCTGCCGTCGTACTCTTCTTCTATGAAGCCGTTGACGACGGCGCGTTTCTCCTTGCTGTCCTTCATGACCTTGTTCGTCCGCTTCAAGACGTTATAGCAGACCGAGCATAGCGTGGTGAGGGTGTCCCCGGCCTTGCGCGCGTTGGAGAGCACCTTGGCCGGCGCGGTAAGGCCGATAAGGTTATCCGGGGTGAGCGGGAACGTCGCCCCGCAGCAGTTCCACTGTGCAAGCTCCTCCATCTCAAAGCCCATCGAGACGGCCGCGTCCCTCGCGGAGGCGTCGAAGTGCTTGGCAACCGTATTAAGCGTGCAGCCGGGGTAATATGGTATTTTCATAATAGGACCCTTCAGCTAACGAACTTCCTGAACCCGCAGACCAGGGCCTGCTGCGGAGCCTTTTTGAGGAACGGGTACGGCAGGTCCTTAATCTTTTCGAAGTCCTCGCCCTTCCTCAGGACCGTCTGCCTCAATGCCTCGAGCATGGCGGCCACGCTCACGCCCTTGGGACAGCGCGAGTAGCACTGGAGGCACCCGACGCAGACCCACATGGAGTTGGCGGCCATGACCTCGTCCACCCTGCCGAGCTGGAGGAACCTTACCACCTGGCTCGGCGGTATCTCCATCTCGAACGAGACTGGGCAGCCGCCGGAGCAGTTGCCGCACTGGTAGCACTTCCTGACGTCCTCGCCGCTTATGCGCTCGATCTGCCGGACCCTTACGCTCGATATATCCTCGTTCGAAAGTTTCATCTTCAAGGCTGCCTCCTGTACCGCGCGACGCCTTCGGCGAACAGGTCTCCGCCGTGGACGTCGTTCACCACTATGGCCGGAAAATCCACCACCTCGAGCCTCCGTATTGCCTCGGGGCCGAGGTCTTCGTACGCTATTATTTCAGCCTTCCTTATCGAGCGCGCGATCAGCGCCGCCGCGCCGCCCACCGCCGCCATGTAGACGGACTTGTGCTTCCTTACGGCTTCGAGCACCTCTTTGCTCCTCGCGCCCTTGCCGACCATGCCCTTCAACCCGAGCTCTATGAGCCTCGGGGTGTAGGCGTCCATCCTGCCGCTGGTCGTGGGGCCCGCGGAGCCTATTACCTGCCCCGGCCTCTCCGGGGTGGGGCCGACGTAATATATTATCTGCCCCTTGATCTCGAACGGGAGCTTGCCGCCCCTGTCAAGGAGCTCGATGAGCCTCTTGTGGGCAGCGTCCCGAGCGGTATAGAGGACGCCGGTAATAAGGACCTTATCCCCGGCCCTCAGCTTTTCAACAGTAGCATCAGTCAGAGGGGGCGTAATCTTAATAGGTTCAGTCATCGCTTCAACTTTCCAGCGGCCGCGAAAACGGGCCGGAGATAAGGCTTAAATGGTGACTTCCTTATGCCTGTCCGCGTGGCACTGTATGTTCACGGCCACCGGCAGGCTCGCTATATGGCAGGGATACGCCTCTATATGCACGGCCAGAGCGGTCGTCGTCCCGCCGAAGCCCATGGGGCCTATCCCGAGCCTGTTTATCCTGTCCAGCAGCTCCGCTTCGAGCGCGCTTAAGTCCCTGTCCTCGTTAGGCGTCCCGAGGGGGCGCAGCAGCGCCTTTTTCGCGAGGATCGCGGACTTCTCGAAGCTCCCGCCCACGCCCACGCCCACGACTATCGGCGGGCAGGGGTTGCCGCCCGCGACAGTCACCGTCTCCACCACGAAGTCCTTTATGCCCTCGACGCCCTCGGCGGGCTTGAGCATCTTCAGTCTGCTCATGTTCTCGCTGCCCGCGCCCTTTGGCGCTATCTTTATCCTTATCCCGTCGCCCTCGACTATCTCGGTGTGGATGATAGCCGGGGTGTTGTCGCCGGTATTTGTCCTCTTTAGAGGGTGGCAGACGGACTTCCTCATGTAGCCGTCCTTGTAGCCCTGCCTCACGCCCTCGTTAACGGCGTCCCTTAAAGACCCGTCGAGTTCGACCTGTCTGCCGACCTCCAGGAAGAAGACCGATATGCCGGTATCCTGGCACATGGGCAGGCCTTCGTGGGCGGCTATCTCGAAGTTCTCGACTATCTGCCCGAGCACCTCGGCCCCGAGCGGGGACTCCTCCTTCGCCTTCGCGGCCCTTATGGCCGAGACCACGTCCGGCTCAAGGTCGCACGCCGCGCTTATGCACAGGCCGCGCACGGCCTTTGTTATATCTTTTACCGATACCTTTCTCAAAAAAACTCTCCAGTCCTTAATTGCCTTACTTGCCTATCTTGAGCTCGTCTATGAGCCCCTTTACCGCGGCAACGGAGCTGTTGAACTCTTTACGCTCGTTGTCTTCGAGCTCTATCTCTATTATCTTTTCGACCCCGTTCGCCCCGAGGACGGCGGGCACTCCTATGAACATCCCTCTGACCCCGTACTGCCCGTCGCAGTAAGCGGCGCACGGGATGACCCTCTTTTTATCCTTTATGATAGCCTCGGCCATCTCGGCCACTGCCGCCGAGGGCGCGTAGTACGCGCTGCCGGTCTTCAGGAGCCCGACTATCTCCCCTCCGGCCTTCTTTGTCCTGTTCATTATGGCATCGACCTTCTCGGGGCTTAAAAGCTGGGTCACCGGTATCCCCGATACCGTCGCGTACCTCTTAAGCGGGACCATCTCATCGGCGTGGCCGCCTATGACCATCGCGTGGACGTCCTCGACCGATACACCCAGCTCCATTGCTATGAACGCCCTCATGCGGCCGCCGTCGAGCGCGCCGGAGAGGCCCATTATCTTATTCGGCGGCAGGTTGCTGAACTTCCACGCCGCGTAGACCATGACGTCGAGCGGGTTGGTGACTATGAGCAGGTGCGCGTTAGGGGAATACTTCACTATCCCCTCCACTACGCTCTTCAATATCCCGACGTTGGTGTTTATAAGGTCGCTCCGGCTCATGCCGGGCTTCCTCGGGATGCCCGCGGTGATTATCACCACGTCCGAATTTTCCGTATCGCGATAGTCGTTCGTCCCTTTTATCCTTGAATCGAACTCCTCTATAGGCGCGGCCTCTGCGAGGTCGAGGGCCTTGCCCTGGGGCACGCCCTCGATTATGTCGAGGAGGACCACGTCGCCCAATTCCTTCAAGGCCAGCCAGAGAGCGGTATGGGCGCCCACATGGCCCGCGCCCACGACAGTCAGTTTTTTCCGGGCCATTTAACCTCCTTTATAGAGCCGGAAGATCGGAGCCCTTGCGACAGGGGAGTCCGGAAGACAAGAAAAGCTTACTTCCATTCGCTCGCCGGACCCGCGAAGGGCACGGCCGCATGTGTGACAGCCTCTTAGATAACGCTTAAGATATTTCTTTTTTTCGGGTGGTTCTTTTTCGGGTGGTTCTATTACAGCCCTGTGAAAAGCAATCCGTCAACGGCGGTTCAACTGAAAGACGCTCGACTGCTAAGAATTACAAACAGGCTTGAGCGGGTTTAAGTCCAAGGCAAGCAGGAGACAGCGGGGAAAAACGATAAAAATATAAATAATTCCAAGGAGTTTGGCCCTTAGAATCCCTCTCCTGTAAATACCGCGCGCCAGCCCGGCACCCGTGCGTTGGGACACGTGTGCCGGTGGATGCCTGTTATTGTATACAGTATACAAAAAAGCCCCTACTGTCAAGGGAATTCTGGACATGGGTTTCCGGCCCTCTTTTTCGCTTATTTGCCCGTCTTTTCAGGGGATAGCGAGAAAAATAAAGATTTTTTTAACCCTCTGGAGGGAGGCTGGCGGGCGATTACACAACTTGCGAAATAAGTTGCAAAAGCAAGACCCGTATGCTAAAAATTAATATTCTTAGGCTACCTCTAAAAATTAGGAATTTTTTCTGAAGTCAAGGAAGGGCGAAAATAAAAAGCGCAGCATATATGTGAATATGTGAGCATTTTTATTTCCGTCTTGACGCAGAGGTCAGGAAAAAGAACAATTTTTAGAGATAGCCTCTATTCCGGGGCGTAGCGCAGCCTGGTAGCGCACCTGCTTTGGGAGCAGGGTGTCGGAGGTTCGAATCCTCTCGCCCCGACCATTTAATCCCAATACCGCCTATTATTGCGCCTGTAGCTCAGTTGGATAGAGCAACTGCCTTCTAAGCAGTAGGTCGCTGGTTCGAGCCCAGCCAGGCGCGCCAAAGATAACAAAAAAGGGGTGCGATACGCACCCCTTTTTTGTTATGCCACGATCAGCCAAAGGCCAACTTGAAATGCCCCTGCTCAGATGAGCCCCCCTTCACACCTCCAGGCTCTCATGCCCGTAGAGGGCCTTCTTGCGGTATATCCTGATTACCCTGTCGAGCGGCATGTCGATATACGGGATGTCTTTGAGCGGCGTGGGGATGAAGTAAGACAGGAGACAACGGTTTACGGCCCTGTGCGCGATGACCAGGACGTCTTTCCTCCGGGACTCTATCTTCACGACAGCCTTTTTGACCCTCTGGACGAGGTCCCGGTATGATTCGCCCCGCGGGTAGCGGAAGTCGAACTTGTCCGCGCTCCTGCCCCGGTCTATCTCCGGGTGCTTCGACGCTATCTCCGCGTATGTCATGCCGTCGCACACGCCTGAGTCTATCTCGTTCAGCTCGGGCAAAACGGCCTTCTCGCAGTCGAAATAAAGGGCCGTCTCGATCGTCCGCCTCTTCCCGCTGGTGAAGACGACGAGGTCCGTGCCCTTGAAGAAATCATTGAGCCTCCGGGCATAATCGACCCCTTTCGCGGTCAGGGCGGAGTCTCCGCCTATCCTGTCCTCGATGTTGAAAAGGGTCTCCCCGTGCCTCGTGATAAAGATATTTTTCTCGGTCAAGTTTATATTCCCCAGGAACTCGGCGATCTCCTCAAGCAGGCTTGAGGGGCCGAAGTTCTTTTCCAGCTTCTCCCCGAAATTGAATATTTTTATGTACGGCGAGCCCTCGTCCACGGTCTCGTAGACGCTCCGGTAATGCTCGATCCGCCTCCTGAAATCCTCCCTCGCTATCACTGGGTCTTCTTCCCTGTAGTCGGCGCTCGTGTTTATCTTGGAGTCTACAATATTGCCGAGCACCTCGGGGTCGTCGCAGATGTTCTCGACGAATATATGGTCAAAGCCGTTCTTGACACACTCGTCTTTCAGGTACCCCCTTCTCGCGGACGTGACGTTCGTGGCGTCATATATGACTATATCACCGTTTTCCCTCAGCCAGCCCGCCAGGTCGCCGAAGCACCTCTTCGCTATCGCCTCCCTTTCTTTGGCGAAGGTCTTTACCCTTGGGTTAAAAAAGCCGCTCCTTGAGGAGCCGAGCCCCAGCGCCTCCCTCCTGTAGGCGCCCACGTTGAATATCCTTGCGCGGAAGCCCTGCCACTCAAGGTACCTCTGTAGCCTCAAAGACAGGAACGTCTTCCGTCTCGCGGGAAGCCCGACCATGATGACGACTAATTTACGGCCTATCATGATTTCCATTTTATCCGTTCGCAGGGCGATTATCAATTGAATCTCCCCGCCATAAATGGCGGGGATTGCCGGCAAGGTCTTGCCTTTCATATAGCTCGGCGGAATCCCGCCCGATTTATTTGCCTGTCCTCACCTTAAACCCTTTAGGATTAAAAAGAGTTCTGGCTTCCCGACCCCATATACCGCGTCCCTTGACCATTCCCCTTAACTTTTATACAATATCGGCTACCATGAACCGTATCGCCATAATCGGGGCAGGGCGCGGCGGCACAGCGCTCATAAAGATATTCAACAAGGACCCGCTCGTAAAGGTCCTCAAGATCGCCGACGAGGACCCGAAGGCCCCCGGGCTTAAGCTCGCCAGGAAGCTCGGTATCCCGACCACGTCCGACTACAGGAAGCTCCTTACCCTTAAAAGCCTTGACACCCTCATCGACGTCACCGGAAGCCCCGAGGTGCAGCGCGAGCTTAAAAAGCTCCGGCCCGCCGGGGCGGCCGTCATAGGCGGCTTCGAGGCGAAGTTCATGTGGCAGCTGATAGAGGCGCAGATAAGGAGCAAGAACGCGCTTAAAAAGCACCTCGCCCAATACCAGGCGCTTCTGCGCCTCTACATGCGGGACTCGCGGCACGCCATCAACGAGGAAAGGACAAGGATAGCCCTGGACCTCCACGACGGCCTTGTGCAGACCCTCGTCGGCCTCAACTACAAGATGGACACCCTGGAGCAGGAGGCCTTCCCCTGCCCGGCCCACCCCCAGCCGAAGTTGAGGGAGGTGCGGGGCCAGCTTAAAAAGGCGATAGAGGAAGCCCGCTATATCGTATTCAACCTGAAGCCCATATACTTCGAGAAGATGGACCTCATGCCGGCCATAAGGAGTTACCTGAAGAGCTACGAGAAGCAGACCGGGATGGAGACCGGGGTAAAGATCGTCGGCGAGGAGTCCCGGATCTCACCGAGGGCGAAGGTCTTCCTCTTCAGGATAATACAGGAGTCGCTCTCGAACGTGAAAAGGCACTCGAGGGCGGGCAAGGTCCACGTCGAGATACACGTGAGGGCGCGCGACCTCCTGGCCGTGGTGAGCGACGACGGCGTGGGGTTCAACCTCAAGAGGGTCAGGCGCGACCCGGAGAAATGGGCCTCCTTCGGCGTCCGCGGGATAGAGGAGCGGGCGAAGCTCCTCGGCGGCGTGGCGACCATAGAGTCCCTGCCCGGCAAAGGCACCGTCGTAAAGGCGGCCCTGCCGTTGAAGGACAGGGAGGAGGCGATCCACAAGCTCCGGACAAGGACGGCCCCGGCCCTGAGGAACGCGTCGAATGAATAGCCAGGCGTCAAACAAGATAAGGGTCCTGATCGTAGACGACCACCAGGTCGTGCGCGAGGGGCTCTCCTCCGTGCTCCGGAGCAAGGACTACATAGAAGTGGTGGGCATGGCAGCCGACGGGAAAGAGGCCGTTAAAAAGGCCCGCGAACTGACCCCCGACGTGGTCCTTATGGACATAAGCATGCCCAACATGAACGGTGTCGAGGCGACCCGCCGGATAAAAAAGGAGAACCCGCAGATAAGGGTCGTGGTGCTCACCATGTACGCGGACGATGAGTACATATTCGATCTCGTGAGCGCGGGCGCTGCCGGGTACTTATTAAAGGACGCCGATTCCGCGCAGATAGCGAAGGCCATACGGGCCGTATCGAGGGGGGAGTCGATGATACACCCCACGATAGCCAGCAAGATATTGAACGAATTTTCCCAGCTCGCCTCCGGGAAAAGCCCCGGCAGGCAGAACCCGTCCCAAAGGCACGAGGCCCTCTCGGAGCGCGAGGTAACGGTATTAAGGCTCCTTTCGGACGGGAAGACCAACAAGGAAATAGCCAATGAGCTTTCCTTGAGCGACAAGACGGTAAAGAACCACCTCCACAACATTTTCCAGAAGCTCAACGCCACGGACCGCACCCAGGCCGTGGTGCTGGCGATACGCAAAGGCCTTATAGACGTAAAATAGCAGGTTGTTGAGAAACAACCTGCTAAGCGATCCATGGATGGACTTTTTCAACCCTGATAGTCCGAACGGCCTATCCCCCTTAGACCCAAAAGGCCCTTTCCGCCGCCGCTTATAGTCCCTTTTTCTTCCCCGTATTCCCCTTACGTCCGATTGACTAATGATACTTTAAAAGTTAAATTGAATACCCTGGCAAAAAACCTTATAATTGTAATTTATGCTTATATTCCGAGGGGTTTGAAGGTTCTTGGGCCTTGCCCCGTTTCTGTTCTGTGACGAATCTGAAGATTTTTAACCTAACGGGTCAAAATTCGAAAGAGGCTGCTCAAAAAGCTCCAGATGCGAGGCGTCGAGGAGCGAGGAATGAGGCGTAGTTTTTCCTACGCCGCAGTGACGAGCGACGAAGACAACAAAGCAGATGGACTTTTTCAGCAGCCGCTAAAAGGAGAAAAAAGATGACTGTAGGGGTTCCGAAGGAAATATTGAGCAACGAGACCCGGGTAGCAGCCGTGCCGGACAATGTTTCAAAGATGGTCAAGGGCGGCATGGAGGTGCTCGTCGAGGCGGGCGCGGGCGCGGCGTCTTTTTTCGCGGACGAGGATTACGCTAAGGCCGGCGCGAGGATCGTCGCTGACGCCGGGGAGCTTTTCTCCAGCTCCGACGTGATACTGAAGGTCCAGAAGCCCATGATGAACGGCCATATAAAAAAGCACGAGGTCGACATGATGAAGGAAGGGGCGATACTCGTAACCTTTCTCCAGCCCATGGCGAACCTCGACATAGTGCTCAAGCTCGCGGCGGGCAAGGTCACGGCCTTCTCCATGGACGCGGTGCCGAGGATATCGAGGGCCCAGATGATGGACGCCCTCAGCTCGATGAGCACGGTCGCCGGGTACAAGGCCGTCCTTCTGGCCGCCAACGCGCTCAAGAGGTTCATGCCCATGCTTTCCACCGCCGCCGGGACGGTCTATCCCGCCAAGGCGATAGTCATAGGCGCCGGGGTCGCCGGGCTTCAGGCCATAGCCACGGCGAAAAGGCTCGGGGCCGTCGTCACGGGCTTCGATACGCGCCCCGCGGCAGGCGAGCAGATAAAAAGCCTCGGGGGCGAATTCGTCCCCATGAACGTCGACCACAGCCAGGCCGAGGACTCCGGCGGTTACGCGAAGGAGATGTCCGCGGAGTTCTACAAGGCGGAGCAGGATATAATACGCAAGCATTCCAAGGACGCCGACATAATCATATCCACCGCGCTCGTGCCGGGCAAGCCCGCCCCGACCCTCATAACCGAGGAGATGGTTAAGGAGATGAAGCCGGGCTCCGTGATAGTCGACCTTGTCGCCGAGCAGGGCGGCAACTGCGCCATAACCGAGGCGGGCAAGGACGTGGTGAAGCACGGGGTGACGATAATAGGCACGTTGAACCTCCCGGCCATGATACCGGTGCACGCCAGCCAGCTCTACTCGAGGAACATCCTGAACTTCCTCTACCTGCTCGCGCCGGACAAGAAGGAGATAAAGCTCGACATGAACGACGAGATAGTAAAAGGCTCCATGATCACCCATAACGGGGAGATAACCCACGCGGGGGTGAAAGAGGCCGTGAAGAAGGCTAACATCTCCTACCCCGAAGGGCCGAACAGCAGGAGCCACTGGTAGGCTTTATTAATAAATAAGGAGGAAGCAAATGGAAACATCGACTCTGCTGACAGGCCTGTACGTCTTCATGCTCGCGGCCTTTGTCGGATATATGGTCATCTCGCAGGTGCCGCCGCTCCTGCACACGCCCCTTATGGCGGCCACGAACGCCATATCGGGCATATCGCTGGTGGGCTCGCTCGTGCTCGCTGGCGCGCAGTACAGCAAGGTAGCTACCATCCTCGGCTTTACCGCCGTCCTGTGCTCGACCATAAACGTGGTCGGGGGCTTCTACATAACCGACCGCATGCTCAAGATGTTCAAGAGAGGTAAAAAGAAATGACAAACCACCTCCTTGAGTTATCATACCTTATAGCGTCGATACTTTTCATACTTGGGCTGAAGTTCTTAAGCTCCCCGGAGCGGGCCCGCATGGGCATGTTCTTCGCCGAGATAGGCATGGCCATCGCCGTAGTCGGCACGCTCCTGCACCACGAGATAATCAGCTACGAATGGATAATAGCGGGCCTCGTCATAGGCACCATCATCGGCATCCCGATGGGCATGGTAAAGATGACCGCCATGCCGCAGCGGATCGCCCTTTCACACGCCTTCGGCGCGCTCGCCGCGGCGCTCGTCGGGGTGGCCGAGTACCTGAGGCACGGCGCGCATACGGGCACCATAATGATGATAGCCATAGGCTTCGAGGTGATGCTCGGCTCGCTTACCTTCACCGGCAGCCTCATAGCCTCCGGCAAGCTCCATGAGACGATCAAGGGCTCCTGGACCTACAAGGGCAAGACCTACGTGACGATGGTCCTCCTTGTCTCGATAGTAGCGATGGTCGCATACCTCGTCTACTCGCCGGGGACTACGGCCGTCTTCTTCGCGATGATGGCGGTCTGCTTCGTCTTCGGCGTTCAGCTCGTCATGCCCATAGGCGCGGCCGACATGCCGGTCGTCATATCCATCCTCAACTCCTACGCGGGCCTTGCGGGCTCGGCAACGGGGTTCGTCCTTTCGAACAACGTCCTTATAATCGCCGGCGCGCTCGACGGCGCGTCCGGGCTCCTGCTTTCCATACTCATGTGCAGGGCCATGAACCGCTCGGCCGCGAACGTCTTCTTCGGCGGGCTCGGCACCGCGGCGGCGCCCGCCCCGGCCCCCAGGGCCCATGTCCCGGCGCAGGCGGCCGCAAAGACGGCTGTGGCCGAAGGGCCCGTCGTAAAGAAGGTCACGGTGGACGAGGCGGCGTACCTTTTCAGGGAGGCCAAGAAGATAATAATAGTCCCGGGCTACGGCATGGCCGCGGCCCAGGCCCAGCACGTGGTGGGCGAGTTCGCGTCTCTTATTAAATCAAACGGCGCCTCTATCAAGTTCGCCATACACCCGGTGGCCGGGAGGATGCCGGGGCACATGAACGTGCTGCTTGCCGAGGCGGGCATACCCTATACGGACCTCATCGAGATGGAGGAGATAAACCCCGAGTTCGAGGAGGCCGACGTAGCCATCGTCATTGGGGCCAACGACATCACCAACCCGGCGGCCCGCCACAACCAATCGAGCCCCATATTCGGCATGCCGATACTCGACGTGGACAAGGCGAAGACCGTCATAGTCTGCAAACGCTCGATGGCCCCCGGGTTCGCTGGCATCGACAACGAGCTCTACCTCAACAAGAAGACGCGTATGCTCTTCGGGGACGCGAAGGACTCGATATCGAAGGTCTTAAGCGGCATAAAGGACCCGAACCTCAAGGCCGCGCCCCTTGTTGCCGAGGAAGAGGCCGCTTCAACCGGCCCGGCGGTAAAGAAGGTCTCGGTCGATGACGCTACCGGCCTTTTCAAGAACGCGAAGAAGATAATAATAGTGCCGGGCTACGGCATGGCCGCTGCCCAGGCCCAGCACGCGGTAGGGGAGTTCGCGGAGCTGCTCAAATCAAAGAGCGCGAGCGTGAAGTTCGCCATACACCCGGTGGCCGGGAGGATGCCGGGGCACATGAACGTCTTGCTTGCCGAGGCCGGGGTACCCTATACGGACCTCATAGAGATGGAAGAGATAAACGACGAGTTCGAGCACGCGGACATAGCCCTTGTAATAGGCGCCAACGACATCACCAACCCGGCGGCCCGCCACAACCAATCGAGCCCCATATTCGGCATGCCGATACTCAACGTCGACAAGGCCAAGCTCGCCATAGTCTGCAAGCGCTCGATGGCTCCGGGGTTCGCTGGCATCGATAACGAGCTATACATACAGGGCAACACCCGCATGCTCTTCGGAGACGCGAAGGACTCGATCTCGAAGATAGTCCAGGGCCTCAAATAGAGGCGTAAACGAAAAGGGCCGCGGGGTAACCCCCGCGGCCCTTTTGTTTTTCAGCAGCCTCTTACTTCTTATTGGCCACTCCCTTTATATGCTCTACCACGGCCTTTGCCTCGTCTTCCTTGATGTTCTGCTTGGGCATGCCCATGGGGAACTGCTTATACCTCTTTGCAGGGCCCTCGCGCCCCTTCAACACAATGTCCATCAGCTGCTGGTCAGTGCTCGTCTTTACGAAGTCGTTCCCTTTAAAGCCGGGGGCCATGGGCGTGCCCTGCGCCTCAGGGCCGTGGCAGGGGGCGCACTTGGCCTTGTATACGGCTGCGCCGTCCGCGGCCGCCAGTGCGCTCGCCGCAAGGCCCAAGACAACGGCCATCACGCAAAAAAACATGAATCTTTTCATGGAGTAGCCTCCTTTTCTAAGGTGAACAGTATTTATTAAATAAAGGGTGCCTCTAAAAATTAGGTATTTTTTCTGAGGTCAAGGAAGGGCGGAAATAAAAAGCGGAGCATATATGATAATATGTGAGCATTTTTATTTTCGCCCTGACACAGAGATCAGGAAAAAGAACAATTTTTAGAGGCAGCCTAAAAGGACTTTTTTGCAGGCCCGGCTCTGTAAGCTCCCCGGTAGTGGTGCAGCGCTTTACCATTCTATCCACGCGCCGAGCGCGGGATAGTATATCCCCCTCTTTATCTCCCTCGTTTCACCGCCTGAAATGAGTATATCCGCATACCTTTCAAGCTGCAACCTGTACCTCTCCTTTTCGCTCTTGAGGAACTCGTCCAGGGCCCCGCCCTCGTGGCGGCTCGTCTTGTAATCTATGACCCAGCGCCTGTCTTTATCGTCAACAAAAGTCCTGTCTATCACAACGCGCGCCACCTTCCCCTTCACCACCCCGGTTATCGGCAGCTCCACGGAGGATTCCTTTTGGCCCTCGAGTATCCACCTCCCGCGCGGGTCACCCAACGCCTTGCAGAGCACCTCCGCGCACTCAAGGGCCATCCTGCGGGCCTCGTCCCTGTTTACCCCGAGCGCAAGGAGCATGGCCTTCATCCGCTCCCTCTCTTTTTTTATCTTCTCTTCGCTCCAGCGTCCGGGGCCCTCCTTCGCCATCCTGCGGAAGTACCTGTGGACAACGGTGCCGAGGTGGCGGACCGACCCGCCAGCCCAGTAGAACTCGGGCTCCCGGCGCTCTGCGGGTTCTGCGGCTTCCACCGCCTCCAGGGGCGCCTTTGGCAGAGGCGCCTTCCATGAGCCGGGCAGCCGCGTCAGCATTATCCCGGGCGCCCTTCCGTCTTCGGTTTCCGCGGGGGAGAGGTCAAGGAGCATATCCTCCGTGAGAGACCCGTTTATTGAAGAGAGGAAAGACCTCCCGTCGGCCTTTATAACGCCGTCATCCTCATTTACATTCCCGAGGAGGAGGAGGGATTTGCGCGCCCTTGTGGCGGCCACGTAAAACGCCCTTGTCCGCTCAAGGTCGAGCTTTCTCCTGTTCAGCTCGTTAAGGAAATCGTATACCGGGTTTTTGGACCTCCTGTCCTTCCTTTCGATGGGCGCAAGGAAAAGGTCGCCCCCCCTCTCCATCCAGAAAAGGAGCCTTTTCTCTTCGTTCCTCGGCGGCCTGCCGAGCCCCGGCAATACGACATGGTCGAACTCAAGCCCCTTTGCCTTGTGCACGGTCATCAGGTCGATGGAGGTCTCCTCCGACGTATGGCTCGCGTAAAGCCCTTCCATCCGCTCTTCGAGGTCTTTTATGAGGTTCGGCGCACCGGAGCCTGAGGCCTCGTCAACAAGGGCCAGGAAAGCCTCCGCGTCCTCCATGAGTGATGAGCCCTCCACGCAGGCCGGTCCATTAAGGTCTATCCAGAGCCCTTCAAGGAGCTCCCTTACCGGGACCCTGTTGTGCAGGGCGTACGGACCGCGCATCTTCTCCATAAAGGCCGCTGCGCGCGCCCTGCCGTCCTCAGATAGGCCTCTTATGCGCCCCTCGTAGTTAAGGAGCGTCCATATAGGACTGTTGCCATCTCCGGCGCAAAGGCTGTGGAGGTCGGCCAGAGTAAGCCCGCACCACGGCGCCCTCAGGACTGAAAGCCACGCGACCCTGTCGTAAGGGTGGGTAATGGCCCTTACGAGGGCGAAGAGGTCCCGGACAACGTACCTGTCCGCGAGCGGGTCGAGCTCCTGGGCCCTGTATACAAGCCCTTCCTTGCGCATCGCCTCGACTATCGTATAGAGGTGGGAACGCGACCGGCAAAGTATCGCCACGGATTCGCCCTTATCGACAGCCTTTACTAACGACACGACCCTGTTCGCCTCGGACTCGTCGTCCCGTGTCCTGTATAATCTTATCTCGACGCCCTTGCCTCCACCCCCCTTTTTCGCGGCGATTGACGGCGCGTAGGGGATGGAGCCCGTAAAGATATCCTCGGCCTGAGGGAAGGCCGGAGAGAAAGCGCCGTTCACCCACTCCACTATCTCCTCCCCGGACCTGAAGTTCGTGCTGAGCCTTAAGGGGGCAAGCCTTATGTTGCCTATGCCGTTTATCTTGGCGTCGAGGAATAGCCCGACCTCGGCCTCCCTGAACATATAGATGGACTGCATCGGGTCGCCCACGGCAAAGAGCGTCCTGCCGTCGTTCTCCTCCCAACCCCTCGTAAGGGCCTTGAGCAGGCAGAGCTGCGTCTGGGAGGTGTCCTGGTACTCGTCCACCAGTATGTGCTTGAGCTTCATGTCGAGGGCGAGCATAAGCTCCGTGGGGTCGTCCTCCTGCCCGAGGGCAGAGAGCGCGGCCATTGAGACCGCCTGGAAATCCACCGAGCCCCTTTCGGCGAACACCTCCATCAGCTTCCCCTCGGCTATGGGCAGCAGGCGGAGTATCGAGGAGAGTATCTCCCATTCTTCGGCGCTGTATGACGGCTCCGGCAGTATCGACACCTCGGAAAGGGTCTCGATGAAAGCGGTCTCATCCGCGAGCCCTTGGAGCAGGTCTTTAAACGCCTGTCTTTTATCAGCCCCTTCCGCGCTGGCAGGGAAGCCTATCCTTACGTCCACGCCGAAGGGTTTACGCAGGCCGTTCTTATCCGTAAGCAGAAGCGCCCTTATCCCCTTCCACAGCCGGAGGTCCTCCGCGACAGGGGCTGGTAACTTCCGGATGTTTGCGAGCGCGACCGCGGCATGGTTGGGGTTCGAGACCAAAAGGTTAGCGGCCGAGTACGGGGCCAGTTCCAAAAGACTTGCGATAACCCTCTTCGGGAAAGCGCTTTCAACTTCTTTAAGCCTCTGCTCGACGAGCCTCTTGAGCGAGCCTTCGAGCAGCCCCCTTAGGTTCGCGTCCACCCTTCCCACGTGCCTCTTCCACTGGTCCCGCCTCCTGAGCATCGCGACGAGCCTTGAGCAAAGCGCCGCCACGGAGTTGTCGAGGTGCCTGAGCGCGTCCCTTACGGCGTCGCCGTATTCCCCGTCAACCTCGACCAGCTCTATGGTCCTCCTCGCGGCTTCCATGTAAAGTTCTTCGGGCTTCTCGGTTATCCGTGGCAAGACCCCCATGCCCGACAGGAGCGGCGTCAACCTTACGATCGAAGCGCAGAAAGAATCTATCGTCTGCACCTTGAGCCTGCCGGGGTTGTCAAGGAGGCCCCAGCCGCGCGCGCGGTCGGCCTCGAGCGCTCTCCTGGCAAGCTCGATAGTCTTTTTCTCATGGGGCTCTCCGCCCTCGGCCCCGGCCTTCGCCTTCTCTATAGAGCCGAGGATGCGGTTCTGCATCTCCCCGGCGGCCTTTCTCGTAAATGTAAGGGCGAGTATCTCCTCCGGCCTCTCGACGATAGCCAAAAGCCTCAGGAACCTCTGCATCAGGAGTTCGGTCTTCCCTGAGCCTGCCGGGGCCTGTACTATGAACGAATAGCCGGGGTCTATCGCCCGCTCCCTCTCAAGGGAATCTTTGATCTTCAACTCTCGTCTCCGTCGTCTTCCATGCCGCCTATCCTGCAAAGTGTCGTAAGCCCGCACCGGAGGCAGGGCGGCTGGTCTTTGGCGTCAATTGGGTCTATCGAGCAGACGCCTTCGAGGAAGTCCCTGCCGAGCCTTTCTATCACGCCCTTCCAGAACTCCATCAGCCTTTCCCATTCCATGCCGTTGAACTTGTCCTCGTTCCCCTCTACGCCCTTTATCCCGGGCAGCAGTTCGGCGCGGCTGGAGATGCCGATGAACCTGCATTCGCCGGGCGCGATCCTCGCGAACGAGATCGCGTCGTACCTGCCGGTCAGGCTGTAGATGAAGAGCTGCGGCTCCCGCGGCCTTTCCGAGAGCCAGTCGGCCTTCACGTCGCCCGACTTGTAATCTATTACTATCTCGCGGCCCGACCCGTCCTCATCGACCCTGTCGAGCCTCCCGGTTATGACGAGCCCTCCGGCGTCGATCTTCGTCTCAAGCTCCATCGTCTTTACCTTGAACGGCCCCCTTTTAAGCTCAAGGGCCACCCAGTCCCTGATGACGGATTCACACCGCTCCCTTTCAATGGCCATGAACCGCTCCGATAGCGGGAAGAGGTCTATGCCCTTCAGCGCCTTATCCGCGGTCTCTTTTATGTAACCGTCCAGCTCCCCGGCTTCGATCATCTTTTTAAGCCTTTCGGAGCCCTCGGCCTTCTCCCAGAAGAGCCTCAACGCGTTATGGAGGATAGTGCCCCTCTTCGAGTATGGGAGCCCGAGCTCGGGCACTTCAATGGAAGCGGCCTTAAGCCTGTGCGTCGCGAAGGCCTTGAACGGGCATATCGACTGGTCCTTTATGATATTCGTCCCGCCCCTTATCGATTTTTTTTCTTCGGGGCCTACCGGGATCCTCTCCCCTTCCTCCAGCTTTTCAAGGCTGAACCTGGAATGGATATCGTCCTTCAGGCGGCTTGTAGAGTCTATCTTAGGACTGGACACCTCACAGCCTTTAAACAGAGGGCTTGCCTTCAGCTCCTTGTCATCGGCCCTCAGTGGAAAACTTACCTCCACCAGAGGCGCGCTTGACAGGATTCTATCGACGGTACTTTTTGAGAACCGCAGTTCCCTTTCATGCGATGAGCGCGGCAGGTTGTATTCCCTCTGGATGAATACCGGTATGAACGGGTTTGGAGATGGCTGTGAAGGGAGCGCGAACTCGTGGCAGCCGAGGAGCCATACGTGGTCGAAGAAGAGCCCCGCTGACTCAAGGAGGCCGAGGACCTGCACGCGGCTGCCGGGTGTTTCCGCCTGGTGCATTATCTTGCCTGCAATTGAAAAGATACGGGATACGGCCTCGGCGCGGGGGATACTGCCGATTATGTCGTCAAGCCCTGCAAACTCCTCAAGGAGCGAGTTCCATGCCTTGAGGGCCTGGAACTCCACGCTATTTAACCTTATAGGGCTCAGCCAGCCGATATTCTTAAGGAGGCCGCTCAGATTGTGCGCCCAGTATGACGGGAGCGCCTTTTTGCCCGTTCCGCTCAGGCCCTTGACCCAGAGGCCGAGCCTGCCCGTGAGGTCCGCCCCAAACCCCGCCTTCTTTCTTATATCATTAAGGCTGCTTTTAAGACGGTTTTCCCTCCTGAGCTCAGCGTCAAGACGGCTGAAGGCAAGGCGGTCGCGCTCATCGAGGAGGTACGGGGACATGAAGACAGAGGCGAGCTTATCGACGTCCTCCCTGCCCCCGTTTACGAAAAGTATGGCGAGGGCAGAGCTTACGAGAGGTTCTTCGGAAAGCGGCGCGCCGAGCGAGATATTGAATACGGCCCTCTTATCAGAGGACAGGAGGACTGAGGCCGGGTCGAGTTCAGCCGCGAACTCCCTGTTTATGATATCCCTGTACCTGTTCAGCTCAGGGGCGATTATGCCTATCCTGGCCCCCTGAGGGAGTGTCCTTATCCACCTCGCGGCCTGTACGACCTCTTCCACCTCATCCCCGTAGGCCCTTACTGTTACCGCGCCTTTTGTCCCCCCTCCTCCTCCGGGCCAGAAAGAGACCTTTACGCCATTCTGTTCAAGCGCCTCGATGACAGCCGAAGCCGCCGGCGTAAATTCGTCAAAGCCCGCGATAACGGCCTCTTCCGGGACAGGCAGGCGCTTTGCCTTTATAAGCACGGCGAGCCTTTGGGGCAGGGCAAGCCGATCCACGAAGCCGAGCCTTTTAATTTCGCCCTCGTAGGCCTTTGCCCACCTTTTAAGCGCCCTGGCCTCGCCCGTAAGGTAGATATCCTCCGGGAGCCTTACGCCGTATTCCTTTATAAGCCTGTATGCCTCGAAGGCCGTATCAGCCGCGCCGGAGTTATAGAGGCCCGCCTCGGGCAGGTCCTTGTCTTCGGATACTATCTTCTCCCATAGGGCCTGCGCCCTCGCCGGGCCGAGGAGCGGCTCATCGGGGATATGCTCCTCAAAGAGGGCTGAGAGCCACGAACTGAAAGGCAATATAAGGGGTGTGGGCCACGCCTTCAAGCCGGACGCCTGCATCCGCGAGTCGTATTCGGACAGGAGGGAACGGCTCAGGCGGGCGTTGACCGTCAAAACAGGCACGCCTCTTGATATGGCGGAAGAGATCTCGTCGAGTCTTTTTTGCATGGGAGTGGAGGTGGAGGATAAAAATTGTTCTTTTTTCTGACCTCTGCGTCAGGGCGAAAATAAAAGTGCTCACATATTAACATATATGCTGCGCTTTTTATTTCCGCCCTTCCTTGACTTCAGAAAAAATTCCTAATTTTTAGATGTATCCTGAATATATTACCTCTTTGAGGGGGAAAATACAAAAAATTGTGCGCGGGCCTTTACGCGGGGTTTGTGCCTGAACACGCATAGCGAGCGCATTCCCCGCTGCTTGCAGCGGGGTTTAGCGAGCGAATCGAAATCGAAATCTCCTTATGTGTCGAAGATTCCCCGCAGCTTGCTGCGGGAAGATTCAACCACGGATTCTTAATCCCCGTGATTTTTGTAAATGGCACTGTTGACTAAAACAGCCTTCTATGTTAAAAATATATGTTCATTAGCGTCTTTTTCGCGTAAACCCAATGGTGGGCGTAGCTCAACGGTTAGAGCACCGGACTGTGGCTCCGGGGGCTGGGGGTTCAAGTCCCCTCGTCCACCCCAGTTTTTCCAGTTAAACTCCCCTAAAAGCGCATCTGTAACCACAAAACTCCAAAAGTTGTCATTCTGAGCAAAGCGAAGAATCTTGATTTTCCCCCTTTTCTAAAGGGGGAAAAAGGGGGATTATAAACCGCTTCAGATAATCTCCCCTATCCCCTCTTTAAGAAAGAGGGGAATCTGGACTTTTTGAAAAGCCTTAAAGCTCCTCCTCCCCGCCTTTCAGGTACCTGTAGACGAGGTAGACGGGTATCAATACGACGATAATGAGTATCACGAGGTGCCCTACCCGAGTTATGTCTTTCCTTAAGATACCGGCGCTGTTGCCTCCCATATACCCCGCGCCGACCATCACGGCTACGGTAAACACGGCAGCGATAGCGTCGGCGAGCAGGAACCTCAAGGCACCCGTCCTCATTATCCCCGAGGTGAGGAATATCTGGGTCCGAAGCCCTATGAAATACCTGCCGAGCAGTATGAAAAGGACGCCCTGCCTTTTGAACCTCTCTTCGAGCTTTGCGAACCTCTCCGGCGGCAGCACCATGTGGAACATCCTGTGCGTGACGACCGCCCTGCCCCACTTCCATCCCGCGAAGTATATCGCCATGTCGCCCGCCAGCAGCCCCGCGTAGACGACCGGTATGGCGTAAAGGGGCTTGACCGTCCCGGTAGAGATAAAAATTCCGCAGAGCATCAATGAAAGCTCTTCCGGGAACGGGAGGCCAAGGCCGCCTAACATAAGTAGTATGAAAAGCCCGAGATACGGGAAGTGCTCGATAACCCCCGGAGGGTTCATCTCTCCACCCTGCTTATATACCTGTAAAACGCCCTCTTGCCCGCTTCTATCAGGAGGATGTAAGAGGCAAGTATAAGTATAAGCCCCGCGATGAACGACGCGGGCAGGGGCACGAAGGCGAGTATCCCGGAGAAGGGCAGCCCCGGTATCGCTATCGTAACGGCCGCCGTCAATAGCGTCGTAAGAAGAAGGAGCCTGCCCGGCCTGCTGCTGAAAAAGGGCCTCCGGGTGCGCAGGCACAGCACCGCGAACGAGGCGGATAGCACCGACTCGACGAACCAGCCCGTCCTGAAGAGCACGGGGCCAGCCTTGAACGCGTACAGGAGCACGCCGAAGGTGACGTAGTCGAATACCGAGCTTATTACCCCGAAAAAGACCATGAACCTCTTTATGAACCCTATGTCCCACCTCCTCGGCCGCTTTATCAGGTCGCTGTCGACCTCGTCCGCGGCTATAGTCATCTCCGGCAGGTCCGTCAACAGGTTCGTAAGGAGTATCTGCTTGGGGAGCATCGGGAGGAACGGCAGGAGCAGTGAGGCCCCGGCCACGCTGAACATGTTGCCGAAGTTCGCGGAAGTGGCCATGAAGACGTACTTCATGGTGTTGGCGAAGGTCTTTCTCCCCTCGATGACCCCGTCCTTGAGCGTTTCGAGGCCCTTCTCAAGGAGCACTATGTCGGCCGCGTCCTTTGCCACGTCGGCCGCCGTATCGACCGATATCCCCACGTCGGAGGCGCGTATCGCCGAGGCGTCGTTTATCCCGTCACCGAGGAAGCCGACCACGTGCCCGGCGTTCTTGAGCGATAGTATTATCTTTTCCTTCTGTATGGGGTCCACCTCGGCGAATATGTTGCACCTGAGCGACGCGTGGAGTATCGCCTCATGGCTCATACCGGCAAGCTCCGGGCCGGTTATCAGCCCCTTTACCGGGAAGCCGACCATCTCGGCCACGTGCCTCGCAATCAGCCTGTTGTCCCCGGTTATTATCTTGACCTCTATGCCGAGCGAGCCGAGCTCGCTTATGAGCCTGCCAGCGTCCTTCTTGGGCGGGTCGAGGAACAGGAGAAACCCGAGGAATGTCATCCCATCTTCGTCGGCTTTCGTGTAGGCTTTTTTCTCAGCCACTTTCCTGTATGCCAGACCGAGCACACGGATACCCTTCGCGCTCCAGCCGTCGTATAGCTCTTCTATCGCCTGAAGGTGCGGAGCGATGGGGCCTTCATTTCCGTCCTCTTCGATTGAGCCGCAGACCTCGATTATGTGGCTCAAGGCCCCCTTTGAGATGAGCAGGTTCCCCTCCGCGCCCCTTACCGCCACGCTAAGGCGCTTCCTCTCGAAGTCATACGGGATCTCGTCGACCTTCTCGTAACCTGCCGCGTCATGCCGCCGGGCGGTTACGGCCTCGTCTATGGGGTTGGCAAGCCCCGTCTGCATGGCCGCGTTCAGGTACGCGTAGAAAAGGGTCTTATCGTTCCTCCGCCCCCTGTGGTCGAGGTAGTCGTCGAGAAAGACCTTCCCCTCGGTGAGCGTGCCGGTCTTGTCGGTACATAGGATGTCCATTGTCCCGAAGTTCTCTATGGAGGCGAGCCTCTTAACTATCACGTCCTTCTTCGACATATCGAGCGAGCCCTTCGACAGGTTCACGCTCACTATGGCCGGGAGGAGCTGGGGCGTGAGGCCCACGGCGAGGGCGAGCGAGAACATGAGGGAGTCGATGACGGGGAGGCGGAAATAGACGTTCACCGCGAATACTATGAGCACCAGCACGAGCGTTACTTCCATGAGGAAGTACCCGAAGTGCCTTATGCCCCTCTCGAAGTCCGTCTCAGGCGGCCTCGATACAAGCCGCCGGGCGATCATGCCGGCCTGCGTCTTCGCCCCTGTATTCACCACCAAAGCCCTGGCCGTCCCGCTTGTGACGCTGGAGCCCATGAAGACCGCGCCCCGTTTCTCCTGCCCGCCTCCGTTGAACGGCGCCTTCTCCACAGGAAAGGTCTCCCCCGTAAGTATCGCCTCGTTCACGAAAAAGTCCTTTGCCTCGAGCAATACCGCGTCGGCCGGGACCCTGCTCCCGGCGGAAAGTAGCACTATGTCCCCTGGCACCGCCTCTTCCATCAGGACGTCTTTCCTCGCGCCTCCCCTTATGGCCGTGACCCTCGTCTTTACCGCCTTCAAGAGGGCCTCCACGGAATTCGCGGCGCTGTACTCCTGTATGAATCCGAGAAAGCCGCTGGCGAGCAGTATCACGAAGATAATAGCCGACTCTATGAAGTCCTTGACCACTGCCGAGACGACCACGGCGAAAAGGAGTATGAGGACGATGGGGTTTTTGAACTGGTTTAAAAACAGGGCCGCCTTCGAGAGCCTTTCCTTCTTCTTCAATAGGTTCGGGCCGTGCTCTTTCAGCCTTTCCGCGGCCTCATCGTCCGTAAGCCCCGAGGGGGATGACTTGAGCAGGCTAAAGAGTTCACCGTGGCTCATCTCCCAGAACTTGTCTATTTCACGGGGTCTTTCATCTGTGGGAGGGTTTTTACGCGTCATACCGATATTATGCCACATCCTTTAAAAAGCCTTTAAAAACTTGAGAAAAAAGGGCTCTCGAAGCCCACTTTTTTATGGCGGAAAGACGCCCTGTATGTTAATATAATAAGATATGTTTTCACCCTTTCCTTACTACCGTAATCTATCGTTCATTTGCTCGAAAATAACCGAAGAAAGGACTTTTAAGCCTTGAAAAAAGACGAGCTTGAAACCACTGGCGCGGCGGCTTACGACGAGAAATCCATAAAAGTCCTGGGCGGCCTCGAAGCGGTCCGTAAAAGGCCCGCCATGTACATCGGCTCCACGGGCGCGATGGGGCTCCACCACCTCGTCTACGAGGTCGTGGACAACTCCGTTGACGAGGCGCTCGCGGGTTTCTGCAAGAATATCGACGTCATAATCCACGAGGACAATTCGGTCACGGTAATCGACGACGGCAGGGGCATACCCGTGAAGCCCCACCCGGAGAAGAAAAAGCCCACGGTCGAGGTGGTCCTGACCGAGCTGCACGCCGGGGGCAAGTTCGAGAACAAGGCCTACAAGGTCTCCGGCGGCCTCCACGGCGTCGGCGTCACCGTCGTTAACTTCCTCTCCGAATGGCTCGAAGTGGAGATAAAGAGGGACGGGCAGGTCTTCCATCAGAAGTACGAGCGCGGAAAACCGGTAAAGCCCCTGACAATCGAAGGCAAGACTAAAAAGACCGGCACGACCGTCACCTTCAAGGCTGACTCCGAGATATTCGAGACGACCGAGTACAGCTTCGATACCCTGAGCCAGAGGCTCCGGGAGCTTTCCTTCCTGAACGCCGGGATAAAGATAACCATAAAGGACGAGAGGGCCGATAAGTCCCACGAGTTCCAGTACAAGGGCGGCATCGTGAGCTTCGTGGAGCACCTGAACCAGTCCAAGGAGCCCATCCACAAGGTCGTCTACATCTCCGGGGAGAAGGAATCGATCCAGATGGAGATGGCGCTGCAGTGGAACGACTCCTACAACGAGAACATCTTCTCGTACGCCAACAACATCAACACGACCGAGGGCGGCACCCACATGGTCGGCTTCAAATCGGCCCTCACGAGGGTCGTCAACAACTACGCCTCGGCCAGGAGCCTCCTGAAAGACATGAAGGAATCCCTCCAGGGCGACGACGTGAGGGAGGGGCTTACGGCCGTAATAAGCGTAAAGCTCCCGAACCCGCAGTTCGAGGGGCAGACAAAGACCAAGCTCGGCAACTCCGAGGTCGAGGGCTACGTTAAATCGATCGTGAACGACAAGCTCGCGGTCTTTTTCGAGGAGAACCCCTCGATAGCCAAGAAGATCGTCCAGAAGGCCGTCGAGGGCGCGCGGGCGCGGGAAGCGGCGCGCAGGGCCAAGGACATAATAAGGAGGAAGGGCGCGCTCGACTCAAGCGCCCTTCCGGGCAAGTTAGCTGACTGCCAGGAGACCAACCCGGAGTTGAGCGAGATATTCATAGTCGAGGGCGACTCCGCGGGCGGCAGCGCCAAGCAGGGCCGGGACAGGAGGTTCCAGGCGATACTCCCCCTCAAGGGAAAGATCCTGAACGTCGAGAAGGCGCGCTTCGACAAGGTCCTTTCGAACGAGGAGATAAGGACGATAATAATGGCCCTTGGGTGCGGCATCGGCAACGAGGACTTCAACCCCGACAAGCTCAGGTACCACCGCATCATCATAATGACCGACGCTGACGTGGACGGCAGCCACATAAGGACGCTGCTGCTTACGTTCTTCTACCGCCAGATGAAGTCCCTTGCGGAGAACGGGCACCTCTACATAGCCCAGCCCCCGCTCTTCAAGGTAAAGAGGGGCAAGGAGGAGCGCTACCTGAAGGACGACTCCACCCTCGAAGACTTCATATTCGAGCAGGCGCAGGACGGGGTCTCGGTCATGCCCACGGGGAAAAAGACGGCCATACAGGGCAAGGGCCTTATCGCCATGCTCAAGAAGATATCGAAGTTAAAGAGGTCGCTGCAGAGGCTTGAGAGCCGCGGCAAGGACTCCGAGGTCATAGGCGCGCTGGTATTGCACGACTCGGCGGGGGTGGACTCTTTAAAGACCCAGCAGTCGGTAAACAAGCTCGTGGACGGCCTCAAGGACTACTTAAAATCGTTCGGCCCGGAGAGGGTGACGGAATTCTCCGTGGACAAGGACCCCGAGCACGGGACCTTCTCCGTAAAATGCTCGACCAGGCGGAACGGCCTCCATATAGATACCCTGATCGACAGGGACCTGTTTAACTCGCCGGAGTTCTCCGAGCTTAAAAACACGGTAAAGAGCTTAAAGGAGGCAGGCGAACCGCCTTTCGTGCTGAAGAACGGCGGCGCGGATATGGAGGTGCTCACCTTCATGGCCCTTGTGGAGCACGTGCTCGAGCTGGGCAAGAAGGGGCTCAATATCCAGAGGTACAAGGGCCTCGGCGAGATGAACCCCGAGCAGCTCTGGGAGACGACGATGGACCCGGAAAAGAGGGTGCTCCTGCAGGTAAAGGTCGAGGACGCGATAGAGGCGGACGCGATATTCACCAAACTCATGGGCGACGTGGTCGAGCCGAGGAGGGAGTTCATCGAAAAGCACGCCCTCGAGGTGTCGAACCTCGACATATAATAAACAGGCTACCAAAAATTAGATATTTTTTCTGAGGTCAAGGAAGGGCGGAAATAAAAAGCGCAGCATATATGTTAATATGTGAGCGTTTTTATTTTCGCCCTGACACAGAGATCAGGAAAAAGAACAATTTTTAGAGGTAGCCTAAAGGATGCCATGAACAAGAAGGGCCAGAGGATAGGGCTGTACATAGACGTGGCTAACATAACCCGTAACGGCGGCTACGGGATGAGGTTCGACGTTCTCCGTGACTTCGCCTGCAGGGACTTCGGCGAGCCGATAAGGCTCAACGCCTACGTCGCCTACGACGAGGAGAGGGCCCGCACTGACCGCGACTACCGCGAAAGGACGTTCAACTTCCACTCCACGCTCAGGGACTACGGCTACAAGGTCATAGAAAAGATCGTGTCATGGTACGTGGACGAGGCGGGCAACCGCTTCGGCAAGGCGAACGCCGACCTCGACATGGCCGTGGACGCGCTCCTTCAGTCCGAGAACCTCGACAAGGTATTGATGGCGACCGGCGACGGGGACTTCATACAGGTGGTCCGGGCGCTCCAGAACAAGGGGTGCAGGGTCGAGGCCGTGGCCTTCCAGAACGTCTCCTCGAACCTTAAAAGGGAGGTGGACCTCTATATGTCCGGGTACCTCATACCGAACCTCCTGCCCATCGAGGGCATAGACCCCAAAAAAAGCTGGGGCGACCCCGGTTCAAAGGTCAGGGGCATCTGCTACACCTACAACCACCAGAAGAACTTCGGCTTCATGCGCTACCTGAACCGCATAGGCCCGGGGCTGTGGATAACGGACACGCGCAGGACCGAGTCTCCCTACGGCACCGCCTTTGCCCATGAATCGAACTTCAACTCGGGCACCGATATAAGCCTCCTGCCGAGCAGGGAGATGATATTCGAGTTCGACCTGAACCAGGGCGACAAGGGCCTGCAGGCGTCGAACATTGTGAAGATATTCCCGTAAAAATTAAATGAACTACCTTGGACTAAAGCCCAAGGTTTCTGTAAACTGCTAAAGGCGATAGCTCCTCCGCTTCGCCAACAAAAACTGGCTCCGCTCCGGGCGGCCATTCATCCCTGGCCTTAAAAGGCCAGGGTTTTCTGACCGTGTTGATAAAAATGGATAGAAGTGAAAATATGCGGCGGATACGCAGCAAGGACACTGCTCCTGAACTGCTTATCCGCCGGATTATTTTTAAAATGGGTTACCGCTATAGGCTGCATTATGCAAAATTACCCGGAAGGCCTGATTTGGTTTTTCCAAGCAGGAAAAAAGTCATTTTTATTCATGGTTGTTTTTGGCACAAGCATGAAAAATGTAAAATTTCACGGATGCCAAAATCCAACATAAAATATTGGAAAACCAAATTAAATGGGAATAAAAAGCGCGATGCAGGAAATCAAGACAAATTAAAAAAACTTGGCTGGCTCTCTATGGTTCTTTGGGAATGCCAGTTGGAATATCCCGGCAATTCTATTAAAAAGAAAATTAAAAAATTTCTCAGATAAGAGATTCCGATAAAAATTGACTTTTAATCAATATTAAAGTAAATAGACAATAACTCATATGAGCCAGTTTACATCAATTGAAATATGTGCGGGTGCAGGCGGTCAAGCTTTAGGGATAGAAAGGGCCGGCTTTAAACACCAAGCATTGATAGAAATAAATAAGCAGGCTTGTGCTACTTTGCGTCTTAACAGGCCTAACTGGAACGTCATTGAAGGCGATTTAAAAAATTTCCATGCTTTTGATTACAAGGGCATTGATTTAGTTGCAGGCGGGGTCCCGTGTCCGCCTTTTTCAAAGGCTGGAAAACAACTCGGACCGAACGACGAGCGTAATTTATTTCCTGAAGCAATACGAATAGTTGATGAATGCCGCCCGAAAGCAGTAATGCTGGAAAATGTACGCGGAATGCTGGATGCTGTTTTTGAGGATTACCGCAACCAAATTCGCAATCAATTTAAAAAATTAGGATACAAAACAGATTGGCATCTGCTCAATGCTTCTGACTTCGGTGTCTCTCAGTTGCGGCCAAGGGTTGTTTTTATTGCTTTTAAGGATAATATTGCAGAGCATTTTTCCTGGCCTGTTCCTTGCGGCAAAAACCCATTATCTGTTGGAGAACTATTATATGATTTGATGTCAGCTAATGGATGGTTAGGTGCTAAAAAATGGCAGGAAAAGGCAGATGATATTGCGCCAACAATCGTTGGAGGCTCTCTTAAGCATGGTGGGCCAGATTTAGGGCCTACCAGAGCAAAACGTGCTTGGGCTTCCCTTGGAGTAAACGGTCATTCTATTGCAGAAGAAGCTCCTGCCGCTGATTTTGCTGGTATGCCGCGTCTTACCATAAAAATGGTCGCCCGGTTGCAAGGCTTTCCCGATGAATGGCAAATTTCAGGCCGCAAAACCCCTGCATACAGGCAATTAGGCAATGCCTTCCCGCCTCCAGTGGCCGAAATAGTAGGATTTTCAGTATATAAGGCTATAAAGGCAGCAAAGAAATTCCTTCTTGTTAGCAAAAAGGCGAGCTAATGGTAAAAAAAAGAGGGGCAAGAGCAAAGCTTAGGGAATATTTTGAAGCTAATATAGGAAAAATTTTAGGCTGGGAAGAGTTGCGGGAAGTAGCCGGGGGAATAACAGAATGGGGTCGCAGAGTAAGGGAGCTTCGGGATGAAGAAGGTATGAATATTGTTACTCACAATGATCGAAGTGACCTTAAGCCCGGACAATACATGCTTGTTGATTTAAAACCTCTTCCAGCTTTTGAAAGAGGCATCTCCAAAGAGCTACGGGCTCTCGTCCTTGATAGAAATGGATTTACTTGTCAAATGTGCGGTGTAGGCGCAGGTGAAATTCATTTCTTTGACGGACGTAAAACAAGATTACATATTGGGCACATTGTGGACAAATCTATGGGGGGAAAGGATGATCCCTCTAATCTGAGGGCAATCTGCTCGGTATGCAATGAGGGTGCTGCGAATATAACACTTGAGCGGCCAGCGGCTATTAAATTGCTTGCGCAGATCAGGCGGGCAACACGCTCAGAACAAATTAAGGTTTTAGAATGGTTACTAAATAAATTCCCAAACGAGACAAATCAGTTCATAAACAATAAAAAAGCATAATTAGCCCTCCTCCTCCTCTTCCTCCCCGTCCCCGGGGTCCTCAACGGGCTCGTCCTTCTTTTTCTTTCCGAATATCTTCGCCACTATCACCCCAACGGCGTAAAGGAGCGTCAGCGGCCCGGCCATGAGGAGCTGGTTGAATATATCGGGCGTGGGCGTAAGGACGGCGGATACCACGAGTATCCCGACTATCGCGTACCTCCACCAGCCAAGGAGCTTCCCGGCGGTCACGAGCCCTATGCGCGCAAGGACGAGCATCAGGAGCGGGAGCTGGAAGATGACCCCGAAGGCCAAAAGGAGCTTCGTGGCCATCGAGAAATACGCGCTCATCGAGAGTATCGGACGGAGCTCGCTGGAGGCGAAGCTCAGCAGGTACTTGAAGCCGAAGGGGAAGACCACGAAGTAGGCGAAGACCGTGCCGGACAAAAAAAGTACGAACGAGGAAAACACTATGGAGACGAACCAGAGCTTCTCCTTACTGTAGAGGGCCGGGGCTATGAACCCCCATATCTCGTAGAGTATCACGGGACTGGCCAGAATTACCCCCCCTACAAGGCCGACCTTCATGTATATGAAGAACGGCTCGACCACCCCGGTAAAGACGAGGTAGTCCTGCCCCGGAGGGAGCGCCGGTATAAGGGGCTTCGTAAGGACGCCGTAAAGCTCCACGGAGTAGTAATAGCAGACCCCGAAGCCTATGGCCGTCGCTATCACGGATATGACAAGCCTTCTCCTCAGCTCCCGGAGGTGGGCCGTCAGGGCCATGCCCTTATTCACTTCATTCATGTCGAGGCCTTTTTGTCAGCCCCGGCAGGGTCTTCCTTCTTGGGTTGGGGCTCCTGGGCAGCGGTGTCTTTCACGGATGGCGCGGCAGGCTCCTCTACCGGCTTAGCAGGCTCAGGCCGGGGCTTCGGAGGCTCGGGTCTGGTGATATCGGGGATGTCGGAGATGGTTCTGCGCACCTCCTCGCTCGCCCTCTTGAACTCAACGAAGGCCTTGCCGAGCGCCTTCGCCAGGCCGGGGAGCTTGTCCGGGCCGATGACAATGAGCGCCACCACGAGTATCAGGAATAATTCGGCGAAGCCGATACCGAACATTTTAACCCTTACAGGCTACTGAAAAAGTCCACCTGCCTTGTTGTCTTCGTCTTGTCATAACGAAAGGTGAGTACGTCTCATTCCTAAGCTTCCCCATTTCAATGGGGGCCTCGCGGACTCGATTTTGAGCAGCCTGTTCAAATTTAGAGCTGCCAGCGCCATGTTAAAAATCAGGCGGACTTCCTCGGGGGTATAACGAGGACCGGGCACTTCGCGCTCCTCATCACGCGCTCGGTCGTCGAGCCGAAGATAAACCTGTCTATCCTTGCCTTGCCGAGCGTGCCCATGACGATGACATCGGCGTCGGCGCCCTTGACGACCTTGAGTATCTCCTTGTACGGCTCGCCCGCGGCCACCTGGGTCTCGATGTTCCTGTAGCCCTTGAACTGCTTCGCGATGAAATTCCGGAGCATCTCTGTAGCGGATGACATGAGTTCCTTGTCGAGCCTCTCGAAAGAGAGATGGGGCAGATAGAAACCGGCGGCCTCGTCGCTCACGTCTACCACGTGAAGCACGTAGAGCCGCGCTTTGTTTTGCCTCGCCAGCGCCAGCGCGTACCCGGCGGCGTTTATCGACGCCTCCGAAAAATCCGTCGGGAAGAGTATCCTTTTGAACCTGAAGTTGTCAGCCATCTGCGGTTATCCCCTTGTCCTTTTTGTCTGATTATAGTCAAGATATCACCATTTTCAACAAAATTCAGCAGGTTTTTAAAGGTGATTCTTCCTCACCTCCGCGGCCTCGTCTTTGTATTCCGGCCCGGCGTTCTCAAGGAACCTCCTGAAGTGCTCCTTTGCCCTCTCCCTTTCGCCGCGGGCCTCAAGGAATATCGCCGTGTTATACTGAGTCTCGGCGTTATAGGGGTTTGCCTTCAAGGACCTGTCGAACATCGAAGCCGCCTTTTCATTATCACCCTCCATCTGGTAATAGATGCCGAGGTGGTTCAACGCCTCCGAGTATTCGGGGTTGAGCTCTATCGCCTCCTCCCAGGCTCTGCGGGCCGCCGCGAGGTCGCCCATCTCCCTGTAGATATTGCCGAGGTTGAACTTTATAAGGGCGTTCCTGGGCTTTTTAATCATTACCTCCTCTTCCACCGCCGCCGCCTTTTTCGCGGCACGCAGGGCCTTGGCAAGCTCCCCGCGCTCCCTGTAGACCAGCGCCTCTCCAAGAAGCGCCTCCACGTA
This sequence comes from Deltaproteobacteria bacterium, assembly GCA_016219015.1. Lineage (GTDB taxonomy): Bacteria > Desulfobacterota > GWC2-55-46 > GWC2-55-46 > GWC2-55-46 > JACRCL01. The sequence continues at coordinate 120,733 of JACRCL010000031.1, forward strand.
CCCCGGGTCGATCGCTACCGCCCTCTCGTAGTAGGACACGGCCTTTTCGTAATCCTTTTTCTTCTCGTATTCGTCCGCGAGCCCCTTGTTGCTCGGGGCCGAATCGGGGGAGACCCGCGCGGCTGAGGTGTAGAACGCGAACTCGTCCCTGAAGTCCCTGTTCCTGAGGATTATCTGGATGGAGAATACCACAAGTATCGAGGCTACCGCGCCGATGATGACTTTTCCTCCGGCCTTGCCGCGCCCTCTCTCGTAGAGCCTGTAGAACCCCAGGCCCGCGGCAGCTATCGGGCCGAGTGAAGCGGCGTAGATATACCTCTCGGCCATCATCGAAAAAGAGATCGGGATGATATTCGCTATGGGGACAAGGGCGAGGTAGAACCAGGCAAGGGCGAAGGAGACGGCCCTGTTCCTCCCGTGGAAGTAGACGATAAGCACAAGGGTTAAAAGTATCGCCCCGGCCGAGGCGAGTACCGCCCCGTTAAAAAAGGTATGGACCGGGTCTATGATGTAATGGAAGGTAAAGCCGTACGGCAGCACCAGCAGCCTCAGGTAAACGGCCGTCGCCTTTGCCATCATCAGGAAGTTCGAATAGGCGGAGTCCCCCCACCAGCCCTGGTTCGTGGACATCCTGCCGGTTATATTGAACCTGAATATGAGATAGAAGAGGCAGACCGCCGAGAAGAGCGCCCAGCTTACGATATTAGCTTTTATGATTTCCTTTAAGGGCTTTTTATCCTGCGCCGCGTAGTCGTAAAGGATTACGGCGCCGGGGAGGAATATCATCGTCTCCTTGCCGAGATACGAAAGGAACGACAGCGCGAGCGAGAGGACAAGCAAACCTGCCTCCCCCTTCTTCCGGTACCTGAAGTAGGCGAGGAGCGACAGGTTAAGGAATATGAGACCTATGATATCGGCCCTGCTCGCTATCCAAGATACCGCCTCTATGTGGACGGGGTGAAGGGCGAAAAGGAGCGCGCCTGTAAAGGCCGCGCCCGGCGAGCCGAAAAGGCTCAAAGCCACGTAAAATACCGTTACGGAGGCTATTACGTGGAGGGCCAGGCTCGTCAGATGGTACCCCGGCGCCCAGAGTCCGAATACGGCGTGGTCGAGCGCGTAGGAGGCCGTTCTTAGCGGCCTGTATATTATCGTGCCCCACTCGGAATCGTTCGAGGCGAGGGTCTTCGGTGAGAAGAAGAAGTCCGGGATGTTCCCGGCCTTCCTGATGCTGATATTGTTCTTGATGAACTCGGTATCGTCGGCCACGAAGCCGCCGCCGATGGAGTTGGCGTAAACGGCTATCGAGATAAGGGCTATTATCGCGAGGTATATCCGGACCGGGGCTTTGGCGTTTCTTTTTTTATAGTCCGTCATGCTCACGACCGGCGCCGGCCTTCCGTACTTCCTCATGGTTTTCTCGCCCTTATGAAAAGGCTCCCGGCGAATTCGGATAATACCGGCACCCTCTCTATAACCCCGGATACCTTGCTGAAAAACCCCGCCATTGAGGCCGGCAGCTTCGGGTAGAGGAAGTCAAAGGGGGTGATGCTTATTTCCTTAAAGCCGTATCCCCTGACCTTTCTCCCGAGGGAGAACCTTACGAACGCGGTCTCGTCGGGGCTGTTGTGAAAACGCTCCCGGAGGAAAGTCCTTTCCGCGAATATGTGGGGGTTGAGCATGTTCGGCTCCGAAAAGGCAAGATGGCCGCCGTCCTTGAGGACGCGGGAGAACTCCTTTAACGCCCTGTCTATGTCGAGGTGGTGGAGCACCGACATGCCTATCACGTGGTCGAACGACCTGTCCCTGAAGCCGAGCTCGTAGGCGCTCGAACAGAAAAAGACTATGCTCTTGTCCTCGCACTTGTCTTTAGCCTGCTTAAGGAGGTCCTGGGAGATGTCGAGCGAATATACCTTTGCACCGGTCCTTGCCAGCTCCGCCGTTAAAAGCCCGGTGCCGCACCCGACCTCGAGGACGCGGTCTCCGGGCTTAAGCCCTTCCACGAGCATCCTGACCCTGCGCTCCCACCGGAGACCCCCGATCCTCCCGGACCAGCCCCAGGCCGCTTCGGCGTACGAGGCTATCTTCCTGCCGTGCTCTATTTCGTGCTTAAGCCTTGGGTCCATCGCCTTATACAAACTTGAACTTCTTCAAAGCCGCCATGCACATCCTTAGCATTATAAGCCCGTTATTGAGCCGTTTGGTCATCTTCGTCTCGCCGTAGACCCTCTCCAGGTAATGGACCGGGACCTCGACGATCTTCAGGTGGAGCTTCGCGGCCCCGAATATCAGCTCGTAATCCCCCCACCTGTCCTCTACCCCCCACGAGCCGAGGAGCGCCCTTATCCGCAGCCAATCCCTCCTCCACAACACCTTCGTGCCGCAGAGCGTGTCGGTGAGCCTCTGGCCGAGGAGGTACGAAAAAGACATGCTGAAAAACTTGTTCCCGATGATGTTAAGCAGGCGCATGGCCTGATCCTCCATCGGGTATATCATACGGGAGCCGTTTATGAACTCGCCCCTGCCATCGGCTATGGCGTCGTAGAAGTACGGGAGCTCCTCGGGCACCACGGTAAGGTCGGCGTCGAGTATCATGAGGATGTCGCCCGTGGCCGCCTCGAAGCCTGTCCAGACGTTCTTGGCCTTGCATATGCCGGGGCCGTTTACGAGCCTGATCTTCTTTTCAGGGTGCTCGCTTATCATCCTCCTCACCTCTTCGGCCGTCCCGTCGGTCGATTTGTCGTCGCAGAATATTATCTCGGTGCCCTTGCCCATCTCGGGGATCCTGTTTACCGCGTCCTCGATATTGCCTTTCTCGTTCTTGCACGGGACGATGACTGACACGGAGTAGTCCCTGGCTTTCCTATCGGCTATTTTTTTGGCGGCCACGACCTGTATGAAACAGAGGTTCTTTATGAACGGGGCCTTGGCTATGACGTTATTGAAGAGCCATGAGAGCACGGGTATGTTTATCGGCAGGAGTATCTGGTGGTACTTCTTTATGACCTCAAAGCCGGAGATATAGAGGATGTTCTCTATAACCGGGATGTTGAGCCAGTTCTGCGTCGGCTGGGGGACCTTCCAGCCTATCTTCTCGGCAAGCGTTACCAGTGGCTGCCAGAGGTAGTTGTAGTTGATTACTATCAGCCTTGTGTCTTCGGTGGAGAACCTTTTGGCGTTGATGAAGGCCCTTTCAAGGTCGATTATGTCCCCGAGGGAGTAGAATATTATGTAATCAAAGGGCCCTTTGAGGTCTACCGTCTCGGGGTCGGCGGAGATGAACGAGTAGGCGGGGTATTTCTTCGAGGCCAGTTCGGCCATCCTCGGGCAGATATCGACCCCGACGGCCTCAGAGGGGGCTATGCCCGGCAGGAGCTGCCCGAGCTCGCTTCTAAAGATGAGGACCCTTTTGCCGGGCTCGATTATGAACTGCAAGAAAGAGCTGAGCTTGTTGTAGAAGTACCGGTTCCTGTCTATCCACTTCTCCCTTATGTCCGCTATCCGCTCGTACGAGGCGCGGATGAGGGATTTGCGGGCCTCTATCTGCACTGGGGCCCTGCTCTTTACGGGGGAACGGGTCTTGTTGTCCATTTAAGGGGGTCTTGAATAAGCCCAAAAGGGTCTGAAGCAAGGGAACAACGGAGGAAAGACAGCCTCGGAAACGGAGGATGGATTTATCTTCCTCTCAAACGCGCCTCTGCCGGAAAACGGCCATAACCATGCGAAATAAAAGAAAAAGGCAACTACCTTTTTACCATAAAACGGGCGTAAGGTCAATCGGAGGTATTTCAGCTTAAGGCATAAAGGTCTTCATCCGATATGTAATACGGGGCTTTTTTAGAAAACTTCAGGAGGGTCTTATGAGAACAAAAGAGGCGGCTATAAAGAGAAGTCTATATCCCCTTATTTCACTCCTTGCGGCTGGCGGGATACTATTTATCCTGTCAAGGCAAGGCCTTATATGGGACCTTATCATGAAGGTCCTTCATTAAGAACGCAATAAATGTCTTTATACTTTGTTGAACACGCACAGCGAGCGCTTCCCCGCTGCTTACAGCGGGGGTTAGCGAGCGAATCGAAATCGAAATCCTTATGTGTCGAAGATTCCCCGCAGCTTGCTGCGGGGAGATTCCACTCCTCGGAAAATCCTCGACGTACACAAAAAGTACGCCTGCGGTTTTCCTCGTCGTCCGCCTCGTCTAAAGCCATTTCTTGCGTTCTTGTAAAGTTATCACTACGGCATAAAGACATTTAGTGCGTTCTTAAAATCGCGTTCTTACGCCTCAAGCCCCTTTATCTTATCCAGCACCCTCTGCCTTATATCCTTCGGCCTGGGAAGCTCCGCTACGACCTTGCCGCCTTCGATAAGGGGCACGAAAAGGCTCTCGAACTCCTTGCCGCACCCGCACCTTTCGGCCTTTGACCCGAGCGGCACTATTTTTCTACTCCCGCAGCCCCGGCACCTTACCACGTCCTTCGCGCCCGACCACTTGCCCCTCTTTGCGAGCGGCTTGCCTTCCACCTCCATTATGTCCATGGCGAAGTCTACGACGGGGGCGTTGGAGATGCAGGTGCCCACGCCGAAGGCGTCGGCCACGGGGGAGAGCTCCTTGACCTCTTTTTCGTCGAGCCCGCCGCTTGCGAAGAGCTTTACGTCGTGAAAGCCCCGGAGGTCAAGCTCCCACCTCACCTCCTCGAATATCCTGAGGAAGTCCCCCCTGCGGGACGCGGGCGTGTCGAGCCGAACGGCGTCGAGCCTGCCCCCCATGGCCTCGGCCACCCTTATGGCCTCGAACTTCTCGTCGTTGAAGGTGTCTATCAGCGCCACCCTCTTTATTTTCTTATCGACGGCCTCGTCATACGCCTTTATGGCCGCTACCGTATCCCCGAGCACGAGTATGAGGGCGTGCGGCATCGTGCCCATGGGGTCCACGTCCAAAAGCTCGGCGCTGACTATTACGGCGACCCCGTCGCACCCGCCTATGAATGCCGAGCGCTCTATCATCGGCGCTATGGCCGGGTGCATCCTCCTTGCCCCGAAGCTCACCACCGTCCTGTCCCCGGCGGCCTTCTTTATCCGAGCCGCCTTTGTCGCCACGCCGGTAGATTCGCATATGAGCCCGAGGAGGGCCGTTTCGAATACGCAGAACTCCTGGTACATGCCCTCTATCTCCATCACCGGCTCCCAGGGGAGGAAGACCTCGCCCTCCCTGAAGGACCTTATGTTCACGTCCTTGCCTTCCATCAGCCTCGCCACCTCCTCGATGCCCGCGAGCACCCCCCACGGTATGCCGTTCGGCAGCTTCTTGGCGAAGAACTCGGCCCTGACCCTTTTATCGACGCCCTTTGCCTTGAGTATCTCGAGCGTCCTTGAAAAGTATACGTCTGTAACCCTTCCGTTTTTTATATCGCGCGGGTCGGCTATATGGAACATATCTCCTCCGTAAGATGTTTTTTTATATCAGTGCTGGAAGCTGCTTCTACGCCTCTTCGGCCTGAATATCAGCACCGTAAGCGCCCCTGCCACGAAGCCCCCTATGTGGGCGTACCACGCTATCCCGCCGCCAGCGTCCAACCCCGAGTAAAGGACCTGCATCAGGAACCATAGCCCCAGGAATATTATAGCCGGTATCCGCGCCACGGTGACGAACAGGAAGAGGAAGACGAGGGTTTTCACCTGCGCCCTCGGGAAGAGCACGAAGTAGGCCCCAAGCACCCCGGCGATGGCCCCGCTCGCGCCGATCATGGGCACTGTCGAGGAGGGCTCCATGAGTATGTGCGCCAGCGACGCTATCACCCCGGCGAACAGATAAAAGAAAAGGAACTTGAAATGCCCGAACGTGTCCTCGACGTTATCCCCGAATATCCATAAAAAGAGCATGTTGCCGCCGAGGTGGACGAGCCCCCCGTGGACGAACATCGCCGTGAGGAGCGTAAAGGGCGGGGGCACTATCGACCTTGGGGAAATATCGACGAGATGGGCTATCTCGTAGGGGATGGCCGCTGTCCTGTAGATAAACCCCTCGGCGCCGCTGCCGCCGAGCGCAAGCTCGTATAAGAATACCAGGACGTTCGTTACTATTATGGCTATCGTGACGTAGGGGTAGGTGCTTGAGGGGATGTCGTCCTTAAGGGGTATCATAGTCCGGGACCTTCTGCCTTACGGACAAGACTTAAGCGCATCACCCGAGATCCGTCTTTTCAGCCGGCGTCATTGGGGGCGCCTCTGAAGGCGCCTTGGGGGGCGCTTCGAGGAGCGACCTTTCGGTCTGGTAGATGACCTCGAACGCCGTGGTCTTGTCCTTGAATATCAATAGTCTCTTAGCATTGACCTTTATCCTTGTCAAGGTCGGCGTCATTGACTCCATGGTTATGTAGATGGCGAGCTTCCGGGTCTCGGCCTTTATCTTTATGCTGTTTTTTTTGACCTTCCGCTTGACGACCCTTATCGACATCCGCTCAAGCGCGTCCCTGTTGGCGCGGTCCACGTCCTCGATCGCGTAGGTGAGCGTCTTGTAGGCTATGTTCGTGAAGGAGTACGATATCCCGGCCCCGGCCCCGGTTATAACACCGGGTAAGACCACAGGCAGGAGCGCCACAGGCGCGGCGCACCCGGAGAGGAATAGAAAAAACGGCAGAAGGAACCTTGCAAAAGGCCTTATCACTCGCATTGATGTATACTTTTGTCCCGCTCATGTTGTCCCGGCTTGGAAAGGAAATATCCTTATTATAGCAGAAAACCGGCCTCTTCTTGCCGGAGCTTTACAGAAGGCCTTTTTGCGCATTGCCATGCGCTTTCGGGCATAGGGCTCGGCTCCCTACACCTTCCTTCCACCGGGCGAGCCCGCCGAACCTTCCTCAAAATACGCCTTCCACCCCGCTCGCCCGCCCTTCCCCCAACCCTACGGTCGCTACGCCCTTTGCCCTGTTATTTTGGAAAGATAAAGATTCGATATAACGGGTTCAGGTCTTCCCCCCGTTTGACATGCCATCGATATATGATAGGCTTTAGATAGGCCAAGACCCCGCAATCGTTTTTATGGGCGTTTAGGGTTATAAGTCCATTTTAACAGGTGCTGAAAATTCAAAATCACAAACAGGCTGCTCAAAAAGTCTAAGATGCAAGGAGTCGAGAAATGAGGAGTGCGGCGTACTTGTCTCGTACGCCGCAATGATGAATTTTGAAGACGACGCCGCAGATTGGGCTTTTTCAGCCTGATAAATTTTGACAGGAGGACGTATGGAAAGAAAAGGAGCAATAAAGGTAAAAGGCAACCCCGTGACGCTCGTCGGACCCGCTCTCAAGACAGGCGATGTCGCGCCTGATTTTACGGTCGTGGGCAGGGACTTGAAGGAGGTAAGCCTGAAGGACTTCGCCCCTCAGGCGAAGCTCATAAGCGTGGCGCTCTCGCTCGACACCCCGGTGTGCGACAGCCAGGCGCGCAAATTCAACGAGCAGGCCGCCAACCTGCCCGAAGGGATATCCATCATCAATATCACGATGGACCTGCCGTTCGCCATCTCCAGGTTCTGCGAAACGGCGGGGATAGACAGGATAAAGACATACTCCGATTACAGGTACGCCTCGTTCGGGAACGCCTACGGGGTTCTCATCAAGGAGCTGAGGCTGCTTGCCCGCTCGATATTCCTCATCGGCTCCGACAACAGGATAAGGTATATCGAGATAGTCCCTGAGGCGACGAAGGACGTGGACTTCAACGCGGCGCTCGAAGCGGCGAACAAGCTCTTTGCCGGAAGGTAAGGAGTATTTGTTCTTAGTATAAAGATTTAACAGGGGATTTTACAGGGCGGGGCTTAAAGCCCCGCCCGTTTTTTTTGACCGGGGGCCGAAAAACTCAATAAACTCTGATTGATTCAAAACCGCGTGTCATTCTGAGCGTGTGAGCCAAAGCCCTGAGCGAAGCGAAGGGGAAGAATCTCGTATTTAGACGAATCAGCAGTTACAAGATTCTTCGGTCGCTACAGCTCCCTCAGAATGACAAAGAAACATGCGCGACGAGGATAACGCAGCAGATAAACTTTTTGAGCAGCCGCTACGGCTTGTAGTACATCAGCTCCCGGGCGTACGGAGCGATTATATCCGTTATCTTCTGAAGCTCCTTGTACTTCAGGGGGACGAAGTTCGCCGCGGCCTCGGCGTTCTCCTTCAGCTGCTCGACGTTGTCGCACCCGATGGTGGCCGCCACTATGGGCTGGGTAAGCGCGTAGCTGAAGAGGAGCTTTTTCGGGACGTCTATCATCCCCCTCATGTAGACCTTCATGCCGACGATGCCGATATCCTTGGCGCCGGCGGCGGGGACGATCTCTTCGAGGAAGCACCTGTGCTGCGGCTCGGCCGGGTTGACGGGTACGAGGACCGTGTCGAAGTCGAACATCTCGATGCACTTTTTCGTTATCAACGGGTCGTGGTGGCCGGTTACGCCTATGAACCTCGTATACCCTTTGCTTTTAGCCTCGGCGAACGCCTCTATGGCCCCTCCGGGCCCGAAGATCTGTTTAATCTCCTCCTCTGTCCTTACGTCGTGGACCTGCCAGAGGTCGAGGTGGTCGGTCTTTAAATTATCGAGGGTCTCCTTCAGGTGCTCCTCGGCGCCTTTTTTGTCCCTCGCGTGGGACTTGCTCGCGAGGAAGACCTTGTCCCTGCTCCCTTTCAAGGCCGCGCCGTAGTAGGCCTCGCTCCCGGCATAGGCGCGGGCCGTCTCCATGTAGTTTATCCCTAAGTCGAGCGCGGTCTTTATAAGCTCATCGGCCTCCTTGCCCTTGCCGTAGGTCCTCAGGACCCCTTCCCCTCCGAGCCCGAGGATAGTCACGTCCACGCCGGTCTTTCCCAGCCGCCTTTTCGGTATTACCGTCTTTTTTTCGATGAACATAAAAGGATTATACCTATTTTTTTCCGTGAGTCCATAATTTTGACCGCTTGGGACTTTATATTATTCTTTACGGATGAGCGGTATGACAAAAGGCAGTTTTTGAAAATAACGCCGTTAAATAGTAAAATTATCTTGAGCGCATGAAAGGCTATAAGATAATGAGAGACAAAAACTACAACCCTGTTATTGCCATGCTCCGGAGGAGGGGCTTCGAGGTGGGGCTATCAAACCCCACGGAGTACCTCTTTTTCCCGCCCGACCTCGATAGCCATTTCGAGGACGAGCTCTACGAGATGCTCAAGAAATACTCCTTCCGCATATTCATAAGGGACGTGATAAAGAACAGGAAGGCGTTCGGCGCGGACGACCTCCTTAAATATTCGACAAGGGAGTGGGTCGAAAGATACATAGATTTTCTTCTTAAAAGGGGCGTGATAGCCGGGATCCCGGACGGGGGTTACAGGTTGAAGTCTGAGGCGGTCTTCAGCTTCGGCGATACGCTCGAATGGTTCGTGGCGAATGTCTTCGAGAGGGAGTTCTCTTCCCCGGCGCTCTGGGGCGTAAGGCTTTCCGGGGCGTCGTCCGGAGGGGATTACGACGTCGTGGCGTCGGTGGAGGGCGGGCTCGTCTACGTCGAGGTCAAGTCCTCGCCGCCGAAGAACGTCGAGGAGGCCGAGGTGGCCGCTTTCATAAAAAGGGCCGAGGCGCTTTCCCCCTCGATGGCGATATTCATCGAGGACACGCGCTTGAGGATGAAGGACAAGATCGTCCCTTTCTTCGAAGGGCTCCTTGGAGGGAAAGAGGTAAAAAGGCTCGAGGATGAGACCTTCTCGATAGAAGACAGGGTCTTCATAACGAACAGCAAGCCCGACATAGTGGGCAACCTCGCTTACTGTATCCGGAGACGGCTGCGGAAGAGCTTCTGGCAGGGGCCTATATGAGGCGCTTTTTAGGCCTGAGCCCCGGCCACTTCTTCCTTTCCTGCAGGGAGGAGATGCGCCCTTCTATTCCGGCGAATATGCTAACGAGGCCCAATGTGGCGGACGGATGCTCCTGAAGCCCCGGCAGAGGCTTTTCCGCCTCTTTTTTGCCGCAGGCGCAGTCAACGCACCCTTCACATTCCTTCTCGTCTTCGCCCACAAGGTCTATCACTATCACCCGGCTTTTCGGTCCCATGCCCGTCCCTCCTTTTTAGCAGACTGCTGAAAAAGCCCAATCTGCTGTGTCGTCTTCAAAATTCGTCACTGCGGCGTACAAAGTACGTACGCCTCATTCCTCATTTTTCGACTCCTTGCATCTTAGACTTTTTGAGCAGCCTGCCTGAATGTAATTTTGAGTTTTACATCAACTTTTCAGGTTTGAAGGTCAATCCCAGAAAAAGCTGCTGTTACTCTCCTTGCAGCAGATAAGCTCGGCCACAAGAATATTTTCGCCCGGAAGGTCTCCGCAGATATGGGGCTTTACCCTGTATACGAGCCCCGGGAACCAGTCCTGCGGCTCATCGTCCACGCAGATGTCGGGCTTAAGGGGCGAGCCCATTTCCTTCTTATGGACCATGCCGGGTATGCCGTTTTCCCTTAACATGGCCGTATAATAATCGACGGGCCCGCTTGTCCAGAAGTCCACCCTGTTGCCGGCCTCCAGCAGACCTTTAATGGTCTCTTTTATGCCGGGCCTTAAAGACATATCAATAGCCCCCAGTACCGTCCCCATCACGTCAAATACTATGTGCATGCGCCAAGGACCTCTTAACAGGGCTGCTGGAGCTTTTTGAGCAGCCTCTTCGGAGTTTCTCAATACCCTGTTACAGCTATAAATCCTGAGGCCATTATATAGAAACTCAGATTAGAGGCTGATTAGAAAAGATAAAAAGGCTTGATATTTCATGTAGTTAGGCGATGGACACAGGGAGGAGTCCCATAATGCGGAAGAAATTAAAAAAAACCCCCGCAGCTCGCTGCGGGGGTCATTATCACCATTTATATTGTTAAATATAAGAAATGCCTCAGTGCGAGCCGTTCTTCACGGCCGGGTTCTTGGGCAGAGTCACTATGAAGGCGCTGCCCTTGCCTATCTCGCTTTTGACCGTGACCGTGCCGCCGTGCGCCTCTACTATGGTGCGGACGATGGAGAGGCCCAGGCCGCTGCCGACCGTGACGCCCCTGCTCGTGTCCACCCTGTAGAAGCGGTCGAATATCTTGTCTTTCTCGGTCTCGGGTATGCCTATCCCCGTATCCTCTATCGTGACCGTCGCCATGTCCTGGCCGTCGCCGATGTTTATCGCGACGCTGCCCTGGAATCTATTGTACTTTATCGCGTTCTCTACTATGTTGGTGAAGACCTCGGTCAGCCCTTCGCGGTCGCCCCTTACGGTGACGCTGCCGCCGGTGAGCTTTATGCCTATGCCCTTGTTCACGGCAGAGGGCTCTATGAGCTTCAATACGTCCTTCATGAGGTCCCTGAGGTCCATCTTGACGGGCTTGAACTGGATGGTCTTGTTGTCCATGCGCGATATCACGAGGATGCGGTTTATGATGTCGCACATCCTGTTCACCGTATCCCCCATCTTCCGGATCGCCTCTTTGTAGTCGCCGGCCGTCCTTTCCCTCGAAAGGGTAACGTCGCAAAAGCTCTTTATTATCGACGTAGGCGTCCTTAGCTCATGCGACGCGTCCGAGAGGAACTGCTTCTGGCGCGAGAACGACTCCTCCAGTCTTCCGAGCATGGTATTGAAGCTCGCGGCCAGGGGCTTCAATTCCATAACCACCCCGCGCTCCTCCACCCTCTGGCTCAGGTTCTCCTCGGTTATCTGGCCGATCTTGGCGGTAAAGGTCTTCAAGACCCTCAGCGCCCAGCCCGTCATGAAGAACACCCCTATGCCGCAGACTATGAAGACGAACGGGAATATCGCGAGCACGGTGTTCCTGAAAGAGCTCAAGAGCCTATGGGTGTCCTCGAGCGTATCGGCGGCCTGGAACGTGAGCGGGCCGAGCGAGAAGTTGTACGACTGGCTTATAAGGCGCACGGTGCCTATATTGGGCACCGCTACCGACCTCAAATCCCCCTCGGCCGTCCCCCTCATTATCGGCAGGGTGGCGTCGGAAAGGAAAAGCGACGGCGAGCGGACGAGGACCTTGCCGTCGCCGGAGACTATCTGGTAGTAGTGGCCGGACAGCTTATCCGCGTATACGCCCGTGACGGCGGTGGCGAGCTCCTGCAGCTCGCTTTCGAGCTGGCCCTGCGCCTCCTCTATGGCCATGAGGTTCGCAAGCGTGTCCACCTCGGAGTTCAGGTGCTCGTCCGCCAGCTGTATCGTGACCTCCTCGAGCTTATAGTAAAGGAATAGCTCGATGCCGGTGAAGAATATCGAGAAGACCACGAGGAACCATATGACGAGCCTGAGTTTTATCGAGTTGAACATGGCGGGTCCGGCCTATTCCTCTTCCTTCAGCATGTAACCTGCGCCGCGGACGGTGTGGATGAGCTTGGGCTTGAAGTCCTTGTCTATCTTGTTGCGGAGGTAGTTTATGTAAACGTCCACTACGTTGGAGTCCATGTCGGTGTCTTCGTGGTAGATGTGCTCGACTATGTCGGTGCGCGTCACCACGTTCCCTTTCCTGTACGCGAGGTATTCAAGGAGGGCGTACTCCTTCGCGGAAAGGCTTATGGTCTTGCCGCCTCTTTTCACCTCGTGGCTGGCGGTGTTTATCTCGAGGTCGGCTATGCGGACTACCGCCTCTTTTACCGTGGCCTTTCTGCGGAGGAGCGACCTTACGCGGGCGAGCAGCTCCTCGAAGACGAACGGCTTGGTGAGGTAGTCGTCCGCCCCCGTATCGAGCCCCTTGATCTTGTCAAGGAGCGCGTCCCGAGCCGTAAGGAGCAGCACCGGCGTGGTGATGCCCTTCTTCCTCATCGTGCTCAATACCGTAAGGCCGTCCATCAGCGGGAGCATGATATCGAGGATTAGCGCGTCGGCCGGGAAGTTCTCGGCCATGTACAGGCCCTCTTCCCCGTCGTGGGCCACATCGACCACGTAGCCTTCTTCCTCGAGCCCCTGCTTTACTATCGAGGCCAGGTCCTTCTCGTCTTCTACAAGGAGTATCCTCATCTTTTCGCTCCCCCCTGGAAGCGCCCCCTTTGACGGAGGCCGCGTTAGCAGGGTGTTGAAAACACCCTGCTATGCAATCCATGGATGGATTGCCAAATTGCGAGACTTGAAAAGTCGAGCAATTTGTGAGGTTTGGTCGAATTCATTTCGGCCAAACCGTAGTTGAAAAAACCAAGGATGGGCTTTTTCAACATCTGTGAGACTGCCGGGAGAATCTGCGGAAGCCCGCCCGGGACTTCCGCGCCGTAAGCTATTCTTTCGGGAAATACTTCTTCCCGTGGACCATCGAAGAAAGGAGCCCCGTCTTTTCCTTTACCTCGTGGACGACCATGCCGAAGAGGTGCGCTCCGAGGAAAAACAGGATGAAGTAAAAGCCGAACTCGTGGACCTCTTCGAGCGTGCCCGAGAGCTCTTCCATGTCCGGGGCGCTCATCCCCGCGAGGAAGGCCGCTCCCGGCAGCATCTTAAACTCCGTTCCCGCGAGCACAAGCCCGGTGGCGGCCTGACTGGCGAGCACTATAAAGAGCGCGATGTAGAATATCGAGGCGAGCGGGTCGTGTCCGGATACCTTGGCCGGATGATTCCTGAACCCGCTCAGGTACCATTTTATGTCCTGTACCAGCCCCTGCCGCTTCTCCCTGCTGAAGGGGAATATGTCGGACCACCTCGCGTAAGCGTTGCCCGCGAACGCCCAGAAGACCCTCAGAAGGAACGTTAACACGAACACGTAGCCAAGATAGGCGTGTGCCCTCTTTACCGGCGCCCGCAACGCCTTCTCTATGCCTATCATCTCCATGCCCTCTTTGCCTAAAATCAGCAGGACAAGCGTTATGACGAGGATGGCGTTTATCCAGTGTAGAGCGCGGGTCTGCCAGTCCCAGACATCCACAAGGACCCGTTCGTTATCTTGATTTCTCATATTATCCTTCGGGGACCGGTTTTTTAAACGATATTAACACGCTCTTACGGGCCGGTCAACCCCTTCCGCCCATAGCGCGTTGATTTTGCTATGTATTCCGTGCGCCCGGACTGCCAAATGCTTTAAGAGGATTATAGATTAATAAAGATTAAAAATAGATTAGACCGGGTGCGCGGGGCACATCTTTTGCTTAACATAATATCCACGCCCCCCTACTGTTGCTTTATCTCCGCGCATCTGCTAAGTTCCTTTCATGGATAGCTTGAGGCTTGCCGGTTACATCGACCTAACGTTGTTGAGGCCGGACGCGGCCACGGCGGACATCGAGTCCTTTGCCTCGGGCGCCTTGAAATACCCGTTCGCATCTCTTTGCGTCCCGCCATGCCACGTGAAGACGGTCCGCGATATGGCTGCCGAAAGCGGGGTCAAGGTCTCTACCGTGGCGGGCTTCCCGTTGGGCTACAATATAAAAGGCTCAAAGCTCTTTGAGGCCGAAAGGGCCTTCGAGGACGGCGCGGCGGAGGTCGATATGGTAATGAACGTCTCGCTCTTCAAATCCGGGGAGTTCAGGGAGGTGGAGCTTGAGATAGCGGAGCTTGTAAGGCGGCTCCCGCAGGCCGTAATAAAGGTGATAATAGAGACCTGCTACTTGAGCGACGCGGAGAAGGCCGCGGCCCTTGATATCGCGGTCGCCGCCGGGGCGCGCTTCGTCAAGACCTCTACGGGCTTCGGCCCCGGGGCGGCCACCGTAAAGGACGTGGAGCTTTTATCGAAGCGGGCCGCCGGAAGGATAGGGGTGAAGGCCTCGGGCGGGATAAAGACGCTCGACGAGGCGCTCTCCATGATAAGGGCCGGGGCAGTAAGGCTCGGGACGAGCGCCGGGATAAGGATACTCGAAGAGGCCGCTTCCAGACGGGTTTGACGGGCGGGGCCTGTATGCTATCCTTTTATAACAGGCTTGTCTTTTCCAACGTATCAACTAAAGGAGGCTCGGATGGAGATAAAGTCCATAAAGGCTGAGTTCCCGGAAGACTGCAATATAATAATCGGCGCGGCCCATTTCATAAAGACCGTCGAAGACCTCCACGAGATAATAGTGTCGTCCGTGCCCGGCGCGAAGTTCGGGGCCGCGCTTTCCGAGGCCTCGGGGCCGTGCCTGGTAAGGGCCGAGGGCAACGACGAGAGTCTTAAGAAGATAGCCGCCGAGAATGCCCTGAATATCGGCGCCGGCCATACCTTCGTCATAGTCCTCAAGGACGCCTACCCCGTAAACATACTTAACGCCGTAAAGGGCTGTCAGGAGGTCTGCTCAGTCTACTGCGCCACCGCCAACCCCCTTGAGGTCGTCGTGGCGGAGACTGAACAGGGGAGGGCCGTGCTCGGCGTCGTAGACGGCTTTGCCCCGAAAGGCATAGAGGGGTATAAGGATATGAAGGACAGGAGAGCGCTACTGAGGAAGATAGGATACAAGCTATAGCATAATGTGCCCGCCGGTATTTTGCGCGGTAGCGCGGCCGGATGAATAACTATGCCAGCCGCAAACCAGGTCAAGGCTGGCATATAAAAAACCCGCACCATATTTAACCCCTCATTTATTTCTCGAAAAATTGGACCATCCGGAAGTAATTTCTACTCAAAAAAAATCCCCTCTCTTTATACATAGACTTAATTCTGCAGAATAATCTCGCAGGATTCCCTTGAAAAAACGAACGGATAAAATTTTAGGGGTAGAAAAATCCCACCATTTATATTAGATATGTAATGGCTTGTTTTTATAGATATCGGAAAAGAGGCCAGGATGAAAAAAAATATTTTTATAACTTTGCTGCTCGCGCTTATCTTCAGCTTTCACCATGCCTTCGCGGAAGAGGCTCAAAATAAGGCTGAAGGATTCAAAATAAAGCTCCCTGACGGGCTTTATCTTTATCAGCCGAAGATAAAGGAAGAGGTCTTCAGCCCTCTGTTTATCGTTGAGAAGGGAGCCCTGGTAGACCCCTATGCCCTTGCAGTCAAGATAGGGGAAAAAAAGTTTATTAAAGATTACGTCGAAGGCAAAAGATTTCATGTATATATCGAAGGCGTAACGGCAGGCATATTAACCGAAGTAAAATTTGAGTTTGTAAATGTATGCTACTCTGACGAATTCCTGCCGGACATACGCGGAAAAGGCAAATACGAAGGAAAACCTTTAAAGAAAGCTTATTCGAATAAATCCCTCTACGCATTTAATGAGTACGAGAGGTCTGATGGCTCTCTAAAAGCAATAGCCGCCCCCGTGGAGTTAACGACCGATAAAGCCTTAAAGGATTTTGAGGTAACCGAAAAAAACAAGGCCATGACAGTTGAAGCGGTTAGAAAGAACTTTGTCCCGGGGGCTTTTGAACTCATAAAAAAAAGACTTGAAACACTCTATGAAGAAAAGCAGGTGATCACCGGTCAGTGGGGGAAGCTTAAATTTTTGAAATCATTTAATAAAGGGGGCAACAAAAAAGGCTTGATTGGATTATACACGCTTTACGTGTCCTTCCGGGATGCCGCAAGGCAAGAGGGGATAGATGCAGGCTATTCCGCGGAGATATTGTTCTCCATGGTTGATAACAAAATAGAACAGGTCGCATTTGTGGATGGTTATGAACCTGCTTACAACCTGGGTGGAGTCATTGATACCGACGGAGATGGAATTACCGAGCTGATTTTGGAAGAAGGTATAATAAGCGATAAAGAACCTGAAGATGGAAAAAATATTTCTATCCTACGGCAGACCTCTGCCGGATGGAAGGAGATATACCACTCGGAAAGGATCTGCGGTCCGATATTTTAAAAAGCGGCAAGGCGGCATTATTACGGCTGAAATTTAAGTAGGAACGGAGGTTTCTTATGGGTCCAGGTTTTCAAGATATGTTGGAGCGGATACTGCCACCAAAGGCAGTTAGCGGCAGGGTTTTCAAACCGAAAGTTACCACTTCAGACGGTATCAGGCAGGATTTTAATGCTCCGCGCAAAGGCCGTGAAAATCACGGCGGGGTCGATATCAATTATCACTATGAGTCGGGCACACCGTTAGGGCAGAACGGCATAAATAAGGAACATCCAGATGTGGGCTCGCCTGTATCCGGCAAAATAATATTGGTAGATAAAGAAAGGTGGGGTAGTATTGTAATTGAAGATGCAAATGGATTTAAACACGAATTCAGGCATTTAAACGAGATTAAAAAGAATTTCGATAGAGGCGTGCGTATAGAGGCAGGCCAAATTATAGGCACCATGGGAGGAAGAGGGCCAGGCGGCCCGGGTGAATATCCCCAACATGTACATTATTCGGTCACGGCGCCTGATGGCAAAACTAATATCAACCCGGAGGCGTACTGGAATAACACTTCCGGGGGAAAGAGCTCTTCCTCATCCTTCCCGTGGCAAAGAAAGACGGATTTCAAGCCCGCCTCGGTCTTGGATCACGCAACCCAGCGGAGACTAAAAGGCCTTTCACAGGGTATAACCATAGAAGCGGGTGAAACCCTGAGGCGCGAGGGCGACAGAGTGTGGCGCATAGAGCCTGACGGCGGCACACGCGGGTATTTTATCAGCCCGTGACAGGGTCTCGACTCTAAATCTTGGAATCTCCCCTATGCATTTTCAAAAATTTATGGTATATTTTGCGCAATCCCGACGGGAGAAAAAACAGGGTAAAGATGGTCGTCAGAAGGCATATTCTATTGTTTTTCGCGTCTTTTTTTATAATGACGCCCTTTCTCGCCGGCAAGGCGCAGGGGCTCGACAGCGAGTCGATCGAATGCCTTAGCTGCCATGACGCGGCGCTCGCCACAGATACAGATATCATCACCGTATGCCCCGAGCCTGACTGCAACCACCCGATAGGCACTGATTATGTCTACTCGTCCTCCACGAACCACGGCTTGAAGCCCGCCTATATGCTCGACCCCGCGATAAAGCTCGTAAACGGGAATAACATCGGCTGCGGCACGTGCCACGTATCCTATTCAAGCCTTAACCACGCGCTTCTTTCGAGCCTGAGAACCCAGTACCCCGCCTCGCCCGACCCGATGCTCACGGTCGATAACCGCATAAGCGGCCTCTGCTTCGGCTGCCACGACAAGTAACGCGCCTATTGCCCGTTGCCCTTCATCAGCTCTTTGGCTTTTCTCATGTCCTCCTTTGCCTTCGCCCTGTCCCCGGCCGCCTTATACGCCCCGGCCCTGTTCCTGTAGGCCGCCCCGTAATATCCGTTTATTCGGATAGCCTCGGTAAAATCCGCTATCGCTTTATCAAGATCGCCCGAGCCTGAGTAGAGCATGCCCCTGTTATTGTACGCCTCGGCGAACGACGGGGAGAGCTCGATCGCCTTATTATAGTGCTCAAGGGCCTTCGCCGTCTTGCCCGAGGCCTTGCAAAGGACTCCGCTGTTGTTATGGGCCGGGGCGTAGAAGGTGTCGAGCTTTACGGCGATGTCGAGGTCGAGCGCCGCGTTTTTAAGGCCCCCGGTCTTGAGGAATATTGCGCCCCTGTTATTGTAGGCCGGTGCAAAAGAAGGGTTTATCCGTATAGCCTTCGTGAAGTCCTCCAGGGCTTCTTTATATGAGCCTTTTTTCTCAAGGAGCGCCCCCCTGTTCAGGTACGACTGGGCGAAGCCCTTATCGAGCTTTATCGCCCTGTCATAGTCGGATAGCGCCCTGTCGAAGTCCCCTATCTCCTCGAATACCACGCCCCTGTTCAGGTAGGCGGCCGGGTACTTCGGGAAGAGCTCGATAGCCTTGTTGAAGTCCGCCCGGGCCTTGTCGAGCTCCCCGGCCCTTTCGTAAAGCCCTCCGCGCAGGTTGTGCGCCAGGGCGGACTTGGGGTCGAGCTCGATGGCCCTGGTATAACCGGCCCGGGCCTTTTTATCGTCCCCGAGCCTCTCATGCAGCCTTGCCCGCCTTATGTACGCCTGCGCGTATGAGGGGCCGAGCTCTACGGCCCTGTCGTAATCGGCCTTCGCGTTCGCGTAATCGCCGCCCTTTTCGTATATAAAGCCCCTCTCCAGGTAGGCACGCGCGCTGCCGTGGCCCAGCTCTATGGCCCTGTTGTAATCGGCTATGGCTTCGCGGTAGCCGCCGGCCTCCGCGTAGACCCCGGCCCTGTTCATGTAAGCCCCGGCAAGGGCCGGGTCAAGGGTTATGGCCCTGTTGAAATCAGCCATCGCCTTTTCAATGTCCCCGGATTTCTTGTGGATGACGCCCCTGTTGTTGTACGCGGGCGCGTAGCCCGGGTCTATGCCGATGGCCTTTTCATATTGCGCCAGGGCGCTCTTCCTGTCGCCCGTCTTTTCGAACGCCGAGCCCCTGAAGCTGTACGGCGGCGCGTGGCGCGGGCTGAGCTCTATGGCCTTTGCGTACGCGTCTATCGCGCCGTGCGTGTATCCCGAGGACTCGAGTATGTAGCCCTTCTCAAGCCAGTCCTTCGAGCTGAGCTCTTTTACGGCCTCCCTGTACTCGTCGAGGTCATCCTTCAGCCCGGAGGCCTCGTAGTCTTCGCGCGCGCGCCTGAGCGCCTCAAGGGCGCGCTTCTTGTCCTTCCTTATCCCCTTGAGCTCGTCCATTATCCCGGGGGCTGAAACGAGGCTCATTATGATGTTTTTTATCTCGGATATGTCCGCCTTTATCCAGCCCCTGATATAGAACGACCTCTTGTCCCACCTCTCCTCTATGGTCTCCATGAGGGCGCATTCGGCCCCGGTCTCATAGCTTTTGCCGTCAAAGTTCTTCTTCAGGTCCTCCCTGAGCCCTTCCTGAAGGAGCATTTTAAGGCCATCCGTCGCCATGACCCTGCTCGTGGACTCGTCGTCGGCCGGCCCGGCCTGATAGGTAAACTCCCTTTGCACGGCGACTTCGCCGGCCAGAGAGTTCGCGGCAAGCGGCATCGTCAGCAGACAGGCTGAAACAAGTATCTTGCGAATGGATATGGACCTGGAAATACGCATAGAGTTATTATTCGGACCACTCGTTTTGCGGCTTTCGCCATTTTACGCCATGAAAGTTAATTTTCATATATTTTATGATTAAAATAAAGTAAACGTTAATTTACAGTGCGATCCCTTTTATTCAGGCGAAATCCAAAACTGCGCGGCCAAATTTCATTGGCATACCTATGTTCCTGGTGGTAAAATGGAATCCTCTTGGTCAGGCGTTTTTTTGGCTCCCTTATCGCGTGGACCTTCGCGCGAATGTTTTCATTTCAGCCGGGCTTCATGTGAACAGTTCAGTCGGTATAAAGGGGCGCCCTCTTAAAGGGCCGGGGTCGATCTCCTGTTTGAGGTTCAAGTTAGCTCAAGCCGCAGAAAGGGAATCGACTGCCCCCCTCCTGGTCCTGCTCATCGTAACGTTCTCCATAGCCGCGGCCGAAGCCCTGATAATGCTCGTCATCTCTTTTCTGCCCCCCTCGCCGCGGTATGCCATAACGCTCCTCGACGCGTTCCTCCTTACCCTGCTCGTATTCCCTATGCTCTATCTGATTCTTTTCCAGCCGATGGTTTCGCGCATCGCCGAGTGCAGGCGCGCCGAGGACGCCTCAAGGCGCGCACGGAGGTTCGCCGAGGAGTGCAACGCCGAGCTTGTCGAGAAGACGGCCTACATGGACGGCATCCTGGGCTCGTCCGCGAGCGCGGCGATAGCGGCCACGGACCTTGATCTGCGGATAAAATACTTCAACCCCGCCGCGGAGCGTTTCTTCGGCCTGAAGCCGGATGAGGCGATAGGCAGGAGGGCCTCCGACATTACCTTCAAGCACGGCGATTACCCGCTGCGGTTCGAGGCGGCCGGGGAGGCGGTGCGGCTCATGGGCGAGTACAGATACAGCATCGAGGCCGGGACGGCGGCCGGGCTTAAATACCTCGACGCCAGGATAACCGGCATCTGGAAGAGAGGCGGCCTCATAGGGTTCGTGCTGGTCTGCCAGGATATTACGGAAAGAAGGCTCGCGGAAGACAAGCTCAAGGAGCTCAACAGCCACCTCGAGAAGAGGGTGGCGGCGGAGGCCCTGAAGCAGAGAAAGCAGGAACAGCTGCTCATGCAGCAGTCGAGGCTTGCCGCCATGGGGGAGATGATGGATGCGATAGCCCACCAGTGGAGGGAGCCTCTGAGCTCTCTGTGCATACTGATACAGGACCTCGAGGACAGGTACGCGTCCGGCAGGCTGGACGCGAGATACATCGACAAGACCGTAAAGATGGCGTTCTGCCTCGTGCAGTTCATGTCCGAGACGGTCGATGACTTCAGGAGCTTCCTTGTGCCGAGCAGGGAAAAATCGCCTTTCGATGTGAAGATAGCGATAAAAGAGGTGCTTGCCCTGATGTCGACTCAGCTCAAGCACCACAACATATTCATCAGGTTCAGGTGCGGCATAAAAAACTGCGCAACACACGGCGCCAGGAGGACGCTTTACGGGGATATACTCAAAAGCCGCGCCTGCGAGGACTGCGGCAGGGTGGTCATGGGCTACCCGAACGAGTTCAAGCAGATAGTCCTCAACCTCCTCGACAACGCGAAAGACGCGATAATGTCAAAGAGGGAGCAGGGCCGCCTGAGGGACGGGAAGGGCAGAATAGAGATAGAGGTCTACGGGGCCGGCAAAACCATGGTCACAAAGATCCGGGACAACGGCGGCGGCATACCGGAGGATATAATCGAAAGGGTCTTCGATCCCCACTTCACCACCAAGGACGACGGCACCGGCATAGGGCTTTACATGTCCAAGGTGGTGATAGAGAACGGCATCGGCGGAAGGCTCTACGCAGGGAACTCGGAAGAGGGCGCGGTCTTCACGATAGAGCTTGAGAGGGCGTGAGCGCTTTCTACTTAGGATGTTGAAAAAGTCCGTCCATGGCTTGCATTAGCAGGCTGTTTTTCAACAACCTGCTACTCTTTCAGCGCCCCTAAATAACAGCAAAAAAACCTTCCTTGGCAGGGCTCAAAAAGCTCCAGATGCGAGGCCCCCATTGGAATAGGGAAGCTTAGGAATGCGGCGTACTCTCCATACGCTGTGCGCTTTGATGCCAACGAAGCAGATGGACTTTTTCAGCAGCCTGTCAGCTTATGTGCACCGCGAAGGCCGTGAGCCTCTCCGTGGCCCTTATGCCGCGGGTCTCGCCCTTTTCGACGAAGACCATGTTGCCGGCCTTTACCTCCATCTCCTTGCCCTCGACGGTCATTATCCCCTTGCCGCTTATGAAATAGAAGACCCCGGTGCCGCTCTGGTGGGGCTTTATCTCCTGTCCCGGCTCCATGCAGATAAGCGGGACCTTGTACTCCGGCTTCACCCTCAATATCCTCGGCATGAACTCTTCGGCGAAACCTATCCTGTCTTTAAGGTCAACGAACTCCATACCCTGCCTCCTCCAGATTATTTTCCGTGGGCCTTGAGCGCCTCAGCCTCTACAGGATTTCTAACATAAAAACAGGGGAGTTCCAATAAAAAAGCCGCCTGAAGCGTTTGGCGCGCCTAACCATGCATCTTCCTTACGAAGACCTCTCCGGATTCGGTGACGAACATGACCTTCCGCCCGGAGGTCCCGCCCGTATCGTTGCTCACGACGGTAATTTTTTCTTCGAGCAGGGTCTTTTCCGCGAGCGAGATGTTCCGCTCCCCGATATTGAGTATGCCCGATGAGCTGCCTATCGTATTGGCCCCGCCAAAGACCTTGGCGAGGAGGTTCATTTTCCTGCAGCCGTTCTCAAGCATCCTGTCCATGAGCGCCCGGATGGCGATGTTGCCGTACTTCGGGGTCTGGAGGCCATCCCCGTTCCAGAACGGCAGGAGGTAATGGTTCATCCCGCCTATCCTCAAGACCGGGTCCCAGAGGCATATGGAGATGCAGGAGCCGAGGACGGTGGTGATGACGCACGGCCCGCTCTCCGCGAATATGGTCCCCGGGTACAGGAAGTGGCTCTGTCCCGCGCCTGTAAGGTCCCGGGGCCCCAACTATCAAAACCTCTCCGGGGCTTTGCACCCGCTGAAGAAAAACTCGTTGCCGTCCATGTAGAACGCGTCCGCTTTTTCCTGTTCCGATTCCGGCAGCGAGACCTCGAACTCCGCGCCCTGTCCCTTCCTGCTCGCAAGCCTGATGGTCCCTTCGAGCAGCTCCAATATCGACCTGGTGACGCTCAGGCCGAGCCCGTGCCCCGCGTGGCGCTTCGTGGCCCCGGCGTCGAGCTGCCTGAACCTGTCGAATATGGCCCCGTGGTCCTTTTCCTCTATCCCGGCCCCGTGGTCGGCCACGGATATCTTGAGGGTTTCCCCGTCCCGGAGCGCTATGATCTCGACGCTGCTGTTCTCGCAGCTGTATTCTATGGCGTTGGCAAGGAGGTTCGCTATGACGCACTGGAGCTTCTCGGCGTCCGTCTGGAAATGGATATTCTCCTGCCCGGCGGTATCGATGGTTACCTTGAGCCCTTTTTCAGCGGCCCTGTGCTGGAACGCCTCCATGGTGCCCCTGATAAGCGCGTTTATATCGACCGTAGCCACTGAGGGGGCCGCCTCTCCGGACTCAAGCTCGGCCGCGAGGAAGATGTTACGGAGCTGGAAGCTCAGGTTGAAGGCGTCCTTGTACATGGCGCTTGCGAAGGATTTGACCGTCTTCATATCGAGCCCTCCCTCGTCCGAGACTATGACCTCGCAAAGCGTCAGCACCGACGTGAGCGGATTATTTATCTCGTTTCTTATGTTCGAAAGGAAGTGGCTCTTCGCCTTCTCGGACTCAAGGAGCTTTCTGTTGAGTGCCTCAAGCCTCCCGGTCAGGGTCTTAAGCGCCCTGCAGGCCTCGTCCCTGGCCCGAAGGCGCCCGATTATCTCTTCTACCAGCTCTTCGTCCTTGAACTTGTCCATTTTCTCCCCCTTATAAGTCCCCGTAAAGCCGGGCCTCACCTGACCCTCCTGTATATCGATTGGCCCACCTTCTCGAACTTGAGGTCGAGCCCGGTCATGGTCTCGGAATGGCCTATGAAGAGGTAGCCTCCGGGCCCCAGGCACCCGCACAGTTTCCTGAAGAGCCTCAACTGGGTCTCCCTGTCGAAATATATGACGACGTTCCTGCAGAATATCACGTCGAGGTTGGCGAAGCCCAGGTCCTCGTCCATGAGGTTCAGCCTCTTGAAGTTTACGCGGCCCCTGAGCTCCGGGGACGCCATCACGAGCCTCCTCGCCCTGTCCTTGCTCTTCAGGAAATACCTTTTCCTCAGCTCCATCGATACCGGTGCGATCCTCTCCTCCCTGTATATCGCGTTACGCGCGGCATCGAGCACGCGGGCGGAGATGTCGGTGGCGGTGATGCTGAAGTCGAAGCCGGGGAACCGCCTTGAGAACTCGCTCAGCACTATCGCCAGCGTATACGGCTCCTCCCCGCTCGAGCACCCGGCGCTCCATACGGAAAGGGGCCTCCTCGCGCCCGCCCCTTTCCTTGCGAGGTCCGGCAGCGCGGCGCGCGAAAGGAAGTCGAAGTGATACGGCTCCCTGAAGAAATCCGTCTTGTTCGTCGTTACCATGTCTATGGCATGGACAAGCTCGTTTTTCATCCCCCACGGGCTGAACAGGTAATCGCAGTAATCCTTGAAGGAGTCGATGTTGAGCGCCCTGAGCCTCTTACGGAGCCTCGATTCAAGGAGTGATTTCTTGACGTCCGGCATCTTGATCCCGAGCTCCGACATTATGAACGCGCTCAACCGGGAGAAATCCGCCGCAGACAAAAGCGCCTCGCGAAAAGGCGGCTTGCCGGGGCGGGAGGCCCCCTTCCGGCTGATATCGGACGCGGCCGTCACTACGCCACCTCGTCCTTTGCGGCGTGCGCGGCGGCAAGCTCCTCGGACGAGAATATCCTGTTTACCTCGAGTATGATGATGAACTCGTCGTCCCGCTTGCCCATGCCCTTGATGAAATCGGTATTGAGCCTCGTGCCTATCCTCGGGCCCGGCTCTATCTGGTCCGGGTCGAGCTCGATGACCTCCTGGACCGAGTCCGCGAGCGCCCCGAGTATGAGTTTTTCTCCGTCGAGAGTTATCTCGGCTATGATTACGCAGGTATTGACGGTCTGCTCCGTCTTCGTCATACCGAACTTAAGGCGCATGTCCACGACAGGCACCACGCTCCCCCTCAGGTTGATGACGCCCCTCATGAAATCCGGCGTCCTCGGGACCTTCGTCAGCGTCGTGAAGTCGAGGACCTCCCTCACCTGCGAGATGTCCAGCGCGAAGACCTCGTCATCGAGCTTGAACGTCAGGTACTGGGTCGATTCAGTTATTGAAGCAACGCTCATCTCCGGCCTCCTTTAGTATTTTACGAACTCCGCTTCCTCTTCCGCCGGGTCCGCAGCGAAGACGGCCCCGCCGTCGTTGACCGCCGCCTTGACGGGCCGCGCCGCGCCCTGAGGGGCGTGCCCGGTGTGCGCGGCCTTCATCCTGTGCTCCGCCTTCGAGGACTTCACGACCTTAAGCCGCCTGCCCGATGATGCCCCGGCCCCTGCCCCGACCCCGACCCCTCCGGTGATGTCGGCTATCTTGAAGAAGGCTATGGAGCTCTGGAGCTGCTCCGATTGCGAAGAGAGCTCCTCGGAGGTGGAGGCAAGCTCCTCCGCCGACCCCGCGTTCTGCTGTATCACCTGGTCGAGCTGCTGCAGGGCCCTGTTTATCTGCTCGGCTCCGCTGTTCTGCTCTCCGCTCGCGGCCGTTATCTCCTGCACCAGCTCGGCCGTCTTCTGGATGTCGGGGACGAGCTTGGCCAGCATCTCCCCGGCCCTCTCGGCTATCTGGACGCTCGTGGATGAGAGCTGGCTTATCTCCCCGGCGGCCGTCTGGCTCCTCTCGGCGAGCTTCCTCACCTCGGAGGCGACCACGGCAAACCCCTTCCCGTGCTCCCCGGCCCTGGCGGCCTCTATCGCCGCGTTCAGCGCGAGCAGGTTCGTCTGCCTCGCTATCTCCTCTATTATGGATATCTTGCCCGCTATGTCCTTCATCGCGTTCACGGTCTCGGCCACCGCCTTGCCCGACTCCCTCGCGTCCGAAGCGGACTTGTGGGCTATCTTCTCGGTCTGCTGGGCGTTGTCCGAGTTCTGCTTTATATTGCACGTCATCTGGTCCATCGACGACGACGTCTCCTCGATAGAAGCGGCCTGTTCGGTAGCTCCCTGGGATATCTGCTGCGCCCCGGCGCTCAGCTCGCGGCTGCCGGAAGCGACGTTGTCGGAAACGGCCCTGACGTCGGTGACGACCACCTTCAGTTTCTCGACCATGTTCCTCATGGCTGCGAGGAGCTGGCCGGTCTCGTCCTTGCCCTTAACCTCTATCTCCATGGTGAGGTCGCCTTCCGCGAGCCTGTTCGCCACGTTGGCGGTCATGTCCGCGAGCGGCTTTGCTATGAGCTTCGTCAGGATAAAGACCGAGGCTATCGCTATGAGTATGGCGAGGATTGTCGCGCCTATGACGACGTTCCTCGTGAACGAGTAGGAGTTCTCCGCGTCTTTATAGAGTACCTTGCCTATCTCGTCCTGCAGCTCTATGAGCCTGGCAATTTTTTCGTCGAGCAGCTTGAACTTCGGGCCCGCGTCGTTGAGGGCGTTCGACCGCGCCTTGTCGAGACTGCCCTCGATCGCCAGCTTGTAAGTGTTCAGCCTGGAGTCGTTGTAGCTCTTCCACGCGGACTTGAACTCCTCAAAGAGCTTCTTCTCGTCCACGGTCATGGAGGTCGCGCCGTACTTGGCTATGAGCTGGTCGGTGTCCTTCTCGTCCTCAGCGGCCTTCTCGAAGGTATTCTGCTTCTTCACGGGGTCCGTCTCGTTCATTATCTGAAGGGCCCCTATCCTTATGCTCGCGAGGTTGTAGCTTACCTTGCCGAGGTCCACGGCAGGCACGAACCTGTCGTCGTAGAACGTCTGTATCATGTTCCTCATGCCTATTATCCTGCTGATGCTCACGGCGCCCAGCAGCAGGACAAAGACCACGATGAGCGTGAAGCTCACGGTGAGTTTGGAGCTTGTCTTCATATCCCTGAAAAAATTCATCACTACCCTCCTTTTTATAATATGTTTCTTATTCCACTCTTATGCCGCAAGGCCGCTGCCCCCGCGTTAATCCGCCGCTCGCCTTCGCTCCCCCGGCCTCAATTGAGGTTGGACGCCGTTGCCCCGCCTCCGGCCCCCTCCATGAGCGCCGGCGCGTCGAGTATGAGCGCGACCTTCCCGTTGCCCGTTATCGTGGCGCCCGCTATGCCCTTCACGTCCCTGTAGACGCGTCCGAGCGGCTTTATCACCGTCTGCACCTCCCCGTAGAGGTCGTCCACCACGAACCCCGCCTTCTGCCCCGCGCACCGGACGACCACGATGTTCTCGAACCGGGCCTCCTGGCCCTGCGTCCCGAAGAAGTCCCTCAGGCGTATGTACGGCAGCATCTCGCCCCTGAGGTTCATATACCGCCTCCTGTTTGCCGCCCGTCTCTCCGCCTCCGAGAACTCGACGCATTCGACCACCATGTCAAGCGGTATCACGTAAGACGACCCCCCTACCCCGACCATGAAGCCGTCTATTATAGCGAGCGTAAGCGGCAGACGTATGCGTACCGTCGTGCCGGAGCGCCCGTCGCTCTCGACGTCAACGGCGCCCCTGAGCGCTTCGATGTTGCGCTTGACCACGTCCATGCCCACGCCCCTGCCCGATAGTTTCGTCACCTGTTCGGCCGTTGAGAACCCGGGCTCGAAGATGAGGCGGAATAGCTCGCTGTCCGAAGGCGTCTGGGCCGGGCTCAGCAGGCCCAGGGCGCAGGCCTTCTTGAATATCCTCTCCCTGCTCAGCCCCCTGCCGTCGTCCGATACCTCTATGACGATACTCCCGGCGTCGTGATAGGCGTTCAGCCGCACCGTCCCCTTCGGGGCTTTGCCTTTGGAGGCCCTCTCCTCCGGCATCTCGATCCCGTGGTCGGCCGCGTTCCTCACGAGGTGCATGAGCGGGTCGTTTATCTTCTCTATCACGGTCTTGTCGAGCTCGGTCTCCCCGCCGCTTATCTTTAGCTCGATATCCTTGCCGGAGTCGCGGCCTATGTCCCTTATGACCCTGTTAAAGCGGCTGAAGGTCTCCCCTATGGGGACCATCCTCATCCTCATGGCGTTATCCCTTATCTCCTCCACGAGGCGGGACATGATTGAGGCGGACTCCGTAAGCCAGCCGTCCTTTAAGCGCCGGGCGTGCTGGCCCATGTTCGCGCCCGATATCACCAGCTCGCCCACGAGGTTAATGAGAGAATCGAGCTTGTTGGCGTCTATCCTCATGGTGCGCGCCTCCTTCGACCGGCTCGCCTGGCTGAGCTTCTGCCTCTCAAGTGCCGCGTCGACCACTTCGGGGTATATCATGCCCTCGTTCACCATTATCTCGCCAAGGAGCCTTTTATGCTGCTCCGCGCCTGCGTCCTCCCCTTTCTGCATATCGAGCGCCTCATCAAGCTCATGCTGGGTAAGCGCGCCCCCTTTGATGAGTATCTCCCCGAGCAAAAGAAAATCCTCGGGCAGGCTCCTTATCATATCCATGTAGGCCTCGACCCTGCTGTGGGGAGGGAGTATGTGGATGACGGAGCCCTCACGCGCGAACTCGAAGACGTCCTCGATGGTCTTCTTGTCGAACTCGCTCCTGAAGTCCACCTCCAGGCCGAGGTAGCATTCCTCCGGGTCCATCTCCGGGGCCGCGGGCATGCGCTCGAAGAGCGGCGTGATGCTTATCGTCTCCCCGAGCCCGGCGAGATAATTGAGGAACGAGGCCGGGTCCATCCCGTTCCTGAACAGGTCCCCGTTGAAGCGTATCGAGATATGCCAGGCGTTCGTGGCCGCGAGCCTCCCTTCCCCGGCCTCAGCGCCGGAGGTCTCCTTCTCCGTGGTTTTATCCGGCGCGTCCCCGCGCCCGCCGATGCACGAGCCGAGCCTCTTTACGAGCTCCGCTTCCCGGCTCAAGAGCCCCTGCGAAAGTCCGGCCCCGGAAGAAGCGCAATCGACAAGGACCTGGATATGGTCCCTGCACTCGAAAAGGACCTCTATTATCTTTTTATCGATGCGTATCTCGTTCTCGCGCACCTTGCAGAGAAGGTTCTCCACCGCGTGGGTGAACCTCTCCACGGACTCTATCCCGAGCACGCCCGAGGAGCCTTTTATGGTATGCGCCGAGCGGAAGAGCGAGTTTATCGTCTCCTGGTCACCGGGTGAGCCTTCGAGCCTTAAAAGCGCGCCCTCCATCTCCTGCAGCAGCTCGATGCTCTCCGTCACGAAGGTCTGTCTTGCCTCGCTGAGGTCTATCTCCATTTCCTTCCCCTGAAGTTATTGTTTTAGCATGTTACTAAAAACTCAAAATCACACACAGGCTGCTCAAAAAGTTCGAGATGCAAGGAGTCGAAAAATGAGTCATGAGTCGTACTCTTTTGTACGTCGCAATGACGAATTTTGAAGACGACGCCGCAGATTGAGCTTTTTCAGCAGCCTGTCAATCACACATATTGTAAAGCTCAAAGACCGCCGACGTCGCCTGGCTGTGCGCGGTTATCCTCAATTCCTTGCCCAGGAGCTTCGCTTCCTTTTTCGCGAGCACAAGGAGCTGCAGCCCCGAGGTATCGAGTTCGGAGACGCCCGAGAGGTCTATCTCCAGGCGGGCAGGGCCGTCGAGCGTTTCAAGCAGCGCCTTTTTAATGTCGAGGGCGTTGTATATCGTCATCTCCCCTTCTATCCCGAGCCTGCAAAGGCCCTCGGTCTTTTCCAGTCTGATCTCCATGGTTCTCCTTTCCGGGGATGTTCTCAGGGCAGTATCAGCTTGGAGACGGCCTCCAGCATCTGCTCGGGCTTGAAGGGCTTCACCACCCAGGCCCTCGCGCCCGCCTCCTTGCCCTCCTGCTTCTTCGACTCCTGCGACTCGGTTGTGAGCATTATCACCGGGGTGAACCTGTAGCCCTGGCTTGCCTTCAGCGCCTTCAGGAAGGATATCCCGTCCATGTTGGGCATGTTCACGTCGCAGACCATCAGGTTTATCTTCTGTCCGGTGAGCTTGCCGAGGGCGTCTCTTCCGTCGCAGGCCTCGACGACGTCGTATCCGGCCTTCTTCAGGGTGATATTCACCACCTGCCTTATCGAGGCCGAGTCGTCTATTACCATTATCGTCTTCGCCATTTTGTTCCCTCCTGACAGGCCGCTGAATTTAGAAAAACGTGACGCCGCCCGCCGCCTTGCTTGTTCCGGCCCAGCCTTGGTCCTTTGCGGCCGCTTTTGCCGGGGCCAGCGCGGTACGGTGGACCTCGCGCTGTTTTTCCATCACGTATGAGCTATTGATCTCCCCCACGTCGAACTCCGGCAGCCTGCAGGCGCCGTCGCACTTTTCAGCCATGCCCATGCAGCCTTTCAGCCCCGCTATAAAGGCCTGGGTATCGGCCACGGTCTTTATTACGAGCTCTATCTGCTGGCGCACTATGTCCTGGAACTGGACGTCAGCGAGGAGCTCGATCACCTCGGCGGCCACTTCGGAACTGCTCATGCTCACCTGATCGAGTATCTGCCTGTTGAGGCCCTCGAGCCTCGTGTAGCTCTCGGCGAGCCCGGCGAGCTGGGCCTCCAGGCTCTGGAACAGGGCCGATTCCTTCTTCTTGTTCTGCTGGTCCAGCTTCGCGGAGAACTGCCTCTCTATGTCGTCGGCTATCTGCGTCATGGCCTGGCCTACCTTGTTGGAAGCCTGCTCGGACTGGGTGGAGAGCTTGCGGACCTCGGACGCCACTATCGAAAACCCCCTGCCGTGCTCGCCCGCCCTGGCGGCCTCTATCGCCGCGTTAAGCGCGAGCAGGTTAGTCTGGTCGCTTATCTCCTTCAGGAGGTCGATGAGGCTGACCATTGACCTCGCCTTTTTCGCGAGCGCCAGTACGGTCCTGTAGTCTTCGTCTGCCTCAATGAGCCGTCTGTCTATGTAATCCCGGAGGTCCTTTATCGTGCCGCTGTTATCGGCGATGGTCCCGCGCGACCGGGCCGCGAGCGCTTCGCTCTGGCCGTTAAGCGACGAGATGGTAGACTGCATGGCCCCCATGGAACCGTCTATCCCCTGCGCCTTGCCTATGATGCGTCCGGCGGCGGTATCCGTATCGTTTATAATGCTCTTCAAGTGCCCCTTCATAAGCCTCGCCACGTCCTGCTGGGAGGCGAAGAACCGGAGGACCTTTTCCTCCCTGTTCCTGTAGTGGGCGCTCTTCCCGGCAAGCGCGTCAAGAAGCTCCTTTTCAGTTGCCGCTGCCAGGTACGGTCTTCCCTGAGACCGCTTGAGCGTTATCGCAAGCATCATCCACGCCCCGAGCGCCGCCCAGAAGGCGTCCGCCATTGCCCGCGAGTGCCGGGGATGGAGCATGCCTCCAGTGAGGCTCTGGATGTACCCCCCGAGCAGCAACTCGATAGAAACGGCAAGCAGCATGGCCGCAAAAACCGAGACGACCGCAATTTTTTTATACGCGGACAGGCGCAAAAAAAGAAACTTCTCCGGCCCGCCCAGGTTCTTCTTCTCCATAATCTCTCTTTACATGTTTTTACGCCGTCTTTTGCTTTATATCGGAGCGATAAGATGGGGCTGGATAGGCAAAAGGGCTGATTCTGGACAGCCGGAGGTATGATTTTAATGTATACCTAAGGTCTATACGGGGAACGCCAAAGGGTTAGGTTTGATGACGCGGGCTTTCGCCGATCCATCTTTGCAGGAAGCTATCGGGCTGCTTGAAAAGAGCTACAGCGGAGTTAATACAAATTAGCGCGGTCCAAAGAAAAAGAGGCTACGGCAACGCCGTAACCCCTTGGCACTTAGTTCTACGGGTCGCTGGAGATCCTTGCGGTATTCCTCATCTGGATATTTTATTCGGCGGACATTCTCCTCTTCAGCGCCGCTATCGCCAGGACGGCTACTGGCCTTTGGCACATTGATCCCGAGGACCAGCAGCGTTATGGCGATGGCGAAAACGCCGTCGCTGAACGCCTCAATGCGCCCTGTTTCTTTTCGTTCGCGTATTTCGGACATGGGGATATCTCCTCCGCAGGTGCGCGTTCAGGTCTAAGGGTCCGGGTCCCTGTTGATAGGAACCGGCGACGTTCTCTATCAATAGATATCGCGATACGGTGTTATTCCGTTCGTTCCCGTCTTTTTTTATGTGCAAGCTCTTCCATGAGCTCCATCTGGATCTGCTGGATCTCCATCAGCCGCTCCCACTGATTCATGAGAAGATGGTCGATCTTCTCGTGCAGGTGGCGGATCTCCAGTTCCGCCTTGAGGTTGATACGATAATCATGCTCCGCCTGCAGGCGGTCCCTTGCCTCCTGGCGGTTCTGGCTCATGAGAATGACCGGGGCCTGCATGGCGGCAAGACACGAAAGGATCAGGTTGAGAAAAATATAAGGATAGGGGTCAAAGGGCTTCATGAGCATGACAACGGTATTCATTACGATCCATATCAATAGTATTGCGCTGAAGATGCCTATAAAGAGCCAGCTGCCGCCAAAGTCGGCAAGCTTGTCCGACATTATTTCCCCGAAGCCGCGTTGCCGGTCGTACTCGACATTGATGTTTTGCGACAGGAGTTCCTGCTCTTTGAGGCTTTTTATAACCTGCTCCTCCAGTACGGACAGCTCGCCCTTATCAGCTTTGATGACATCCTTCACATACTCCGCCCGATAGCGATTGAGATCGGCAATACAGATAAAGCCCTGTGAGGACCAGTCGGGGTGGGCCGCCATGATCTTCTCGACGATCGGTCCCCGAACGATTCCCGCAGACAGCACCCCGCTCAATTTCATTTGTTTTTTGCAAACCTGGCAAATGACCATCTCTTGCCGGAATTTGGCCATGATAACATCACCTCCCGCGTAGGTCGCTTCCCGGTAAATGTCGTGGCATCAGAGCTCATGATGTCGCTTATCGGCAAATGGTACTGGCTTTTAGCAGGTTGCTGAAAAAGTCCGTCCCGGACTTTTTCAGCAACGGCTTGTCCGATGTCGATTCGTCCAAATCTCGCAATTTGGCAATCCATCCATGGATTGCCTATCAGGTTGCGTTTTTCCGCAACCTGATAGGACCTTTGATAATTTGCTGGACGAAGCTGGCGGCATATTACCCGGTGAAATGGATATTATTCCACTAAGGACATTCCAGATATTGTTTTTCTCATTTTGTTTCTTCAAATAATCCTTCTTCACAAGCCCACATATACAACTCGATGGAAAGCTTCTCAAAGGAGGCTAAATCCTTGCTTCTGTCCCCGGTTAATTCAACCGAGAACATTTTTTCACGAGTCTTTTCGGTTTTCATTGCTTGTATATTCAGTTTCATATTTAACCTCCGCAGCATGTGGATATTTCCCATTTTAGCATGAAGAAACTTCCATACCGTATGGCTGCATTTTTGGTCTCTATCAGGCTGTTTACTTCGGCCAAATCGTAGTTGTAAATGCATAGCGAGCATGAGCGAGCGAATAGAAATTAACTTCCTTACATTTGGATGATTACCGCAGCTTGTCTGAGGTAATCATCCAAAAGCCATGCATGGACTTTTTCAACATCCTGCCATAATCCCGAAGACTCCGGCAATTTTCCGGCGCCGTATTTCAGCAAGGAGTATAAAGGCGCGAGCCATTTAATACATAATATACCATATCTCATGCATTTATCGCTGGATGCGGAGTATAACGAAAAATCTTGAAAAATATCCATCCGTTCTAATGAAATGGCGCGCGGGCTGCTGTCTGAACCGACAGCCTTCAAGTCTATCGCAGACCTCGATATTCCTACCGGCAATAAATACTTATTAAGGCGCCTGTCTATTAGCGCGGGTTGAACACATATCGCTGCCGTGCGGCGGCAGCCCTTATTTATGCGCACGGGCCTTGGCGTGGATATTTATCGCAGGTAACGGCGCATGAACGAGCGAGGGGAGATTCAATAATAAGCCTTGTCTTCTTTGAGATTATGTGAGATGATATGTTAAATGAAGTTCCGGAAGTCCTTGTTGTTTACAGCCGCAAAGACCTTCTCTTTGCGGTTTTTTTTATGACTTGCCTCCGAAAGCTTCAAATACTTGAAAAGGAGGTATATCATCATGGCAAACGGAACTGTTAAGTGGTTCAATGATTCCAAAGGCTTCGGCTTCATCAGCAAAGAAGAAGGCGGAGACGTTTTTGTGCACTTTGCAGACATTCAGGACCAGGGATTCAAGTCCCTGGCCGAAGGTCAGGCGGTGAGTTTTGACGTTGTCGATGGACCCAAGGGCCCCAAGGCGACTAACGTAGTAAAGCTCTAAGCTGATAAAGAGGCAGACCTGTTTCCTAAGGGTCTGCCTCTTTATAAAAAACCAAAACGCAGCGTCATTCGCTTTTTATACCACTCTAAACCTGCCTTCAAAAGCTGCCCGCTGTCAAAACGGCGTATTTATTCCGAACCCTCAGGCATAAGACGCTGTGTTTATGTCCCCGGTCTCAACACACTTCACGGAAAGTTTTTCATCACTGTTTTAAAAGGTCCCCTCATCCACGATACGGAATACCATCATATTCCGAAGTTGATATCATATTTGCGGTGATACGCAACCTTACACGGCATTTAAGCCCAGGGCCAGACATGAAGAAAAAAATTATAATGGCAGATGACAAGGCATCTCTTGCAAAAGAGATGTTGGACAGGCTTGAGGCTTTAAGGAAGGAAAAGAACCTTAAAGAGGAGTATGTGGCTAAACAGCTTGGGATCGAAAGAGCCGCGTATATCGGCAAGGAAAACGGGGCAATCCCCATTAGCGTAAAAGAGTGGCTAAGGATCTCGGATATTATGGAAGTAAAACTGATCTATTTTTTAAAGGATAACGCATGAGCTGAGGGCCGACTTTGCCTTCGGAGTCAACCGGAAAACCATAGCCGAAAATTTTATGGCTATGCATGGAGCGGCAGCTGCAGGCGCTGTTCAGTGGAAGGAGCGAGTGTAATGGAAAAGATCAAGCGTATAGCTTTGGTGGCTCACGATAATAGAAAAAAAGACCTGATCGAATGGGCTGAATGGAATTTTGATGTTTTAACACGTCATAAATTAATATCTACAGGAACAACGGGCAGGTTGGTTGAAGAAGCTATTAAAAAAAAGTTAACAGATGAGGATGCCGGCGATTTCGCGGTAACGAAATTAAAATCAGGTCCGCTGGGCGGAGACCAGCAGTTGGGAGCAATGATAGCGGAGGGGAGCATCGATCTGATAATATTCCTGTGGGATCCCATGCAACCGCAACCCCATGATGTTGATGTAAAAGCACTCTTGAGGATATCCGTTTTATACAATATCCCGACTGCCTGTAATCGTTCCACGGCAGACTTTCTGATCTCGTCACCTCTATTAGATGCCTCGTATGAGCCGGCACTCAAAGATTATTCAAAGTATATAGGGCGGACTGTACGGTATGAGTAAAAAACCGGGCGGGTTGAGCGTAAGCAAGACCCGACAACTAATATTCTCTCGGAAATATTAGTTCTAAGAACACCTAAGAATGAAGACTTGCAGGTGTAATCGGTAATGGCCCGGGCCGGGCACAAGAGGTTATCGACGACGATGCGCTACCTGCACTTGGCGCCCGCCTCAAAAAACTACCCGGTCAAGCGCATTAAATTCGAGGATTGAAAGTGCAAAAAGTACTGCATTAACCGGGCCTCCCCGAACGCCGTTATACGCCGCTGTAACGATAATCAGGTTATAAAAAAAGCCCGCAATATCAAGACCTCTCAGCCAAAAACATGATATTGCGGGCTTTTATCACCTGGCGTCCCCACAGGGATTTTAATGTTGGAAAATTTATTTATGCCAGTGGAGTTCGTCGTGAGGGCGGCTTAACGCCCGTTAAACCTCAGGGGAGAAGATTATAACCATGATTATTGCAGTTGAAGCGCTGAATGAACTCAACATATCCCTTATTTGGCAACTCACTCACCCCTACTCACTGATGAAATACCCCCTCGTGCCGCCATCGGTTTTTACACGCCAAACCTGATTGCCCTCTCGCCGCAGGGTCTCACCTCCTGCTATTGTTATTCCTTGCGAAAGGTCTTTTAGTTTTCGCTGAGTTAAAGGGTCTAAATGATGCCACGGAGTGATGGGCACAGAGGTTTCAGTCCCAATTACGCTTGGATTATATGGTTGCGACCAGCAGGCATTGTCATAGTAGTAATAAAGGGAATTGTTTGCTTCGTTATAGGTACTGTTGAAATAACCTCTGATATTGCTATTATTGAAACCGTCGGGTCTCCTAAGAAAGTCAGATACTTTTTCTACATTACCCTTGTCACCGAAGCCTTCGTGCCACATGCCGTAAGCGATCTCCGTCAAGCTATAGCCGCTTAGTCTCGGGTCAACGGTCACCTTTTCCGCCATACTCCAAACTTTCTTAATCCATGCCCCCATAACAGCTATCTGAGACGCGCTATCTTTCCTGCTCAAATCTGAATCGAGATTACCTCCAAAGTTATTATTATAATTATTGACTGCCCGGTTCCAAGTATCGCCATTCATCTGCCCCAAGCCACGCTCAGTCTTCGAGAGACCTTTCGCATCCGGATTAAATCCTGACTCTATACCCATCGTAGCTATTCCAAAGGCTACCTGCTTTTGCGTAAGCCCCATGCTTGTCCACTTAGATACGGAATCAGAAATTATTGAATTCTTTCGCTCCTCCGTAACCTTGCCCGCGTCACCGCCTTTTTTGATTTTGATATTGCCCCAACGAATAGAACCCATGCCATTTACCTCCTGCCAAGATCATATTCTATCAATTTAAATTTCTCTCCACTTACGTAATGAAATGCAGCATTCCACATGGAAATGCCTTCAAGAAGAGGGACAACCAGTTCGTATTGTTCCTTGTTAGCTCCCAACATGAACTTTATCTCATCGATATTCAACCCCTTTGCCAGATACCCGTAAATGTAATATGCATCAGGTTTTGCCTTTAATCTATTCTCAGATTTTTCGCGCTCAAACAAAGACTTGTACAATACCGGATTGAGGTTCACTTGCAGCTTATCACCAATTATCTTAAGATAGAGTTCAAATTCCGGTTCAAAACCATATCCCCTGTAAATTTTGAGTTTAACTTCAGGATTACCGTCGCCATCAATATCTTTAATATCCTCCATCCATGAAAAACTTGAATTTTTCCCTAAAAAAATCCCAAATTTAGTCGTTTCTTCAACATATGCAGAAATGAAATCTAATCCGTACTTATCCCCATGCGCTCCCCCAATAACATCCAGTAATTTTACAGAGTCATTGGTATACTTGACTAAAAACATCAAATGACTATGCCCGGTAACAGAGCCATAACCCGGAGCGTCTATAATAAAAAAATTATTATAAAAACCGATATTGATGTCACCACTTAGGTCATATTCATCTGATTGGACAAAATAAAACCTACTGCCTCTGATTAAAAAACCAAGCCTTCCGAGCTCATTATTATTATCTGACAAATACCTGTATTCCCCGGCTTTTATATCAGTGCCTGGAAATATAATCACAGGTCCATACGATTCCGGCTCATTGCGGGAGTCTATCTTTTTCAGTACGAACTCCCCTGAATAAGACTGAGGGACAGATGATAAAAAAGCCGACAGGAAAAAAAACAGCGCTAACAAGAGCTTCCCTGACAGAAGATCATTTTGATATTCTCTTTTTTTATTTAGCATTCTGTTCTCCATTATATATAATGTTTCTTTTCTGTACCGGATTTTTCATGTTATTGTTCCTAATACGGAATCCTGCGAATTTATTCTGCCCTTAAACGTATTCCTCAAATTCCCGATTCATTTTTTGTATCAATTAACTTAATTTCAAAAGATTTGCAAATAAAAAGCTCTGATATCAGCTATGGTATCAGAGCTTATAAAGGAATCTAAATTTTCTAACTATAACTAAAAAATTCCCAAAATTGGCGTCCCCACGGGGATCGGAGGCTCCGCCTCCCCGGCAAGGTAAGAAGCACTTCAATATCGCTTGCCTTATTGCTCCCTTTGGTCGCAAGCCGACAAGCGCTCCGGTCGAACCAGAGGGTTCTCTCCCTCGTGGGGACTTCAAAATACAAAAAGGGGCCGCGTACGCGGCCCCTTTTTTAAATGCTTGGCGTCCCCACCGGGATTCGAACCCGGGTTACCGCCGTGAAAGGGCGGTGTCCTTGGCCTCTAGACGATGGGGACTTGTTTTTTTATTTGAAATGGTGAGCCGCCCGGGACTCGAACCCGGGACCACCTGCTTAAAAGGCAGATGCTCTACCACCTGAGCTAGCGGCTCAAAAGCCTGGGTTGAAAATCAATAACCAAATTAACCTAAAATTATTATCATAACACCCATGTAATGTCAACCAAGTTTTAGGCAGGCGGACGGGTAAAAAGAAGGTTAAAAGGACATTTCCAAATCGGGCGCTCGGCCTATATAAAAGGCAAACACCTTTCTACAATCACCGGGGTCCCGCACTTTTAAAGCGGGCCGGCCAAACTATATAAAAGGCAAACACCTTTCGACAATCCCCGTCATTTATGGCGGGTAATTTTCATCTTCCCGCAACTTTTCTTCGGGGAACTTCGACACATAAGGAAAATTTCGATCGATTCGCTCGGCTTGTCCCCGCTGAAGCAGGGGATGCGCTCGCTGTGTGTGTTCAATCTCGACCGCTCGCCCGGCCCATAGGGCGGCTACATGTTCCTCAATTCCTTAAGCGTATCCCTGACGGCCTTTTTCTTTATGCTCTTGAGCATTATGTGCACGCCGCAGATAAAGTCCTCTTTCTGCGCCGGGGTCAGCGACCGGTAAAGCTTTACAAGGAGCCTCTCCCTCGCGGCCTCCGGGGTTTCCAGGTAGGGGCGCTGCGGGGTGAAAAAGTACGAAGGGTCCTTCTCCATCGCGTCCCCGAGCTTCAGCCACTCGCCGGTGGTTATGGGGATGGCCCCGTTTTCCTTGCGGACATAAGTCGTCCTGTCTATGCCAAGGCGCCTGGCGACATATTCCTGCCTCAGGTCTTTCTCCTCCCTTAAGACCTTCAGGCGGTTCAATATTTCTTTTGTCGTGAGCATCTTCTGGCAGAGTGTCGTTTTAAGGGGAGAGCCTGCTTTCAAATGTTTCTACGCCGTTTGAACCCTGCCGTAATCCGCCCGACACATCTTGGAGCGGCGCCGCCCGGTGCGAGGTCAGGTCAGTTCTTTACAAGTCTCCTTAAAAAGTCCTTCACCTCGAGGAAAAAATCCCGCGCCTGATGCATCCTCAAGAGAGCGTCGTTTTCAGCGTACTCGACCGAGGTATTGACGCCCCACTCCTTCCGGGCCTGCATAAGCCTCTCTATGGCCGGGTCGAGCTTGGAGCTGAACCTGCCGAGGTTCGCCGTAAAACCCGAGAAATGCTCCTTCGGGGGGTTATTCCCGCTCGTTAAGAACGCCGCGACAGCCGAGTGGCACGCGGAGTAATATGAAGATAGCACGGAAGGGGTAAAGAACCCATGTCTGTGAAGGAGCTCAGCCGCCTTGAGGTATTCCTCGGCTTTGCCCAATTCGGATTTTATCTTGTCCCTGATCCTCTGGTCCAAACAAACTCCTCTGACGGAAACCTTTAAAATGAACGTTAATTGCTTTTAATAACCCAAAAGCGCGGCCATGTCAAACAATATGCTCGCCTGCGCGGAAGGGCCTTGAAATTGACCGTGGTTCAATTACCCCCGCCATAAATTGCGGGGATTGCCCGCAAGGCGCTTGCCTTTTATATAGCTCTTTGATGCCCCTTAAAAGGGCAAACCTTCCGCAGGGCAACCGATTAAAAAAGGCCTATATTACAAATATCGGCAGTAATGACGTTTTTCTTGAAAGAAAAGTACGGACAGGGTTATGGGGCCAGTGCCGTAAAAACCTCTGAATGGGTATGCCAGCCTTGACCCGCCGCTAAAGCGGCGGATCAAGGCTGGCAAATAAAAATGACCCTCCGTACCATCAAAATTCTACGTCATTTATGGCGGAGAATTTTAATCAGATTGTCCGGAGGTTTTCTTTATAGTATGATTGGGGGAATGTCCAGACTCATAAACACATACATATTCAAGGAGATAAGCGTCCCGTTCCTATTAAGCCTCGCGGTGCTTACAGCCACCGGGCTCCTCAGTAAGACGGTCAAGCTAATAGAGCTCATCGTCACCCACGGCATAGGCCCATCCTTCATCTTCTGGTTCATAATCTCCGTGATACCGTCGTTCATCATCTACACCATACCGGTAGCCTTCATCATAGGGGTGCTCGTCGCCTTCACCCGCTTAAGCTCGGACAGCGAGATAACCGCCATGAAGGCCGCCGGGGTGAGCCTGTTCTCCATCATGAAGCCGGTGATGCTCGTCGCGTTCGTCGCCTATCTCGCAACACTTACCTTCACCCTGTATCTCTTCCCGTGGGGGAACATAAACTTAAGGAACCTCCTCTTCGAGGCCGCAAAGGCGAAGCTCGTCTCCGGCATAGAGGAAAAGACGTTCTACGACAAGTTCAAGGGGGCCGTGCTGTACGTAGACCACCTTAATATAAAGACGGGCGAAATGGAGGGGATATTCATT
Organism: Deltaproteobacteria bacterium; assembly: GCA_016219015.1. Taxonomy (GTDB): domain Bacteria; phylum Desulfobacterota; class GWC2-55-46; order GWC2-55-46; family GWC2-55-46; genus JACRCL01. Next base: position 161,265 of record JACRCL010000031.1, read on the forward strand.
TCCCAGACGGGGTCCGTCGGCAGTACGGCGGGCGCGAAGGCCCCCGGTACCCCCGGCGGCCCGGCCGGGGCCGGGGCTCAGGCCGGGCCGGGGGCCGAATCGACCATTTTCTTCGCAAGCAGGGGCGTCTTCTCCCCGCCCACGGAGGAATCCACGGTATACCTGAAGCTCTATAACGGCACCATCCACAGGAAGACCGAGAACAACGGGGCGTACCACATAGCCGACTTCGAGTCCTATGTCCTTGAGCTGAGCATAGCCGGGTCGGACTCTGCCGCGCCGGGGAAACGGCCGAACAGGGAGCTGTACATAAACGAGCTCACCCGGAGGATAAAGGAGATAAGGGCAAAGGGGGAGCGGACGGCCCCGTACATGATAGACCTTCACAAGAGGTTCGCCCTGCCTGCGTCTGTCTTCGTCTTCGCGCTCCTCGGTGTCCCCCTCGGCATACAGAAGATACGGGCCGCCCGGTTCACTGGCTTCAGCGTCGCCCTCGCGGTGGTGCTCTGTTATTACGTGGTATCTACCGCGCTCGAAGCGCTCGGCGAGAACGGCAGATTAAACCCCGTGCTTGCGGTCTGGGGGTCTGACATAATCTTCCTGGCCGCGGGCTTTTATATCTTCCACGCGGCCGCGAAGGACAGGCCGATCGACCTCGGCTCGCGGATAACCGATCTCGCTTCACGCTTAAGGCGCGGGCGCGCCCATAAAAGATGAGATGAAGATACTCGAAAAATACATACTCTCCGAGTTCTCGAAGCTGCTTGCGATAGCGGCGCTCTCTTTCATCGTGCTCTTTATCATGGTGGACCTCTTCGAGAGCATGGACAACCTGATTAAGTTCCACGTGCCCTTGCTCTCGGGCCTGGCGTTCTTCAGCTACAAGTTGCCCTTCATAATAACCCAGGTCGCTCCCGTGGCCGTCCTCGTGGCAGTGCTCCTGTCGCTGGGCATACTCGCAAAGCACGGGGAGATAACCGCCATGAAGGCCGGGGGCGTAAGGCTATTACGGACGGTAGCGCCGCTCCTTTTCTCCGGGCTCGTCATAAGCATCGCCGTAATACTCCTAAACGAGTACGTGACGCCGGGGGCGATGAAGAAGGTGGACACCTTCAGGAAGCAGTGGTTCGGCGTGCAGGGCGGCTCCTTCGGCAAGGAAGGCGTCTGGGTGAGGACGGGCAACGGCATATTCAATATAAGGCAGGTAGACCTGAACAGGAACGTGCTCCGGGGCGTGACGCTCTACGTCATAGAAAAGCCGTTCAAGATAAAGAGCCGGGTCTACGCGAGGCAGGCCGTCTGGAAGGACGAACGCTGGTTCGCGCCAACGGCCACCGTCTGGGCGTTCGACGGCGGGGGGGAGGCCGAGAGCCGGGAAGCCGAGGGTATCACCCTTGAGGGGCTCGTAGAGCCGGCGGACCTCGCAAGCGTAGAGAACCTCCAGAAGAACATGAGCTTCAACGAGCTGAAGAACTACATAAAAGGGCTCGAGGCGGACGGCTACGACCCGTCGAGGTACAGGATAGACCTCTACGGCAAGATATCCTTCCCGCTCGTCAATTTCATAATGGTGCTCGTGGGCATCCCCTTTGCCCTGAAGACCGGCAGGCACAGCGGCATAGCCGCTGGCGTGGGCTTGAGCGTCGTGATAGCCTTCAGCTACTGGGTAGTCTACGCCCTCACGAGGTCGCTCGGTCAGAGCGCGATACTGCCGCCGTTCGTGGCCGCGGTCTTCCCGGACATACTTTTCCTCGCCATAGGCGCGCTCATGTTCGGGTACGTGAGGCAGTAGGGGGGGAGATATTTTGAAAGGATTCATTAAGTCCTATAATAAAACGAGTTTCTACTTACATATTGAAAAACATAGATGATATTGTTATATTTTCAGTAATCCACTGAATACCTCATTAATGGTAAAGAAATGTCATTATTTAATCAAAAATTACCCGAGATAAGCGGTTCTTATTCGCAAGATAGCAACATCGTCCTACACGAAGGGGATACATACGGATTCCTGCGTAAACTGCAGGATAATCTAATAACCCTTGCCATAACTTCACCTCCATACAATATTGGAAAAGTCTATGAAAAGAAGGCTAAGATAACTGATTATCTGGCTGAGCAGGAAAAGATCATCGGTGAGCTCACCCGCACTTTAAAGGACAATGGAAGCATCTGTTGGCAGGTAGGCAATTACGTCGATAAAGGCGAGGTCTTCCCGTTAGATATTTTCTACTATGACATTTTCAAAAGAGCGGGCCTGAAACTTAGGAATAGAATCGTTTGGCACTTCGGGCATGGGCTTCATGCGTCTAAAAGGTTCTCAGGCAGATATGAGACAATTCTGTGGTTTACAAAAACAGATGATTATATCTTCAACTTAGACGATATAAGAATACCTTCTAAATACCCTGGTAAGCGATATTACAAGGGACACAGGAAGGGACAACCCTCCTGCAATCCTTTAGGGAAGAATCCATCAGATATATGGGAAGTATTAGCGCAGGACTGGGAAAACGAAATCTGGAACATACCCAATGTCAAATCCAACCATCCTGAAAAGACGGTTCACCCATGTCAGTTTCCGATAGAATTGGTTGAGAGATGTGTTCTTGCATTGACTAATGAAGGAGATTGGGTGCTGGATCCATACTGCGGAGTCGGCAGCAGTCTAATCGCTGGCGTAAAAAACAACAGAAAAGTTATGGGGTGTGACAAGGAACACGAATATACAAAAACCGCCAAGCAGAGGATTACTGATTTTTACTCAGGCACTTTGAAGATGCGTCCTATTGGAAAGCAGATATTTGTGCCTACTGGCAGAGAGAAGGTATCGCAGGTGCCTATAGAATGGGAAGAATACTCGAAGAGAGTTAAACAATGAAAATATCCGGCATCTACTCCTTCAATAAAGGAGAGAAGTTTATCAAAGCTAAGTATCCCAGCCTGCTGGAAGAAATTAAAGAAGTTGTAAAACAAACAAAAGCCGAAAAACATCTCACCAAGAAAAGTAGAGAGAAAACTATGACAGGGAAAATGCTATACAGCCCCAAGTCATTAAATGTTGCTTTTAAAAAGGAGTTTGCGAAATATAGCTGGACAAAACACCGCGAGAACTGTGAATATTCCCATAAATTTTATACGATGGAATATACTCCAAGAAAGATGAAAGGTAAGCCATTTCGAGAAATGGATTTTATCAAAGAGAAACTTGGGGTTGAAGTGCAATTCGGCAAGTATTCGTTCATGGTATATAACGTTTGTGCAAAGATGACTATCTTTAAGAACCTCGGGCATATCAATGCTGGCGTGGAAATAGTTCCCATAAAGCAATTCGCCGATAATATGTCAACAGGGGTATCCTATTTTGAGCAGTTTATATGGGACTTGGATAAACGGGGGGTGTCTAATATTGACATACCTGTTTTGATTTTAGGAATAGATACTGATTAAAGAGCGTGCTGTCGTTCCCCCCCTACGTCCCCGCCTTCTTAACCACCCTTATGAATATCTCGTCCAGCTGCTTCTGGCCGACCGGGGACGGCGCGTCGCTCATTATGTCGGTTGCCTTCTGCGTCTTGGGGAAGGCTATGACGTCCCTTATCGATTCCGACCCTGTCATGATGGCCATGACCCTGTCGAGGCCGAAGGCTATGCCGCCGTGCGGGGGCGTGCCGTACTTCAACGCCTCCAGCAGGAAGCCGAACCTCTCCTGCGCCTCGTCCCTCGCTATGCCGAGCCTGTCGAATATCTTCGCCTGTATGTCGCTCCTGTGTATCCTTATCGAGCCGCCGCCTATCTCTACGCCGTTCAGCACGAGGTCGTAGGCCTTCGCGCGCACGGACAGCGGGTCCGAGTCGATCCTGTCGAGGTCCTCGTCCATCGGCGAGGTGAAGGGGTGGTGGACGGCCACATACCTCTTCTCTGCCTCGTCGTAATCGAACATCGGGAACTCCGTGACCCAGACGAAGCTGTAGCCCTCCTTGGGGATGAGCCCGAGCCTTTTGCCGATATTGAGCCTCAGCCTGCCGAGGACTGTATTGGCGATAGACATTCTATCGGCGGCGAATAGGATGAGGTCGCCCTTGCCCGCTCCGAGGGCCTTTACTATCATCTCACGCTCGGCTTCGGTCAAGAACTTCGCTATCGGGGACTGCCAGCCCTCTTCGGTCAGCTTTACCCACGCCAGCCCCTTGGCGCCGAAAGAGACCGCGACCTCGGTCAGGTCGTCGAGGTCCTTCCTTGAAAAGCTCGCACCATTTTTTACGGAGATCGCCTTTATAACGCCCTTCTTCGCGGCCGCGTCCGAGAAGACCTTGAACCCGGAGCTTGAAAGCTCTTTTGTCAGGTCCTTCAACTCAAGACCGAACCTCACGTCCGGGTTATCGACCCCGAACCTGCCCGTGGCCTCGGCGTAGGACATCCTCGGGAACGGCAGCGATACCTCCACGCCCGCCTCCTTGAATATCTTCGCTATGAGCCCTTCCATAACGGAAATGACGTCCTCCCTGTCCACGAAGCTCATCTCCGCGTCTATCTGCGTGAACTCAGGCTGGCGGTCGGCCCGGAGGTCCTCGTCCCTGAAGCATTTGACTATCTGGAAGTACCTGTCGAGGCCGGATACCATGAGTATCTGCTTGAAGAGCTGCGGGGACTGCGGCAGCGCGTAGAACTGCCCCGGGTTCAACCTGCTCGGGACGAGGTAGTCGCGCGCGCCCTCGGGCGTGGACTTCGTCAACACGGGCGTTTCTATCTCCAGAAAGCCGTTCGCGGACAGGTAATTCCGGGTGGCCATCGCCACCCTGTGCCTTAATATGAGCTTTCTCTGGAGAGAGGGCCTGCGGAGATCAAGGTAGCGGTATTTAAGCCTCGTCATCTCGGCCACGTCGGTGTCGTCCTCTATCATGAACGGCAGCGGGGCCGAGTCGTTCAACACCTTCAGCTCCTGCACCGCGACCTCGACCGCGCCGGTCTTGAGGTTCGGGTTCTCGGTGCCCTCGGGCCTTTTCTGGACTACGCCCTTTACAGCAAGGACGAACTCGCTCCTTATTTCGTGCGCCTTCTCGTGGACTTTGTTCGGCGCGTCCGGGTTGAAGACGAGCTGGACCATGCCCTCGCGGTCGCGTAGATCAATGAATATCAGCCCGCCGTGGTCCCGCCTCCTCTGCACCCAGCCCGTAAGCGTGACCGCCTTGCCCGTATCGGAAGGAGATACCGCCCCGCAGTAAGAACTCCTTCTCCAATTCTCCATCTTCTCCAACAATTTATCCTCCGCAGGCGCGTCGAAAGCGCCGGAATTTGAGCTGTCATGTCCCTGTCCGGCAAGCCCCTTCGCCTCTCGCGCGCACGCGAAAAACGCCGGAAATAAAGGGGATTTGTTTTTATATCATATCATCCCGCGCTTTTCAAATTAATAGAAATCGCAATTCATAAATTTTTATCTTGACACAAACCACATAAACAGGGCTATAATTGGAACTTCCATCACCCAAAAAAACAGCAAAGTCCGGGAAAACACTAAATAGGAGGCAATTCGATGAAGAGAGTAAGCTTCTGGATTCTCCTCCTGACTTGTATCGGTATCGCTGCGGGCTTGATTACGGCCAGTTCGGGCCACGCGGAATACGGGGACATAGTCCTGAACAGCAAGTCGGAGAGCATGCAAAAGGCGGGCGTGAACCCCGTGGTATTCCCCCACTGGTTTCACAGGATCAGGTTCAAATGCAAGGTCTGCCACGAGGACATCTTTATTATCAAAAAGGGCGCGAACGACATCAACATGACCGAGATCATGAACGGGAACTTCTGCGGCAAATGCCATAACGGGCTTGTCGCGTGGGAGCCGCTTTACTGCGACAGGTGCCATTCGTACAAGGGCAGCAACCCCAACGCGCCAACGAACCAAAATTAAAAAAATCTTACGGACAGTTCTGAAAGGAGGACGTTAATGAAAGCATCTTCAACCTGCAAACACCTGAAGGTTGCCCTCCTCTTTTCGCTCCTGCTCATTTTCGGCTTTGCCGTTACGGTTGCTGTGAGTGACGCTGAATCGGTGACGAAGACAAAGGCGAAGACAATGGTAGCGGCTGCCACGCAGGCGGCCCCTGCTCCTGCAAAGAAGAGCGAAAAGGCGGAGGCACCGAAGATAGACCCGACAGACACCACAAGCGTGATATACCTTGACACCGCAGGCAAGCCGGCCGGCGTGGGCGACCCGAACAAGCCCCCGTCAATGGCCTACAAGGCCGGACGCGGCTGGCACCCCCAGGCGCTTGCGGCGCAGGGCCTGCCCAAGGACAGGTACGGCCTTATCGACTGGGCCCGCATAGTGAGGGAGAACCTGGTAAAGCCGAGGTTCTCGCTTAACCCCGAAGACGACGAGATGCCCCCGCTCAAGATGGACGTGCTTATCACGGCGAAGGGCGATTTCGTGAACGACGTAATCTATCCGCACGAGATGCATACGTTCTGGCTCAAGTGCGAGATATGCCACGCCACGGTCGGCGGCCCGATATTCATACCGGTAAAGGGCTCCAACGACATGTCGATGGTAGGGATAGTGCAGGGCCAGTGGTGCGGAAGGTGCCATGGAAAGATCGCCTTCCCGCTTACGGACTGCAGCAGGTGCCACACCTCGCCGAAGAAGGCCGCCTCTAAATGAGGGTTAAGGCCGGCATATTGATATTCGCCTTGCTGCTGGCGGCGGTCCCGTCAACGGGGCTGGCAGCCATAGGCACTATCAGGTTCGACGACAAGATCGAGAGCATGAAAAAGGCCGGCGTGGGCCCCGTGATGTTCCCGCACGACAAGCACGAGAAGACGAACAAGTGCGACGAATGCCACCCGAAGATATTCAAGGACAAGCGCGGTGAGAACAACATCTCCATGAAGCTCAACATGGAGGGCAAGTTCTGCGGCTCTCCCAACTGCCACAACAGCCCCAAGGCGTTCCCGCTCTTCCAGTGCGCGAGCTGCCACACGGGGGTAAAAGCGGTAAAGAAGAATTAAAAAAAGCTTAAGGTCAAAAAAAACGGCGGGGCTTTCGGCCCCGCCGTTTTTTTGTTTACAGGCGCCTCTAAAAACGCAGAGGTCGGGAAAAAGAACAATTTTTAGAGATAGCCTTACCTCGCAAGCTCCGAGGCCGCGCCCCTGTCTATGAGCCACCTGACCTCGCCGGTGCGCGGCCTTACGAGCTGCGCCGGGTAGCCCGCCTTAGCGTCGCTCAAGACCTGCTTGAGCGCCCCGGACTTGCCCTTCCCGGACACGAGGAATATGACGAAGGACGCGTTATTTACCAGCGGGAGCGTCATCGTCACCCTGTAGGCCCCGAGCTTCTCGACGTAGTTCTCGGTAACGAGCCTCTCCTCCTCGGAAAGGGCCTTTGTGTCCGGGTACAGGGACAGGGTATGCCCGTCGTCGCCCATGCCGAGGAAGACCATGTCGAATACCGGGGCTTTGTAAGGCTCAGTAACGCCGAAAAAACGCCTTATCTCCCCCTCGTAATCGAGGGCGGCCTCAGCGGGGCCGAGCTCGCCTTTTATGCGGTGGACGTTCTGTTGCGGGATATCCACCCGAGATATGAGCGCCCTGTAGGCGAGGCCGAAGTTGCTCTCCGGGTGTTCGGGCCCCACGCACCGCTCATCGCCCCAGAAAAGGTGCACCTTATCCCACGGCACCCTTTCTCTGAACTCGTTTGAAGCGAGCGCGGTATAGAGCCTGTACGGGGTATCCCCCCCGGAGAGGACCACGGTAAAGAACCCCTTCCTTTCCGTCTCCTTCAGGCAGTGCTTGAGGAAAAACTCCGCCCCACCCCTGCCAAGCTCCATGATGTTTTCGTATGTGAAAAGAAAATTCTTTATCTCTGTCATGAGTTTTTCAGCAACCTGTTAAAGCCGCAGTCGTACACCCGGCGGCCGTTACGCCAGTATCTCCGTTACCCTCTTGCGCCCCCTGCCCGGAAGGAGGTTCGCGGCGCAGACCGCGGCCCCGAGGAGCCCGGTCTTCTCATTCAGTATCACCTTTACCGGCACTTCGGATAGGAGCTTCTCGAACCTGCCTTTGCTCCTGAAAGACCCGATGAAAGGGCCTTCCGCCATGGCCTTGAGTATCCGGGGCGCGATGCCCCCTCCTATGTAGACCCCCCCGAGGGCGAGCGATTTAAGCGCCATGTTCCCTGCCTCGGCCCCGTATATGGAGATGAAGAGTTGAAGGGCCTCCTTGCAGGCCTTGTCCTTTCCCTTCAATGCCTCGTCGGTCACCACGGCCGCGGCGTCTTCCTTTTCAAACCTCTCCCTCAGGCGCTCCGGCTCGGGACCGTTCCTCGACCTGAAGAACCTGTACAGGTCGGCTATGCCCGGCCCGGAGAGTATCCTTTCATAGCTGACGTGGCCGTAGAGGCCCGCAAGATAACCGAATAGCTCCATCTCAAGCCGGTTTCTCGGGGCAAAGTCCGTGTGCCCCCCTTCTGACGGCGACGGCGTACGGGCCTTCCCGTCCCAGAAGAGTATCGCCTCGCCGAGCCCGGTCCCGGCGGCTACGAGGGCGGCGTTGCCTTTTTTAGGGACGCCGGTCTGGAGCGGGAATATGTCTTCATCTTTCAGGAGGCCGACCCCCCACGCCATGGCGTAGAGGTCGTTTATCAGGGAGAGCCTTTTTATCCTGAACTTCCCGGCCAGTTCCTGCCCGTCGACCACCCACGGCAGGTTCGTGAGCGCGCACCTGTTCCCATCTATTGGGCAGGCTATGCCGAAGGACGCGGCGCTTACGGCCTCGCCCTTTTCAAGAAATTCGCCTATTATCTCTTCAGGCCCGGAGAAGCCGGAGTTTACGAAAGACGCCTCCTTAATGGGCCTCAAGGCCGCGCCCTCCTCGGCGAAGAGCGTAAGGAAGGTCTTCGTGCCCCCGATGTCCCCGGCGAGGAGCAGCCGTGCCTTACTCATACGCCGCCCACTTCCTGTTGTCCCTTGCGATGAACTTATCGGCCTCCATCGGCCCATAAGAGCCCGCCCTGTAGAGGTTGAGCTCCGGGGTCTGGCGGGCCTCGTACATCTCAAGCACCGGCGTAAGGAATGACCATGTGAGCTCGACGCCATCCCTCCTTACGAAGAGCATCTTATCCCCGAGCATGCAGTCCACCAGCACCCGTTCGTAGTCGTCGATCTCTATGCCCCTGTAGCCTTCAGTGTAGGAAAAATCCATAAGCACGTCCCTCAGGCAGACCTTCGAGCCGGGGCTCTTCGCGTGGAACTTCATCTGCACCCGCTCGTCCGGCTGTATCCTCAATACGAGCGCGTTCGGGCCTATCTCGCCCCCGCCGAGCGTTTCCCTGAACATCAGGTGGGGCACGCCCTTGAACTGTATCGTCACCTGCGAGAACCTCGTCTTCAGCCTCTTGCCCGAGCGGAGATAAAAGGGCACGCCCTGCCACCGCCAGTTGTCTATGTATACCTTCATGGCGGCGTAAGTGGGCACGGAAGAGTCCCTCGCCACATTCTCTTCCTCGGCATAGCCCGGCACCGGCCTGCCGTCGACCTCGCCTTCGACATATTGGCCGAGGACAAGGGAGCCCCCGATGTTGCCGGTGTCAAGCGGCCTCAAGGCCCTGAAGACCTTCACCCTCTCGTCCCTCACGAGCTCGGACTCGAATACCGAGGGCGGCTCCATGGCGATGAAGGACAGCACCTGGAGCATGTGGTTCTGGAACATGTCCCTCAATACGCCCGCCTGCTCGTAGTACCCGGCCCTCTTCTCCACCCCGACGGTCTCGGCCACGGTTATCTGGACGTGGTCGATATAGCGCCTGTTCCAGATGGGCTCGAATATGGAATTGGCGAACCTGAGCATGAGGATATTCTGCACCGTATCCTTGCCGAGGTAATGGTCTATCCTGAAGACCTGCTCCTCGCTGAAGTGCTTGAGTACCGTCTGCTCGAGCGCGAGCGCGCTCTTAAGGTCCCTGCCGTAAGGCTTTTCTATTATAAGCTTTCCGCCCGCGGAGAGGTCCGCGGCGGCGAGGTTCTCGATGATATTCGTATAGAGTAACGGGGGCGTCGCCAGGTAGAATATCCTGTTGCCTCCGGTGCCGTGGGCCTTTTCCCTTTCCGCGAGGAGGCCCTTTACCCTTTTATACGCCTCCTTTTCACCGTAGTCTATCTTCAGGTAGTAAAGCCTTGCCGAGAAATCGGCCCATGCGCCGGCATCGAGATCACCTGTCTCCCTTACGGCCTCCTCCATCATGGCCCTGAAGGAGCCGTCGTCGAGCTCCGTCCTCGATGCCCCGATTATGAAGAAGTTCTTCGACAGTAACTTGTCTCTGGAGAGCTTGAATAAGGAAGGTATGAGTTTGCGGCGGGCCAGGTCGCCGGACGCGCCGAATATAACCATCGAGCACGGCCCCGGAAAGACCTCCTCGCAGACCTCCCCGGCGGGCCCCATCGAGCCTATCTTTACGGCGGGAGCACCCCTGTCACCCCTGTCAGGCATTGGAAAACCCTCGTTAGCAGGCTGCTGAAAAAGCCCTGTTCTACGCGTCGTCTTCAAAATTCGTCATTGCGGCGTACAGGGTAAGTACAGCCTCATTCCTCATTTTTCGACTCCTTGCATCTTAGACTTTTTGAGCAGCCTGATGTTATTTTGATTTTTTCAGTAACCTGTTGAAAGGCAGGCTACTTCTTCTTCTCCGGCTTCACGGCGTGCCCGCCGAAACCGGCCCTCAACGCGGCCAGCACCTTCTCGGCGAATGGGTCCTCCTGCCTCGACCTGAACCTTCTGAAAAGGGCCTCTGTTATGACCGGCATCGATACCCCGGCGTCTACCGCCTCTTTTATAGTCCAGCGCCCTTCGCCGGAATCCTCGACATAGCCCCTTACAGACTCAAGCCCCCTGTCCCTTCCGAGGGCCGATTCAAGCAGCTCCAGAAGCCACGACCTTACGACGCTGCCCCTGTTCCACAGGCGCGCTATCTTCTCCAGGTCGAGTTGTTTGCCGTACCGGGAGGACTTCAACAGCTCGAAGCCCTCTGCGTACGCCTCCATGAGCCCGTACTCTATCCCGTTATGGACCATCTTCACGAAGTGTCCCGAGCCGGCCGGGCCGCAGTAGAGATACCCACCGGGCTGGGCCAGGTCCTTGAAGGCGGGCTCAAGGGCGTTGAACGCGTCCTCGTCGCCGCCGGCCATCAGGCAGTACCCTTCCCTGAGCCCCCATATCCCGCCGCTTACGCCGACGTCGAGAAAGCCTATGTTAGAGGCCTTCAGCTCGCCGTATCTTCTGACCGAATCCTTGTAAAAGCTGTTCCCGCCGTCTACGACCGTATCGCCTTTCGAAAGCAGGCCCTTAAGCTCGGCTATCGCGTCGTCAACCGGCGGGCCCGCGGGTATCATGAGCCATATCGCGCGGGGCGCGGGCAGCGTTTCCACAAGCTCCTTCAACGAGTACGCCCCGCCCATGCCCTCGGCCACGGCCGCGCCGACCCTTTCCGGGGTCCTGTTGTAGCACACGACCTCGTGCCCCGCTGAAGAGAGCCTGCGCGCCATGTTCATGCCCATCTTCCCCAGACCGATAATTCCTAAGCGCATATTAGCCTCACGCCCCGGCCTGCAAGGCGGCCTTTATGAGTTTTTCAACCTCTTCGAGCGACCGTATGGAAGAGTCCTTAAGCTCCATCAACGCCACCCTGCACCCCTTCGAATCGAGCGCCTCCATGTCCCCGAACGCCTGCGAAAGCTCGAGCTCGGAGAAGCTGTAAGCGCTCTTGGGTATCGGCACGTCGTCTTCAGTCTCATGGCAGAGTATTATGAAAACACCCTTGTTCGCCCCGCCCTTGTGGAGCTGCCCGGTCGAGTGCAGGTACCTCGGCCCGTAGCCGAACTGGGTGGCCGCCTTTGTGGAGTCCCGGAGCGTCTTTCTCAGCCCGGTAAAGGTCTTCCCTGTCTTTTCATCGAGAGGGTCGTAGTAGGCGAGTATGCCCACGTAATCCCCCTTCTTTACAAGCTCCAGAAAACCCCTCATGGCGGATTCGAGGTCTCCGTTACCCCTTGCGCGCGCCCTTATGCTCTCGAACGTCGACTTGCCGAAGAAGGCCCTGACCCCGTCGCCCCTGACTTCTACGCCCGGCGGGGCGAGAGCGCCCTTTTCGCCGGTTTTATCGAGCGCGTGGAGGCGCGCCCTGGTGAGCCTCTTTGCCAGCTCCACGTCGGGCTGGTCGAACGGGTTTATGCCCAATACCTGCCCGGCCACGGCGGTCGCCACCTCCCACCTCAGGAACTCGCCTCCGAGCTCGTAGAGGTCTTTCATCCTGAAGCTTATGACCGGGTGGTTTGCCGAAGCGAGCTCTTTAAGCGTGTGCGCGAGCCTCCTGTCCTCGTGGACGGAGCTTATGTGTATGAAGACCCTGTCGTCGCCGTAGTCGGCGGGGGCGCCGGGGGGCTCGTTCACTATGGGGATGAGCCCCTTGCCTTCCTTACCCGTGGATTCGGCTATGAGCTGCTCTATCCAGAGGCCCAGGCTTTCAAGCTCCTTCGGGAGGAAGAAGGTGACCTTGTCTTTCCCGGACCTGCCGAGTATGCCGAGGGCCGCCCCGAGCATCACCACGGGGTTCTCCTTCTCCTTCATGCACGGGTGGGTCGCGGCCGAGATATTGCTGGCGTGGCTGAGCAGCCTCGATATGTCCACGCCTATTAGCGCGGCGGGCACGAGCCCGAAATAAGAGAGGGCCGAGAACCTGCCGCCTATGTCGTGCGGGTTCAGGAATATCTTCCTGAACCTGTACTTCCTCGCGAACCCCTCAAGCGGCGTGCCAGGGTCGGTGATGGCTATGAAGTCCCTGCCGGCCGCCTCCCTTTTTTTGGCGTAAAGCAGCTGGTAGAAGTGCTCAAAGAGGCTCAGCGGCTCTATGGTGGAACCCGACTTGCTCGACACTATGAACAGGGCCTTTTCGGACCCGGTCCTTTTAGTAACGGACCTTACGGCGTCCGGGTCCGTGGAGTCGAGGACTATCAGTTCCGGGTATCCCTGCGCCCGCCCGAAGACCTCGCTGAATACGAGCGGGGCGAGGCTGGAGCCTCCCATGCCGAGGAGCACCGCTATCGTGAACCCCTCCTCTTTTATGTCTTTGGCGAAGGAGGTTATGACGTCCCTGTTGTCCTCCATGAGGTCGGGCAGGGTGAGCCAGCCGAGCGCGTCCCTTATGAGTTTTTTCTCCTCAGGGCCTTTTTTCCAGATAGACGGGTCTTTTGCCCAGAGCCTTTCAAGGAAGTTCTCGTCCCCTATCTCTTCGAGCGCCTCCGAGAGCGGGGCCTCGAACCCGTTGAGCGAATATTTCACGGCATAGCCCCTTTTCGCGTGCAGGTCTTTCCCCTTCTCCCCTATAGCCTTTATTATCGACGCGTAGGCCTCCGCCGCCCTCTTTATCCCGTCATCCTCGAGCTCCGGGACGAGCAGGGAGTAGTCTATCCCCAGCGAGCGGAGCTCCGAGATGACCTTTTTAGCCCCGTCGGTGTCTTCGGACAACCTCTGCCTTACCCTGCCGTGGCCGTAGAAAGCGAGCAGGGTCTGGATGGGCATGATGGATATCGTCTCCGGCTCTATCAGCTCCTCCACGTATTTTGTGTCATGGAAACGCGGGTCCTTCGTGCTCGTCGAGGCCCATACGAGCCTCTGGGGGACCGCGCCCTGCTCCTTGAGCCTTTTAAAACCGGGCCCGCCGAATATATCCCTGTACTTGAGGAAAGCGAGCTTCGCGTTGGCTACCGCCGCCTTGCCCAGCAGGCCCCTGAGGCGCGCCTTCTCGTCGTTGGAGGAGGCGGCCTCGGCCCGCTCGTCTATCTTCTTATCTACGAGCGTGTCTATCCGGCTGAGAAGGAAGCTCGCCACGCTTACCACGGCGCCCAGCGGCTCGCCCTCTTTGGCCCTTCTTTCAAGCCCGCGGATATACGCTTGGGCAGCCTCCTCGTACCTCTCCGGGGAGAATATGAAGACCACGTCGGTCTTGTACCCCTCGAAGGTCAGCTCTTCTATTATCTCCGTCCACCCGGCGACGCACGGGACGCGCATCATTATGTTAGACTTGTTGACGAGGGAATAGAAGGCCTTCGCCTCCATAAGAGCCTTGTCATGGCCTCTTACGAGGTCCCAGCGGATGTCGAAGCAGACATAGCCGTCCATCCCGCCCGTCTCTCTATAGACCGGCTCGAGGATATCGGCCGCGAGCCTCACGTCCCGCGCGGTTATCTTTTTAAGGATTTCGGGCCCGCTCAGGCCCTGCTCCGAGCACCTCTGGATATCCTCGTCATACTCGTTCGTCCCGTTGATGCCTTTTTCGAGGATATTGAGGTTGGAGGAGACCCCCGTAAGACCGTACTCTTCCATCAGGCGGCGGAGCTCCCCGGAGGTGATGAGGCCCTTCCGGAGGTTATCGTACCAGACGCTTTGACCGATTTTTTTAAGAGTCAGTAAGGGGTTCATGGCTCTCCCTGCGTGTAATTGAGGAAATTTACAGATTTGCCAAGGAGCGGGGCGCTACGCCGGCCGCCCGGCAGGCACCGGGCGCGGATTATGGAATTTACACGAATATTCTATCTAAGAAACCTCTGATTAATTGAATCTCCCCGCAGCAAGCTGCGGGGAATCTTCGACGCAATGACAGCAAATCAGAGCTTCCCTAAGTATAACAGGGACGTCATATTCTATCAAGGTAGAGGCCTTTTCCCTTGTTCAGGAGCGAAAGGGCCTTTGCCGTGACGTCTTTGGATGTGAAGCCGAACTTCTCGAAAAGCGTCTTGTAAGGGGCCGACGCGCCGAACCTGTCTATCCCGACCGCCTCGCCGTCGAGCCCCACGTAGCGGTGCCACCCGGCGGTGGAGCCCGCCTCTATCGAGACACGCGCCTTTATGTGCGGCGGCAGGACGGAAGCCCTGTAGCCCTCGTCCTGCGCCTCGAATAGCTCCCAGCTCGGCATCGCCACCACCCGCGCCCTTACCCCGCGACGGTTAAGCTCCTCGAACGATTCGAGCGCGAGGTGGACCTCCGAGCCCGTGGCCATGAGGATTATCTCCGGCTCGCCTTCGGAAGGGTCCGCGAGCACGTAAGCGCCTTTTGAAAGGCCCTCCGCCGGAGAGAACCTGGACCTGTCTATTACAGGCAGGTTCTGCCTCGTCAATATGAGGGCCGTTGGATTCTGGCGCGTAAGCGCCTCTTTCCAGGCGACCGCGACCTCGGCGGCGTCGCTCGGCCTTATTACCGTCAGGCCGGGTATAGACCTCAGGTTTGAAAGCTGCTCTATCGGCTGGTGCGTGGGGCCGTCCTCGCCGAGCCCGATGGAGTCGTGCGTGAGCACGAATATCGTCTGAAGGCCCATGATGGCCGAAAGCCTTATCGCGGGCTTCATGTAGTCCGAGAATATGAGGAAGGTCGCGCCGTAAGGCACAAGTATCCTGCTTAGCGCCATGCCGTTCAATATCGAGCCCATGGCGTGCTCGCGCACCCCGAAGTGGATGTTCCTTCCGCTTGAGCCCGGCATGAAGTCCGTGAACCCCTTGAGGTGCGTGTTCGTCGACGGGGCGAGGTCAGCGGAGCCGCCCAGCAGAAATGGCGTCTTCCCGGCTATCGCGTTCAGGACCTTTCCAGAGGCGCTGCGTGTGGCCATGGGGCCGTCCTTCGGAGCGAATGATGGGAGGGCAGAGGCCCAATCAGAGCACTGCCTGCCTTCCCGGTCGAGGAGCCCTTTAAGCTCCGCGGCTTCCTCCGGGTATTCCCTGCCGTATCTCTCGACAAGGCCCGTCCATTCTTTCTCGAGGGATTCGCCCTTTTTCCGGGCGTCCATCCCTTTTTTTACTTCATCGGGTATGAAGAAATCCGGCGTAAGGGGCCAGCCCAGCTTTTCCTTCGTTGCCCTGACCTCGTCCTTTCCAAGGGGCGCGCCGTGGGCCTCATTGGAGTCCTGCTTTCCGCTTCCGAAACCTATGTTGGTGCGGGCGATTATTATCGAGGGCCTGCCCTTCTCGGCCTTCGCGGCCTCGATGGCCCTGGCTATCCCTTCGAGGTCGTTGCCCCCGGCCTTCTGGACGTGCCATTTCAAGGCTTCGAACCTCTTGCCGACGTCCTCCGTAAATGAAAGCTCGGTGCCGCCTTCGATGGTTATCTTGTTGTCCGAATAGAGGTAGATGAGTTTTCCAAGCCCGAGATGGCCGGCGAGCGAGGCCGCCTCGTTCGTGACGCCCTCCATGAGGTCGCCGTCGCTTACTATCGAGTATATGTGGTAATCGAAGATATCATAGCCGGGCCTGTTATACCGCTCCGCGAGGTATTTTTCGGCCATGGCCATGCCGACGCCCGTGGCGAAACCCTGCCCGAGCGGGCCGGTGGTCGTCTCTATGCCTATCTCAAGGTCGTACTCGGGGTGTCCGGGCGTATGGCTGCCCCACTGCCTGAAGCCCTTCAGCTCATCGAGCGGGAGATTGTAGCCCGTAAGGTGGAGGAGCGAGTACAGGAGCATGGAGCCGTGGCCCGCCGAAAGGACGAAGCGGTCCCGGTTGTGCCACGCCGGGTTCCCGGGGTTATGCCTCAGAAAATGCCTCCAGAGGACGTACGCCATGGGGGCGTCGCCCATCGGCATGCCGGGGTGGCCCGAGTTGGCCTTCTCAACGGCGTCTATCGCAAGGAACCTGATGGTATTTATCGCAAGCTCGTCAGCACTTCCAAAACCGGACACTTTCGCCACAGCCATCATCGCCCCTTCTTAGACGTTTATTTTATCGCCCTTGCTCATATCCCCGAGGTCGACGCCCTTGTGCTTAGATACCGCCGCCTTGAACTCGTCGTTGTTCGGCGCCACCACCCCGCCGGTCATTATCACCTTGAAGGCGTCCTCGACCCTCATATCGAGGGGGATTATGTCCTTCTCCCTCGCCATTATGTAGAACCCGGTTGTCGGGTTCGGGGTCGTTGGCAGGAAGACGCTCACAGAGTCGTCGTGGGTCTTCTTTCTAAGCTCCCCGGTGGGCTTGCCGGTAAGAAAACCGATGGAGAAGAGCCCCGCGCGCGGGAACTCGATCAGGACGACCTTCCTGAAGCTCTGGTTATCGGTAAAAAAGGTCTCCATGAACTGCTTGGTCGCGTTGTAGACGACCCTCAGGACCGGGACCTTCGACAGGGCCTTCTCGCCCATATAAAGGAGCCTCTTGCCGAAAAAATTAGTGGTAAGGACCCCGACGATAAAGATAGAGGCTATCGTTACCAGTATGCCCAGGCCCGGTATATGGAAAGGCAGGTACGTGTCCGGCCGGAGGGACTGCGGCAGGATCGTGAAGACGTTGTCCATAAACCCCACGATAAGCGAGAGGATATAGAGGGATATGTACAGGGGCACCACGACAAGGAGCCCCGTTATGAAGTACCCTTTAAGGCTTTTTTTCATATACTGCAGCCGGCAAGCTCGGCGCTTATCTTCTTTATGGAGTTTTTGGCGTCTACATAGACGAGCACCGGGGCATGCCTTTGCGCCTCGGCCTCGTCGAGGACCGAGTAGCTCGCTATGATGACGAGGTCGCCTTTTTTGGCGAGGTGAGCGGCCGCCCCGTTTATCGAGATGACCCCGCTCCCCCTCTTGCCCTTTATGACATAGGTAGTAAGGCGGTTGCCGTTATTTATGTCGTATATCTGTACCTGCTCGAACTCGTATATGCCCGCGGCCTCCATGAGGGCCTCGTCAATGGCCACCGAGCCCTCGTAGCCGAGGTTCGCGTCCGTCACCGTGGCCCTGTGTATCTTGCTTTTCAGCATTACGCGCTGCATTTTTTAGACCTTCCTCCTTCTTTATCCTTGCCAAGGATGCGATTGTCTATAAGCCGCGCCCTGCCGATCCTTACCGCTACCGCAAGGAGGGCGCCGTCTTCAATGCGGTCGAGGTCGGCAAGCGTATCCTTATCGCAGACCTTTATATACTCTACCACGGCAGAGGGCTCTTTCTCTATGATTTTTTTGACCGTGCCGACTACCGCCCCGCTATCCCTTTCGCCCTTCAAAAACCCCTTTTCGGCCTCTTTCAGGGCCTCGGGGATGCACCTCGCGGCCTCCCTTTCGGCCTCCGTCAGATAGGAGTTACGGGAGCTCATCGCCAGCCCGTCAGGCTCCCTTACGGTATCAACCCCTATTACCTCCACCCCGAGGTTCAGGTCCTCCGCGAGCCTCTTTATGACGACGAGCTGCTGGTAGTCTTTTTTGCCGAATATCGCCTTATTGGGCATGACGATATTGAATAACTTCAAAACAACCGTTGCAACGCCCCTGAAATGGCCCGGCCTCGATTCACCGCAGAGGTTCTTCGACGCCTCGGTCACCTCGACGAACGTCTGGTACCCTTCGGGGTACATATCCCCGGCCTTGGGCGCGAAGATACAGTCTACACCGCATTCTCCGGCTATCCTCAAGTCCTTTTCAAAGTCCCTCGGGTAGGTCTTGAAGTCCTCTTTCGTCCCGAACTGGGCGGGGTTTACGAAGATGCTCAGGACGAGTACGTCGCCGAGGCCTCTGCCTGTCTTCAGCAGCTCCCTGTGTCCGTCGTGGAGAAAGCCCATTGTCGGGACAAGGGCAATTTTAAGCCCTTTGGCCCTCGCGCCTTTTATAAAGTCTTGCATCTCCTGGACATTTTCGATGACTTTCATCTCTGCGAGTTACCTTGAGCCCTCCGTGTTCAACAAAGTATAAAGACATTTATTGCGTTCGCCTAATAAGTATTCTCTTTCGAGGGAAACCTCCCCTCCTCCACGTCTTTTATATACTCTCCGACGGCCTTCGTTATCACGGTCCTCAGGTCGGCGTATTTTTTTACGTATTTCGGGCACTTGGCGTCGCAGTTGAGCCCGAGCATGTCGTTTACGACCAGCACCTGCCCGTCGCAGCCAGCGCCCGCTCCTATGCCTATCGTCGGTATGGACAGGGCCTCTGTTATCTCTTTTGCCAGATTGCCGGGTATGCCCTCAAGGACTATCGAGAACGCGCCTGCCTCGGCTATGGCGTAGGCGTCTTCCATTATCACCTCGGCGTCGGTCCTTGTCTTACCCTGCACTCTGTAGCCGCCCATCCTGTGTATCGACTGAGGGGTAAGGCCGATATGGCCCATCACGGGTATGTCTATCTCGGCTATGGCCTTTACGGTATTGGCCATCCTCTTGCCCCCTTCGAGCTTTACGGCCTCGGCCCCGCCCTCTTTTATGAGCCTGCACGCGTTCCTCTTCGCCTCTTCCGGGGACACCTGGTACGAGGCAAAGGGCATGTCGCTCACGATAAGCGCGTTCTGCCTGCCCCTGGCCACCGCGCGCGTGTGGTAGATTATCTCGTCCACTGTCACGGGAAGGGTGTTTTCATAGCCCGCCTCGACCATGCCCGCGGAGTCCCCTACTATGAACATGGCTATCCCGGCCTCGTCGAGTATCTTCGCCATCTGGGCGCTGTAGGCCGTCAAAACCGGGATCTTCCTCCCCTCGGCCTTCATCTTCATTATGTCGACGGCTGTTATCTTTTTCATCTTATTATATTGAGAAACTAAAAAAACCTTCCAAACGGCCAGGAAGATCTCATTTTAAAGCCGATTATTACGTTTTTAATGGCCTGTAGACCGATATTATATTATAGACTAAAACCCGTCTTTAGACAATAGGCAGGGCTACTGGCCCGACGAAAGCGGGATATAGTGCTGCGACCCGCCGCGCATGGTCTTGATTTCCTTGACTAAATTGGACAGGTCAGCGGGGTTGTTGACGAAGTCTATCTCCGTGGTATTTACGACCAGCAGGGGCGTGTCGTTATAATAAAAGAAATACCTGTTGTACGCGTCTATGAGCTTTTCGAGGTACTCTTCCTTCACACCCTTCTCGTAGTCCTTGTTCCGCCTGCCGATCCTTTCGAGCAGGACCTCGGTAGACGCCTGGAGGTATATGACAAGGTCGGGCTTTGGGATGCGGGTGTCGAGGAGCCTGTAGACCTGCTCATAGAGGGAGAGCTCGTTCTCGTCGAGGTTCAGGTATGCGAATATCCTGTCCTTTGCGAAGAAGTAATCCGAGATGACGGTGGAGTTGAAGAGTTCCTGCTGGAACATCTCCTTTTGCTGCTGGTACCTGCTCAGGAGGAAGAAGAGCTGGGTCTGGAAGGCGAATTTCTTGATATCCGCATAGAAGTTCGGCAGGAACGGGTTAGCGTCGACCTCCTCAATGAGGGTCCTTCCGTTAAGCTCGTTCGCAAGCAGCTCCGCAAGGCTCGATTTGCCGACGCCTATCGGGCCCTCTATCGCGATGTAGCGTGATTTTTCCATTCCAGTTTCCGGGGGACAGGAGAACAAATTATCTCAGAGGCGGAAAAAAGTCAAGGAACATGAGGCGCGGACGCGCGCTTATTTTTAGGCTACCTCTAAAAATTGTTCTTTTTCCTGACCTCTGCGTCAGGTCGAAAATAAAAATGCTCACATATTACATATATGCTGCGCTTTTTATTTCCGCCCTTCCTTGACTTCAGAAAAAATTCCTAATTTTTAGAGGTCAGCCTTTAGATATTTCGGGTAAGAAAATTTCTTTGT
Organism: Deltaproteobacteria bacterium; assembly: GCA_016219015.1. Classification (GTDB taxonomy): domain Bacteria; phylum Desulfobacterota; class GWC2-55-46; order GWC2-55-46; family GWC2-55-46; genus JACRCL01. Next base: position 181,831 of record JACRCL010000031.1, read on the forward strand.
TTTTTTGAGGGATTTTGCGTCAGTAAAAGATGCAAGGTTGAAACAGGCAAGCAGATCAGGCTTCCCTGCCCTTTATTTCGAGGAATGCGTCGGTCAACCTGCCGAACTCCTTTAGGTCCAGCGTCTCGCCCCTCCTTTTCGGGTCTATGCCCGCCTCCTCAAGCGCCCTCTCGACCACGTCCTTTTCAAAGCCGAGCGCCTTCAGGGCGTTGGAGAGCATCTTCCTCCTTGTTCCGAACGACGCCCTCACTACTTTTTTGAAAAAGTCCTCGTCCCTTATCTCGACCCTCGGTTTGTCGAGCACTTTGAGCGACACCACGGCAGAGTCGACCTTGGGCCTCGGGGAGAAGAGGTTACGCGATACGTCGAGCTCCTTTTTTATTTCCGTAAACGCCTGTGTAAAGACGCTGAGGACGCCGTACTCCTTTGTCCCCGGAGGGGCCACGAGCCTTTCGGCCACCTCCTTCTGGAACATCAGGACAAGGAGCGAGAACGCCTTTCTTTCGGATAAGAACTTCGCGAGTATCGGGCCTGAAATATTGTACGGGAGGTTGGATACGAGCTTGAACCTGCACCCGCGCCCTTCAGCCAGCTCAAGGAACGACGCCTTCAGCGCGTCGCCGGTTATAACTTCGAGGTTTTCAGGGAACTTCCTTTTCAAAAGGGCCGCCAGGTCCCTATCGACCTCTATGGCCGTGACCTTTGCCCCGGCCTCGATAAGCCCTTCGGTTAGCGCGCCCTTGCCCGGCCCTATTTCGAGGACGCAGTCGCCCTCTTTTATCGACGCTATGGCGACGATCTTCCTTATTACGTTCTTATCTACGAGGAAGTGCTGGCCGAACCTCTTTTTGGGGTAAAGGATGGCGGGCTTTTCGTGGTCGTCTTCGTGGTCAGGGTGCATTATTTTTTCTTAAAATCCTTCCCACGTCGGCTTCGAGTCCATGTCGAGCGTTCCGAAGGCGCCTTTTTTCAACTGGTGATACCCGAGAGAGGCTATCATGGCGCCGTTGTCGCTGCAAAAACGCGGCGGCGGGATGAAGAGCCTGAAGCCCCCGTCCCTTGCCGCCTCGGTAAGCCGCGTCCTGAGCCTCGAGTTGCAGGCTACCCCTCCGGCCACGACAAGGTCGCTCGCGCCCGTTGCCTCAAGCGCCCAAAGGGCCTTTCCCACGAGCACGTCCACGACCGACTCCTGGAAGCTCGCGGCGAGGTCTTTTACCGCTTCAGGGCCGGTGGCAAGCCCGTGGCCTTTAACATAATTGAGCACAGCGGTCTTTACCCCGCTGAAGCTGAAATCAAGGTTGCCCTTTGCCATGAACGGGCGGGTGAACTCGACGGACTTTCTGTTGCCTTCTTTAGCGAGCCTGTCTATGGCCACGCCTCCGGGGTACCCGAGGCCGAGGAGCTTCGCCACCTTGTCAAAGGCCTCGCCTGCCGCGTCATCGAGCGTCTGCCCGATTATTCTGTATTCCGTAAAACCCGTGAGGTGCAGAAGCGTTGTATGCCCGCCCGACACGATGAGGGCCACAAGCGGGAAGCGCGGGACTTCCTTCTCCGCCCTGCCTTCGATGAGGAAGGCCGCGTGCGGGTGCGCCTCGATGTGGTTTACCCCGGTGAACGGAAGCCCTGCCGTATAAGATACGGCTTTGGCGAAAGAAAGGCCTATGAGTATCGAGCCCACCAGCCCCGGCCCCTGCGTTACGGCTATGCCGCCAATGTCTTTTAAAGTGACTCCCGCCTTTGAGAGCGCCTCCTCGACGACCGGGATTATCATCTCGATGTGTCTCCGTGAGGCGAGCTCGGGCACCACGCCGCCGTACGGGGCGTGCACCATGTCCTGCGAGGAGACGACAGAGGAGAGGACGTACCTGCCGTCCTCGACCACGGCCGCCGCCGTATCGTCGCAGGAGGATTCTATTCCGAGGATGAGCATGGGTGATATTTTTACATTCAGCAGGCCGCGAAAAAAAATTGAATCTCCCCGCAGCAAGCCGCGGGGAATCTTCGACACAAAAGGAAAAAATTTCGATTCGCTCGCTAAACCCCGCCGCAAGCAGCGGGGAATGCGCTCGCTGTGCGTGTTCAAAAGTTGTCATTCTGAGGAGCCGGAGGCGACGAAGAATCCATAATTTATTGAATTCGTCAACTCCGGGATTCTTCCCCCTCGCTTCCGCTCAGGGCTTCGGCTCACTCGCTCAGAATGACAAACTGAAATTGTTCTTTCCGCACCTATTAGATTTGTTTATGTTTCTATGTGCAGTTTATTTGGCTATTTCCCTTATAGCCCTCAGAAACTCCTCCACCTCGTCTTCCTTCGTGAAGTAGCCGGGGCTTACGCGCACGGCGCCGTCCGGGTGGGTGCCGGCCTCCCTGTGCGCCTCAGGGGCGCAGTGCGCCCCTGTCCTTACCATTATCGAAAAATCGTTGTCGAGCCTCATGCCCACCTCGGCCGGGGTCTTGCCCGCGATATTGAAGGCGACGAGGGCCGTCCTCTTTTTGGCGTCCGCGGGCCCGATTATCCTGACCCCTTCGGTCTTCCTGAGCCCGTCCAGCAGCGCCTCTATCAGGGCTTCCTCATACCTCTTTACCTTGGCGATGCCTTCCTTGAGTATGAACTCGACCCCGGCGCCGAGGCCGCCGACGCCCGGCGTGTTCATGGTGCCCGATTCGAGCCTGTCCGGCATCTCAAGGGTGATATTAAGCTCGCCTGTGCCGCCGTCCACGAGAGGCTCGGGCTCGATCCCCTCCCTCACATAGAGAAACCCCGTGCCCTGCGGGCCGAAGAGCGCCTTGTGGCCGGTTGCCGCGAATATGTCCATGTTCATCGCGTCCATCTCTATGGGCATGGCCCCGGCTGTCTGCGCGCCGTCCACCATGAATATGACGGATTTATTCCTGCAGAGCCTGCCTATCTCCTCTATCGGCTGGACAGTCCCGAAGACATTCGACGCGTGGGAGATGCAGACTATCTTTGTATCCTTATCTATGGCCGAGGCGATATCCTTCGGGTCGAGGAGGCCGTCCTTATCAGGCCTTACCTTCGTAACCCTTACGCCGTTCCTCTCAAGCCTGCCGAGGGTCTTTACGACCGAGTTATGCTCGAATGAACTTGTCACGACGTGGCCGCCGGGCTTAAGCAGCCCCTTGAGGGCGATGTTGATGCCTTCGGTCGCGTTCTTGGTGAAGGCTATCCGCGAGGCGTCTCTTACGTTAAAGAGGCGCGCTATCGCCTCCCGCGCCGAGAATATGACCCTGCTCGCCTCAAGCGCCATCCTGTGGCTCGCCCTGCCGGGGTTGCCGCTTATGACGCGGAGGACCTCGTCTATCCTCCTGTAGACGGCCTCGGGCTTCGGGAACGACGTCGCCGCGTTGTCGAGGTATATGAGCCTTTCGGTTTTTTTTTCCATTATAGGGTCACCTTTATGATTGTCTTTACATTGCCCCTGACGTTGAAGTCCCCGGTGACCTCCATCTGCCTCGGCTTGAGGGCCTTTTTGAGGTCGTCGAATATCAGGTTCGTCGCGGCCTCGTGCGAGATGGCCATTGACCTGAAGGAGTTGAGATAGAGCTTGAGGGACTTCAATTCTACGACTTTCTTATCGGGCGTATATGCGACCCTGATGGTGGCGAAGTCCGGGTAGCCCGAGCGCGGGCATACGCAGGTGAACTCCGGGAAGGTTATCTCTATCGTATAGTCCCGCTCCGGGTTCGGGTTGTCCCACGGGATGAGTTTGGCCTTTGCTATGGCCTTGTCTCCGTATTTCGCTTTAGCCGTCATTATTAATACCTCTCTTTCTCCTGAAATATTAACAGTTTAAAACCTTCGTGTAAAGTGGTTACATTTCAGGCTGCTGAAAAAGTCCATTACCCCTCCCCCTTTATGGTGGAGGGTAGGGAGGGGGTGAGAAAGTCAGGGAGTGAAAAAGACGAGGGATGAAAAACTCTCACAATCCCTCTCAATTTCATTCCTGTGGCGGGTTCAGGTTTGCAACCTGAACCCTGAGTTCGTAATCCCGAAGGAGATTCCATTTTAGACAATGCCTTTGCTTTTGAGCTGTTGCCGCCCGATAAGCCTTACCTTCGAATTTGTTCTTTTCAAAAAATCTGTCATTCTGAGGAGCCGGAGGCGACGAAGAATCCCGTAATTTGTAATTTCACAGATCATCGCCCGGACAGGCCGAAATTGTTTTTCCTGCCGCACGCCTGAAGTCCATCCCATATCCGGCGGCCCCGCCTTAACCCCCTTCGCCCGCCTCCGCCGCCCGTCCCCAAATCTACCCTTGACAAAGTTGCATAATTTCGCAATTATATAAGGATGCTTCTAAAAATTAGTAATTTTTTCTGAAGTCAAGGAAGGACGGAAATAAAAAGCGCAGCATATATGTATATTTTTATTTTCGCGCCCCACGCAGAGGTCAGGAAAAAGATCAATTTTTAGAGGTAGCCATAATTATCAAAATGCCGAAAGGAGTTTGGATATGACGGTCACGATAGTATTGCAGGACGCGCCCTATGGGAACGAAAAGGTCTGGAACGCACTCAGGCTTTCGCAGGCCTTGCTCTCAGTGGGCACGGGCGTGAGGATATTCCTCTACGGGGACAGCGTCACGGCCGCGAAAAAGGGCCAGAACCCGCCCAAGGGGTACTACAACATCGGGGATATGCTCAAGGGACTGATTGAAAAAGGGGCAGAGGTGCGCTCGTGCCTTACCTGCACCTCGGCCAGAGGGCTTACCCAGGACGACTTCATAGAGGGCGTGGCCGTCGGCAAGACCTTGGACCTCGCCAGGTGGGTGAGCGAAGGCGGACAGGTGATGGTCTTTTAAAAATCAGCATGGGAGTCCCGCAAGAAAACTTCCTTTTCCCACCCCGCATATTACGGCTTGACAATCCAAGGAATTTTTTGTAAGTTAAATAGATTCGGTTTTTGCGCCTGTAGCTCAGTGGATAGAGCATCGGCCTCCGAAGCCGAGGGTCGGAGGTTCAAATCCTCTCAGGCGCGCCATTTGCCTGCGGGATTGCGGGCTCTCGGAAAATGTCAAAGTGGAACCGGGCCGCTAGCTCAGTCGGTAGAGCAGCTGACTCTTAATCAGCGGGCCGCTGGTTCGATCCCAGCGCGGCCCACCAAAATAAAGGGTTACAGCATTAAGCTGTAGCCCTTTTTTCATTTCAGTGGGCGGTTTTTGTCCAGTAGAGGATTCGTCGCTGTCCTCCCTTCATATCTATTAGCCTATGAAAGGGCTAAGTTCTTCCTGAACTCCACACTTGTGATACAATCCAAAATGCTGTATATTCCGGTAGATATAAGAGGATTGAACGCTATAAATTATGGTAATTATTTTGAAGCAAGTCCTGACAGGAAAAAGAAATGCCAAACACCCTAAATGAAATTTCAATCGAAGGATTCAAATCAATTCCCGAATTCAACCTCGAAGTGCAACGAAGGGAGCAGCTACTTCGATTGGTTTTTTGAAGCCCAGGCATTTTCTGGGCCTGTTGTTGATTAGAGATTCGATTATTGCAATCTGTTTATCGGTTATCTTACTGAAGTCTGTG
>JACRCL010000005.1 GCA_016219015.1 Deltaproteobacteria bacterium
ACAGACTTCAGTAAGATAACCGATAAACAGATTGCAATAATCGAATCTCTAATCAACAACAGGCCCAGAAAATGCCTGGGCTTCAAAAAACCAATCGAAGTAGCTGCTCCCTTCGTTGCACTTCGAGGTTGAATTCGGGTAATAAAACGGGTAAAAAAAGTATTTTTAAGACCCTTCCGCCCCTAGAATGCTTCATTTGCTGCAACTCCTTATTAAAACATAATAATAGCGGACAACTTCATAACATAAATATAAAATTTATGTACCTGTCCTTTTGGACACTGACCTTATTTGCAGGCAGGGCCAAGGGAAGATTGGAAAAGTGGATGGATATCAAGTCAGATAAGACCGGATAAGGCGATTACAAACAGGATTTTTCAAGGAAGCGGTTTTGCGGGGAATGTGTTTTTAAAATGGAGGCGGCGAGCGGATTCGAACCGCTGGATGGCAGTTTTGCAGACTGCTCCCTTGCCACTTGGGTACGCCGCCTTACGGATACTATAATTTGGCCGGGCAAACTTTGTCAAGATAAAACGGGCCTAAGGCTTTACCTCCTCTATCTGCGAAGGCGTCTTTATCACTATCTCCGGCCTGCCTTTCCTCTCCTTTATGACCCCGGAGATTATGACGGTCTTCCCGCTGTAATGCGCCGGGCCTTTTTTAAGGACCCCGAGCGTTTCCCTGAAGATAACGGCGCTAAAGCTGCTGTCGAAATCAAGGAAGGCTATGTCCTTGCCCTTGAAGGCCTTCTTGACCCTGCCCTTCACCCTCATATACTCGCCTATGTGCCTGCGCGCCTCGGAATCCGGTATCACCGGTATAAGGGCCGCGCCTGAGCCGCTTGCCTTCCCCCATATGCCGAGCCCCTTTTTCCTCGCCGCGGCCTCGGCCTTTTCGAACTCCCCTGCCCTGTCCGCGCCGCAGGGCGGTATTATGAGCTTTCTGGCAAGCCCCTCCCGCACCAGCGCCTCGTTCACGTTGACCCCGCCGGAATAGACGAAGCCGAGGAGCCTGCCGTGCCTGTCCCTCGGCTCTTCGGGGCAGACTACTACCTTGACCATCTTGCCGGAAAGGAGCGCGCGGTTACGCGCGGCGGCCTCTTCGTAGAAAGGTTCGTTCTTCTCCGGCGCGTCGATGCCGACATACCTCACGTGCTCGTTGCCGGAGATGACGATGGTATCGCCGTCTATGACCCTCCTTACGGACGGGTACCTTATATCCTGCCGGGATGCTTCGAGGCTGGAGGCGTCCTGTGGTATGAGAGGTATTAAAAGGACGAGGAGGGAGAATATGAAGAGGCGGGATACAAAGCGCAGGCTACCACCTCTCGCGCAGCTCATGTATCTGCTTACGGAGCTTCTTTATGTCTTCCTGTATCCTCGGGCAGTCGTATTTGTCTTTTGAAATCTCGCGCGCTATCTCTTCGAGCTTCGTGGACACGGCGCTGTTGAGCTTGTTGTACTCCACGCTCATCTCCTCGAAATTCGCGATGAAGTTGTTCGTGTACTTTACGAAGTTCCTGACATGGAGGTCGTCCTGCGACCTTATGCTGAGCCTTTTTCCGATGTTCCCGGACTGTATCATCTTCATCTCGTACTCGAGCCTTTTGAAGGGGCCGACGAGCCTGTGGGTGAAAAACACGGCAAGGAGGGCGACTATCGCCACATAGCCGAAGATGAGGAATACGCCGAGGAAAGGGGTTTCAAGCCCGTAGTAGTCTATGAGAGCCGTGGAGAGCGCCTGCAGGAAGATGCCGCCGAGGAGGGCGAGGACTATCAAGAGGGCTATCGAGAACTGGAGCTCTCTTGCCACGAAGTAGCGCTGCTTGAACGACTTCGCAGGTTTTAAGGAGCCTTCTTTTTGCATCAGGGGTCCTTCCAAACCCTACTGAAATTCAACTGTTATAATACACCTTACGCATATTTTGTCAAGGTTCACGGGCGCAAAACCTTAAAAACCTCCGGGGATTTTCCCTGAAAAACGCGCCCCGGAAAAGCCGGGGCCGGACACAAATGCCTTGACTACTTCGCCTTATGAACTTAATATATAAATAAGAGTCGCGAGCCCCCCGGCAAGTCTTTAAGAACCCAGTACGGCACCGAATTAATCCAAAATTTTCAGAGGAAGCCTTAAAGAAGGGAGCCTTTTCATGAAGGAGAAGATAATCCGTATCGAAAAGGGAAAGGAAGGCATAGCGATACCTGACGAGTACCTGAGATTCCTCGAACTCATACCCGGCGCCGAGGTAGAGGTGCGCCTCGACAAGAAGAAGAAATGGATAATACTCCGCCCCATGCACGGGGAGGACTTCATGGAGCACTTCAGGGACACGATGGAATCGATGGCATGAAGATATACAAGCTCCCACAGCTCGCGGAACTGAGCCCGGAGAACGAATACAGGCTCGGCAAGGAAGAACTCGCTACCTCGTCCGTCTACCTCCTTTACGGGAGGCTCCGGCCTAAGGAGTCCTCGAAAAAACTCACAGTGGCCGAGGGGAGCGATGAGATAATCTGCGTCGTCAAGGGGAATATAAAGGTAAGGTGCGGTAAGACCGTTTTCTCGGTCGGGCCGGGCGAGGCGTTCCATTCAAAAGCGGCCCAGAGCTTTTTGCTCGACAATCTCGGGGACGAGGAGGCCGTCTATATAGCGGCTGGAGGCAGCGCGGCAAAGGCAGAAGAGGTTGTCGAGGAAAAGACAGCGGGCCTGAAGGCGACCGCCGAAGAAGACCTCCTGATCGAGCCTGCCGCTGAGCCCGAAGGCGACGAGTTCGAGATAACCGACGAGGAGGGCTAAAGCCCGGTTGGCATAAATATTTTTATCTAAAATACTTCTTCAAGTCTTTTTCTTCCTTTCCTTGTTCAACGAGGTAAAATTCCACATTATCATTCGCTTGACCGAAAGGAAGTTTTGCCTGCTCATAATGATAGATAGCTTTATGCTTTTTCTGTTCAGTCATTATATCCAGCATTTTCTGTTTATATAAGGTGTCCGCATTTCCTGCCAAGTGCTCACCCTTACTTTCAAGAATATAAACAAGTTCCAGATTACCATTGTTGCCCTTTTTCGCGGCCACAAAATCCGGTCTGAGCTTATATTCTTGCCATCCTTGAATGGAATACCAGTTTCTTGAGACTTTATTCCTGAACCACCAAAGTATTTTTTCTTGCCTATCGAGTATATCTCCGACTTTCTGCTCTAATGTATTCATGGAAATAAGATCAACATCTTCAAAAAGATAATATTTATATGGATTGGGAATGCGCCCTACTACGATATCGTCTTCATAGGGTATCTTAAAGCCAAGATCGGGATCGTTTGATACAGCAAGCACAATCTTCTTAGCCTTAAGATATTCAAGAAAAAGATTTTCCTCTGTTATTTTCTTGTGCTCTGAAAGAAGGACATGTAAAAATGCCGTGATGAATCCAAAGTGCTCTTCGACTTTTTCCTTGCCGAGTTTGCCAGTGAGCGTTTTGATATGAGAAAAAGCGAGCTTACGGGCATAAAATGAATTTTCCATCAGTTCGGCGTAGCGCCTCGTTAGGTAATCGATATTGATTTCCTTTGTTCCATTTACTTCAGAGTATTCGTATTTAGTGGAAACCTTACTCGCCGCATCCAGCGTTACTATTATTGACTGCCGCTCCTTTGTTTCATCACTCAAGGAGGCATTCAGTCGCTCGATTATGGAATCAGTAATTTTAAAAGTCGAAAAATCCAGGTACGGTTTGATATCCAATTCGTATGAAAAGCGGCGCTTTTTATCCCCTTGTTCTATCATCACCCAGACAGGCAGATAAAACGCGCTCTCGAACTTGGAACGAAATTCCTTACGGATTTTAACCTTCTTTGCAGGGTTTATTGATTCATTGTCCCGAACCTTGATTTTGGACACAAGGTCTTCCAGTCCCTCATTTTTAAACCCTGCATCCACTCTCTCAAGAATAGATCGAGTATCTCCTTTTGAATAATAAATATAGCTTTCATCAAGCTCTACAACGCCCGTCTTACGCGCGAACGGCTGGCGGAGGATACGCCCTACAAGTTGGGTAATGCCTGTATCCGAATTGACATTCGGGATAATACCGAGCAGGTAAGCGAATGAACAGTCCCAACCCTCGCGAAGAGCTTCTTTGGTGATGATATATCGTATATTGCAGTCCGGAGCGAAAAGATCAACGTCCTCTATATCGTTCTGAGCACTGGTTTTTATCGCTATATCATCAGGATTGGTTTTCAACTCCTGGAGATATTCCTTGACATCAAGACTGTGAACACGGCCCTTGCCTCGCTGGTCTTTTCCCGTGGCTTCGACCTGGATCAAGGCAATGGGGCGTATATACAGGCCGGAATTTTGACGATATCTGTTGGCCTTCTTTTCCAGCGCGTCCCTATGCCCTCTGATTTCCTGCAGCATGGTTTTCCAATCGTCTTTCTTGCGGCCGGACGGAGGGATAATATGCATGTCCAGCTTAACCATATCTTCTTCTTTGAGTTCAAGACCCGAAACTGTCGTCAGAATATTCATCTCTGCTTTTGGCGTCGCAGAGAGTCCGAGCACCATTTCAGGGTTCAAGCCGTCTATTGTCTCACGCGCCGTATCGGAAAAAACCTTATGTATTTCGTCAATGATAAAGAACGGCTTTGACAATCGGATTGCATTTCCAAGACTTGTTTTAATAACGGGGCCAATCTCAGAGATCAAATCAAGGTTTGAGCAGGCTTTTTTCAATTCGGCGTGCAAGTCATATCGATTGTCCGCCGGGAAAAAACTTTCAAACCCGCCCGAATCCTGAAACACTTTCAGAGCTTCTTTTCCGTTCTTCCGGCTTATGGATTGAATCATAATAAAGAGAATGACGAGATTTTCGTCAATATCGTGTGTTGTAAGATGTTGTCCTTTCTCCAGGATAAGCGTTTTATTCCCACTGGCTTGGTCAAGAAGTTGGCGTAAGGGGTTAGATTTATCCCGAAGTTTTTGTACCGTTTGAGAATAAATCGTTTCGCTGGGAACAATCCAGACGATAAGCCCAGCGCGTTTACGCGCAAAAATGTTCTGATATTCGCGGATGGCTTCAACTGCGAGCAGGGTCTTACCGCCGCCGGTTGGCACCTTAATTACAACACGGGGGTAGTATTCGCCAAGTCCGTTGGTGCAACGGTCTTTATAATCTTTTACGGCAGTCTGAAACGACGTTTGCACCCAGTTCAGCGTATGCCGCATATCTTCAGGCAACGCTTTGCGAGCGGTATCGAAGGCGTCTTTTGTTTCGCGAGCCTTACTGTAAAATGACTTCAGCTCGGAAACGACCTTTATCTGGTATTTTTTCAGAAACACGGCTATGCTCCTGAACGTTGAAAAAGATTATACGGGATACCGACATAAACAATGTTTTTCTCTTTCATGTAGTCTTCTTCAAGGAAGCAGGCCGGGGCATAAACGATGATTTTCTTCTTCGGGTGTTCGGCTGTAAGTTTCTCCGCAAGACTCAAATTTAGCGCCAGTCGGGTAAGCTCGTCAAAATCCTGTCTGTAGACGAGATAAATGACGGAGTTGCCGTGTTCCCCAATAAAAAAGCTCTTTTCATTCACGGCCGATTTGTTCTTGAGACTTTCACCGGTGCAGAGGTAATACACGTAATCGGCAAACTGTTTAAACGTGGGGAGCTGGCCTGAAAGCAAGGTTTCAGCGTCAACTGGAATGCCGACCTTGAAATACTGAAAGCCTGAATCGTAATCGTATTTATCAATTGTGCGCATTACCCTTTCGCGGGTAATGTCTTTGCAGATATTTTTCTTTGGCTCGGTTTTTGTTGCCTCAGTCATTTGAACCAGAATACACTTGCGGTTGCCGCCGTCCTCTTTGTTCAAGTCCATAACGGCATGCATAGTGGTACCGGAACCAGCAAAAGAGTCAAGGATGATGTCATTATTATTGGTAGTTAAACTAACTAAAAACTTAATCAACAAAGACGATTTTGGAAAATCCATAACCTTCTCGCCAAATAACATTTCTATTTCGGTTGTGCCATCTTTTGTTTTTGCAATATCAATTAAAACGGTCTTGGGGTGTGTTGTCTCACGCTCTTTTTCATACCACAATATACCTTGCCTATTGAAAAAAAACCTTTTTACTTTCTGCCCTTTACTGTCAAAGGTTTCTTTACCTTCTATCCAAGATATTATCTGATTGCGCATCGCCCAACCTGCACGAAGTGTGACTGGTTTTTTTAATTTACCATCCTCAAAAATCATTTTTCCATTAACTATGATTTGTTTTTCTGAGTTACCAAGTTCGCCTTCAAATATTGCGTTTGTACCTTCAAATTCTATACCAGAAGGAAAGATGATATCGCTCGCGGGATTTGCTCTCGAAATTTTCTTTAAAGCTCCATGTGTTATAGGGGTATCATCTAAGGTTGCAAAGTAAGGCACCTTCGACCGGTATTTTGCATAAGACAATATATATTCGTGAGACCTCGTAAAATGACCTGCTTCAGTTCCTGTTCCTAAGTTCCAAACAAGCTCTGCAATAATATTTTCCTCTCCAAAAACCTCATCCATCAACATCCTTAGGTGATGAACCTCATTGTCATCAATACTTACAAATATAACCCCATCTTCTTTCAACAACTCCCTCAGAAGCTTCAGTCTCGGCACCATCATGCAGAGCCACTTGTCGTGGCGTGTGAGGTCGTCCTTGCCAACCTCTTTGCCCAACCACTCCTTGAGCATTGGGCTGTTGGCATTGTCATTGTAAACCCAGCCCTCGTTTCCGGTATTATACGGCGGATCGATATAAATGCACTTCACCTTTCCGGCATACTGCGGAAGCAAAGCTTTTAAGGCGAGAAGGTTGTCGCCCTCGATAATCAGATTGCCATTTGCCTTTTCAGGCTGGAAGTGCTGTTTTCCTACTTCATCAAGCGTGTGGTAGGGTATAGAAAGATGGTGGTTCCATATTATGTTCTTGCCTTTGAACTGTAAGGTAGGCATGGTAAGTTCCTTAATATTCTGAGATTCCGGGGCAAGAAAATTTCGCGTCTTTCGCAGGTGAGATAAACCTCTTTAAAACTCTCAAGCCCCTTCTATTATCTTAATAACGCTCTCTTCCTGCCCGATGGCCATAATGTGAGCCCCGTGGCAGTACCTCTTCAATTCCCTGAGCTGCCTTGAGGCTATCTCTATGCCCTTGGCGAGCTGGTCCTTCGCGCCTTCCAATTCGTCGATAAGAGCCTGCGGCACATGGACGCCGGGGACGTTCGTGTTGAGGTAGTTCGCCATCTTCGCGGACTTTAAGAGCAGTATCCCGCCGAGTATCTTCGCCCCTGATTTCTCCGCGCCGTCGAAAAACCTCTTGAACTTCTCCATGTCGTATATCGCCTGGGTCTGGAAAAAGCGCGCCCCGGCGGCTACCTTTTTCTCGAACTTTATCTCCTCGGGCTCCCACGGGTTGGCCTCGGGCGCAACCACAGCTCCGATAAGGAAGTCCGTAGCTCCGCGCAGTTCCGTGTCCTTCATGTTCTTCCCGTGGTTCAGGGTGTCGATGACCGAGACGAGCTGGACCGAATCGAGGTCGAAGACGGCCTTTGCCTCCCGGTGGTCGCCGGAGACGACGTGGTCGCCGGTGAGCGCGAGGATGTTCCTCACCCCGAGCGTCCACGCGCCCATTATGTCTGACTGGAGCGCTATCCTGTTCCTGTCCCTGCAAGTCATCTGGAATACAGGGTCGATGCCTTCCCTTAACAGGAGCACCGAGCAGGCAAGCGAAGAAAGGCGCATGACCGCGCGCTGGTTGTCAGTGACGTTGGCGGCGGCGATCCTCCCCTTCAGGAGCCGGGCCTTCTTGATGAACTCCGAGGTATCCGTGCCCCTGGGGGGGCATATCTCGGCCGTTATCACGAACTTGCCGGAGGCGAGCTCGTTTTTGAGTGTGAGGTCCATAGTATTATCAGTTACGGTTATCGGTCTTATGTCTCTACGTCAAAAACCCTTTTAGTATCGATTCGAAGACGCCACTGCCGTCGGTTGAGCCCAGCTCGGCCTCGCTCGCCCTCTCAGGGTGGGGCATCATGCCCATGACGTTGCCCGCCTCGTTCACTATCCCGGCTATGTTGGCGCGCGCGCCGTTAGGGTTAGCGTCCATCGTCACCTGCCCGTCCGGGGCAGAGTACCTGAAGACTATCCTGTCGCCGTCCTCAAGCCTTTTTATAGTTGTATCGTCGGCAAAGTAGTTTCCGTCGGCGTGCGCTATGGGGATGCTTACGACCTGCCCTTTTTTATAAGAGGAGCTGAAAACGGTGGAGGCGTTCTCGACCTTCAGGTCAGCGTGACGGCAGATGAACTTAAGCCCGCTGTTCCTCATGAGCACGCCCGGAAGAAGGCCCGCCTCGGTGAGGATCTGGAAGCCGTTGCAGATGCCGAGGACAAGCCCGCCCTTTTTAGCGAAGGCTGTGACCTCGTTCATCACCGGAGAAAATCGCGCTATGGCCCCGGTCCTCAGGTAGTCCCCGTAGGAGAACCCGCCCGGAAGGACGACGCAGTCGAAGCCCTTCAAGGACGTATCCTTGTGCCAGACGTACTCGGCGTCCTGCCCGAAGACGTGCTTTACCGCGTGGTAGCAGTCATGGTCGCAGTTGGAGCCGGGGAAGACTATTATTCCGAACTTCAATTCAATCCTCTTAACCTTCTATCTCTATCCTGTAGTTCTCTATCACCGTGTTGGCGAGGAGACGCTCGCACATCTCCCTCAGCCGCTTTTCTTCCTCGTCTTTGGAGGCGGCGTTAAGCTCAAGCTCCATGAACTTGCCGATCCTCACGTCCTTCACCTCGGCGAAGGACATGGAGTTGAGGGCGCCCATCACGGCCTTGCCCTGCGGGTCGAGCACGCCTTTTTTTAAAGTCACGTAGACCTTTGCCTTCATATCTACTCCATCACCTTTTTCAATACTTCCCGGTACGCCTCCTCGACATTGCCGAGGTCGCGCCTGAACCTGTCCTTGTCCATCTTCTCTTTCGTATCTTTGTCCCAGAGCCTGCAGCCGTCGGGGGTGACCTCGTCGCCGAGGAGCACCTGCCCCTTGTGCGTGCCGAACTCGAGCTTGAAGTCAACGAGTATTATACCGCGCTCAAGGAAAAATTCCGAAAGAATTCGGTTCACCTTGAGTGCCGACGCCTCCATCTCCCTGAGCTCCTTCTCCCCGGCCAGGCCGAAGGCCCTTATGTGGTACTCGTTTATCATCGGGTCGCCGAGCGGGTCGCTCTTGTAGTAGAATTCAATTATCGTCTCCTTAAGCGGGGTCCCTTCCTCCACGCCCATCCGCTTCGATAAGCTCCCCGCAGCGATGTTCCTCACCACGACCTCTATCGGGATAATCTTCAGCCTCTTTACGACCATCTCGCGCTCGGTCGGCATATCGACGAAGTGGGTCTTTATCCCCTTGCCTTCGAGGTACCTGAATATCCGAGACGATATCTTGTTGTTCAGCACGCCCTTTTGCTGGATGATGCCCTTTTTCTTGCCGTCAAAGGCGGTCGCCTCGTCCTTGAAATACTGTATCAGCAGGTCCGGGTCGTCGGTGGAATAGAGCACCTTTGCCTTGCCCTCGTATAATTTTTCAAGCCTCTGCATACCCTTCTAAGCCCCTCCGTTCTTTCCGAATGTCCTTTTGAATATGTAATCGACGTTCTTAAGGTACGGCCTTATGTCGAAGCACCCTTCGATATCCTTTTTCGAGAGATGCTTCGTAACGTCTTTGTCCTTCAGGAGGAGCGTCCTAAAGTCCCCCTTGCCCTCCCAGACCTTCATGGCGTTCCTCTGCACGATCGAGTACGCGTCCTCCCTCGAAGTGCCCTTATGCACGAGCTTCAAAAGCACCTTCTGGGAGAAGACCACGCCTTTAAGCCTGTCCATGTTCTTCTTCATGTTCTCCGGGTATACGACAAGGCCGTCTATGAGGGACGCAGCCCTCGCGAGCATGAAATCAAGGAGAATGGTTGCGTCCGGCGCTATGACCCTTTCCACGGACGAGTGGCTTATGTCGCGCTCGTGCCACAGCGGGATATCCTCCATCGCGCTCATGGAATACCCGCGGATGAGACGCGCAAGGCCCGTCAGGTTCTCGGAGAGCACCGGGTTTCTCTTGTGCGGCATTGCAGATGAGCCCTTCTGCCCCTTTGTGAAAGGCTCCTCGGCCTCGAGGACCTCTGTCCTCTGCAAATGCCTTATCTCCACCGCGAACTTCTCTATGGACGTGGCTATGATGGCAAGGGTCGTGAAGAACTCCGCGTGCCTGTCCCTGTGGACGATCTGCGTCGCGACGTTTTCGGGCTTGAGGGCGAGCTTATCCAGCACATAATTCTCGATGAACGGGTCTATGCTCGAAAAGGTGCCTACGGCGCCGGAGAGCTTGCCGCACGATATCGTCTCTTTCGCCCTCTCCATGCGCGCGAGGTTCCGCTTCATCTCGTCGTGCCAGAGCGCCATCTTGAGGCCGAACGTCACCGGCTCGGCGTGGATGCCGTGCGAACGGCCCATCATGGGCGTGTCCTTATGCTCGTAGGCCTTCTTCTTGAGCACGGCCATGAGTGATCTAATGTCCTTTATGATAAGGTCGGCCGATTCGCGCAATAGAAGCGCAAGGGAAGTGTCGAGTATATCGGATGACGTCAGTCCCATGTGGATATAGCGGGAATCCGGGCCGACGTGCTCGGCGACGGAGGTAAGGAAGGCTATTACGTCGTGCTTTACCGTCCTTTCTATCTCGTCTATCCTATTTATGTCGAAGGCGGCCTTTTTCCTGATAGTTTCGAGGGAGGCCTTCGGGACCTTCCCGAGCCTGCACCACGCCTCGCACGCCAGAAGCTCCACGTCGAGCCACTTATTGAACCTGTTCCTGGGCTCCCATATCCGGGCCATCTCCGGCCTTGAGTACCGCTCTATCACCTTGCCTCTCCCCTGAAAAAAGTGCAAAATAAAAATATACCAGAAGGGGGCGTGGCATTACAAGAGGGATGTTTGGACGGGGGGCGTGGTATTTTGACGAGCTTAACGCGGTTTCAGGTTGCAGGCCTGAACCGCTTTAGTACAAAAAAACCAAAGTTTTCAACCGGGCGCAAGAAATGGCTTTAGACGAGGCGGCCGACGAGGAAAACCGCAGGCGTACTGTTGTAGTCGAGGATTTTCCGAGGAGGACAACAAAGTATAAAGACATTTATTGCGTCCGGGATAAAAGCAGATGGACTTTTTTAAGCAGCCTGTCCCTATCCCCTCTGCCTCTTCGCCTTGCTCCGCTTGAGCCTGAATATCTCCTCCCGCTCCCTCTCTTCGAGGACGCGGGCGATGTATTTTATGCGCCTGTGCATGGAGGGGAGTATTACCTCCGAGATGGCGTTTATCTTCCGGGTGTCGGACTTTATGACCTCGCCCAGGCGCGTCAGCCTTACCTCCTTCGAGGCTATGCGGGCGATAAGGTCGGCCGCGGTCTCGAACTCCTTTGCCACGTCCATAAGCTCCGCGCGCTCGCCTATCGGCGAGATGTCGCGCGCCTCAAGCGACCTTCTAAGCGCGGTCTCCTCTATCTCCGGGACGAAGACGCCCCAGATGTTCCGCACCTTTATGTTGAGGGAGACGTCCCTCTTTACAGCGTACGCGAAGGACTCTATCGCGCCGTCCCCGTTCAGGGCCCGCGCCCTCTCGAGGTCCCTCTGTGCCCTGTTCAGGAGCGACGTAAGGCTTGAGCGTAACTCTATCGACTCCTCCACTATGCCGAAGAACTCCTTCATGAGGGCCTCCCTCTTGCTCTTCAGGAGCTCAAGGCCCTTTTTTATGACGTCGTACTGCTTCCTTAACGCAAGCAGCTGCTCCCGTGTCGGCGCGCCGGTCTTTTCCATTTAACCCTTCCGCGCCCTGAGGGTCAATTCCCTCTCAGGGACTATCTTCAGAAGCTCGAGCCCGAGGTCGAGCGTCGCGTCGATAGACCTGTCCTCGTCGCCCTGCCCGATAAACCTCTTTTCAAACTCCTCGGAGAAAGACAGGTACTTCCTGTCGAGCTCGGTAAGCCCTTCCTCGCCGACGATGGTGACGAGCCTCCTTACGTCTATGCCCCTCGCGTACGCCGAGTACAGGGCGTCGGCAAGGGTCCTGTGCCCGTCGCGGGTCTTGCCCTTGCCTATGCCGAGGTTCATGAGGCGCGAAAGGCACGGGAGCACGTCTATGGGCGGGTATACCCCCTTCCTGTGGAGAGCGCGGCTAAGAACTATCTGCCCCTCGGTTATGTAGCCGGTCAGGTCCGGTATGGGGTGAGTTATGTCGTCGTCGGGCATGGTGAGTATAGGCATCATGGTGATGGAGCCCTTCTGCCCCTTGAGCCTCCCGGCCCTCTCGTAAATGCTTGCCAGGTCGGTGTACATGTAGCCGGGGTAGCTCCGCCTGCCGGGTATCTCCTCGCGGGCGCTTCCTATCTCGCGGAGGGCCTCGCAGTAGGCGGTCATGTCCGTAAGCACCACCATAACGTGGTAGCCCTTCTCAAAGGCGAGGTACTCGGCCGCGGCGAGCGCTATCCTCGGGGTGAAGAGCCGCTCTATCGTCGGGTCGCTCGCCTGGTTCACGAACGCCACGGTCCTTTCGGACGAGCCCGTCTCCTGGAGGGCCTTTCTAAAGAAGAACGCCTCCCTCGCGGTTATGCCCATCGCGCCGAGTATCACGCAGAAGTCCGCGGCCTCGGAGACCTTCGACTGGCGGACTATCTGCAAAGCGAGTTCCTTGGCCGGGAGGCCCGCCCCGGAGAATATCGGGAGCTTCTGCCCCCTTACAAGGGTATTTAGCCCGTCTATCGCGGAGATGCCGGTCTGCACGAAGAAGTCGGGTTTTTCGCGCGACGCAGGGTTCATGGGCAGGCCCGCTATCTCAAGGTGCTTCTCGGGTATTATCGGGGGCAGGCCGTCGATAGGGTCGCCGAAGCCGTTAAAGACCCTGCCGAACATATCCATCGAGACCCCGGCCCTCGCGGTCTCCCCGGTCGGCAGGACGGAGGCCGCCTCAGCGTCTATCCCGGAAGTGCCCTGCAGGACCTGCACTATGGCGCGGTCGCCGAGGAGCTGGAGTATCTGGCCCCTCCTTATCTCCCCTCCGGCCATCCTGACGACGCACATCTCCCCGAGCCCGCCGCCCTTTACCTTCTCGGCGAAGATGAGCGGGCCGGTTATCGAGGTGATGGTCCTGTATTCACGAGTGATGAGGTCCATGTGCCATACCCCTTCTTGAAAAGTCTCTCCCAACCACAAGGCCCATGACGGCATGTCTTCCTGTCATTCTGAGGGAGCGGAGCGACCGAAGAATCTGTAACCTGATTTGTGTACTACGAGATTCTTCCCCTTCGCTTCGCTCAGGGCTTCGGCTCACACGCTCAGAATGACAAGGAATTAATCGACCGGGGCGCGCCGGGCGCTTTCCGGCAAAAGGACAGCGCCTTGTCTACTTCTCCTCCACCGTGCTGAACTCGCTCTCTATCTCGTTTATAAGCCCCTCCGCGTTCTTGCCGAACCCGTCGTTAGGGGTATTCTGCATCCGGAGGACCCTTGTCCGCAGCGGGCTGTCGAGTATCGTCTCTATGTACACCCCCCTCTTGAGCGCGGCGGAGGCGTTGTCCATGTACGCGAACAGGACCTTGAGCATCCAGAACTGCTTCTCGAAGGTGTTGAACGCGTCGGCCTCGTTGAATATCGATTGCTTCAGGAACGCCTCGCTCGCGATGTTGGCGACCTCGAGGGTAAGCCTGTCGGCCTCCTGCAGGGCCTCCACGCCTATTATCTGGATTATCTCCCTTAGCTCGCTCTGCTTCTGAAGGAGCTCGAAGAGCCGCGCGCGCAGCCGCAGCATGTCCGGGGATATCTCCCTTGAATACCAGTCAAGCAGTTCCGTTTGATAGAGGCTGAAGCTGACGAGCCAGTTGACGGCCGGGAAGTGCCTCCTGTAAGCGAGGTCGGGGTCCAACGCCCACAAGGCCCCCGCGAACCTCAAGGACGCCTGAGTGACAGGCTCGGAGAAGTCCCCGCCGGGCGGCGATACCGCGCTTATTACAGTAATGGAGCCTGTCCTTTCGTCCGGCCCAAGGCATTTGACCTTCCCCGACCTCTCATAAAACCCGCCGAGCTGAGTGGCAAGGTACGGCGGGAAGCCCTCCTCCCCCGGCATCTCCTCGAGCCGTGAGGAAATCTCACGGAGCGCCTCGGCCCACCTCGATATCGAATCAGCGAGCAGGGCCACGCTGTAGCCCATGTCCCTGTAATATTCCGCTATGGTTATGCCGGTAAATATCGACGCCTCCCTTGCGGCTACCGGCATATTGGAGGTGTTCACGACGATCACTGTCCTCAAGCTCAGAGGCAGCCCCGTGGCCGGGTCTTTAAGCGTGGGGAAGTCCGTAAGTATCTCGGACATCTCGTTGCCCCTCTCGCCGCAGCCGACGTAGATGACTATATCGCAGGTGGCGTACTTGGCTATCGTCTGCTCAACGACCGTCTTTCCGGTGCCGAAGCCTCCGGGGACGATCGCCGTGCCGCCCTCGGCAACCGGCAGGAGGGTATCGAAGACCCTCTGCCCCGTCTTGAACGGGACCTCCGGGGGGAGCTTTGCCTTGAAGGGCCTCTGGAGCCTTACGGGCCACTGCTGGTAAAGGCCTATCTCGGTGCCGTCCTCGAGGACGCATACGGGCGCCCTGCCGGTGGCGTTGCCGCTTATTATGTCTTTAATTACCCCGCTTACGCCCGGCGGGGCCATTACCCTGTGTGTTATCCTCTCGGTCTCAGGGACCTCGCCTATTATAGCGCCGGGCTCGACGTGGTCGCCCGGCTTTTTAACGGGCCTGAACTCCCAGACCCTGTCCATCTCGAGCGCCTCGGCCTTAACGCCCTTTCCTATGAAGCCCCCTGACGCCTCCTTTATCTTTAAAAGAGGGCGCTGGATGCCGTCTACTATGTTCGTAAGGAGCCCGGGGCCGAGCGTTACGCTCAGGGGCCTGCCGTAGCTTACGACCTCCTCGCCGACCGTCAGCCCGCCCGTGTCCTCGTAGACCTGCAGTATCGCGCGGTCCTCCCTGATGCGTATTATCTCGCCGAGGAGGCCCTGCCTGCCCACGAGGCAGACGGTATTCATGACCGCGTTGGACATGCCCGAGGCTATGACCGTCGGGCCCGATACCCCGTATATTTTGCCCCTTATCTCTTTCATAAATAAAAGGTCTTTCCCTCTATCGATATCTTCACCCTGCCCCGGTCCTTCACCCTCCCCTTGGTCCCCTCCCGTCGAGGGAGGGGATTTTTTTTGTGAAGGTATCTCGGTTCCATGCGCTCATCTCTTCAATTTTATCTGGTACCCTATCGCCCTCCTTATGAGCCTCACCACGGGCGATTCCCCTAACTCGACTTCGCCCCACTTCCGGGGGATGTTGATGGGTATGAGTATGGGCAACCCCTTTTTCCTGATCCTCTTCAGCGCAGCCTCAAGGGCCCTGTCAAGGAGCGCCTCCTCTATGGCCACGAGCCCGTACCTGCCTTCGTTCTGGATAGACAGAAGGAGCGCGGATATATCGGTCTTCTCGTCCGCTTCCAGACAGTCGAGGCCCGCGCACTTGAAGCCCAGAGACCTGCCACGGTCAGTTATCACAAGGAAATCAGCCATTTATACTCTTTTATTAAGAATAATTATTAGGTCAGCGGAAGCGGTCAAGGAGCATTTTCACTTCGTCTTCCGGAAAGCCGAACGCCTTTGCCCTGGCCAAAAGCCGGAGCCTCTTTATCTCCCTCACCTTCATATATATGAAGGCGGCGGCTACCGCTATGCTCAATGGTTCGACGACCGCCAGAAGCTTGAGCCTCTTTTCGACTATCTCATCGAGCCTTTCTTCGAGGGAGGCAAGGTCCTCAGGGTCGGCTGTTGACAACGCCACCTTGAGGTCCGGGTCCTTTACCACGGCCGCCAGCGCCCTTAAAAGCTCGTCCCTCTCCCTGAACTTGAGGAGCGCCGCGAACTCTTTCTTTCTCAGCCTTTTGCCGCCCTCTATGAAAAAAGCCGTTGCGCCTTCCACGGAATAGCCCTCGCCAGCGACCTTGATGAGCGTCATTATGTTACGCTCATCTATCCTCAGCCGGAGCGAATCGAGCGCTATCCCGTGGCTTAGGTTCTTTTTCCCTATGGACGGGAGGAGATAATCGAACACAAAGAGGTCGAGGTTTATCTCCATCTCGTTTATGTTGCCGTGCCTGGCGTACGGGCCGAGCCCGGCCTTAAGGGGCCTTGCGTACGGGCTCCCCCATGTCTCAAGGAAGTTTATCAGGTCGTTGACGTCTTTCGAGCTTAAAAGCGCCTTTATCGCCGCGATGTCGAACTCGCCGGCCGGGACGAGGGTGTCGAGTATCTCCTCGCGCCTTATGTTCCTCGCCACCCCCCTTAAGATGGCCTTCAGGCCGTAGACCTCCCATATGGAGAGTATCGACTTAAGGAGCGGCCTCGCGGGCTCAGGCGCGGCCTCCCACAGCACGGCGAAGTCGCCTGCGAGGCTGTCGGTCAGCGCGGCTGAAAGGGCCTCGTCGGCCTTCTCGAACCGGGCCCCGGCTTTCTCGATATAAGGGCCGTAAGGGGTCGATTTGAGCCTGTCGAAATACTGCGGGAAGCCTTCGAGCTTGAGGAGTAGTCCGTACTCGGCCTCGTTTAGAAGCCTCCCCATAAGCCCCCTGACCCTCGCGTTGAAGTAGCTTAGATCCATCCGGTCAGCCCGTTATCATGCCGTTTATCATCGTCACGAGACTTGCCCTCGCCTTTTGTATCCTTGACCGGACCGTGTTGTCGAACCTCACCCTGCCGTCCTTTGATGTGAAGACGACCCCGAGGGAAACCCCGGCGTCCGGCATGAGATCGGCGCCGGCTTTTATCAAGCCCGCGTCAGAGGGGTTCACGAGCACCGTGGGCCTTCCGGCCTCCGGGGGCCAGTTGCTTTTAAGCTCGTCGTACAGCCTGTTTACCAGCCTCGAATAATCCTCGGCCGGGAGCTTGCCGAAGCTGTCCACGGCCTCTTTCAGGACCTCTTCTATTATCCCGTGCCTGACCGACAACTTAAGGCCGTTCGCCTGTATCCGCGCGTTATTCAGGGACGAGGCCTTCCGCCGCTCCATGGAAAGGGCAAGGGATTTGAGCCTTTCGTCCCTGACCCTGAGGACGTCTTTCTCGGCGTCTTCGATGATGGATTTGGCGGCCTCCTCGGCCTCGGATACAATCCTCCCGGTCTGGGCGTAGGCGTCCTCTTCAATGGCCTTTAACAGCGCTTCCTGTGCCATATCTTCCTACCTGCTTATTATCAGGTACGCCACGACGAACCCGAGGAGCACCATCGTCTCGGGTATGGCCACGAGTATGATGATGGTCCCTGAAAGCTCCGGCTTCTCGGCGAGCGTGCCTCCTCCGGCCGCCCCGATCTTGCTCTGCGCCCAGGCCGTGGCCAGCGCAGGAAGGCCGATTGCTATCGCGGCAGCCAGCGCGACAAGTGCTTTCTCCATATTTACCTCCTGTTAGCAGGTTGCGGAAACGCAACCCTGATATGCAATCCAGGGATGGATTGCCCAAATTGCGAGAATATAAAATCGAGCAATTTGCGCGACTTAGCCGAATTACTTAGGCTAAGTCGCGGCGGAAAAAGCCATGGATGGGCTTTTTCCGCTCTAAAGTCACCTCTTCTTGAAGGGCGTGTACCTCCTGCCGCCCGCTTCGTAGAACTTGCTGAAGAACTCCACGTAATGGAGCCTCATCGACTGTATCGAGGGGCTCAAGACGCTCAGCATGAGGTTGAGCGTATGGATAAGCCCCGCTACTATTATGCCCACCACGAGGTTCTCCGAAAGCCCGCCTATCTGGTTCGCCACCAGCGCCATCACCACCGAGGCCGTGCCCACGGCCATCAGACGGACGTAGGAGACGATGTTGCCGATGGCCTTCACGAACTCAAGGGGCCCGAGGACCCCCTCGAAGACCGTAAGTAAGATGAAGGAGATTATGAGCACTATCGCACCGGGCGTGAGGAGCCCTTTCGGCAGGTACTCGAACATGATGCCGAGTATGACGAGGAAAGACACGACGAGCGCGAGGTAGGCTATCTTCGCGACGGCCTCCTTTGCCCTGCCTTTTAACAGGTGGTTCACCGCGCCGATGATTATACCGAGGAGCACGTGGCCTATGCCTATGCCCATGGTGAGCACTATCAACGTCTGCAGGGCCTCGACCCTGTTAATTAGCAACGGGTGGAGGATGCCGAGCTTTTCACCGAGGTCCCCGAAGAACTCTCCGAAGAGGAACCCGAAAAAGACCGCGGCGACCGAGCTTACGGCAAGCACCGTAAAGATGTCCCTAAAGGTATTGTTCGCCCTGAACCTCTTTCTCAGATAAAGGCTCAGGCCGAAGATTACCGCCCCGTACCCGATATCGCCCACTATGAGCCCCCAGAAGGCCGGGAAGAAGAGCGCCACATAGAGCGTCGGGTCTACCGAGCCGTACTTCGGCGGGGGCAGCGCCCCCAGAAAGACCTCGAACGGGCGGAGGAACCACGGGTTCTTGATGGATACCGGGATATTCTGCACCTCCCTTTCCTCCACCTCGAGCTCCCTTACAAGCACCCTGTCCCCGAAGAGCGTTAAAAACCTCTCCTTGAACGGCTCGAACACGTCTACCGGGACCCAGCCCTCTATCACGAACGCGAACCGCGTCTGAGCGGCGTAAGTGAGGACGCCTATCTCGTCTATAGAGTCCTCGACGGCCCTTAGCAGCCCGGCCATGACCCCGTACCAGTCGTTGGCTATCCTGTTCAGCTCACCTTCGACCCCTTCCATGAGCCTGGGGAGCTCTCCCCTGCGCCTGCCCATCTGCTTCAACGCGTTTATGAGGGTCATGTCAGCGTACTCGTCCGGGAGCCTCACCTCGTTTATGGCCTTGCCGGAAAGGAGGTACCTGACCTCCGGCTCGTGCTGCCTCGGGTATGTGAGGACTATGCCGATGGACGATTCGTCGAGGTCTTTCGCGTACAGCTGGTAGCTCCCGCCGGTGATCCTGTTTATCTCGGCCTCTATTATTTTGGCGATATCCTCGCGGGTCTTCTCTATGGTCAGTCCTATGATATCGAAGTTCTTGAGGCCCCCGAGGCGGGATACTATGGGGGCGAACCCGGCCAGCAGCCTCTCGTACCTGTTTACGGTGTTCAACTCTTCCGTAAGCTCGTCCTTGCGCGCGTGGAGGAGTTTTATCCTCTCCTCCACGGGCGTGATGTCGTCGAGTATCTTCCGTATCTCGCCGCCGCCGACCCTCAGGGTCCTGTAGGAGGGCGGGGGCTCAAGGAGGGCAAGGAGGTTACGGAGCCTCTCGGCCGCCTTGTCGAGGTAGCTCTTCTCGGAGAGCTTCTCCCTTTCCATCGGAAGCCTGGAAAAGAAAGGCTCTTGCGGCCCGGCCTCGACCGACTCTATATGGACGACGGCCGCGTCGTGGAGGGCCTTTATGCAATCGTCGAGGCAACCCCTCGGGCCGATTATCTGGACCTTCCTCATCTTCTGTATCATCTAACCGCCACCTGATATAAGCCTTATAACCTCTTTTATCGCCGTGTCCTTAATGGACCGGGCCCTGGTCTTAAGCTCTTCGGCGCTCCTTTCAGCCTCTTGCCCGATCCTCCTTACCTCTTCCATTACGGCGGCCTCGTCCCTTGAGGCGAGCTCCTTCAACTCCTTTTCAAGGGCCTTGAGCCTCTCGTTTTTAAGCTCGCGGGCGGACCTCATCGCGGCCTCCTTGATGGCGGAGGCGCGCCTTTTGGCGTCGCCAATCAGCGACTCCATCTCCTCTTCCTTGGACTTAAGCTCTTCAAGGATGTCTTCGGGCATCTTTTAGCCTTCTTCTAAGGACGGGCAATGCTTGATAAGTTATTGTTTTGGCAGGACTTTTCGTGCAGGCCGGCCAACCGGCCCTTTTATTGTGACAAGGTTCCTGATCTTTTCTAATTTGACTTTACCAACCCATTTAACCTCTGTCAATTGGTCAACGGACGTAAAGCCGCCGAGTTCCTTTCTTTTTTCAAGGATCCGGGCGGCTGTTTTGGGGCCTATGCCCGGGAGCAGGGCGAGGTCTTCTGCCGTGGCGGTGTTGATGTCGATGGGAAAGCCGGGGAGCATCCCGCCCGCATTTTCGGCGGGCGTTTCAGCTAACAGGGGTGCCTGGACTTGAGGGTTTTCCGGTACGGCGTGGTTACGGGACGCGTCGGCAACGCTTCGATATCCAAAGGAGCGTACCAAAGGAATGGATAAGAGTATGATGGCGAGTATTATTAAAGCGCCGGACCTGTTTCGGGTCATTTTTTAGATGAGAGGATTCTCTTCGCCTTCTTCCTGTCCTTGAAAAGCTTGTATTCGAGGCTGTCGACAAGCGCCTGCCAACTCGCCTCTATCACGTTATCGGAGACCCCTACCGTGCCCCACTTGTCCCTTGCGTCGCCGGATTCCACAAGGACCCTGACCTTGGCGGCAGTGCCCTGGACGCCCGCCAGCACCCTTACCTTGAAGTCAAGGAGCTTTACCTCCTTCAGTTCGGGATAAAAGCGCTCCAGGGCCTTGCGGAGAGCTGCATCAATCGCGTTTACCGGGCCGCTCCCCTCTGCCGCGGTATGCTCCACGACTCCATTGACATCGAGCTTTATCGTGGCCTCGGCGAACGCCGGCTCGTTCTCTTTCTTCTTCTCGTCGATCACCCTGAAGCCGAGGAGCCTGAAGTACCGCGCCTTTTTCTTCAGGGCTTTCTGGATCAACAGCTCGAAAGAGCCTTCAGCGCCCTCGTACTGGAAGCCCTGGTGCTCGAGGCTCTTAAGCTCGTTCAACAGGTCCTTGACGACCGGGGAGCCGCTCTCTATGTCCACGCCGTACTCACGCGCCTTGTAGATGATGTTCGACCTGCCGGAAAGGTCGGATACGAGCACCCTCTGGTGGTTGCCGACAAGCTCGGGCCTTATGTGCTCGTAGGTAAGCGGGCTCTTTACGACCGCGCTCACGTGGACCCCTCCCTTGTGGGCGAACGCGCTGTCGCCCACGTAAGGCTGGTGCTTGAAGTGCGGCAGGTTCGCAAGCTCGTATACGAACCGGGCGGTCTCCCTCAGCTTCTTGAGCCTCTCGTCCGTTATGCAGTCTATATTCATCTTGAGCTTCAAGGCCGGTATTATGGAGCAGAGGTTGGCGTTACCGCACCTCTCGCCGAAGCCGTTTATCGTCCCCTGCACCATCGTGGCGCCCTCTTTTACAGCCAGGAGGGTATTTGAGACAGCAGCCTCTGAATCGTTATGCGCGTGGATGCCGATGGGGGCCGCCACGACCCTCCTAACCTCCCTGACGGTATCCGCCACCTCGAATGGCATCGTCCCGCCGTTTGTGTCGCAGAGGACGATTGTGTCGGCCCCGGCGTCTTCAGCTGCCGCAAGGGTCCTCAAGGCGTAGGGCGGGTCATCCCTGTAGCCGTCGAAGAAGTGTTCCGCGTCGTAGAAGACCTTGTCCGCCCTTTTTTTGAGGAAGGTTATCGTGTCGAATATCATCTCGAGGTTCTCTTCGAGCGATACCCTCAGGGCCTTAACCACGTGGAGCTTCCACGATTTGCCGAATACCGTTATGGCCGGGGTGCCGGAAGAAAGCAGGGCCTTCAGGTTGCCGTCATTCTTCGCCTTAACCCCGGCCCTGCGTGTCGAGCCGAAGCTCACTATCTCCGAATGGGCGAGCTTCTGCCTTCGGACGGCCTTGAAGAACTCGATGTCTCGCGGGTTGGACCCGGGCCAGCCGCCTTCTATATAATGGACCCCGAGCTCGTCGAGCTTCAAGGCTATCCTTACCTTGTCCTCGACGGAAAAGGAGATGTCCTCGGCCTGTGTCCCGTCCCTTAATGTGGTATCGTAGATTTTAAGCATAATGTCTGACGTATCTATTAGTTGATGCGGAAAAATTTTAGACTGTCATTCTGAGCGAAGCGAAGAATCCCGGAGCTGATGAAAGCAAAAAGTTTCGAGATTCTTCGTCGCCTTCGGCTCCTCAGAATGACGACATTGGGGACTTTTCCGCAGTCCTGTTAGAAATGCTACCTTCTATTCCTTCTCTTCAACGACCTCGTTATTCCCGAGCCCGAAGGACTCATGGAGCACCCTCACGGCGAGCTCGGTGTATTTTACGTCTATCACGCACGAGATCTTTATCTCGGAGGTCGATATCATCTGTATGTTGATGCCTTCCTTCGCCAGGACCTCGAACATCTGCGATGCTATGCCCGCGTGGCTCCTCATGCCCGCGCCCACTATTGAGACCTTGGCTATGTTCGGGTCGCCCACGACCTCCTCGGCGCCTATCTCGGCGGCGGTCTTTTCCTTTATGAGCTTCAACGCCTTCTTGTAGTCGGAGTTCGATACCGTGAAGGTCAGGTCCGTATGCGCGTCGTGGCTTATGTTCTGGACTATCATGTCCACGTTTATGCCGTCCTCCGTGAGCGGGCGGAAGAGCTTCGCGGCGATCCCCGGCCTGTCCGGGACCCGCAGGACCGATATCTTGGCCTCGCTCTTGTTGTACGTGATGCCGGAAACGACTACCTTCTCCATCTCACTGTCCTCCTTGCAGACAAGCGTGCCTTCAGCGTCGGTAAACGAAGACCTTACCATGACGGGTATTTCGTATTTTTTGGCGAACTCCACCGAGCGCGTCTGCAGCACCTTTGCCCCGAGGCTCGCCATCTCCAACATCTCGTCGTAGGAGACCTTCTTAAGTTTCCTCGCGTCCGAGCAGATATTCGGGTCCGTGGTATACACCCCCTCCACGTCCGTATATATCTCGCAGAGGTCCGCCTTTAACGCCGCCGCAAGGGCCACGGCCGTGGTATCCGACCCGCCCCTCCCGAGCGTCGTGATATTGCCCTGCCCGTCCATGCCCTGAAAGCCGGCTACGACGACTATCGAGCCCTTTTTCAGCTCCTCAGCCATCTTATCCGTCCCTATCGACTCTATCCGGGCCGAGCCGAACTGCGAGTCAGTCACTATCGGGACCTGGTGGCCGAGGAAACTCTTCGCCCTGTAGCCCATCTCGTTCAATATTATTGCAAGGAGCCCTACGGTCACCTGCTCGCCCGTGGAGATGACCACGTCGTATTCCCTGCCCAGGGGGAATTCGGCGGCCTCCTGCGTAAGCCCTACGAGCTTGTTGGTCTCTCCCGACATGGCGGAGAGCACCACCACGACCTGGTTCCCGGCACCGGAGGTCTTTCCCACCCTCCTCGCGACGTTCCTGATCCTCTCGATGTTGCCGACCGAGGTCCCTCCGTACTTCTGCACTATCAAAGCCATTACGACTTTCCTCCCGGCGAATGCGGGCCTTCCGGCCCCTCTATCTCTTCCTGCCTATCTTGTGTATGGCCGTGCCGTGCGCGTCCTCCGCCGCCTCCATGACCAGCTCCGGCAGCGTCGGGTGCGCGTGGACGGTCTCCGCTATGTCCTTTAACTTCGCGCCGGTCTTCATAACGACCGCGACCTCTCCGATAAGGTCTGTTGCGTGGGCGCCCACGATGGAGCAGCCGAGGACCTTATCCGTGCCGGGGTCGGCGATTATCTGGACGAACCCTTCTGTCTCTCCCATGCCGAGGGCCTTGCCTGACGCGGCATAAGGGAACCTCCCGACCTTTACCGGGACGCCCTTCTCCTCCGCGTCTTTTTCACGCAGGCCCACGCTCGCTATTTCAGGATCGGTAAATATGCCCGCCGGGATGACCGAATAGTCCATGGCCGTGTCCTTACCCAAAGCGTTCTGTACGGCCACAATCCCCTGGGTGGAAGCGACATGGGCCAATAGCATCTTGCCCGTGACGTCGCCTATGGCGTAGACGCCCTTTACGCTCGTCTCCATCTTCTCATTTACGGTTATCCTGCCCTTATCCATATTGACGCCCACGGCCTCCAGCCCGAGCCCGGTTGAGTTGAAGCTCCGGCCTATAGAGACCATGACCTTTTCGGTCACGAATTCCCTGCCGTCCTTGAGCCTTGTCTTGACCCTGCCCTCCTCCACCGTTACCGACTCGACGGACACCTCGGTAAGGACGGTCACGCCAAGCTCCTTGTACCTCTTCAATATCGTCCTCGATACCATTTTGTCTTCCGTCGATAGTATCGTGGGCAGGAGCTCGACTATGACTACGCTGCTGCCGAAGGCCGAAAAGAGCGTTGCGAACTCGCAGCCCATGACGCCGCCGCCTATTATAAGGAGTGACTTGGGCACCTCCCTCAAATCGAGCATCTCGGTAGAGGTGAGGACGCTTTTCCTGTCTATGTTGAATGCCGGTATCATGGCCGGCTCCGAGCCTGTGGCTATTATTATGGATTTCGCGGCGGCCTCTTCCGCCGTCCCGTCGGACTTCGTTACCCCGACCTTTCCGGGTGATTCGACGAAGGCCGAGCCACGGAGCGTCTCCACGCCGTTTCCTTTAAGGAGCTGCTCGACGCCTCCGACGAGCTTTTTTACTACGTCGTTCTTCCTGTCTACGGCTTTGCCGAGGTCGAATTTAACCTCCCCGACGGTTACGCCGAACTCGCCCGCCCTTCTTGCAGCCGTCAACGCGCCAGCGGAGTAGTACAGCGCCTTCGTGGGTATGCAGCCCCTGTTGAGGCAGGTGCCGCCGATCTTATCCTTCTCCACAATGGCTACTTTCGCGCCCATCTGCGCTGCCCTTATGGCGGCGACATACCCGCCGGGCCCGGCGCCTACTATGACTATGTCGAACTCTTTCATCTCTCCCCCGCGGTCATATTCTTCCGGTCTATCTCTATCTCCCTTTCGTTCTCGCCGCGGTATGTGAACCTGACCGTAATGGCGCAGTCGTCGAGAAGGCCGGGGACCTTATCCGCCCATTCTATTACAGAAACCCCCTTGCCGTAAACAAATTCTTGCAGCCCCGCGCCGAAGAACTCATCCGGGTTTGCTATCCTGTAGAGGTCTATGTGGTATAAGGGGAGCCTGCCGCCCCCGTATATGTTTATTATCGTGAAGCTCGGGCTTTTTATGAAGCCCCTCGATCCGAGCCCTCTCGCGATGCCCCTTACGAACCTTGTCTTCCCGCCCCCGAGCTCGCCTATGAGCCCCACGCAGTCGCCGGGAGTTAGCTCCTTTGCGAGCCCCTCCCCTATGCTCTCGGTCTCTTCCGGGGACCTTGATAAGACCTTTTTCATACGGGCGTGATGAACGAATTAAGTATCTTCGGTATATGGACGAGAAGGTCGGTCGCGACCATCCCGGCCTCGCCGTTCAGGTCTTTTACCGCGTCACCTGCCATACCGTGGATATAGGCCCCTGCCGAGGCGGCCTCTATCGGGCCGTACCCCTGCGCGAGGAGTCCGCCTATCATGCCCGCGAGTATGTCGCCCGTGCCAGCGGTGGCAAGCCCGGGGTTACCCGTGGGGTTTATAAATACCTGACCCTTGCCCGCTATTATTGTGCCCGCGCCCTTCAGCACGACCGTCGCCCCCGTCATCTCGGAGAGCCTCTCGGCTGAAGAGAGCCTGTTGGCCTGGACTTCATTTACCGGTATCTTCAACAGCCTCGACATCTCGCCGGGGTGCGGCGTAAGTATCACCTCGGCCTTGCGTCCCTTTAAGATGGACAGGTCCTTCGCGACGGCGTTAAGCCCGTCGGCGTCGATTATGAACGGCGCGTCTATATCCCTTACGAGTTTTTCAATAAGCTCGAATACCCCTTTTTTGTTCCCGAGCCCCGGGCCTATCAGGACGGCCGTCTTGTTGGCGAGCGCGTCCTTTATCCGGCCATAAGACTCCAAACCAACGGTCCTGTCAACGGTCTCGGGGACGCCTATCGTCATGACCTCCGTCGTCTTTACTTCCATTATGGGGTTCAGGCTTTCGGGCAGGGCGATGGTCGTAAGCCCCGCCCCAATCCTCATGGCGGCCTCACCGGCCATGCAGGCCGCGCCGGTCATGCCGGGCGAACCCGCTATGATAAGTAAATGCCCGTATGAACTTTTGTGGGAGTCTGCCTTGCGCCTTTTTAAAAATGTCCTCAGCCAGTCCCCGGTGATGAGGTTCCATCTGATCGAAGGGTCCTCAATCAATTCCCTGGGCGACCCGATGTCAACAACCTCGACCCTTCCGGCATAGTCCCTGCCGGGGTAGACGTAGAGCCCTATCTTCGGCAGCGCCATCGTAGCCGTGATATCGGCCCTGACCGCAACCCCGAGGACCCTGCCCGTGCCGGCGTCGATGCCCGACGGGATATCTATTGCGACCGTCTTTTTGTTCAGGCTGTTTATGAGGTTGATGATTTCGGCATGGAGGCCCGTGACCCCGGTTGAAAGCCCGGTGCCGAATATGGCGTCAACTATGATGGAAGAGTGCCTCAGGGCCGATTCGCATTTCTTCAGGTCCTCGGCGGAAAGTACGGTAAAAACCTCGCCGTTCATCTTCCGCCACGCGGAGAGGTTAGCCCCTGCGTCGCCTTTTACGTCTTCGGGCCTCGCGAGCAGGAATACGGACGCGCTTATCCCGGAATTCCTCAAGTGGCGTGCGGCCACGAAACCGTCGCCCCCGTTGTTGCCTTTCCCGGCTATTATCGAGACCTTCTTCTGCCCGATGACGCCGGACAATTCCCTTTTTATTATTTCGGCCGCGCCCCTCCCGGCGTTCTCCATGAGCTGGAGTGTCTTTATCGAGAAGTCCTTCTCCGACCTTCTGTCTATCTCCCGTATGGTATCGGAATCAGCGAGCTTCATTTCATGGGGGTCTTTTCTATTATGGTTTCGGCGAGGCTCATGCCGTTGTCGTGAGTTATCGAAAGGCTTACCCGCAGCCCCTTTTCAAGCCCCTTTACATTCAGCCCCGGCCTCCCGGCCGTGTCCCTCTCTATCTCGATGTCTTTATAGACGACCGCTTTTCCGAACGCCTTGATAAAGCTCGTCTTGGCGGCGAACCGGGCCGCGAGGTGGACCTCAGGGTTTCTCTTGCCCATACAGTAGGATAGCTCCTCGGCGGTAAAGAGCCTGTCGAAGAGCCTTTCACCCCAGCGGGCCATCGCGGACTTGAACCGTGCCACATCGACGGCGTCTATGCCTATGCCGTATATCATAAAGGCCGGCTCGACACGATAAGCCTCTTCATCTCCTTTACCGCTTCGGGTATCCCGGCGTAGATGCTCCGGGCGATGATGCTGAAGCCTATGGCGAACTCGTCTATCTCCCTTATCGCCGCGACCTTCGAGACGTTCGCGTAATCGAGCCCGTGGCCCGCGTGGGTCTTCAAGCCCAGCCGCTTCGATAGAATGGCTGAGTCCTGTATCCTCTTTAGCTCGGCCTCGATCTCGTCCTCTTTTTTCGCCTCGGCGTACCTTCCGGTATGCAGCTCAATGCCGGTAGAGCCTATCCTGTGGCAGGCCTTGACCGATTCCAACGAGAGGTCGACGAAGAGGTTCACCGCTATACCCGCGTCCATCAGCATGGGCACGAACCTTTTCAGGTGGTCGAGGTTGGTCTTCACGTCGAGGCCGCCCTCGGTCGTAAGCTCCTGCCTTTTTTCGGGCACGAGAGTGACCATGTCGGGCTTTACCTCGAGGGCCTTCTCGAACATCTCTTTCGTGGCGGCCATCTCGAGGTTTAACCTGACCTTTACGGTCTTCCGGAGGATGTACAGGTCCCTGTCCTGGATATGACGCCTGTCCTCCCTTAGATGTACAGTTATCCCGTCTGCCCCGGCGATCTCCGCGAGCCCGGCCGCGATGACCGGGTCCGGCTCGTTCGAAAGCCTTGCCTGCCTTACAGTTGCTACATGGTCCACGTTAACCGAAAGCCTCGACATCTCTCAAAGACTCCTTTAACAAATTTATCCAAGGCTGCGTCGCGCGCATGTAAAAGCGGGGAAGCCCCTAACCTATCTCTTTTTTCAGGACCTCGGCCAGCTCATTTGCCATCCTCTCAATCTCGTCGAGCCTTTCGCCCTCTATTGTTATCCGCGCCAGCGGCTCGGTGCCTGAGTAGCGGATGAAGGCCCTGCCCCTGTGCTTGAGTTTATCCTCGATTGCCTTCAACGCCTTCGCCACCGTCGGCAGGGCCGAGAGGTCCTTCTTCTCCTTTACCTTTATGTTAAGGAGTATCTGCGGGTAGCTCTGCATCACCTTCGAAAGCTCTGAGAGTTTCTTTCCGTCCTTCACCATCCTCATCAATACCTGTAAGGCGGTTATGACGCCGTCGCCCGTGGTCGTATGGTCGAGGAATATCACGTGCCCGGACTGCTCGCCGCCGAGGTTGTAGCCCCCCTTTAGCATCTCCTCGACCACGTACCTGTCGCCGACGGCTGTCCTTATAACGCGCCCGCCGCCCTTCTCGATAGCCTCTTCGAGGCCCGAGTTGCTCATTATCGTGGCGACGAGGGTGTTGTTCTTAAGAGTTCCTTCCTTGAGCATCGAAAGCGCGCTTATGGCGAGGATGAAGTCCCCGTCCAGGACATCGCCCTTTTCATCGACCATTATGCAGCGGTCCCCGTCGCCGTCGAGGGCGAAGCCTATGTCCGCGCCGGTCGAGCGTACCAGGGCCGCGACCTTGTCAGGGTAGAGCGCCCCGCACTCGTGGTTGATGTTCTCCCCGTCGGGCTTCACCCCTATGGGTATAACCTCGGCGCCGAGCTCGTAGAACACCGCCGGGGCCACCTTGTAGGCGGCCCCGTTGGCGCAGTCGAGGGCTACTTTAAGCCCGTCGAGCGTAAGCTCCTTGGGGAAGGTGTTCTTCGCGAAGACGACGTACCTGCCGATGGCGTCGTCGACCCTGTAGGCCTTGCCGACCTCGCTCGCCGTGGGCCTGTGGCTCGGGTCGTGGTTCTCGAATATGAACTTCTCGATCTGCAGTTCAACTTCATCGGGGAGTTTCAGCCCGTCCCGGGAGAAGAACTTGATGCCGTTGTCCTGGTAGGGGTTGTGCGAGGCCGATATGACGACCCCGGCGTCGGCCCTCATGCTCGACGTTATGAAGGCTATGCCCGGCGTGGGCAGGGGCCCCACCATTAGCGCGTCCACGCCCATCGAGCATATCCCGGCCATCATGGCGCTCTCGAGCATGTAGCCCGAAAGGCGCGTGTCCTTGCCTATGACTATCCTGTGCCTGCGCGCCTCTTTCTTGAAGACGTATGCGATGGCCCTGCCGAGCTGCAATGCCATCTCCGAGGTCATGGGCTCTATGTTGGCCACCCCCCTCACCCCGTCGGTGCCGAAAAGCCTCTTTTTACGCATCTTCCGCGTTACCTCTCTTTTCTTATCACCAGTTTCACTTCAACGGTATTCCTGCTCAGGGACCTGAACTCGAAGTCCGACGTATCGAGCGGGATCGTCAGGCTCGTGGAGTAATTGAGCCCGCTTACGTCTATGGGCTTCGTGTATATGGCGTCGAGGTCCTTTATCTCTTTCTTGACCCCGCTGGCCGTGATGGTCCTTGGGAATACTATCGCGTCGGCCACCTTGAAGCCGCTCTGCGGCCTGCCGGAAAGCCTCGGCCTGACCTTCAGGTCGGCCGAGATGAGCCTTTCCATCCTGATGTCGAAAGAGCTCGGGCGGACCTTTATTATATCGACCCCCATCGGCTTTATTATGTCGACGGGCGAGAGCCTGAAGGCGTTGACGCCCTCCCTTGCCCCGCTAAGGTCAAGCTCCGCCAGTATCTGCGAGGCGGAGAGGTTGTTGACGAATAGCTTGGGCCCTATTACCCTGACCTCCACCTCTTCCGGCGGATTGCTCGACATGACGAGGTCCTTTGGTATGCCCTTGAACCCCATGGGCACGATGAAGCCGACCTCGGTGTTGCTCTGGCCGGCCACGAAGAACCACAGGGCCGTCGCGAAGATGACGGCCAATACCTTCAACCTTATGTTCGAAGTGAAGATGTTCCTCACGCGCCGGCCTTCCAGGGGAATATCGCCTTCCTCGGGTACCCCTTGTACGCGAAGAGGTTCTTGAGATCCGCGAGGAGCTTTTCCGTCTCGAGGTCCACGTAAAGCCCGTCCTCCACGACGAGCGTTATCTCCCCCGTCTCCTCGGAGACCACTATTATCGCGGCGTCGGTCTCCTCGGCAAGCCCTATGGCCGCCCTGTGCCTCGTGCCCATGGACTTCGTAAGCTCCTTCTCGGTAAGGGGCAGGATGCACCCGGCCTTGTATATGCGGCTCCCGCGCACCAGCACGGCCCCGTCGTGCATGGGCGAGGAGGTGTTGAAGATCGAGATGAGCAGTTCCTTCGAGAGCTTCGCGTCGACCTCCACGCCCACGTCGAGGAAGTCCCCGAGGTCTATCCCGCGCTCCATCACTATTATGCCGCCAGTCCTTGTCTTGGACATGACGGACGCGGCCTTGGTTATCTCCTCCAATACCTCGCGGCTGCCGAGTATGTCGCGCGAGCTGAAGGGCTTGCCCATGTGCACGAGCGCCTTCCTTATGTCCTGCTGGAAGACGACTATTATGAATATCACGATGGAGCCGAGGAAGTTCGACAGTATCCAGTGGAGCGTAAGGAGCTCCACCCTCTGCGATACGAAGTAGATGACTATGATTACGGCGAGCCCCCAGAGCATGCGCTCCGCCCTCGTGCCCTTGAACGTGAGCATGAACCAGTAAAGGACCATGGCCACGAGGATTATATCGAGGACCGTGACTATGTTGTTGAACCTGAATATGGATTCGAGCATTCCGCCTCTAACAGGCTGCTGAAAAAGTCCATCTGCTTTGTTGTCTTCGTCGCTCGTACTGCGGCTACAGAGTACGGTTAACTCTTTAGCTTCTCGACGCCTCGCATCTGGAGCTTTTTGAGCAGCCTAAAGAAATTCTGAGTTTTTCAGCACCCTGCTATAACCCCGCGGCATTGACCGCGTCGGCCATCGTCGCCGCCTGCCTGGCCTCTTTCACGTCGTGGACCCTCAAGACGTGCGCGCCGTTAAGCACGCACGCCACAGCCGCCGCCAGGGTCCCGGCGAGCCTCTCCGTAATATCGGCCCCCGACCCGATGGTGTCGCCTATGAAAGACTTCCTCGAAGGCCCGGCGAGCACCGGGCAGCCCAGCGAACTGAACTCCCGGAGGTTCTTTATAAGCTCGAGGTTGCCTTCCCTCGATTTACCGAACCCGAGCCCCGGGTCTATCATTATACCCTCGGCGTCTATGCCCGAGGCCCTGGCGTACTCCACCTTATCGAGCAGATAATCGTAGATTTCCGATATAAGGTCCACGTACTCGACGTTTTTCTGCATCGTCTCCGGGGTGCCCCGCATATGCATAATGATAACCGGGGCCTTAAAAGCCGCGCAGACCCCGGCCATCTCCTTATCCGACAGGCCGCTTACGTCGTTCACGGCCTCTGCCCCGGCGGACAGGGCCTCTTTCGCAACGATAGCCTTTCTCGTGTCTATCGAGACGGCTATGCCCTCTTTCGACAACGCCTCCACCACCGGCATTACGCGGCGGAGCTCCTCGTTCGCCTCCACGGGCCTCGCTCCGGGCCTTGTGGATTCGCCCCCGACATCTACCCAGTCCGCGCCCTCGGAGACCATCTCAAGGGCCCTCTGGATTGCCGCGGCCTTATCAAAAAAAAGCCCCTTGTCCGAGAACGAATCAGGGGTGACGTTCAGTATGCCCATTATGAGGGTCCGCTTCCCCAGCTCCCACTGCCTCGTGCGCCCCTTGAAGACATAAGAGCGCCTGCGCGAGTTCTCAAGGGCGGCGGCTATCGACTCGCCCACTTCCGGGAGGCCGAAGGACTGATATTTAAGCTTGTCTACAAGGGTGTTGAACTGCTTGAGCGTCCCGGAGAGGACCGCCCCGCTCTTCTCAACGGAGCAGGAGGCCGCCCCCCTGGCCACGGCCGCCTCGCCGCCTATGGAGAGCATCTCCTGCTTGATGACGTTCGCCTGCGGGGCGGAAAGATCGCGGACCTTAAGGTTGTAATGGAACTGCTTCGGGGCCATTATGCGGATGCCGGCCGGGTCGACCCCGATGCTACGCATCTCGGCCTCGGCTCTTTCCATCGACGATATCTCAAGGCATCTTACAGGTGGCCTCACCGGGGCTCTCCGCCGGATATGGAAGGAATTTTAACGTTTGTAATTCGCTCGCTCCTCCCCGCGGTCTTTCCACGGGGGGTCCGCTCGCTATGCTTGTCGACTGGATTTTAAACGGAATAGCCGACGGGGCCATTAGGCCCCGCGGCAAATGAAGCATTACTTTACGACTACCCCGAGCTGCTCGGCGTCCTCGGGCTTCAATGCCTCGGGCTTGGCGCCGGGGCCGCTTGCGGCCGGCGGGGCCGGGCCGTCCGCGAAGATGAGCCTGTCTATCTCCGGGCCGTCGAGGACCTCTTTTTCAAGGAGCACGCCCGCGAGCCTGTGGAGGGTGTCGAGCCTGCCCTCGAGGAGCTTCTTCGCCCTGTTATAGTTCTCGATCACTATCTTCTTTATCTCGGTGTCTATCTCCTCGGCGGTCTCCTCGCTGAAGTCCCTCCTCTGCGCCATCTCCTTGCCGAGGAATATGTGCTCTTCCTTCTTGCCGAAGGTCAGCGGCCCGAGCTTATCGCTCATGCCCCACTCGCAGACCATCTTCCGCGCAATCTCCGTGGACCTCTCGATGTCGTTGCCCGCGCCGGTGGTCATGTGCTTCAAGATCAGCTCCTCGGCCGCCCTGCCGCCCATAAGTACCGCGATGTTGTTGACGAGGTACTCCTTGCTGTACGTGTGCCTGTCGTCTATGGGTATCTGCTGCGTAAGCCCGAGCGCCATGCCCCTCGGGATTATCGATACCTTGTGTATCGGGTCGGTGCCGGGGATGAGCCTGGCGACGAGCGTGTGCCCGGCCTCGTGGTAGGCCGTATTTTTCTTCTCGGAGTCGCTTATTATCATCGACCTCCTCTCGCTTCCCATGAGGAGCTTGTCCTTGGCGTCGTCGAACTCTATCTTCTCGACCTTGTCCTTGCCCCTGCGGGCCGCAAGGAGGGCGGCCTCGTTGACGAGGTTTGAAAGGTCCGCGCCCGAAAAACCCGGCGTGCCGCGCGCCACCACGTCGAGGTTGACGTCCGTGCCGAGCGGGGTCTTGGCGGCGTGCACCTTCAGTATCTCTTCCCTGCCCCTTATGTCGGGCTTGGGCACGACGACGTTCCTGTCGAACCTGCCGGGGCGAAGGAGCGCCGGGTCGAGCACGTCGGGCCTGTTGGTGGCCGCGATTATGATGACGCCCTCGTTGCTCTCGAAGCCGTCCATCTCCACGAGGAGCTGGTTCAGCGTCTGCTCCCTCTCGTCGTGGCCCCCGCCGAGGCCCGCGCCCCTGTGGCGGCCGACGGCGTCTATCTCGTCTATGAATATTATGCAGGGAGCGTTCTTCTTGCCCTGCACGAAAAGGTCCCTTACGCGCGAGGCGCCCACGCCCACGAACATCTCGACGAAGTCGCTGCCGGAAATCGAGAAGAACGGCACTCCGGCCTCTCCGGCTATGGCCTTGGCCAGAAGGGTCTTCCCCGTTCCGGGCGAGCCGACGAGGAGGACGCCCTTGGGTATCCTGCCGCCGAGCCTGGTGAACTTCTTGGGGTCCTTCAGGAACTCTATTATCTCCTCGACCTCATCCTTGGCCTCGTCTATGCCGGCCACGTCCTTGAACGTCACCCTGTGCTGGTTCTCGGTCAAGAGCTTCGCCCTCGATTTGCCGAAGCTCATCGCCTTGCCGCCGCCGCTCTGCATCTGGCGCATGAAGAATATCCAGACCCCGATGAGGAGTATCATCGGGAACCACGATACGAATATCGTGCCCCACGACGGCGTCTCGACGACGGGCTCGGCGGTGATTTTAACGCCGCTTGAGCGGAGCTTGCCTATGAGGTCGGGGTACTGGGGGGAGTAGGACTTGAAAGTCTTGCCGTCCTTGAACTTGCCGAGTATGTCGTTGCCCTGGATGGTTACCTCGGCGATATTTCCGCTTTCAACTTCCTGTATAAAATCGCTGAAGATGACCTTTTCCGACGAAGGCTGCTTGTAGCTTATTAGATTGAACATAAGTACGACAGTGGCTATTATTATGAGCCACATGGCTATGTTCTTATATAACTGGTTCATTTATGAGTCCTCTCCGGATATAAATGGGGGTATGGATTGCCTTGAAAATAGCACAAAATATTCTGTCATATATCAAAGGATTTTACAATAAAAATATTTTTACGGAATATGGATTTACGTCACTGATTTACATGATAAATACCGGCAATTCAACCCCTCCTGCCGGCCCTTCTGTTCACCTTCCTCCCGCCCCTGTCGTAGGCGGCCTTGGCTATGGA
Source organism: Deltaproteobacteria bacterium (assembly GCA_016219015.1). GTDB lineage: Bacteria > Desulfobacterota > GWC2-55-46 > GWC2-55-46 > GWC2-55-46 > JACRCL01. The sequence continues at coordinate 34,376 of JACRCL010000005.1, forward strand.
GGCGCTGAAGAGGAATATGTTCGAGGAGTAGAACATCCACAAAAGGAGCACCATGAGGGTCCCTATCGAGCCGTAGAACTTGTTATAGGTAGGGAAATTCGATATATACCACTCGAAAAGGTGCTTCGCCGTCTCCCAAAGTGCCGTGAAGACGAGGCTGCCGAAAAAGGCGTGGTTTAAATCCATGCTTGAGCCCGCGAACATCCTGTAAACAAGACCTACGACAAATGTAACAAGAAGGAACGGGATTACGTACTTGAATATCACGCTCTGGATAAGGTAATGGAGCACCTCCCACCCGAAAAAGCTTATCTCGGCCTTTTTTATCAATATCGACGCCGCGGTCATGGTTATCGATATGAACGCCGCGATGATACCTATCAGGAGGACTATCAGGTATACTATCCTGCTTTTTATGAACCCCCGCTTGACGGTTATGCCGAATATGCCGGTAAGAGCGTCCGCCGTGGCGCCGAGCACAAGCTCGGCGCTCGATATGAGCGATATTATGCCGAGCCAGCTCATCTTCTTCCACTCGTACGACAGCCCCTTGATGTCGCCTATCGTCTTGTCCCCTATATAGGGGAGCGACTGTTTGGCCATGCCCACGACCCGCTCCATGAGCCCCGCCCTGGCGCCCATTATGAATCCGAGCCCGGCGGTAATTAGGAGCATTATGGGGACGAGCGAGAAAAAGGCGTAGAAGGATATCGCGGCGGACCTGTTGAAGCAGTTGTTCCTGCCGTATATCCTGAAACCGTCGCGTATGGCCCCGAAAAAGTCCCTCAATGCCTCTTCCTGAAAATGAGCTTTATCGGTACGTTCTCCATGCCGAGGGTTTCCCGCAGCCCGGCCGCCAGGTACCTCTTGTACTGGTCCTGTACCCCCTCGGGGATGTTTGCGAAGACCACGAAAGTCGGCGGCATGACGCCCGTCTGGGTCATATAGTAGAACTTGACCTCCTTGCCCTTGTAGGCCGGGGGGTGGTAGCGCCCCTGTATGCCTTCGAGGGCGTCGTTGAGCTTCGACGTCGACACACGGGTCCTGCCCTTTTCCACGACCTCGTCTATGGTGTCAAGCACCTTCTTCACCCTCTGCCCGGTCAGCGCGGACGTGAAAATGACCGGGGCGTACGTGAGGAACGGCAGCGTCTTCCTTATGAAATCCTCCGCGTGCCCGGCCGTGTGCGTGTCCTTCTCGACGAGGTCCCATTTGTTCACGACTATCACGCAGCACTTCTTCCTGTCCTCTATGAGCCCGGCTATCTTCTCGTCCTGCGCCTTCACGCCCTCATGGCCGTCCACGACGAGGACGGCGGCGTCGCACCGCTCTATCGACTTTATCGCCTCCATGACGCAGTAGCTCTCTACCGTGAGGCTTATCTTGTTCTTTTTCCTTATCCCGGCGGTGTCTATGAATAGGTACTTCCTCCCGTCGGATTCAAAGGGCGTATCGATCGAGTCCCTCGTGGTGCCTGCCACGTCGCTCACTATGGAGCGCTGCCTGCCTATGAGCCTGTTAAGGAGCGAAGATTTGCCGGCGTTGGGCCTTCCTACTATCGCCACGCTCACCCTTTCGCCGGGGGCCTCTTCCTCCTCGGCCGGCGGGAGCTTCTCTATTATACCGTCTATGAGCTCGTTTAAGCCCCTGCCGTGCTCGGCGGATACCGGCAAGACCTGGCCTATGCCGAGCCCGTAGAACTCCGCGGCGCCGGCGTCCAGCCTGTCGGTATCGAGCTTGTTTACGGCGTAGATGACGGGCTTGCCCGACCGCCTCAGCATATCAACGAGGTCCTTGTCCTGAGGGGTGGGGCCGACCCTGCCGTCCATGAGGAATACGATGACGTCCGAATCCTCAATGGCGAGGCGCGCCTGGTCCCTCACCTGCTTCAGTATCTCGTCGGTGGTATCGGCCTCGAAGCCGCCGGTATCAACGACCGTAAAGGCGTGTCCGAGTTCCTCGGCGTCCCCGAAGTTCAAGTCCCTCGTCACCCCCGGCTCGTCGGCTACTATGGCCTTGCGCCTGCCGATTATCCTGTTGAAGAGCGTCGATTTACCCACGTTGGGGCGGCCTACGATGGCTACTATTGGCTTCATATCATCCTAAAAGGCTGTTCAAAAGCTCCATATGCGGCCTGTTAATACCCGCTAAAGGCTGCTCAAAAAGCTCCAGATGCGAGGCCCCACTGGAATAGGGGAGCTTAGGAATGAGACGTACTCTCCTCACGTTATGACAAGACGTAGACAACAAAGCAGATGGACTTTTTCAGCAGCCTTTTAATACCCGAATTCTTTTAACGCCCCCGGCTTCTTAGTCCAATCCTCCTGAACGCGCACGAAAAGCTCGATATATACCCTTGCGCCGAGGAGCCTTTCGAGGTCTTCCCTCGCGGCCGTCCCTATCCTCTTGAGCATAGAGCCCGCCTTGCCTATTATTATACCCTTCTGGGAGTCCTTCTCGACGTTTATGGCGGCCGAGATGGAGATGAGGTCCTTCGCCCTTTTTTCCTCGAACCGCTCTATCACGACGGCTACCGAGTACGGGACCTCCTCCTTGGTGAAGCGGAATATCTTTTCCCTGATTATCTCGGCGGCTATGAACCTCTCCGGCACGTCGGTGATGGCGTCCTCGGGGAAGTATTGCGGCCCCTCGGGCAGCAGGCCCGCGATGAGGCCGAAGAGCACGTCGATGCCGTCTTTCTTGAGGGCCGATATGGGCACTATCTCCTTGAACGGATAGAGCTTCGAGTATTCCTCTATTAAAGGCAGGACCATCCTCCGGTCGATCTTATCGACCTTGTTTATGCCGAGTATGACGGGGCACTTGACCCCCTTGAGGCCCATTATTATGAAGCGGTCGTCGTCGGTAACGGGCCTGTTCGCCTCGACGAGATAGACTATGGCGTCCACCTCTCGCAGCGTCGACAGCGCCTCCTTGACCATGAACTCGTTCAAGAGCCCCTTGCCCTTGTGTATGCCCGGCGTGTCTATGAATATCACCTGGGCGTCTTTCAGGTTCTTGACGCCCCTTATGACGTTCCGAGTCGTCTGGGGCTTCTCGGAGACGATCGATATCTTTTCGCCGAGTATGGCGTTAAGGAGGGTCGATTTCCCGGCGTTGGGACGGCCGATTATGGATATGAAGCCGGATTTGAATGACATATTATCCCTGAAAAGTCTTCTTGTTAATACTTACGTCCCGCACGTAACAACGCAGTATAAAGGCATTTTATTGCTTTCGCATTAATAATTTATCAGGATACCATTAAGAAATGTAAGTGTAAAGAGGGGATGCAGGCGCGGTCTTGCTCAAAGGCGAGTATTTTTATTGCCGCCCGTTCTCGCCCAGTACCTCTTTCAGGTTGACCGCGGCTATCAGCATGGACAAAGGGGTCAGGTGTAGAAGCACCCTGTCGAGGGAGGTCTGTATGAGCCAGTTTATATCATTCGGGCTTATCACATATATAAGAACGTAGACGGCAAGCTGGGATAAAAGCATTGCGTTAAGGATGAGAAGGGGTTTTCTGGCAAGCCCCCGCAGGTTGAATATGAACGACGCCGCGTACAGCCACCATGTGAAGTTATAGAGGGCTATGTACCCGAACATGTATTCGACCATGCGCGTCAAAACCAATTTAATCCTGCCGATATTCCCGAAAAATACGCTCAATCCCATATTGCCGGTGTATTCGCTCTTAAGCCCGAGGCCCGTCTTGTAGACCGACCAGGGGGCTATGAAGAGCATGAGCACGGCGGCTATTATTGCGGCCTTTAACCACCACCCTTTCTTCTCAGTCATCAGATATATCAGGATGCCGAGGAAACCGAGTGCCGCGAACGCAAGCCCCTCGTTCTTTGTCCACGCGCCGAGGGCGAGGAAGAGGCCGGATAATATTACCTGCGGGGTCCTGCCCTCCTGCGTATAGAGATAAAAGAAGGCGCAGGCCGAGAGGAAGTAGACGGCTATCGTAAGGTCGGCGTGGCCCACGAAGTCCCCTACGTACAGCACGCCTATCTTTACCGGGAACCCGCCGGAATGGATGAGCACGATAGGCGTCAGCGACAGGAGCGCCGTGAATACGAGCCCCGCCCTCCTTCCCCAAAGCCTCTTTGTGAAGTAATAAAATACGGCGAGCATGGAGTAGAACTGGAGCGGGAATATCGCCTTTGCCGCTGTCTCGCTCACATGGCCTATGGCGGTGTAGACCCACGCTATCGATAGGGGTATAAGGAGCGGATATTCCGGGTGGTCGTAGGCGTAGAGACCGTTCGTGAGGAAGCCGTTGGATACGGTCCTATCCACAAAAAAGGCCCTGCCCTTCAGGAACCAGATGAACCACGCGTCCCACCCGGCAAGCGGAAGGGCCAGGGCGTAGACGAGGGCGTAAGCCGCCTGCGAAAGGATCACTACCGATAGTATTACATCAAAGAGGCCTGGACCGGTCTTTTCAATCGAAGACGCTGCTTTCTGAGGTCTCTTCCTGATGGAGTAGAGGAGCAGGGCCCCGGCGATAATCACCCACGGGGCCGAGACGGAGTAAAAGCCGAAAGGTATTGACGCGAGGGAGTAGAGGAACATCTGTAGGGATATCGCGCCGAGACCCAGGCTGAAGGATATCGCCGCCCTTACGCCGGTATTCAGCCCAAGCTCACCCTTGAGGTCTATTATCCGTAAAAGGACATACCCCGACAGGAGAAACGCGGTTATGGCCGATATAGCCATGAATACTGTCATCGCGCGCCCGCCCCGGCGACCCTGTACAGGGCCTGCGCGCCCTTCTCGTCCGCGCGGCCGTAGACCTTGTCGATCTTCAATGCCGAGGCGAGCGCGGCCTCAAGGGAAGGGTCTTCAGAGGGGGGGAAGAATAGCATTATGTAGTCGCCCTCTTTTAATACCGCCGGTTCAAACCGCGCCCCCGGCTCTATCACCTTGAGATTTCGCGGGTAGAGGTAGTACGCGGCCTTCCCGGAGATAAACGATCCTTCCGGGCTTTTGGATTCGGACGGGTTGAAAAAATAGACCGTTGAGCCCGTTGGAGTCAAAGAGGCGGCCTTCTCCGACAGCTCGTCTATCGACCTTATCGTGAGCCTCTGGCGCTCGGCGCTGTCCGAAAGAATGACCCGCATCAGTTTCACGGCGGTTATCTCCGCCTTGAAGACCGGCAGGCTGCCAAAGGCCCATAGGCACACGAGGATCGCTAAGATAAGTCCTTTTCGGCCTTTCAGCATCTCTTCAACCGACCGTATCGTATTCCCTTACCCTGAAGGAGACCCCGATGTCGTCCTCGGCCACCTTCCTGCACGCCTCGATATCCAATCCGGGGACGCTAACGACTGAGGCTATCACCTTGGGGATGAACTTCTTCGCCTCCCTCAGGAAATAAAGTATCGCCGGGTATGCGTTGTCGCCGAACGGGGTCTTTATGAGCCTCTGGTACGTGGCGGAATCGGGGGCGTTCATGCTTACGGAAATCACGTCCACGAACTTCAGCTCCGAAAGGACGTTCCTCTTATGGACGAGGTTGGCAAGCCCGTCGGTGTCTATCCTTATCCTGCACCCCTGCCTTTTAAGGAACATCCCGACCTCTTTCACGAGGTCGAGCCTTATGAGCGGCTCTCCGAAGCCGCAGAAGACTATCTCGTCGTACTTCAACGCCGGGTCAGGGCCTATGGCGGCTATGACCTCCTTGAAGTCAGGCTCTTCCCCGAGCCTCAGGTAATGCCCTTTGACCGTGTAGGACTTGAACTTCGCGCAGAAGGTGCAGTAGTTCGAGCACCTGTTCGTGATATTCAGGTAAAGGGAGTTCCTGATTGGGTAGGCTATCTTCGCGTCCCGGGTCTTCGGGCCCATGCCGAAGAGGTCCTCGGAGTTCCGCGTCGTAATCCTGCCCACATCCTCTATCGTCAAGCCCTTTATCCGCGCTATCTCTTTCGCCGTTTCGACCACGAACGACGGCTCGTTCCTCTTGCCCCTGTGGGGTAACGGCGCGAGATACGGGCAGTCGGTCTCGATGAGGATATTCTCTATGGGGACCTTTTTTACGACCTCCCTCAATTTATCCGCGTTCGGGAATGTGACGACCCCGGTGAACGAAAGGTAGAAGCCCATCTCAAGGGCGGCCATGGCAAGCTCCATCGAGCCTGAGAAGCAATGGAAGACCCCTCCCACCTCGTTTACGCCCTCGGACTTCAAAATTTCAAGGGTGTCATTTTCAGCCTCCCTCGTGTGGATGATGACCGGGAGGTTAAGCTCCCTCGCTAGCGTTAGGTGCCTCGCGAAGACCTCCTTCTGCCTATCCCTCGGAGAGTTGTCGTAGTGGTAGTCGAGCCCGGTCTCACCTATGGCCACGACCCGTGAGCCTTTCTGGAGGGCGAGGGAGCGTATCTCATTGAAAGGCGTCTCATCAACGGCGTCCTTCGCGTCATGCGGGTGGACGCCGAGGGCCGCGTAGATGAAGTCATAGTAGGAGAGCAACTCCGTAAGGCCGCCGAAGCCGGTCTTTTTGTTCCAGCAGCCGACCGTGATGATGTTCTTGAGCCCGGCCTCTTTCGCCCTTTGGATAACGAGGTCCCTGTCCGTGTCGAACTTAGGGTCGTCAAGGTGGGCATGGGCGTCTATGAAAAGGGTCTTATCCATAAAAAATTAGGCAACTCCGATTTAATTCACAGCATGTCATTCTGAGCGCAGCGAAGAATCTCGTATTTAGACAAAAACATACAGATTCTTCGGTCGCTACGCTCCCTCAGAATGACAATTAATCAGAGTTTCCTTAATACCAGTTAAAAGAAATGAGGTCATTCTTTTATTGCTGTATCCTCGGGAAGAGCGGCGGTAGCTTTTTTATCTGTTTGCCCGCCTTGCCTTTCCCGAACCTGACCTCATTTTCAAAGGAGCAGGCGGAGATATCACCCTCCACCCCGAGTCCCTCCCAGACCTTTTGGGCCGAGGCGGGCATGAACGGATATATATATACGGCCAATATCCTCAGCCCCTCGGCGAGCGTATAGAGGACATTGGAGAGCGTCTCTTCGTCCTTTTCTTTCGCGAGCTTCCACGGAGCGGACTTATCGACATAGACGTTCATATTCCTTACTACAACCCATATCTGCTCCAGTGCGTCACTGAACTTAAGCTCATCCATCAGCTTATCGAAATTCTTCCATTTGCTCCCTTTATATTCTCCGCTATACAAGGTTACTTCGAACAATTTCCTTATAAACTCTTCGCTGGCCCGGCCTTCCGCCGCTTCGCTTTCGGGCCTGTCCATGGCCTCAACCCGCTCCGGCACCACGCCTCCCCTGTACTTCTCTATCATGGAGACGGACCTGCTCAAGAGGTTGCCGAAGTCGTTGGCCAGGTCGCTGTTTATCCTGCCTTCGAGGGCCTTTATCGAAAAATCCCCGTCCACCCCGAAAGGGACCTCCCTTAAGAGGAAGTACCTGAACTGGTCCACGCCGTATCTGGATATCATCTCGTTCGGGTCGACGACGTTGCCTTTTGACTTGCTCATCTTGGCCCCGTCCACGGTCCACCACCCGTGGGCGAAGACCTTGCCCGGCAGAGGCAGCCCGGCGGCCATGAGGAAGGCCGGCCAGTAGACGGTATGGAACCTCAGGATGTCCTTGCCTATTATGTGGAGGTCGGCAGGCCAGAAGATGTTCCTGCCGCTCTCCAGCGGGTATCCCGTGGCCGTCAGGTAGTTCGTGAGCGCGTCGAACCAGACGTACATTATGTGCCTCGGGTCTTCCGGCACTGGTATGCCCCAGGAGAAGGTCGTCCTGCTGACGGACAAGTCCCTGAGACCATCCCTTACGAAACTTACTATCTCATTTCTTCTGTTCTGCGGCTCGATGAATCCGGGGTGGGCTTCGAAATATTTAAGGAGCGGCTCGCCGTATTTCGAGAGCTTGAAGAAATAGCTCGGCTCTTTCAGTTTCTCCACCGGCCTGCCGCAGTCGGGGCACCTGCCGTCCTTCAGCTGTGTCTCGGTAAGGAAGTTCTCGTCCGCGGTGCAGTACCAGTCCTCGTACTCGCCGAGGTAGATATCGCCCCTGCCCCTTACCTCTTCCCAGAGGCGCGTTACGGCCTGCCTGTGCCTGTCTTCTGTCGTCCTTATGAAGTCGTCGTTGGATATGTTGAGCCTTGCCCAGAGGTCCTTGAACCTTACCATTACGTTATCGGCGAATTCAAGCGGCCTTACATTCGCGCGCTCCGCGGCCTTCTCGACCTTCTGGCCGTGCTCGTCGGTCCCGGTCAGGAATAATACTTGATAGCCCTTGAGCCTCCTGTACCTCGCGATAACGTCCGCGGCCACGGTCGTATAGGCGTGCCCAATGTGGGGGACGTCGTTGACGTAATATATGGGTGTGGTGATGTAAAAGGTCTCTTTCCTGTCCGGCATCCTTCCTTTAAGCCCCTTCCGTGGAGTCCTGCCGGCCGCCATCCTTGCCCTGCCCGTCTTCTTTCCCGTTCTTTCCGTTATGGCCGTCGTGCCCGTTATGCCCGCCGCAGCCCGAGCACCCGCCCCCGTCCTTGCCCTGCCTCGCGCCCTTTTCGTTCTGGTACATCTGGTGCTCGTAGCTCAGGCAGCACATCAGCCTGCCGCAGATGCCGGATATCTTGACCGGGTTCAGGGCAAGGTTCTGCTCCTTCGCCATCTTTATCGTAACAGGCTCGAAGTCCGAGAGGAAACCGGAGCAGCATAGCTCCCTGCCGCACGGCCCGAGCCCGCCTACCATCTTCGCCTCGTCCCTCACCCCGATCTGGCGCATCTCGATCCTCGTATGGAACCCGGCGGCGAGGTCTTTTACCAGCTCCCTGAAGTCCACCCGGGTCTCGGAGGTGAAGTAGAATATCGCTTTGCTCGAATCAAAGAGGTACTCCACCCTTATGAGCTTCATAGGGAGCCTGTAATGGGCTATCTTTTCCCTGCATATCCTGAACGCATCGTTCTCGCGCTCGGTGTTGAACCCGTGCCTCTCCATATCGACCGCGTCGGCCTTGCGGACGACCTTCTTCAAGGGGCGCACGAGCGCGGCAGGGTCGGCCTCTTTAGGCCTGTACGCGACGACGCCCATGCCGAGCCCCTTTTCGACCTCGACTATGACCGTCTCTCCGGGGTTCAGTTCCAGCCCGTTCGTGTCGAAGTCATAGACCTTGCAAGCCTTCTTGAACCTTACACCCGCTATCTTAACCATTAAGGACCTCTTTTCCTTTTTTCCTCAGGCTGCTGAAAAAGTCCATCTGCCGCGTTATCTTCGCCGCTTCCCCTCCCATCAAGGGAGGGGAGATTTTGATACCCTGCAGCAAGCTGCAGGGTTGTTTCATTACGCGCGCGCGGAGATGTTCAGGAACAGCGCCTCTAACGTCAGCTGCTTGTTCGCGTACCTCGGGGGCATTATCGAGCGCTTCGCCCCCTCGACCATCGAATAAACGTCCCAGAGCTCCCTTGACCCGCTGTCCTTGTCGAAATGGCCCGCGAAGTCCGAGTTGACCACAAGCCCGCCCGCGCCTTCCATGTATACGGCCTTGTCCCTGTACCAGCCCTTTATGAACTCGAGCACCTCTTCGAGGTCGTCCCTCCTTGAAAGCTCCTCGGCGAGCCTTATGGCCTCGTCGGTATCGCCCGGCTCTATCGACAGAAGCCGCATGAGTACCTCTTTCCTCTTCTCGTTCGCCCCTGCCTCAAGGTAACTGAAGGCCGCCGAGACGCTCCCCCCGGAGGCCCTGGCGACGCTCTGGGCCTCTCCGGCCGGAAGGCCCCTCTTGTCCGCGAGAAAACCCGAGAGCGCGTCGATCGGCAGGGGGCGGAAGTTGACCCTCTGGCACCTTGAGATTATCGTCGGAAGCAGCTCGCTCGGGCGCGACGAGATAAGTATTATCATCGACCCTGCCGGCGGCTCCTCGAGCGTCTTCAGAAAGGCGTTGGCGGCCTGCGCCATGAACCTCTCGGCCGAGTCTACAACAACCACCCGTGTCCCGCTCTCGACCCTGTACTTTACCGCGTTCTGTATCTCCCTTACCTGGTCCACCCTGATAAGCCCGGCGTCGTCCCGCTCGCCGTCCCTGTCGGTAGGCCATACCTGCAAGAGGTTGGTGTGGACGCCCCTTTCCATCCTCTCGCAGTCAAGGCAGGTACCGCAGGGTTCGCCTTCCAGAGGGCGCTGGCAGTTCAGGGCGGCGGCAAAGGCGAGGGCGGCCTTCCTTTTGCCGATGCCTTCGGGGCCTGAAAAGAGATAGGAATGCGCTACCCTTTTATTAAGGATGGCGCCCTTTATTATCTCTATCTCCCTTGTGTGGCCTATTATGTCTTTGAAAGGCATATCTGCCCTACAGTCCTCTCATTATAATACCACATGGCTGCCTCTAAAAATTAGAACAATTTTTAGAGGCAGCCACATATCTCTTCATGAATCGAAGCTATCTCACGGGCCGCGGCTATCACCCTGACCCTTTTGGGGTCGTTCGCGGCTATCGAAAGGTAGCCGTCCCTCACCCTCCCGTGGAAGGCAAGGTCCTCTTTCTCGAAGCGGTCCTCCCTCGCGCCCTTCTTCTCTTTTATCCTCGACAGCGCCCTTTCAAGGCCCACCTCGATGTCGCAGTCGATGAGGAAGGTGATATCAGGCTTCAATCCGCCTGTCGCGAGCCTGTTAAGGCCTTCTATGGTCTTTATGTCGAGCCCCCTGCCGAAGCCCTGGTAGGCTACGGTGGAGTCAGTAAACCTGTCGCAGACGACGGTCTTTCCGGCTTCGAGCGCGGGCCTTATGACGTTTTTGACGAGCTGGGCCCTGCACGCCTCATAAAGGAAGAGCTCGGCCCACGGGTCAACGGGCTCCTGTTTGGAATCGAGGAGTATCGCCCTCACCCTCTCGCCCAGGGCCGTGCCGCCCGGCTCCCGCACGCTAAGGACTTTCCTCCCCTTTTTCTCAAGGAAGGACTTAAGCAGCTCCATCTGGGTAGACTTGCCGCACCCCTCGACTCCTTCGAAAGTTATGAAAGCCAATCCAATGCCCCCAGCAGGCTGCTGAAAAAGTCCATCTGCTTTGTTGTCTTCGTCGCTCATCATTGCGACGTACGAACAGAGTACGTCTCATGCCTCGCTCCTTGACGCCTCGCATCTGGAGCTTTTTGAGCAGCCTGAAAAAATTTTGAGTTTTAAGGCGACCTTTTAGAGAAAATCGACTCATATTACAGTAAAAGGGGAGGCTAAGCAAGCTATTATCAAACTTTCGTCTTGACATTCTACAGGTTGTCGAATATTATGGGAGGTATGAAGGCCAGGCTTTGAAAATGGAAAATACCATCAGGTCAAAGGACAACCCCGGAAAGATACTCGGCCGCCTCGAACAGGAGATACTCGAAGTCCTCTGGGCAAGGGGCGAGGCTACAGGAAAGGCCGTTTTTTCCGAAATAAAAGGGACGAGGGAGATCGCCCTCACAACGGTACTTACCGTGCTTGAGCGGCTCTGTAAAAAGGGCTTCGTCAAAAGGACAAAGGGCGACAGCGTCTATATATTCAGTCCGGCTTACACAAAAGAGGGTTTCGCAAAAGAGGTATCGGGCGAAGTGCTAAGGGGCATCTTCGAGATATCGAGGAGCGGGGCCTGCGCGTCGTTCGTGGACACCCTCGCTGATACCGACCCTGTCGAGCTCGACAGGCTCTCGGTCCTCATAGAGAAGAAGAAAAAGGAGCTTGAAAGGAAGAGGTAGTGGCTATCCACCCCCTGTTAATGGTATTGAGCCTCGCCTTCGGCGTGCTTGCGTGGGGTGCCTATGGCCTGCCCGCCCTCCTTTCCGCGACATATACGATAGCGGACTTCTGCCAGTCTATATTCATAAGGTGCCTCGGCTACGCCGAGATATTGAAGTTCCTATTCATCTGGTCTGGCGCGTCCATTGTAATACTGGGGCTTGCGTACGGGGCCTTCCGGAACATGACGCGCCTTTCGAGGGCGAATAAGGCCGTAAAGGGCCTGCCGCTGGGCAAGAGGGCCGGGGCATTGATACTTATAGACGACGCGTCGAAGATAGCCTTTACCCACGGCCTTATCCGCCCTAAGATATACATCTCAAGGGGCCTGCTGAACGGGCTTGAAAAAGGTGAGCTTAAGGCCGTATTCCTCCACGAGCTCCATCACAGGAAGAGGTTCGACCCGCTCAGGTTCTTCGTCCTGTCGCTCCTAAAGGACTCCTTTTTCTATCTGCCCGTCATAAAGCACTTTATCGACAATATCCGCATCATAAAAGAACACGAGGCCGACGACGCGGCGGCCGCCTCGGCCATCGGCAGGCTCAACCTTGCCGGGGCGCTTATAAAGGTAGCGTCGCATAACAGGTTCGCGTTCATCCCCGCCTCTATCACTGGCGGCAGCCCCGTTGCCGCGAGGATAAGGAGGCTCGTCGAAGGCAAAGAGGTGAAACTCCCTTTTCCGGGCCTGAAGGCGGTTGCGTTGAGCGCTGCCGCAGCCGTCTTCCTTACGCTTTCGCTGACCCTGCCCCTTTCCGCGGCCAATATAACTGCAAAGAAAGAGTGCACGACAAGCCACTGCTCAATGCACATCGACAGGCTCGGGAAGAGCTGCAAGACGCACTGCGACGTACGTTCAGGCCATAGCCACCACGACCACCACTGAAATTTTTTTTGCCCGATAATTCTACCTTATGTAGAACAAAGGAGACTGTAAAATGGGGATAAGAAGGCTTTCAAACGCGCTCGCCGTCTGCTTTTTCGTCGCCTTGTTTTTAGCGCCCTTGAGCAAGGTCTACGGGGCAGAGCTGGTAAAGACGGATAACGGGATAAAGGCGGCCCTAAAGATAGACGCCGCGGGGTCGATGACAGACCTTTACCTCTACGACCTTTCAAAGGCGCTGAGACCCATAAAAGAGGCGAAGGTCTTCGCCACCATCACTTCCCCCGGCGGGAAGAAGGTTGAAAAGGAGCTTATGGGCATGGAGATGGGCAAGACCTTCTCCTTCATGTCCGCGCTCGACATGAGTGAGAAAGGACGCTATATTTTCGATATCAGGGTCGAGGCCGATAAAAAAACCGCCAAATTCAGTTTTATTTATGATAATAGATGAGCTTCCTTTCTCTTCTTGACTGTGGACAATAGACCCGAAGGAGACGCCTGTGCGGATAAGTTCTTTAAGGTCCTGGTCCAGGGTATCCCTCCTTGCCATCTTGTCCGTATCCGTTTTGTTTGCGCCAATGCGGGCAAAGGCCGAGACGATCACCCTTCCGGAGCTTCTGAAAGAGGCGCGCGAGAATAACCCGGAGATAAAGGCCTTTGCCGAGCGGATAAAGGCAAGGGAGGCGCGCGCGAGCGCGGAAGGCAGGCTCGACGACCCGACGCTGAAGATAGAGATGGAAGACCTTTCCAAAGACCATCCGCTGAACATCTCTCCGGGTAACGCCATGCTCACCAGGTATACCGTAGCCCAGATGTTCCCGTTCCCCGGCAAACTGCCGCTCAAGGAAAAGATAGCCCTTAAAGAGGCGCGCACCGCCCGCTCGGAGCTCGACGCCAAGGAGCTTGAAATCGCCTCTATGGTCAAGGAGGCCTTTTTCGACTATTCCTTCATAACGGAGGCGATAAAAAGGACGGTGGAGATAAAAGGGCTCCTCTCTCAGATGGCGGAGATAGCAGGGACAAGGTACTCTACCGGCCACGTCTCCCAGCAGGATGTGATAAAGGTCAACTTCGAATCCTCCATGATAGAAAACGACGTCATCACCCTTGAGGCGGAAAAGGGCATAGCCGGGGCTAAGCTCAAATCCTTGCTGAACAGGCCGCAGGACTCCGCGCTCGGCGAGGCCGCCCCGCTTTCAAAGGAGAAGGCGGCTTTCGACGCCGGCGAGCTTATAAAGACGGCGCTTGAGAAGAACCCGGAGCTGAAGATGCTCGAATCGGACGCCGAGGCTAACGAACTCGGGGCCGAGCTGGCGAAAAAGGACTATTACCCGGACTTCATGGTAGGCGTGGCCCCCATACAGAGGGACGGCAGGTTCGACAGCTACGACCTCATGTTCCAGATCAATATACCGATATGGAGGGGCAAGTACAGGAGCCGGACCGACGAGGCGCGCTCCAACGCCGTCTTCTCAAGGACAAGGCTCCTGTCCGAGAAGAACACCAAAGGCTTCGAGGTGAAGAGCGCGGCCCTGCAGGTCGAGGCCGCCCGGAGGACGGCCGAGCTTTTCGAGACCAGCCTCATCCCCCAGGTGGAACTCTCGTTCGAGTCCGCGCTCCGGAACTACTCGTCGGGGAAGACCGATTTCATCGCGCTCCTTGACACCGAAAGGGAATTGAAGAAGGCCCGTATAGATTATCTGAAGGCCCTCCTCGAATACCGCAAAAAAGTAGCGGCCCTTGAAAAGATAGTCGGCTCGGACTTCACGCCCGCCGCGGCAAAGGCCCCGGAGCCGGGCCTTGCAATGGGAGGAGCGAGATGAGCCGCGGATTGAAGAACGTCCTGATACTCGTCATAGGCCTCGCCATAGGAGGTACAGCGGTATTCTATTACACGAGACCCGCCCCGCCGGAGAAGAAAGAGGAGGCCAAAGCGGAGGCGAAAAAGGAACGGAAGATAATCTACTACCGCAGCCCCATGAACCCGGAGGCCACCTCCCCTGTTCCCATGAAAGACCCCATGGGCATGGACTATGTCCCTGTCTATGAAGACGGGGCCCAAAGGCAAACGGCCCCCGGCGCCATAACGATAAGCCCGGAGAGGATACAGAAGATAGGAGTAAAGTCCGAGGAGGTCAGGAGGAGGCCGCTTACGCGCCTGGTAAGGACAGTCGGCAGGGTCGAGCCGGTGGAGGACAGGGTCTTTGTCATGAGCGCGAAGGTATCCGGCTGGGTGGAGAAGCTCTACGTCAGCAGGACCGACCAGATGGTCGGCAAGGACGAAAAGCTGCTTGAGCTATACAGCCCCGACCTCGTATCGGCGCAGGAAGAGTACCTCATCGCGCTAAGGTCTCTGGAGCGGACCAAAGAGAGCCCTTACCCGGATGTGAGGAAAGGCTCGGAAGACCTCCTTAACGCCGCAAGGCAGCGGCTGAAGTATTGGGGCATATCCGATGACCAGATAAAAAGGCTGGAGGATACGGGCGTTGCGGCGAGGACCATGTCGATAAGGTCGCCGGCCCAGGGGAGCGTTACCGAGAAGATGGTCATAGAGGGGCAGAAGATAGAGGCCGGGGAGACTCTTTTCAAGGTGATAGACCACTCAAGGGTCTGGGTCTACGGCGAGATATACGAGTACGAGATGCCTTATATAAAGCTGGGGCAGAAGGCGGCGCTTTCCCCCTCCTATTCCCCGGCAGAAGTCTACGAGGGGAAGATCGAGCACATATACACGCACCTCGGCTCGATAAGGTACGCCCCGGAGGAAGGGACCGAGATAAGGACGGCAAAGGTCAGGTTCGAGCTGCCGAACCCGGAACACAGGCTCAAGCTCGGGATGTACCTGAACGTCGAGATAGCCGTTGACGTGGCGAGAGCCGCCATAGCTGTGCCGGACTCAGCCGTGATCGACACCGGCATAAGGCAGGTCGTGATAGTCGATAAAAGGGACGGCACGTTCGAGCCGAGGGGGGTCGAGGTCGGCGCAAAGGCCGGCGAGTGGTATCAGATATTGAAGGGCGTAAAGGAAGGCGAGTGGGTGGTCACGTCCGCCAACTTCCTTGTCGATTCCGAGAGTAACCTCCAGGCGGCTATAAGGGGGCTCGGACACGGACACGCCGACGGCGGCAGCCCTCCGGCCCAGTCTTTCCGGGGAAAACCAGTCCATGAAGGGCATTAGCGCCCCCCCAAATTCAAAAAGGCTGCTCAAAAAGCTCCAGATGCCTTCACGAAGCGCGAGGAATGAGACGTACTCACCTTACGTTATAACAAGACGAATACAACAAAGCAGATGGACTTTTTCAGCAGCCTGCTAAGCCAATGCTTAAAAAAATAATCGACATATCAATAGCCAACAAGTTCATAATCCTCCTCATAACGCTCTTCGCCGCGCTCTGGGGCGTATACGCTATATTCAAGACCCCGGTAGACGCCATCCCCGACCTCTCCGACGTACAGGTGATAATCTACACCGAATACCCCGGGCAGGCCCCGCAGGTCGTCGAGGACCAGATAACATACCCGCTTACCACGGCCATGCTCGCGGTCCCGAAGGCGAAGGTCGTTAGGGGCTATTCCTTCTTCGGGGTATCTTTCGTATACGTGATATTCGAGGACGGCACCGACATGTACTGGGCGCGGAGCCGCGTTCTCGAATACCTGAACTTCGCCTCCGGCAAGCTCCCGAGGGGGGTTGCGCCCTCGCTCGGCCCGGACGCCTCGGGCGTGGGCTGGGTATTCGAGTACACGCTCGAAGGCACGGGTTTGAGCCTCGCGGAGCTGCGCTCCATCCAGGACTGGTACGTGAGGTACCAGCTCACAAAGGTGCCGGGGGTCTCCGAGGTGGCATCGGTCGGCGGGTTCGTGAAGCAATATCAGGTCAACATCGACCCGAACAGGCTCATTACCTACAATGTTTCCCTGAGCGACGTCGTGAAGGCCATCGAGATGGGCAACCGCGACGTCGGCGGCAGGGTCGTGGAGATGTCCGAGCGCGAGTACATGGTAAGGGGGCTCGGCTACATAAAGTCCATCCCCGACATAGAAGACATAGTCTTGAAGGTGGACAGGACCGGCACGCCCATAAAGGTACGGGACGTGGCGCGCGTGGAACTGGGCCCCGACGAGAGGAGGGGGTTGGCCGAGCTTAACGGCGACGGCGAGGCCGTCGGCGGTATAGTCGTCATGCGGTTCGGCGAGAACGCGCTCGACGTGATAAAGGGCGTGAAGGAGAAGCTCAAGGAACTCGAGGCCGGCCTGCCGCCGAATGTAAAGATAGTCCCGGTCTACGACAGGAGCGGCCTCATCCACAGGGCCATAGACACATTGAAGGAAAAGCTCGTCGAGGAGTCGATACTCGTCTCAATAGTATGCATCGTCTTCCTCATGCACTTCAGGAGCGCCCTCGTGGCCATCCTCATGCTCCCGGTGGCGATACTGATATCGTTCATCATCATGTACCTCATGGGGATAAACGCGAACATAATGAGCCTCGGGGGGATCGCGATAGCCATAGGCGCGATGATAGACGGGGCCATAGTGATGATAGAGAACGCGCACAAGCACCTCGAACGCGACAGAAATACAAAACCCCACTGGCAGATAATAGCCGAGGCCGCCAAAGAGGTCGGCCCCTCGCTCTTCTTCTCGCTCCTCATAATAACCGCGTCATTCACGCCCATATTCACATTGGAGGCGCAGGAGGGCAGGCTCTTCAAGCCCCTTGCCTACACCAAGACCTTCTCGATGGGCGCGGCCGCGCTCCTTTCAATAACGCTCGTGCCGGTCCTCATGGGGATTTTCATAAGGGGCAGGATAATGCACGAGGAGAAAAACCCCATCACGAGGTTCTCCATCTGGCTCTACAGGCCGGCCATAAACTGGGTCCTACGGTTCAAGAAGACGACGATACTGCTCGCGATAGCGGCGCTCATAATATCGGTCTATCCGCTATCGAGGCTCGGGAGCGAGTTCATGCCCGCGCTCAACGAAGGGACTCTTATGTTCATGCCCGTGACCCTGCCGGGCGTGTCGGTAACGAAGGCCGCCGAGATACTCCAGACGCAGGACAGGATAATAAAGGGGTTCCCGGAGGTCGAAAGCGTCTTCGGCAAGGCCGGCAGGGCCCTTACGGCCACTGACCCGGCGCCTTTCGAGATGTTCGAGACTATCATAAACTTGAAGCCCCAGGCCCAATGGCGGCCCGGCATGACGATGGAGCGGCTGGTCGATGAGATGAACTCCGCGCTTGAGATGCCGGGGGTCACGAACGCGTGGACGATGCCGATAAAGGCGCGGACGGACATGCTCTCCACCGGCATAAGGACGCCAGTGGGGATAAAGGTATTCGGCAAGGGGCTCGAAGAGCTCGAACGCGTGGCCCTTGAGGTGGAATCAGCCGTAAAGGGAGTCCCCGGCACGGCGAGCGCGTACGCCGAGAGGATAGTCGGAGGCTATTACCTCGATATAAGGATAAAGAGGGACGAGGCCGCGCGCTACGGCTTGAAGATCGAGGACATACAGGAAGTCGTCATGTCCGCCATAGGCGGCGAGAACATAACGACCACCGTGGAGGGGCTTGAGCGCTACCCGGTGAACGTCCGGTACAAGAGGGAACTCCGGGACGATATAAACAAGCTCAGAAGGGTCCTCGTGCCCACGATGATGGGCACGCACATACCGCTGGAGCAGGTGGCGGAGCTTGGCATAAAGATGGGCCCTCCGGGCGTCAGGACCGAGAACGCGCTCCTTACCACGTGGATATACGTCGATGTGAGGGGAAGGGACATCGGGGGCTACGTAAAGGACGCGAAGGCGGCGGTGGCTCAAAACGTGACCTTCCCGCCGGGCTACTACGCGTCATGGAGCGGGCAGTACGAGTACATGCAGAGGGCTTACGGGAGGCTTAAGGTGATAGTCCCCCTGACCGTCGGGATAATCTTCCTCCTCCTTTATCTCAACTTCAAGTCGGTGACCGAGTGCCTCATCATCCTCCTTGCGATACCGTTTTCCCTGATAGGAGCGGGATGGATACTCTATCTGCTCGGGTATAACCTTAGCATCGGGGTCGCCGTGGGATTCCTCGCCCTTGCCGGGCTCGACGCCGAGATGGGCATAGTCATGCTCATATACCTCGACCACGCCTACAAGGAAAGGAAAACCGAAGGCAGGATGAACTCAATCATGGACCTCCATGAGGCGATAATGGATGGGACCGTCATGAGGGTGCGCCCGAAGCTCATGACCGTCATTGCCATCATAGCGGGCCTGCTGCCCATAATGTGGAGCATGGGGACGGGGGCGGACGTGATGAAGAGGATAGCCGCGCCCATGGTGGGAGGTATGTTCACCTCGGGCCTGCTTGAGCTTTTGGTACTGCCCGCCATCTACGCGCTCTGGCGGGGCTGGGAGATGGGGAGGAGAAAATAACCAAAGCCTGACGGGCTTTTAAAAAGGAGCCTCCTTCCGCGAATGGACCCGCCGGACCTTCCTCAAAATCAAATATTTCAAGCCCTTACCCCCCTCAACCAAATGACCGCTGCCCGATAAAAACCCACCCCCGTATTTTCTGATATAGTATATCTGTTCCAAAAATCCCTTCAGGAGGAAAGACATGCGAATTCGAGCGATTATGGCGGCGGGCATCCTGGCGCTTTCACTTACGGCCGCGCCTGTTCTGGCTGAAGAGCCCGCCCAGAACCAGCCCGCGCCGCAGGCGCAGGACCAGCAGGGAGGCATGATGGGCGGCGGCATGATGGGCAAGGGCGGGATGATGGGCGGCCAGATGATGATGGAAAGGCACAAGATGATGGACGAGGTCCTTGGCATGCTCAAGGAGACGATGTCCATAGTAAAGGACTTCACCCACAAGCCTACCGACCAGCAGAAAAAAAAGCTCGACGAGATGATGAAGAGGCTCGACGAGCTCGTGGCCCAGCACAAGCAGATGATGGAGCAGATGCAGCAGAAGCAGATGCCGAAGACGATGCCGGCCCCCGCGCCCACGCCGGCGCCCCCGGCCGCAAAGTAGTCTTTTCGAGCCATTTGGACGGCGCGGCCCCTCTGGGGCCGCGCCTCATTTTTCACTGGCCTCGAAAGGAATTTTTCATTATAATATCCCTGTAAACGGGCCGCATGCAAATAACCGCGAGATTCTCCCCGCTGTCCTGAAAAAAACTTCCTCCCGCCCTCTTCCCCGCTCACAAAATAGCTTGACAATCGTTCGCTCCGTATGATAGCAATACTTTGATTTAGTTTTAGTAAACCCCCAAAAGAGCCCCTAAGGAAAACCGGTCACGACCCTAACCCCGTCCAACGGGCAAGGCCCGTGGATTATCAGGCGGGGTTAGGGTTTTTTTAAGGGGTTCGGAAAAAAACTCCCAAGGTAAAAAATGTTAGAGCTCAATCAGACTTTACTATTTCAGATGATAGGCTTCTTCGCCCTGCTCATCATACTGAACCGTTTCCTCTACAAGCCTCTTCTGAAGGTCTTGAAGGAAAGGGAAGAACGCATAGGCGGCACACTCAAGGCCGCGTCGAGGTCGGATAAGGACGTCGAAGAGGGCCTCCAGGCGTACGAGAAGAAATTGAAAGAGGCCGTGGCCAAAGGCGTCGAGGCCAAGAACAGGCTCAAGAAGGAAGGGCTGGACAGGGAAAAAGAGATTATCGAGGCCGCCAGGGAATCCGCGGTCGTCGAGATCGGGAAGATGAAGACCGACCTCGATAGAAGCAAGAGGTCGGCGCTTGAAAGCCTTAAGTCTGAAACCGGCCCGCTATCGAGGAACATAGCCGAGAAGTTACTCGAAAGAAAGGTCGTAATAGCCCTGTTCGCCTTCATCCTGCCGCTAATGCCCGCCATCCTGAGGGCCGCCGAGGAAGGCGGGGAGCACGAAGGCGGCGTTTTCAATATGAGCTTTCTCTGGAAGGCCGTCAACTTCGCGATACTCGCCGTTGTAATCGGGATAGTCTGGAAAAAGGTATTGAAGGGCCTCTTTGAGAAACAGGGCGCGGACATAAAAAAGGCCCTGGAGGACGCGCGCGCGGCAAAAGAGGCGGCTGACAGGAAGGCCGAGGAGTACAGGGGCAAGCTCGCAACGCTCGATAAAAAGGTCGCCGAGCTGCACAAAGAGCTCGAGGCCGAGGGCGCGGCCGAAAAGAACAGGATACTCGCCGAGGCCGAAAAGGCGTCCGTGAAGATAAGGGAGCAGGCCCGGCTCTCGGCAGACGCGGAGCTGAAAAAGGCCATGGCCGAGATACGCGAAGAGGTCGCGAGGATTGCGGTCGGCATGGCCGAAGAGATACTGAAAAAAGAGATAAAACCCGAGGACCAGGAAAAGCTCGTAAAAAACTACCTCGATAACCTGAGGCTCAACTGATGAAGATTTCTACCGCAAGAAGGTTCGCGAAGGCCCTCGTAGCGATAGCGAAGGAAGACAATGCCCACGCCGAGTACGGCAAGGAGCTGCGCTCGACGCTGGCGATATTCAAGGGCAACCCGGAGCTGTACAAGACGCTCTTGAACCCGATATACAAGATAGAGGAGCGCCTTAAAATAATGGAGTCCGTCTCGGGAAGCCTCAAGCTCTCCCCTCACGTGGCCAAGTTCCTGAACGTGCTCGTTGAGACCAGGAACATCAGGATACTTGAAGAGGTCGCCGCGGCGTATGCCCGGCTCGAGGACGAGCTGTCCGGCAGGCTCAAGGTGGTGGTGGAGTCCCCTGCCCCTCTGAACGGCTCACAGCTCGACGACATAAAAAAGAAGCTCTCGGCCTACACGGGCAAGGATATAGCGATATCGAACCTGAGCAACCCCGCCCTCATAGGCGGGCTCGTCATAAAAATAGAAAATACTATCCTGGACGGGAGCATTATTACCCAGTTACAGCTTATGAAGGAAAAAATACGGGAAGGGGTGGTTTAAATGATCAAGGTTGAAGAGATAAGCCAGCTCATTAAAACTCAGATAAAGGGCTTTGAAAAAGGCATAGACATACAGGAAGTAGGCACCGTCATCTCGGTCGGCGACGGCATAGCGAGGATATACGGGCTCGAAAAGGCGATGGCCGGAGAGCTCCTTGAGTTCCCGGGCGGCATCTACGGCATGGTATTGAACCTTGAAGAGGATAACGTCGGCTCGGCCGTGCTCGGGGCCGACTACACCATAAAGGAAGGCGACATCGTAAAAAGGACGGGCAAGATCGTCGAGGTCCCGGTCGGAGAGGGCCTCCTGGGCAGGGTCGTCAACGCCCTGGGCCAGCCCATAGACGACAAGGGCCCGATAGCGGCGAAGGAGACCCGCAGGGTCGATATAAAGGCCCCCGGCATCGTAGCCAGGAAGTCCGTCAAGGAACCCCTCCAGACAGGGATAAAGGCCATAGACGGCATGATCCCCATCGGAAGGGGCCAGAGGGAGCTGATAATCGGCGACCGCCAGACCGGGAAGACCGCCGTGGCCATCGACACTATCATCAACCAGAAGGGCCTTAACGTCTATTGCATATACGTGGCCATAGGGCAGAAGCAGTCAACGGTGGCGCAGATAGTCGAGAAGCTCCGCCAGTTCGGGGCCATGGACTATACGATCGTCGTTGCCGCCACCGCAAGCTCCCCCGCCCCGCTGCAGTTCATATCCCCCTACTCGGGCTGCGCCATGGGCGAATACTTCAGGGACAACGGCATGCACGCCCTCATCATATACGACGACCTTTCGAAGCACGCCGTGGCGTACAGGCAGCTTTCGCTCCTTTTAAGGAGGCCGCCGGGCCGCGAGGCGTACCCCGGAGACGTATTCTACCTCCACTCAAGGCTCCTTGAGAGGGCCGCGAAACTGAGCGACGAGCTCGGGGGCGGGTCTTTGACAGCCCTGCCTGTAATAGAGACTCAGGCCGGCGACGTCTCCGCGTACGTGCCCACGAACGTCATCTCCATCACCGACGGCCAGATATACCTCGAGACCGACCTCTTCTACTCGGGCATAAGGCCCGCCATCAACGTCGGCCTTTCGGTCTCCCGAGTCGGCGGCAGCGCCCAGATAAAGGCCATGAAGCAGGTCGCCGGGACCTTGCGGCTCGAGCTTGCTCAGTTCAGGGAGCTTGCCGCGTTCGCCCAGTTCGGCAGCGACCTCGACCCCACGACCCAGAAGCAGCTCGCCAGGGGCACAAGGCTCGTCGAGATACTCAAGCAGGGCCAGTACAAGCCCCAGCCCATCGAGAAGCAGGTCATCATAATATACGCCGCCACGAACGGCTACGTGGATACCTACCCCGTAGGGGCGTTGAAGAGGTACGAGGAGGAGCTCCAGAGCTTCATCGAATCGAGGCACGCGGCGATACTGGCGGAGATACGCGAGAAGAAGAACATCGACGCCGACCTGAAGGCGAAGCTCAACAAGGCCCTCGACGACTTCAAGGGCTCGTTCTCGGCCGAGGCGAAGAAGTAAATAAAATCATAGAGGCGGGACTTGGATGCCGAGCCTTAAAGACATAAAAAGACGGATAAAGTCCGTAAAGAACACGCAGCAGATAACCAAGGCCATGAAGATGGTCTCTGCCGCGAAGCTCAAGAGGGCGCAGGACGAGATAACCGCCGCGAGGCCTTACGCCGAGAAGATGCTCGGGCTTATCACGTCGCTCGCGTCGAAGACCTCCCCGGAGAGCCACCCGCTCCTTTCACCGAGGGAGACTAACGCCAACGTCGGCCTCATACTCATCACCTCCGACAGGGGCCTTTGCGGGAGCTTCAATACGGTGCTGTTGAAGACCGCCGAGAGGTTCCTGAGGGAAAAGAAGGACTCCACCGTGAGCCTCTACCTTATCGGGAAAAGGGGGATGGAGCACTTCAAGCGCCGCCAGATGAACCTTATAAGCTCCAGGGCGCTCGGCAGCGGAAGGCCCTCCTACTCGTCGGCAGTGGATACCGCGCGGCAGGTCATAGAGATGTATTTGAAGGGAGACCTCGACGAGGTCCACATAGTATACAGCCAGTTCAAGTCGGCCCTTACACAGACCCCGGTGGCGCAGAAGCTCCTGCCCATAGCCGCCCCCGAGGCAACAGAGGCCGAGGGCGAAGCGCAGGTCGAGTTCATCTTCGAGCCCACGCCGGAGGCGGTCCTTTCAAGCCTTTTGCCGAAGTACGTCGAGGTGCAGGCGTTCAGGGCTCTCCTTGAGTCCTCGGCGAGCGAGCACGGGGCGCGCATGACGGCGATGGATTCCGCCTCGAAGAACGCGTCCGAGATGATAAGCGGGCTCACATTGAAGTACAACAGGCTCCGTCAGGCCGCCATCACCAAGGAGCTTATGGAGATAATCGGCGGCGCAGAGGCGCTTAAAGGATAATAACGGAACAATAATCATAAAAGTTTTAAGGAGGCCTTCTAAATGGTCACAAAGAACATCGGCAAGATAACGCAGGTCATAGGCCCTGTCCTCGATATAGAGTTCCAGCCCGGCAAGCTCCCGGCGATATATAACGCCGTGAAGGTCACGAACCCTTCGATCAGCTCCGAGCCTTGGAACCTCGTCACCGAGGTCGCACAGCACCTTGGCGAGAATACCGTGAGGTGCATAGCCATGGACTCGAGCGAGGGGCTCGTGCGCGGCACCGAGGCGTGGGACACGGGCGACGGGATATCCGTCCCGGTCGGCAAGCCGGTCCTCGGCAGGATCATTAACGTCATAGGCGAGCCGGTCGACCAGCTCGGGCCGATAAAGGCCGAGAAGACCTACAACATACACCGCCCCGCCCCCTCGTTCGAGCAGCAGTCCACGACGATGGACGTGTTCGAGACGGGCATCAAGGTCGTCGACCTCCTAACCCCTTACCTGAAGGGCGGGAAGATCGGCCTGTTCGGCGGCGCGGGCGTGGGAAAGACCGTCCTCATCATGGAGCTTATAAATAACGTCGCCATGCAGCACGGCGGTTTCTCCGTATTCGGCGGGGTAGGCGAAAGGACAAGGGAAGGCAACGACCTCTGGATGGAGATGAAGGAGAGCGGCGTCATCGACAAGGCCGCGCTCGTCTACGGCCAGATGAACGAGCCCCCCGGAGCCAGGGCGCGCGTGGCCCTGACGGCCCTTACCGTAGCCGAGTACTTCAGGGACGAGGAGAACCAGGACGTGCTTCTCTTCATAGACAACATATTCAGGATCGTCCAGGCGAACTCCGAGGTCTCGGCGCTATTGGGCCGCATACCCTCTGCCGTCGGATACCAGCCGACGCTTTCAACCGACGTGGGCGAGCTGCAGGAGAGGATCACATCGACGACAAAGGGCTCCATCACTTCGGTCCAGGCCATCTATGTCCCTGCCGACGACCTTACGGACCCGGCCCCTGCGACGACGTTCGCGCACCTTGACGCCACGACCGTCCTTTCGAGGCAGATAGCCGAGCTCGGCATCTACCCGGCCGTCGATCCGCTCGATTCCACCTCGCGCATCCTCGACCCGCAGATAGTCGGCGACGAGCATTACGCCGTGGCCAGGCAGATCCAGCAGATACTCCAGAAGTACAAGGACCTCCAGGACATCATAGCCATCCTCGGCATGGACGAGCTCTCGGAGGACGACAAGCTCGTCGTGGCAAGGGCGAGGAAGATACAGAGGTTCCTCTCCCAGCCCTTCTTCGTCGCCGAGCAGTTCACGGGCGCGCCCGGGAAGTACGTCTCCATCAAGGACACCATCAGGGGCTTCAAGGAGATAGCCGACGGCAAGTACGACGACATCCCCGAGCAGGCGTTCTACATGGTCGGCACAATCGAAGAGGCGCTCGAGAAGTCGGAAAAGATAAAGGCTTCTCTGTAAAGGCTAAAGGATAAAAACAAATGGCAGACACGTTCCTTCTGGAAATAGTCACCCCCTACAGGAAGCTCCTTTCAAAGGAGGTCGAGGAGGTGACCGCGCCCGGCGAGCTCGGAGAGTTCGGCGTGCTCGCGAGCCACACCCAGTTCCTGACGATACTCAAGGCGGGCGAGGTAACATACAGGAAAGGCGGAGAGGCAGGCACCTTCGCCGTAGGGCGCGGGTATGCCGAGGTGCTGCCCGACAAGACCACCATCCTCGTTGACAACGCCGAGTCCGCCGAAGAGATAAGCGCCGAGGACGCGAGGGCGATAATCGCGAAGTCCGAAGAGGCCTTCAAGACCCTGTCGCCCGAGGACGCCGAGTACGCGGCCACGATAGAGGCTTACGAGCTTGCGCAGGTGAGGCTCAGGGTAAAAGAAAAGGGAAGGTCGTCAGGGCACTGAGGCCTGAAACTTCCTGCGGCGCTGGCGGGAGAACAATATTTGAAATGCAAAAAGGCGGGACCGAAAGGTCACGCCTTTTTTATTTGTATATAAGTTCTGAAAACCGCAAATCCTTCCATAGCTACGAAGAGGAAAAGATACTGCCTTGATTAATCACAGCCCCAACTGCACCATTGGTAACTGAAAGCCCGTCTTTTTTTTATAAACCCCAGGGCATAGGGCGTAGCGACCGTAGGGATGGAGGATGGGCGGGCGAGCGGGGCGGAAGGCGTATTTCTGAGGAAGGTTCGGCGGACTCGCCCGGTGGCAGGGGGAAGCAGGGAGCGAGCCCTATGCCCGAAGGCGCATGGCAATGCGCAAAAAGGCCCTTGGCTAAAGAATCTCTTAGGGATTACGAACTTCCGGGTTCAGGTTGCAAACCTGAACCCGCAAAGGAAAAGAATCAGCTGATCTTTAGATTTTTACGCGCAAAGCCCGCTCCTTAAAACCCTTTCCCTTGCCTTTCTAATCCTGTTTCTTCGGCGTTATGGCGAGCTTCGCCTTGCCGTCTTTTATGTACACCCTGAGGTCCACGTCTTTCGTATTGTACTTCTCTTCGACCTTTTTCTTATACTCCTCGACCGTCTTTTCAAGCGTTTTAAGGGTTATGCCCTCTGTAGGCTCGTTGCAGGCCTTGCGGGCCTCGAGGTATTTCTCGTAGACTGCGTCTATCCCGCCGTCTTTCCGGGGCTTCGCCTCGTCCTCTTTTACGGGTGCGGGCTTCTTCACGGCATCAGGCGGCCTTAGCGCGTCTTCGTCGCCCTCGGCCTTCCTGGAGAAATCCCCCTCCTCTATGGCGCGGAGCGTCCGCGTCCAGTACTGCTTGTAGGAGTTGTACCTGGCTACCAGCGCGTTGTACTTGAATTTTATGGAGGTGTTGGTAAGGTTCTTGTTGCTGTACAGGAGTATGAGCCTCTCCACCTCTTCCCTGAGCTTGGCGGGCTCGCGCTTCAGTACCCTCATGAAGTACTGTTCGTACTCCACTTTGAGCCGCGCGACCTTGGAGTCGAGGATATCTATATCTTCTTTTGCGCCCATAATATCCCCTGGCAGGACGGAGTGCGGCAAAAGCAGACCGCGAGATCGTAAAAATCCGGCAATTCGAGAGGCTTGGCCGTCTGGCTGCTCGCCGGCTCACGAAGTGACAAGGCGAGCAATATCAAAGAAAAATTCCTTGCCAGAAAGAACGGAGTTCTGCCATTCACTTCGGACAAGCCGTTGTTGAAAAGCCATGGATGAGCTTTTTCAACATCCTGTTAGAAGATGGCCGTGAGGATCACCCGCGCCTTGTCCTCTCTTTCGTTCGCCCCCACGGCATGGTCGTCGTCGGAAAGCCTCCTTAGCTCAAGCTGGGCCGAGACATTGCTGAGTATATTATACCTCGCCATAAGGGTCTGTGACCTGGCGCCTTTCTTCCCTTTTTCCTTTAATTCATCGAACCTTCCGGCGAAGCTTACCCTCGGCAACGGCATATACAATACCTCGGCCAGATAGTCTTCCGCGTCGCCGTTTCCGCTCCTGTCGGACTTGAAATACCCGGCCGTAAAGGTGAAAGGGCCCGTCCCGGCCTCGGCGGCGATGCCGTATTTATTGTATGAGACGTCCTCAGCCCCGCTCTTTTCCTTGCCGCCCCGGTATATGAGCCCGAGGTTGTAGTTCTCGTTGAAAGACAAAGAATAGATGGCGTAATAGCCCTTGAGCTTGTCGTCGCCGTTCACGTCTTCCCTCGATACCCCTATTGAATACCGGTGCGCGAAGGTCCGTTCGTCGCCGTATGAATATGAGCCGTTAAGCTCCACGGCCCTCTGCTCGAAGGTGAGGATGTTGAGCCTGGACTCCGCCAGATACCTGTTGGTTATGACGGCCCCCGGCGGGTTGAGGAAAGGCAACCCCATGTCCCACTGCCCGGCCCTCAGGTTAAGAAACCCTTCCCCGTAAGGGCCGGCCAGGTCGTTAATCTGGACAAAGGCCTTGTGTATGGTCGTATCGGAGCCCGTGTCGGTCTGCTCGAACTTGATTATGCCGAAGGCCGAGACCTTGCCGGTCTTGCCCATCGCGCCCCCGGCTATAAGCTCGGCCTCCTCTATCTTCAAGTCGGACGATTCGGTCCTCAAGCCGCTCGTCTTAAATTTGTTGTAGATGCCCTCCACCTCCATCTCGAAAGAGGCGGGGATCGACGCCCAGTCCTTCACGTCCTTCCACTCGCCCTCCCCGGCCAGCCTGTACCCGTTCGCCCTGAAGGTGCGGCCGGTCTCGTTAAGCTTGGGGAAGAGCTTGTGGCAGAAGGTGCAGTCCCTGCCGATCTGCCTTGAGAACGCGGGCACGGCCAGGGCGCTGTCCGGGATGATAAAGAAAAACAAGGAGAAAAAAGGGAGGAGGAGTATCCTCGCCAGCCTGGAGTAACGGAGGTGTCTATCCGGGGTGTTCACTTTCGGTCTCGTTCCCACCTAAAGCTCCTTTCAGCGTCAATCCGAAACCTTAATGGCCTTCACGTCCGCGTCCGTCCCGAGCCCGATGGTAAAGGGGAAAGAGACGTAGTGCTTCCTTTTGGCCGCGCCGTCCTCGTGTATCGCCATGCCCGCGGAGACCGCCTCTCCGTCGCTTACGGATATGTCATACGGGTCCTTTGTCTTGAGCCTTATCTTGAATACCGCCGTGTACCTGCCGCCCGCCCACTCCCCGGAGGCCTCGGGCGCGGCCCCGTCCTCCCACCGCCTGTCGTCGAATATCCAGCCGTTGTATGGCGTGGAGGCCTTTTCGCCAAGCTCCACGGACCTCAGGTCGATCCTGCCGCCCTCCTTGAGCTTCTTTGAAAGCTCTTTCTCGCTTTTGAACTCGTTCCAGGACGTCTTCGCGTAAAAGGCGTAGAGCCTGACGTCGTCCCTCCCGAGGGCCTTATAAAAAGGGGTCGACTCGACCTCTTTCTTCGAGGGGGTAGAGGGCATCGTGTTCAGGTCGTTGTGGCAGGCTATGAAGCAGCCGTATTTGCGGAAGTAGAGGTCGGATTTATTGAGCTGTATGGAGGCCCTGTCGGGTATCGCGGAAGGGGACTTCTTCTGGTTCCAGCCCGCGCCCTTCGACTCCCATTCGGCCCTTATGTAGAGGTAATCCGCGTCGTACGCGGCCTGGACCTTAGCGGTTATGACGCCTTTTCTTCCCGGCAGGGGCTCCGGCTCGAACGGGTTATGCGAGCGCTTCATCTTTACCGTGCCGGCGGCTATCTCGTCGGCCTTCAAGTCGAGCTCTCCTTCCTTGCTCATGTGGCAGTGCCTGCATTCCTTCCTGCCCTGCTTTATCTCCCTGCCCCCGAGCCTGTGGTCTTCGCTCGTGAGGAACTCCCACGAGGTGACGCCGGGGTAGAAGAGCGTAAGCCTGGAGGCCTCGGCCTTTGACCAGTTTATCTCTTTTGAGTGGCTGTTAACGGGGATGAGAATCAGAGCGAGGGCGGCAGCCGGCAGGAAAATCGACCTGAACACGCATAGCGAGCGCATGAACGAGCGAATCGAAATTTTTTCCTTATGTGTCGAAGATTCCCCGCAGCAAGCTGCGGGGAGATTCAATCCAATCATAACTCCTCCTTGTCGGGACTTGAAGGGTTGGAAAAGAATTATGGAGGTCAAGCCCGGTCACGGCCCCTCCCGCTTAAGCCTTGAAGCTGCCGACGGTATTTCTTAATGTATCGGCCTGTTTATTCATTTCCTTTACGGTTTTTTCGAGCCTTACGGCGAGCGCCGCGTTGTCCTCGGCGGCCTTTTTGACCGTCTCCACGGCCGCCACTATCCTCTTCGAGAACTTCATCTGCTCGGAGGTGGCCCCGGCCACCCTCTGGATCTTGCCGACGACCTTGAAAATGGCCTCCGAGACGTGCTTGCTCTCCCGAGACTGCTCGATGGTGGAGAGCTTGACCTTCTCCATGAACTCCTTCATCTGGACGGTGTCTTTCAATATCTCTTTCGCGGCCGTGGACTGCTCGTTGGCGGCGTTCTTGATGTCGCCGACCATCTGGCTTATGACCTGCGCCACGTTCGATATCTGCCCTGCCCCCTTGGTCTGCTCGATCGTCGCCTTCTCTATCATCTTCGCCATTTCGAAGGACCTCCGGGCCGAATCGAGTATCTTCGTGAGGGCCTCCTGGGCGTCCCTGGACAGCCTCACGCCGTCCTCCACGGTGCCGGAGCTCCTCTGCATCGATTCCACGGCGAAGGCCACCTCGCTCTGGACCTGGCTTATGAGCTCCGCTATCTCCTTCGTGGAAGAGGTGGTCTTGGTGGCGAGGTCCTTTACCTGCCGGGCCACGACGGCGAAGCCCTTGCCGTGCTCCCCGGCCTGGGCCGCCAGTATGGTGGCGTTCAATGCGAGCAGGTGGGTGGTGTCGGCTATGTCGTTTATGACGGTAAGTATGCTCCCTATCTCCTTCGACCTCTCGCCCAGCCTGTTGACCACGAGGGCCGTGGAAGCCACCTCCTGGTTTATCTTCTCCATCCCCTCCTTGGTCTTCACGACCGAGGCCATGCCGAGGTCCTCGGCGTCCTCGCGGACCTTCTCCGCCAGCTCGGCCTGCGACCTCGAGTAATTCTCGACGTCCTTGACGTTCGAGCCTATCTCGATTATCGAGGAGACGACCTCCTCGGTCTTTTTAAAGAGCTCGTCCACGTGGGAGGCGACCTGGTTTATCGATATCGCCATCTCGTTTATGGAGGACGTGGTCGAGGAGGCGGAGTAGAAGAGCTTCTCTATGTTGACCTTCACCTCGTCAACGGACGAGGACATGGCGCGGGCGGAACCCGAGACCTCGATGGATGAGCCGTTCAGGGCCTCGGCCTCCTCGGCGACGGTCTTTATCGACGCGTCCATCTCCTTTATGGAGGTGGACGTGTCCTCCGAGGCCTGGAGCTGCTTGTGGACCGCCTCGACTATCTCCTTCGACGACGCCTCTATCTCCTTGGAGGCGGTGGTGACCTCCCTGGATATGCCGAATATCTCCTTTACCATGTGCTGCATGCCCTCGACGAACTTGTTGAACCACTTGCCGAGCAGGCCAATCTCGTCGTTGGAGCTTATCTCGAGCCTCTTGGTGAGGTCGCCCTTGCCCTCGGCTATGGCCTTGAGCATGTCTACCGTCCTGTCCACCGGCCGTATGACGACCGCCGTGACGAGCAGGCCCAGCAGCACGGAAGTGGCGGCCACCGTAAGCACCCCGTAGAGTATCCACCTGTCCCTCGAGCGCCCGAGAAGGCCGTACATCTCGTCGAGCGACGTCGATATCATCAACACGCCCCTCGCGGTCTCCTCGTGCGAGTGGCAGGAGCTGCACTTGGGCCGCGCCAGTATGGGGACGAGGTAGGTGAACAGGCTCTTTTCACCGTCCTTCTCTATGTAATAGACCGCCTCCTTCTTCCCCTTCTTGAAGTTCTGCAGAGCCTTCTTGAACTCGTTTATCTGGATGCCCTGGGCTACGTTATTGAGGTTGTTCGGGTGGTCGACGGTCCACTCGGGCTTTATCTCGCCGAACTCGGCCTTGACCGCGTTCAGGGTCTTGTAGTCCTTGAACGCCTCCTCCACCCCGTTGCCCCTTATTATCTGGACCCTCTCGACGTTCTTTATGGTCTTCAAGCCCTCGATGAGGAAGCGGGGCATGTCGGCCCTCTCGTCAAGCATGTCCTTGTAGATGGTATGGAGGATAGGCTGCGCCATCAGCTCGCTCGCCTTCATCCTTTCGCGCAGCAGGCTCTTCTCCTCCTCCTTTATGACGAGGAAGATAATGGCGCCGAAGCCGACGAGCGTAAGCCCAATCGTTAAGTTGAGTATCTTTGCCTTTAAGCCTTGACGGAACATCCTTCAAGCACTCCACAGCCCGGCCCGTGCAAAAACGGGCGGCTTTACGGCAGATGCAGCATCAGTTAAAGTCAGAATAACGCCGAGAGGGGGACTTGTAATATAACACCTTGCCCAAAGGTTAGATAGAAAGAAGGCTGCCACTAAAAATTGTTCTTTTTCCTGACCTCTGCGTCAGGACGAAAATAAAAATGCTCACATATTCACACATATATGCTGCGCTTTTTATTTCCGCCCTTCCTTGACTTCAGAAAAAATTCCTGCTTTTCAGAGGCATCCGGAAAATAGTATGCCGACGGGTATTATAATATTTCTAAAGTTGGATTGTATTAAAAAGCCGCTTGCCGTGTCAATATAAAAGAGCCTTCAAGGAAAGACTCCTTTCCCGGGCCGTAAGACCTGAGGAAGACTGATTATTGTCATTCTGAGGGAGCTGTGGCGACCGAAGAATCTCGTAGGTTGCTGATTAGTCTATATACGAGATTCTTCCCCTTCGCTTCGCTCAGGGCTTCGGCTCACACGCTCAGAATGACACGCGGTTGTGAATGGGTATGCCGGCCGCAACCCCGTCGCTTTAGCGGCGGGTCAAGGCTGGCAAATAAAAATGACCCTCCGTACCATCGAATTCTCCGTCATTTAGGGCGGAGAATTTTCATTAATCAGCAGCCTCCTAAAAGAAAAGGCCCGCCGGGTAGTACCCGGCGGGCCTGGAAGAGCGGCTATATCGGAGCTACTTCCTCTTCTTCTTCGCTGGGGCCTTGGCGGGGGTCTTTGCGGCGGGTTTCTTGGCCCGCGCCTCAAGCTCCTTCTTCGCGGCGTCCCTCTCGGCCGTAAGGCTCGTCACCTGGTTCTTGAGGTCCTCGACTTCCTTCTGTATCGTCGCTACCTGGTTCTTAAGGTTGTTGTTCTCCTCCGTAAGGGTGGAGATCTGCCCCTTTAGCTGTTCGTTCTCCTGCTTGAGCTGCTGGCCGCAGCCCGCCACCAATAGCAGGGCCGCAAATACCATTCCGAGTAAACCGAGCTTCTTCCTCATTTCCATACTCTCCTTACTGTTTTTTTAAAGCAAGACCGAAATCCAAAAATAGAACGCCCGGCCACGATTGGCGGGCGGCACGCAAAAGCCGGAAGGTGAGAGAGAATTTTAGAAAAAACGGAAATCCATGTCAAGATAAAAATCAACCCTGTTCCTGGGGGCCCCTTTGCCTCGCCTGCGGCGTCCTCGGCGCGGAGTACGACTGTTTGTCTATCCCGAACTTGTTGAGCCTGTACTGGAGCGTCCTGTAGCTCATGCC
The DNA here is from genome assembly GCA_016219015.1 of Deltaproteobacteria bacterium. GTDB lineage: Bacteria > Desulfobacterota > GWC2-55-46 > GWC2-55-46 > GWC2-55-46 > JACRCL01. The sequence continues at coordinate 67,408 of JACRCL010000005.1, forward strand.
GAGCAGGGCCGCCGCCTTTCCGAGCGAACCGTTGGACTTGGTCATGGCCTTTACCAGCATCTCTTTCTCGAACTCCTCGAAGGATATGCCCTCGTCCGGGAGCTGGAAGTCCGTGTTCCCGAGCGTTATGGGCCTTGTCATCACCTCCATCGGCAGGGCGTCGGCCCCGATTACCTCTCCGTCGCTCAGGAGCACGGCCCTCTCGATGGCCGCCTCGAGCTGGCGGACGTTGCCCGGCCAGTAGTAGTTGATAAGGATGTTCATCGCCTCGTCGGACACGCCCTTTATGTTCTTCTCCAGCGGCTCCGCGTACCTTTTTATGAAAAAGGCGACGAGCTCGGGTATGTCGCTCTTCCTGTCGCGCAGCGGCGGTATCTTGAAGGCGATGACGTTCAGCCTGTAGAAGAGGTCCTCCCGGAAGCTCCCCTTCCTTATCTCCACGTCGAGGTCCTTGTTGGTGGCGGCTATTATCCTGACGTTCACCTTTACGCTCAGGCTGCCGCCGAGCCGCCTTATCTCCCTCTCCTGTATGACGCGCAGGAGCTTGGACTGGAGGGCCAGGCTCATGTCCCCTATCTCGTCTAAGAATATCGTCCCGTCCTGCGCGGCCTCAAATAGCCCCGTGTTCCTCGCGTACGCGCCGGTGAACGCGCCCTTCTCGTACCCGAAAAGCTCGGTCTCCAGCAGCGTCTCCGGTATCGCCGCGCAGTTGATGGCCAAAAAGGACTTGCCCGAGCGGGGGCTCGAGTAGTGCAGGGCCCTGGCGATGAGCTCCTTTCCCGTCCCGCTCTCCCCGTATATGAGGACGGTGGCCGACGAGCCGGAGACCTTCTTTATCATCCTGAATATCTCCCTCATCTTGCTGTCGGTCCCGATTATGCCCTCCGGCCTGAATTTTTTTTCGAGCTGCTGCCTGAGCCTTATGTTCTCGCTCATGAGCCTGGACTTCTCGACCGCCTTCTTGGCCGTGATGAGGAGCTTCTCCCTGTCGAGCGGCTTTGTGAGGTAATCGAACGCCCCGTCCCTTATCGCCTCCACCGCCGAATCTATCGACCCGTGCGCCGTCACTATCACGATGCTTATGCTCGGCTTTTCCCTGTTTATCTGCTTCAATAGCTCGTGGCCGTCGACGCCCGGCATCTTGAGGTCGCTGAAGACCAGGTCGAAGTTGTTCTTCTGTATGGCCGAGAGGGCCTCCTGCGCCCCGGTGGCCACGCCTACGTCGAAGCCCTCGGACTCGAGTATCGTCTTCAATATCTCTCTCTGGCCTTTTTCGTCGTCTACGACGAGTACCGTGCCTTCCATCTATACCCCCGGGACCGCGGGCAGGGTCAAGGTCACTGCCGTGCCTTTGCCCTCCGCGCTCGACAGCATTATCCTGCCCCCGTGCTCCTCCACTATCCTTTTGGTGAGGGCGAGCCCGAGCCCTATGCCAATCTCCTTCGTGGTGAAGTACGGCTCGAACACCCTGTCCATGTTCCCGGGGGCTATGCCGCAGCCCGTGTCCTCGACCCTTATCGTTACGGCCCCGTTCACGACCCTGTCCTCGACCGTAAGATGGCCGCCCTCGGGCATGGCCTGTATCGCGTTAAGGAAGATGTTCAGGAAGCAGGTCTTTATGTGCCTGTAGTCGGCCATGACCGAATAGCGCGCCCCGGAGCTCCTCACCTCCACGCCTATCTTCTGCTCGGAGCACCTCTCCCCGAGGAGGGCCAGGGTCTCGCCTATTATCGGATCGAGCGAGATGTTCTTGAGGTTAAGGTTCAGGGGCCGGCCGAAGTTCAAGAAGTTGCTGACCATCCCGTCGAGCCTCTCGATCTCGGATTTCACCCTGGCGATGGTCGAAAGGAAGCTCTCCTTCTTCTCCGGCTCGGAGGGCGCGTGGGCGACCCTCAGGTGGTCGATGGAGAGGTTTATGAGGTTAAGGGGGTTCCTCACCTCGTGGGCTATCCCGGAGGCGAGAGTGCCTATCTTCGACATGTGCTCGGCCTCCTTGAGCTTCGACTGCAGCGCCCTGTTCTCATTGAGCTTCATCACCATGTCGTTGAAGTTCTGCGTGAGCCTGCCTATCTCGTCGTGCCCCTGCACAATAAGGCTTACGGACAGGTCCCCCCCGGCCACCCTCTGCGCCGCTTGCGCTATCGACTGTATCGGCTCCGTGTATTTCTTGGACAGGTACATGGCCACGAGTATGCCTATCGAGAATATGGCGAGGGTGGCCAGGAGGCGGTTACGGTGGTTGGCGCGGGCTATCGACTCGAAGTCCTCGAACTGCGTTTCTATGTGTATGTAGCCGAGCCGCTCCTTGCCCATGACGACCGGCAGGAGCATGTCGTACTGCTTCTGGCCGCCCGTCGTGGTCATGTACTCGGTCACGTTGCCGATGTTCTTTACGCTTTCGCCCTTTATGAAGAGCTTTTTCCCTATGAGGCGGGGGTTCGAGCTCGCTATGACGTCCCTGGTGTTGTTTATGACGGATATCTCCTTGATCCCTTTTTTCTTTACGCTCATGAGGCTTTTTAACTTGTCGAGCCCCTCGCCCTCGCTGGTCTTGGATATCTGCTCGATGCTCACCTGTATGGCGGTGGACAGCTCCTCCGTATGGTGCCTGACCTCCTCTATCAGGTCCTTCTCCGCCCTCGCGTAGAGTATGAGGAGGAAGGCTATCGACAGAAAGCAGAGCGATACCATCATGAAAAGGAGCTTTGTCTTAAGGTTCAGGTCGGAAAGGATCGTATGCATAAACGCAGGGCCTGTTAAAAGGAGCCGTTAAAAGGAGGCTATCCATTTAAATTATATTATTTCAGGGCGCTAATCAAGCTGCAAAGCTCCCCTTGCCATTAATTGTTGACACACCCCGGTTTTTTTGCTAATATTCGCGCCGCGTGTAACAAAACCTGAAAATTTAGGCTGCTCTAAAAAGCTCCAGATGCGAGGCGTCGAGGAGCGAGGAACGAGTCGTACTCTTTTTGTACGTCGCAGTGACGAGCGACGGAGACAACAAAGCAGATGGACTTTTTGAGCAGCCGTAACGGAGCCATTCATGAAAATCCCGATCTGGAGCAGAAGGTCTTTCCTCAAGGCAGCCATGGTCGGCACCATGCTGCTTCTCGCGAGGCCGTCCTTCGCATCCGAGATGATAGAGGAAGAGAAGATGGCCGAGGGGAGGCTTCTTCTGTACCACACCCGCACCGGCGAAAAGCTCGACGTCACATACAGGGACTCCGGCGGCAAGTACGACGAGGGCGCGCTCTCGGCGATAAACCATATCCTCCGCTGCCACCATAACGACGAAGAGATAGACATGGACGTGCGGGTGATAGAGTACCTGAACACGGTCGATAAATCCCTCGGCGGGGACAACCTCATCCACGTTATCTCGGGCTACAGGTCGAAGGAGTATAACGAGATGCTACGCAGACGCAGCCGCCGCGTAGCCAGGCACAGCCTCCACCTCACCGGGCAGGCCGTCGATCTCCGCATACCCGGCGTGAGCCTCAAGAAGATAAAAAAGACCGCCATGAGCATGCGCTTCGGCGGAGTGGGCTATTACCCGAGGGCTAACTTCGTCCACCTCGACTCCGGAAGTTTCAGGTACTGGTAAACCGTCAGGCTGCCGTCCTTTAAGGCCCCCCTGCCCTCCATAAGGGGGCCGATACCTTCATCCCCGAAAACCCCTGCATTTCCCGCCTTTTACGCTCATACTTATTGACTATTCGGACCCCTCTATGATAATCTGAGTTGCTTATGAAAAAGCCTTCTCATTTCCCTTCCCTCGAAGCCTTCAAAGAAAAGGCCATGTCATGCAACATAGTCCCGGTCTACAGGGACATACTCGCCGACACGGAGACCCCGGTTTCCGCCTTTTTGAAGATAGACAACGGCGGCGACGCGTTCCTCCTTGAAAGCGTCGAGGGCGGCGAGAAGTGGGGCAGGTACAGCCTCCTCGGGGCCTCACCGAGGACGGTCGTAAGGAGCAGGGGGAACAGGACGGAGATAATAGAGGACGGCAAAAAAAGGACCGAAGAGGGCAACCCCATAGAGGTGCTGAAGGCATTAATGTCCCGTTACCGCCCGGCAGAGGTCGAAGGCGCGCCGAGGTTCTACGGAGGGGCGATAGGGTACATGGGGTATGACGTCATAAGGCATATAGAAAAGCTCCCGGACATTGCCCCGGCAGACCTCGGCCTGTACGACCTCTTTTTCATATTCACCGACACGCTCCTCGTGTTCGATAACGTCGAGCACAAGATAAAGGTCATCTCGAACGCCTATATCGAGGAAGGCTCGGACTTAGAAGATGTCTACGGCAGGGCGGTAAAGAGCATCGACTCCCTTGTGGATACGCTGCGTAACGGGGCCGTGCCCGCGAGGAAAGACGGGCCGAAGGACGCCCCCGGCATCTCCTCGAACTTCAGGAAAGAGGACTTCCTGAAGGCCGTCGAGAAGACCAAGGAGTACATACTCGAAGGCGACATAATACAGGCCGTCATATCCCAGAGGTTCACTACCCCGCTTACGGTGGAGCCCTTCGACATATACAGGGCTTTGAGGGTGGTGAACCCGTCGCCCTACATGTTCTTCCTCCGGCTCGGGGACCTGACGCTTGCCGGGTCTTCGCCCGAGATACTCGTACGGGTGGAGGACGACTCCATAACCGTAAAGCCGATAGCCGGGACAAGGCGGCGCGGCAGGGACGCGGAAGAGGACCGCTCCCTTGAAAAGGAGCTTCTGGCCGACCCCAAGGAGAGGGCCGAGCACATAATGCTCGTGGACCTCGGGCGTAACGACGTCGGCAGGGTGGCGAGGCCGGGCACCGTGGAGGTGAACGAGCTCATGACCATAGAGAGATACTCCCACGTGATGCACATCGTATCCAACGTCCGGGGGCAGCTCGACAGGGGCATGGGCCCCTTCGACGCCTTCAAGTCGTGCTTCCCCGCCGGGACGCTTACGGGCGCGCCCAAGGTAAGGGCGATGGAGATAATAGAGGAGCTCGAGCCCTGCAAAAGGGGCGTATACGGCGGGTCGGTCGGGTACTTCGGGTACTCCGGCAACATGGACATGTGCATAACGATAAGGACGCTCGTGATAAAAGACAACCGCATCTACGTGCAGGCCGGCGCCGGCATAGTGGCGGACTCGGTCCCGGAGAAGGAGTACGAGGAGACCGAGAACAAGGCCAGGGGCATGCTGAAGGCCGTGCACATGGCAATGGAAGGGCTATATTGAGGCTTATTTCAGCAGTGTGCTGAAAAATTCAAAATTCGAAGAGGCTGCTCAAAAAGCTCCAGATGCAAGGCATCGAGGAGCGAGGAATGAGGCGTACTCTTCTGTACGCTGCAGTGACGAGCGACGATGATAACGCAGCAGATGGACTTTTTCAGCAGCCTTTAGGGGTATTAGCTATGCTGTTGATGATAGACAACTACGACTCCTTTACCTTCAACCTCGTCCAGTATTTCCTCGAACTCGGCGAAGAGGTAAAAGTATTCAGGAACGACGCCATCACCGTCAAGGGCATAGAAAAGCTCGCCCCGAGGAGGCTCGTCATATCGCCGGGCCCGTGCGACCCGCAAAAGGCAGGCGTCTCGGTCGAGGCGATAAAATCCTTCGCGGGAAAGATCCCGATACTCGGCGTATGCCTCGGGCACCAGTCGATCGGCTACGCCTTCGGGGGGGATATCGTAAAGGCCCCGCGCCTCATGCACGGAAAGACCTCGATGGTCTACCACGACGGCAGGACAATATTCGACCGCATCGAAAACCCCTTCGAGGCCAACCGCTACCACTCGCTTATAGTAAAGAAAGAAACCCTGCCCGAGTGCCTTGAAGTGAGCGCGTGGACCGAGATGGACGAGATAATGGGGCTCAGGCACAGAACACACCCGATAGAGGGCGTCCAGTTCCACCCGGAGTCGATACTCACGAGGGCCGGGAAGGACATATTGAAAAATTTCCTGGAAAAATACAGATAAGCGCGATGATAAAAGACGCCATATCCACCATAGTAAAAGGATCGGACCTGACGGAGTCCGAGATGATAGAGGTGATGAACGAGGTCATGACCGGGGCGGCCACCCCAGCGCAGATAGGCTCGTTCATAACCGCCCTCAGGATGAAGGGCGAGACCGTGGCCGAGATAACCGGGGCCGCGCGCGTGATGCGCGAGAGGGCCACGAAGATAGACTGCAAGGGAAGGGACGTCATCGACACCTGCGGCACCGGCGGGGACGAGTCGATGACCTTCAACATCTCTACCGCCGCGGCCCTCGTCACGGCGGGCTGCGGGATAACGGTCGCAAAGCACGGCAACCGCTCCATCTCCTCGAAGTGCGGAAGCGCCGACGTATTGAAGTCCCTCGGCGTAAACGTCGAGGCGGAGGTCTCAAGGGTCGAGGAGTGCGTGGCGGAGGCCGGTATAGGGTTCCTCTTCGCGCCCATGCTCCACGGCGCCATGAAGTACGCGGCCCCCGTAAGGAGGGAGCTCGGCATAAGGTCGATATTCAACCTCCTCGGCCCGCTTACGAACCCGGCCGGGGCAAAGCGCCAGATAATAGGCGTCTACGAACCGGCCCTTACCGACATGCTCGCCAAGGTGCTCTATAACCTCGGCTCAATCCACGCCTTCATCGTAAGGGGCGAGGACGGCCTCGACGAGATAACGCTCACGGGGCCCACCAGGGTAACGGAGCTCAAGGACGGCAAGATAAGGACCTACCACGTAAAGCCCGAGGACTTCGGGTTTGAGAAGTGCGCACCCGCGGACCTGAAGGGCGGGGAGCCTGAAAGGAACGCGGAGATAATACTCGGGGTTCTTAATGGCGTAAAGGGCCCGGCAAGGGACGTGGTGCTCCTTAACAGCGCGGCGGCCATAACGGCCTCCGGCAAGACGGCAACGATAGAAGAGGGCATAGCCGCGGCGCGCGGCTCTATAGACTCGGGCGCGGCCATGGACAGGCTCGAAAGGCTAAAAAGGATAACCAACTGATGATACTCGATAAGATTCTGGAGAACAAAAGGCAGGAGCTTGAGGTATCGAAGAAGTACGCCTCGCTGAAATTCCTTAACGACAAGATCGCGCGCTCTAAGCCCCTTAGGGACTTTACCGGGGCAATCTCCACGAAGGGCGGGCCCGAGGCGATAAGGATAATAGCGGAGGTAAAGAAGGCGTCTCCCTCGAAAGGGGTCATAAAGGCGGACTACTACCCCTTCGAGATAGCCCGCATGTACCAGCTGAACGGCGCGGTCGCCGTATCGGTCCTTACCGAGGAGAAGTTCTTCAAGGGCCATATCGACCACCTGACGTCCATAAAGATAAACCTCAAGCTGCCGGTCCTCCGGAAGGACTTCATCTTCGACGAGTACCAGGTGATAGAGTCGAGGGCCGCCGGTGCCGACGCGATCCTCCTCATTGCGGCGATAGTCGAACAGGACGGGCTTAAGCGGCTCATAGACCTTACCTACAGCCTCGGCATGGCCGCGCTGGTGGAGGTGCACGACGAGGACGACCTCAAGAAGGCGGCTAAGGCCGGGGCGCGGATAATCGGCATAAACAACCGCGATCTCAAGACCTTCGAGGTAGACACGAAAACGACCGAGAGGCTCGCCCCGCTCGCCCCGAAAGAGGCGGTCATCGTCAGCGAGAGCGGCATCTCCACGCACCAGGACATAGTAAGGCTTAAAGGAGCGGGGGCATCGGCGTTCCTCATAGGAGAGGCGCTCATGAGGGAAGAAAACATCGGGGCGAAACTCAAAGAACTCATCCTGGGCGATTGAACTTTGGCAAAGGCAAGGGTAAAGGTCTGCGGCATAACTAACATCGACGACGCGCTCATCTCCGCTGAGTATGGCGCGGACGCATTAGGGTTCGTATTCTGGGAGAAGAGCCCGCGCTACATTAGCCCGGACAGGGCCGCGGCGATAATAAAGGCCCTGCCGCCGTTCATAACGGCCGTAGGGGTATTCGTGGACGAGCCTGCCGCGAGGGTCAGGTCGATAATCGACGCCTCGGGCCTCGGCTGCATCCAGCTCCACGGCTCGGAACCGCCTGAGGAATGCGCGAGGTTAAACGGGGCGACGGGCGTCAAGATAATAAAGGCCTTCAGGGTACGGGACAGGAACGACATATCGAGGCTCAGGGAATATAACGTCTCGGCCTATCTCCTCGACGCCTTCGTGGAGGGCGTGCCCGGAGGCACGGGCCATACCTTCAACTGGGAGATAGCGATAGAGGCAAAGGCGCGCGGGCGCGTAATATTATCCGGCGGCCTTAACCCTGAGAACATAATACAGGCGCTGGCAAAGGTAGAACCCTACGGGGTGGACGTAAGCTCGGGCGTCGAAGAGAGCCCCGGCAAAAAGGACAGGGACAAATTAATAAAATTCATAAAGCGGGTAAAAGAATATGAAAAAGATGCCTGACAGGCTCGGGCACTTCGGGGTCTACGGCGGAAGGTACATCTCGGAGACGCTCATGCCGGCCGTCATGGAGCTCGAGGAGGCCTACGTTAAATGGAGGCACAGGCCCGAGTTCAAGGATGAGTTCAACTACTATCTCAAGGAGTACGTCGGCAGGCCCACGCCCCTTTATCTCGCCGAGAGGCTCACGAAAAAGGCGGGCGGCGCGAAGATATACCTCAAGCGCGAGGACCTCTGCCATACCGGCGCTCACAAGATAAACAACACCATCGGCCAGATACTCCTTGCCAAGAGGATGGGCAAGACCAGGGTCATAGCCGAGACGGGCGCGGGCCAGCACGGGGTCGCAACGGCGACCGTGGCCGCCATGTTCGGGCTCGAGTGCGAGGTCTACATGGGCGAGGACGACATAAGGAGGCAGTCCCCGAACGTCTTCAGGATGAAGCTCCTCGGCGCTAAGGTAACCCCCGTGACCTCCGGGAGCAAGACCCTGAAGGACGCCATGAACGAGGCCCTGAGGGACTGGGTCACGAACGTCTATAACACCTTCTACATAATCGGCACCGTTGCGGGCCCCCACCCTTATCCGATGATGGTAAGGGACTTCCAGTCCATCATAGGGACCGAGGCCAGGAGGCAGATAAAGGAGATTGCCGGCGGTCTCCCCGACCACCTGATAGCGTGCGTGGGCGGAGGGAGCAACGCCATGGGGCTCTTCCATCCGTTCCTCGAAGACCCGGTAAAGATGACGGGCGTCGAGGCCGGTGGGCTGGGCCTTTCGACAGGCAAGCACGCGGCCTCGATAAACGGCGGCTCCATAGGCGTGCTCCACGGCAATAAGACCTATCTCCTTCAGGACAGGTTCGGGCAGATAATCGACACCCACTCCATCTCCGCGGGGCTCGATTACCCCGGCGTTGGGCCGGAGCACTCGTACCTGCACGACAAGGGGCGCATAAATTACACGACCATAACGGACAAGGAAGCGCTCGACGGCTTCAAGGCGTTGACGCTCTCGGAGGGCATCATACCCGCTCTTGAGAGCTCGCACGCCGTGGCCTACGCCGTAAAGGCCGCCAGGGCCATGCCCAAGGACTCCACCATCATCGTCTGCCTCTCGGGCAGGGGCGACAAGGACCTGAATACCGTATCAAAGGCTTTCAATTACGAGCTCGAATAAGGTAGAAGAAGATGAAGACACTGAAGCAGGACGGAAGGATAGCGAGGAAATTCAGCGAGCTTAAGGCGCGGGGTGAAAAGGCGCTCATCACCTTCATCACGGCCGGGGACCCGGACCTGGCCGGGACTAAAAAGATAATCTCCACGCTCGAAGGCTCCGGGGCCGACATAATAGAGCTGGGGATACCGTTTTCAGACCCCATGGCCGACGGCCCGACCATACAGGCCTCGTCGGAGAGGGCCGTAAAGAACGGCGTGAGGCTCAGGGACGTCCTCGCCCTCGTGAAAGAGGTGCGCGAGGCGAGCGAGATACCCATCGTGCTCTTCGGCTACTATAACCCGATATTCCAGTACGGCCTCGAAAAATTCGCGAAAGACGCCCGGAAGGCGGGCGCCGACGGGGTGCTCGTCGTGGACCTGCCGGCGGAAGAGGCGGACGAGCTGAAGGCCGAGCTCGATAAAAACGGCATAAGCCTCATATTCCTCCTTACGCCCACGAGCACCGAGGAGCGGATAAAACTCACAGCGGGAAAGGCCTCGGGTTTTATATACTTCGTAAGCGTAACGGGCGTAACAGGGGCGAGGCGGAACGTATCGGCAAAGGTATCGGGGTACGTGAAGAAGGTCAGGAGGCACATAGACATCCCCATAGGCGTGGGGTTCGGGATATCCACGCCGGGGCAGGTAAAAGAGGTCTGCGGCTACTCCGACGCGGTCATAGTCGGCAGCGCGATAGTGAACATAATCGGCAAAAACGGCGGCTCCGGGAGTCTCCTCAAGGAAGTCGGCGGCTTCGTGGCGGGGCTTAAAAAAGGCACCCTGCCCTGATGCCTTAAGAGGCTTATCTGGAATGACGTCCAAGGCGAAAGCTGTTTCTCCCGATTTAAAAAGGAAGCTCGGGATAATGAACCTCGAGCTCGAGGTCTACAGGCAGATAGGCGGGCTTGTGGTCAGGGGCGCCTCGCGCGAAAGCGTCCTCAACAAGCTCATGGACTTCACCCTGAAGGCCATGGCGACGACCTCGGGCTCGCTGTGCCTGCTCGACGGGGCCACGAAAGAGCTCTCCTTCGAGGTCGTAAGGGGCGCTGGCGCGAAGAGGCTCAAGGGTTTAAGGATGCGCCCGGCAAGCGGCATAGCGGGCCACGTCGCCTCCACGGGAAAGGCGTATATAAGCCAGGACCTCAGGAAGGACAGGCTCTGGAGCGGGATAAAGACCGATGCGGCCCATAAGAACATGCTCGCCGTCCCGCTCATGAGAAGGCGCAAGGTCATAGGTGTCATAGAGGTCATAAACAGGAACGGCGGCAAGCCCTTCACGAATTCGGACAAGAAGGTCATGACCTCGCTCGCCAACCACTTCTCGATAATAATGGAGCGGGCCAACTTATTTGCCGAGCTCGACGGCAGGATAAAGCAGTTCTCCACGCTTAACGAGGTCGGCAACCTCCTCATCTCGACGCTCGACCAGTCCGTTGTGCGTCACAGGGCCATGGAGGCGATAACGAAGCTGATGCACGCGGAGGCGGGCTCGCTCCTGCTGGTGGACAGGGAGCGCGGTGAGCTCTACTTCGAGGTGGCTCTCGGGTCAAGGGGCAAAAGGCTCAAGGAGGTCAGGCTCGACATAGGCGAAGGCATCGCCGGGTGGGTGGCCAAGCACGGAAGGCCGCTCCTTATCCACGACGTGACCAAGGACAAGAGGTTCCAGGGCAAGATCGACAAGAGGAGCAAGTTCAGTACAAGGAACATGATATGCGTGCCCGTGACCATAAAGGGCAACGTGATCGGGGTGCTCCAGGCCATAAACAGGGTCTCGGGGCCGTTCACCAGGGAGGACCTGAAGCTATTCCAGCTCTTCTCGAACCAGGTCGCCATAGCGCTCGACAACGCCCGGCTCTACGAGGAGATAAAGGACACCTTCCACGCTACTTCCGGCGCGCTCGCCGAGGCCATAGAAAAAAGGGACCCCTACACCGGCGGCCATACGAAGAGGGTCCTTGCCTATTGCCTCGCGATAGCCAAACACCTCAAGATGCCGGAGGCCTCCCTCGAGGTATTGAAGCTCTCGGCGGTGCTCCACGACATCGGCAAGATCGGCATAGAGGACAGGATACTCCGGAAAGACGCCCCGCTCGACGGCGACGAGGCCGCGTCCATGAGGATGCACCCCGAGCTCGGCGCCGAGATACTGAAGCACGTGCCGCAATTGAAGGACGTCGTGCCGGGCATGCTCTGCCATCACGAGAGGGTAGACGGGCTCGGGTACCCGAACGGGTTCAAGAAGGAGCGGATACCTCTCATAGCGAGGATAATATCGGTTGCGGACACCTACGACGCCATGACGACCACCAGGCCGTACAGGAAAGGCCTGCCGCCGGAGGCCGCCGTGAAGGAGCTGAAGAAATACTCGGGCAGGCAGTTCGACGACGATATCGTGAAGGCCTTCATGCGGGCGTTCCGCAGGGGCGAGATAAACGGATCGGGGCGGCCCGATAAAAAACAGCGGTCCGTCTCTTCGAGGCAGCCATGATCTGGTTCAAGAAGGACATACTCTCCAACGGGGAGGAGAGCAAAAGCGTAAAGGTCCCGGTGGGGCTGTGGGTCAAGTGCGAGCACTGCGGGGAGATCATCTACAAGAAAGAGGCCGAAAGGAACCTCGACGTCTGCCCCAAGTGCAACTACCACTTCCGCATCTCGGCCCTGGCCAGGATAAATATCGTCGTGGACGAAGGTACGTTCGTCGAGCACGACCCCTTGCTGGAGCCCGTGGACGGCCTTGACTTCAAGGACCTCAAGAAATACAAGGACAGGATAAAGGCCTCGCAGAAGGAGACCGGCTTGAAGGACTCGCTCGTCTCCGGAGAGGGGCTCATAGGCGGGCAGAGGGCGATGCTGGCGGCCTTCGACTTCTCGTTCATGGGCGGGTCGATGGGCTCTGTCGTGGGAGAGAAAATCGCAAGGATGGTGGAGAGGGCCGTGGAGGCTGGCTGCGGCGTAGTCATATTCTCGTCTTCGGGCGGGGCGCGCATGCAGGAGTCGATCCTGTCGCTCATGCAGATGGCAAAGACCTCGGCCGCGCTCGCGAAACTCAAGGAAGCGGGCCTGCCGTACATCTCCGTCCTTACCGACCCTACCATGGGCGGCGTGACGGCGAGCTTCGCCATGCTCGGGGACGTGATAGTGGCCGAGCCGAGGGCGCTCGTGGGTTTCGCCGGGCCGAGGGTCATAGCCGAGACCATAAGGCAGAAGCTCCCCGAGGGCTTCCAGAGGGCGGAGTACCTCCTTGAGCACGGCATGATAGACATGATAGTGGAAAGAAAGATGATGAAAGAGACCCTGTCGAGGCTCCTGGCGATGCTCGCGGAGAAACAGGGCTGAACAGGCTGCTGAAAAAGTCCATCTGCTTTGTTGTCTTCGTCTTGTCATAACGTAAGGAAAGTACGCCTCATTCCTCGCTCCTTGACGCCTCGCATCTGGAGCTTTTTGAGCAGCCTGAACAAATCCCGAGTTTTTTAGCAACCTGTTAAAGCCAAAGAGCCCCATGCCCCCCAGAAATAAGACCTTAGAGTATCTCTCAAGCCTCCACGGCCACGGCATAAAGCTGAGCTTAAGCCGCATAAAAGAGCTCCTTCGCCTCCTCGGGAACCCCCAGGACGATTTCCCCACCATACACATAGCAGGCACCAACGGTAAGGGCTCCACCGCCGCTTACCTTAGCTCCATCTCAGGCAGGGCGGGGTTCAAGACCGGCCTCTACACGTCCCCCCACCTCATAAAATTCAACGAACGGATACAGGTCTCCGGCAGGCCCATCTCCGATCAAGCCATGCGGAGGATAGCCGTAAAGGTAAGGAAGGCCGCTAAAAAGATGACCGGCCCCGACAGGGCGCTTTCCTTTTTCGAGTTCACGACGGCCATGGCCTTTTTGTATTTCAAGGAGAGGTCCGTCGATATCGGCGTGATAGAAACAGGCATGGGCGGGAGGTTCGACGCCACGAACGTCGTAACGCCCCTCGTATCGGTCATAACCAACATAGGCCTCGACCATACCATGTACCTCGGAGCGAAGGTCAAAGACATCGCCTTTGAGAAGGCGGGGATAATAAAAAGGGGCGTGCCGGTTATAACAGGAGAGGAGAAGGCCGAGGCCCTTGCGGTGATAGAGAAGGCGTCGAGGCGGATGGGCGCGAGGCTCCTTAAGATAGGTCAAGACTTTACCCCGAGAAAGGGGCACGATGGCCGGCTCGACTATTCCGGGGTCGATATCGACATCAAAAGTCTTACGCCGGGACTTCGCGGGGCGCATCAGTTCAAGAACGCGGCCTGCGCCCTGGCCGCGATAGAGGTCTTGAGGGGAAGCGGCTTCAAGATACCGGTAAAGGCGATAAGGCAGGGGCTTAAAGGCACGATATGGCCCGCTCGGGTGGATGTGGTTTCCAGACGCCCGCTTGTGATACTCGACGCGGCGCATAACCCCGACGGAGCGCTCACGCTCGCAAACGCCCTCAAGGAATTCCGCTACAAGAGCCTTACCCTCGTGCTCGGCATAATGGCTGACAAGGACATCCCCGGCATACTTTCCAGCCTCGCGCCTCTCGCGGATAATATAATAGTGTGCGCGCCCGAAACCGACAGGGCCGCCTCCCCCGCCCTCATCGTCCGTATGTTAGGGCGGATGCTCAGGCCCTTCTCAAAACCCGCCGTTGTCAAGAGTTCCGTAAAGGACGGAGTCGCCGCGGCCCTCAAAGACGCTCGCAAAGGCGACGCCGTATGCGTGACGGGGTCGATATTTACCGTGGGCGAGGCTAAAAAATACCTGAAGGCCTGAGTTCACCGCGCTTGTAAAAGCCGCACTTGTGTGCTAATTTTTTTTAGCCCCCGGCCTACGGTCTTCCACAAAAATCCCGGCGGGGCCCTTATAACCCTGACCATACGATGCGGCCTCTCATAATATTCCTGCTGTCGGCCCTCCTTTTCGCGGCCATGCCCGGCGTGGCTATGCCCGAGGAGTTCAAGGGCGAGCTTTTCAAGACCACTTCGCCCGTGGACATCACGGCGGACTCCCTGAGCTACGACCAGGCCGCCCAGACCTACCACGCCATCGGCAACGTCGTAATAGTCCAGGACACCGTCATGCTCACCACCGAGGAGATAATCCTCGACATGGCGGCGGGCGTGGCCACGGCCAGGGGCAACGTCGAGATAGTCGATGAGGGCGGCAATACGCTTCGGGGCGAGAGGCTTACCTTCAACGTCAGGGACAAGACCGCCGTGCTGGCAAGGGGCAGGCTCTTCTACCAGAGGGACAACGTATACATAACAGGCGACCCCATCGAGAAGACGGGCCCGCAGTCCTACGCCGGCAGGAAGATAACCTACACGACGTGCGACTGCGAGGAGGGCAAAAGCCCCGCCTGGAGCTTCAGGACGACCTCGGCGAAGATAACCGTCGGCGATTTCCTGACCGGCTGGAACGCGCGCTTCTACATCAAGGGCGTGCCGATACTCTACGCCCCGTACCTGTCGGTGCCGGTAAAGAGGGAGAGGCAGTCGGGGTTCCTACAGCCCAGGCCCGGGTATTCGCGCCTGCGCGGCTTCGTGCTCGACAACTCCTTTTTCTGGGCGATCTCAAGGAACATGGACGCGACCTTCTACCTCGACGCCGAGACGAGCAGGGGCACGGGCGCAGGGACGGAGTACAGGTACATACGGACGCGCAAGAGCTTCGGCGAGATGTTCGCGTACTACTACCATGAAAAGGACATAGACCGGGTAAGGGAGTTCAGGCAGGGCGTCGACAACCTCTCAAGGCCCGAGAACGCGGGCAGCAACAGGTGGAGGCTCAAGCTGAACCACACGGAGCTATTCGACACGGGCCTGAAGTTCAGGGCGAACATCGACTTCGTAAGCGACGACGAGTTCTTCATAGACTTCGGCAAGAGCTCCCAGGAAAAGTCGCTCGAGTCGATCGAGAGCAACATCTCTCTAAGCAAGAGCTGGTCGGCATACAGCCTTGTGGCGCAGTTCAGGCTCTTCAACAACCTCCTTACCAAGGACGACACGGCTACGCTGCAGAAGCTCCCCGAGGTAACGCTCACGGGCTCCGACAAGAAGATATTCAACACCCCCTTCTACCTCTCCTCCGAATCGTCGCTCGTAAACTTCGTCAGGAAGACCGGCCCCGAGGGGCAGAGGCTCGACGTCCACCCGAGGGTATCCCTGCCCCTGAGCCCCGGGGGGTACTTCGACCTGACCCCGTCGTTCGCGCCCCGCGCGACCTATTACCTCGTAAAGGACCACCCGCAGGGGGACTTCAAGGACAGGTACCTGTACGACATAAAGGTGGACCTTACGACTACCTTCGTAAAAATATACAAGCCTGAGATCGACTCTCTCAAGGGCGTCATGCACACCATAAGGCCCCGGCTTACATACACGTACATACCGGAGGCCGTGCAAAGCGACCTGCCCTCCTTCGACTCCGTGGACAATATCCAGCCCGCCAACAGCATAACCTACTCCCTTAACTCCATCCTCACGGGCAAGACCGTCGAGGGCGCGTCGAAGAGGTACTTCAACTTCTTCTACCTCGACATAAGCCAGACCTACAATATACGGGAGGCCACGAGGAGGCTTTCAACCGCCGCGGACAAAAGAAAGCCCTTCTCCGACATCGCGGCTGAGCTTATCGTCAGGCCGAGCGAGCTGCTCACTTTTTCCGCGAAGGGCAAATACGACGTCTACGAGAGCAGGTTCAACAGCTATGACGCCTCGCTTAACTGGCTCGACCGCCGGGGGGACACCTTCAACGCGGCCTACAGGTTCGTCAGGGGCGGGGCGAACTACCTCGAGGCCTCTGCCAGGGCCCGCCTGATGGAGCCGCTCGACCTGACATACCTTAAGAGGTTCTCTTTCGACGAGTACAGGTCGCTTGAGACCACGTACGGGACCGAGTACAGGCACCAGTGCTGGACGATGGCCCTCACCTACACCGAGAGGCTCGAGGAGAAGATAATCTACTTAACTTTCAATTTAAGGGGCCTGGGCAAGGTAGCGGGGATAAAGGGCAGGATAGAGCCTCAATAATCACCGAAGCCCATAGAGTTATTGACACTACCCGCCTATTAAGTTACACTGCTTCTTACGCCTACAATCTGCGAGCTTGTCAAAAGCCTTTAAAATGGCCCATTTGACGGCGTGATTGTAAGAATTATAAGAAGAGAAATAATTATCGCTGGTTGCTGAAAAACCCGTGTACGCCGCAGTGACTAAGCTTTTGATGCCAACGAAGCAGATGGACTTTTTCAGCACGCCTGATAGAACGAGAAGATGATGCCCCCTAAGAAAGAGCCGGTCGAGATACACTGCCCTGAATGCGGCACAGGCTTCAGGCTTTGGATACCAGCTCATGTCCTGAGCGAGTGGGAAAAGGGTTCCAGGATAAGCTGCATAAAATGCGGCGCTCAGTACCTGATAAGGAAGGACGCCCGGAAGGGTTTCGAGGTAGTCTCTCTTAAAAAGGCCGCTGCCGCTGCCCCGGCCCCCGCAAAACCAGCCGCGGCAAAACAGGCCCCGGCGCCGTCACCCTCCCCCGCGCCCGCCGTGAAGGCCCCTTTGAAAGCCCCGGCAATAAAGGCAACGGAGCCCCCTGAGCCCGAGGCGCAGGGCGCCGAGGCGGTCCTCATCGTAGATGACGACAGGCTCGCCAGGGAGATGGTCCAGCATTCTTTAAAGGACATCGGCATCAGGCTCATATCGACGAAGAACTCCACGGAGGCATTGAGGATACTCCGGAGCGAAAACATAAGCCTCATCGTCACGGACCTCTACTTACGGAACCCGGCCGACCCGGACTCCCAGCTCGACGGAGAAGACCTCCTTAAAAAGGTCCAGGCCTCGGGGCTTACGGTCCCCGCCATAATAACGACCGGCAAGGACATCATAGACGACATAGTCCTCGACCCGAAGTGGTACGACCTGCGCGTAAAGGGGTTTATCCAGAAGGGGAACCCATTCTGGGCGGAGGAGCTGAAACTCAAGATAAAAGAAGTGATGTACAAGGACTGAAGGGGTTATCTCCGGACTGTTCGATCCCGAAACCGGAATAATGAAAAGCTACCTCTAAAAAATAGATATTTTTTCTGAGGTCAAGGAAGGGCGGAAATAAAAAGCGCAGCATATGTTGTTAATATGTGAGCACTTTTATTTTCGACCTGACGCAGAGATCAGGAAAAAGAACATTTTTTAGAGGCAGCCAGAAATGAAAATGCCCGCGGCTCATTGCGCCGCGGGCATTTTTTGTCCTTCGTTCTAACGCCCGCTCAGGGGCAAACGGCGGCGTGCTCCCCTCTTTCGAGGAAGGCGTAGGCGCTGTGGTTGTGGATAGACTCCATGTTCTCGGCCTCTACCCTGAACCACTTTACCTTCTTTATCTTCCCGAGGTTTATCGCCACCTCCCTCACCACGTCCTCGACGAACATCGGGTTGTCGTAGGCCTGCTCGGTGACGTACTTCTCGTCCACCCTTTTGAGGAGCGAGTACAGTGGGCTGGAGGCCGACCTCTCGACCCGGGCTATGATGTCCTCTATCCAGACGAAGCCCTCGAAGCGGACGGCCACTTTCACGACCCCCCTCTGGTTGTGCGCCCCGCGCTCGCTTATCTCCTTGGAGCAGGGGCAGAGCGTAAGGACCGGCACTATCACCTCTATCATTATGTCCTTCTTGTCGCTCAGAGAGCCGGAGTATTTGCAGCGGTACTCCATGAGGCCCTTTGACTTCGACACGGGCGCGGCCTTCTCCACGAAATACGGGAACTCGACCTCGAGGTGGGCGGTTGAGGCGTTGAACCTCTTTTTCATCTTGGCGAGTATGTCGGGGAAGTTCTTTACGGTTATCTCGCCCCTGTGCTCGTTCAATATCTCCACGAACCTCGACATGTGCGTGCCCTTGAACTGGTGCGGCAGGTCCACGTACATGTTTATGGAGGCGATCGTATGCTGGAACCTGTTCTTCTTGTCCAGCACCACTATCGGGTAGCGGACGTCCTTGACCCCGACCTTGTCTATGCCTATGCGCCTGAAGTCAGGCTCGCTCTGCACGTCCCTCAGCACCTTTTTCATTCGGGAAGAGTACCCTCCGGCTCGCAGTAAGAGGCCGAGGCGTCGTCCGACTCCCAGACCCTGACCTTCTTTACCTTTATGTTGCCGTCGTTCAGTGACTTTTTAAGCTCGCCGTGGATGTACCTCGCGATGTTCTCGGCGGTGGCGTTCTCCCGGTCAAAAGGCGGTACCTCGTTCAGGTACTTATGGTCGAGGCGCTCTATCACCCTCTTAGCCTCCGTTTTAAGCCTCTTGAAATCCACGGCCATGCCCGTGTCAGAGAGCCTCTGGGCCGAGACGCTCAGCTCCACCCTCCAGTTGTGCCCGTGGAGGTTCTCGCAGGCGCCTTCATAGCCCCTCAGGTTATGGGCCGAGGAGAACGACGCTTCTATGCTCAATTCGTACATAATCCTTAGTTTACACGCCGGTGTCGCAAGAAATCAAGGGAAATAAGGGGCAGCGGCGCGGGGCCGTACCCTTTGCCCTTGACTTCGGCATGCGGCTGCGGCTATCCTTAATAAGTACGTAGCCGGCAGGCCGCGCCAAATGGCGCGGCCTGCCGGTATCATATTACAGGTAGATCGCACGGGGAAGGCATGAAGCTTCTTTCAAGGTCCGCTGTGGCGCTCCTCGCGCTCGCGTCCTTTTTTTTATTTCAGCGCGCCGCGTCCGCGAGCGTCCCCGGCGTTGAGGTCCTGAGGCCCAGGGGGATATCCGTCCTCGCGCCCGTGACAGCTTTTGACGACTCCCACGCCGAGATATTCTCCCCCTTGAAGAGCGGGCCGCTGCACTTCTCGGAGTTCTACGGGATGATAAAGTCCGCCGGGAAAGAAGTGTCGATAAACAGGGACCCGATAACGCCGCTGGCCCTTGAGCGGGTCAGGACCTACATAATAGCCGGGCCCTCGATGCAGATTAAGCCCGATGAGATAGCGGCCCTCAATTCTTTCGTCGAGCGGGGCGGCAGGCTCCTTGTCCTAATCCATGTCTCCGAGCCGGTGGCAAGGCTTACGGAATCGTTCGGCATAATAGTGTCTAATTTCGTATTGTCCGAGTCTAATGACACGATAGGGAATGAACCGCAGGACTTCTTTGTGACGTCGTTTCTCCCCCACCCGGTAACCGAAGGGGTAAAGAGGCTCGCGTTTTACGGCTCATGGGCGCTCCTTCCCGAAGGGAGGTCATCGTCCGTGGCCGCCACGTCCGCGGGCTCATGGGCCGACACCGACGGCGACGGGCTGCGCGGGGAAGGCGAGCCTGAAGAGGCATTCTCCGTGGCGGCCGTGACGGAAAGGGGCCTCGGCAGGGTCGCGGTGATAGCCGACGACGCGCCCTTCACGAACCTCTTCATGAAAGAGGCGGACAACGAGCGCTTTGTAAAGAATATAATCAAATGGCTCGATGAGTAGCAGGTTGCGGAAAAACGCAACCTGCTATGCAATCCATGGAAGGATTGCCAGATTGCGAGACAATAAAGTCGAGCAATTTGTGAGGCTTTGGCGAATTTACTTCGGCCAAGCCGTGGCTGAAAAAGTCCAGGATGGACTTTTTCAGCATGGTAGACTATGAAGACCATCTGGAAATTTTTCTCCTCGGTTTACCTTACCGTGGCGCTCGCGGCCCTTGTCTGCATCGACGCGGCGTGGGGCTCGATGCTCGCCATGAAATACCCGCAGTTCTTCAGGAACCTCGACCAGGCCATACTCCTTCCCTGGCTCTCGTCCAAAGGACCCGGTTATCTGCCGCTTACGCTCTGGATATACGTCCTCGTTCTTCTGGTAGCCCTCTTCGCCGTGAATACCGCGGTATGCACGGCCGACAGGATATACGCGATAATAAAGGCGCACAGGCCGTGGCAGTCGTTCTTCCCGCATTTAGTCCATATCGGGTTCTTTATCGCCCTGCTCGGCCACCTCGCCGGAAGCGTCGGAGGCTTCAGGAGCTACGGGCACATGGTTTTCAAGGGGGACTCCATCCCGGTGCCGGAATCAAACGGGCTGTACCTGAGGCTCGACGGGGTCAAGGTGAAACAGACCCCTGAAGGCGAGCCCGAGGAGATAAAGACGGGCGTGACGCTCCTTAAAGACGGCTCCGAGATACTCTCGGACACCATAGAGATAAACGGGCCGCTCATATACAAGGGCATAGCCTTCTATCACCTCGACCAGGGGAGCTCCCCGGCAGGGCTCGTACTTGGCGTGGACGGGGAGGTGATAGAGGCGAAGTTCGAGGAGGGGTTCAGGACAAAAGACGGGACCGGGTTCAGGTTCGGGCCCATATACCCCGACTTCGCGATAGAGGAAGGCGAGCCTTTCTCGCGCTCCAACGAGCTGCGTAACCCTTACATAGAGATAAGGTCCGGAGGCGAAAGGGCCTTCCTCGACCTGAACGGCTCGGGCGCCAGGACCCGGCTTGGCGGGAAAGAGATAAGGCTCGAGGACTTCGTCATGACCGATTACGCGGTGCTCGCCATAAACAAGGACCCGGGGATATGGCTCATAATAGCGGGCTCGTCGGTGCTCGTTATCGGCATGCTGTTGCTGCTATTTTTCAGGGGCGGGCGCGCGGAGCTTGTAAGGCAGAAGGGTTAGGGACTTTGTGTCCCCCTCTTTCATAAAGAGGGGATAGGGGAGATTATTTGAAGCGATTTCATAATCCCCCTTTCTCCCCCTTTAAAAAGGGGGAGATTAACGCCGGGCAGCGGTTCAGTCAAGATACTCAATTCAGGAGGCATAAGTCTTGTTAGCAGAGCTTTTGATATTGTTCTTCTTCCTTATAGTCATCATCGCCGCAAGCGAGATATTCACCAACGCGATAGAATCGCTCGGCACGAAGCTCAACTTCTCGGAAGGGGTGACGGGGTCGATATTCGCCGCCGTGGGCACGGCCCTGCCGGAGACGATGGTCCCTCTCGTGGCCATACTCGGCGGGAATTCCGCGAAGGTCAGCGAGGAGGTCGGCGTCGGGGCGATACTCGGGGCGCCCTTCATGCTCTCGACCCTTGCCATGTTCCTCGTGGCCTTAAGCGCGTTCCACTTCAGGGGCAGAAGGAAGAAGAAGACCATCACACCGGAGCCCACGGGGTTCAAGAGGGACATGGAGTTCTTCCTCTTCTCGTTCCTCCTCGCCTTCATGGTCGCCTTCACCCCGCACCAGTACAGGCTCGTAAGGGTCTTCGTGGCGCTCGTGCTCGTCCTCACATATTTCTATTACGTGCTCGAGACCGTAAAGGCGAGCGCGGCCCTCGTAAAGGACGGTCACGCCACCGGGGAGAGCAAGGCGCTATACCTTTCGCTCGTATTCAGGGAGCACATGTTCTTCGTGGTCCTCCAGCTCCTCCTCGCGGTCGCCCTCATAATAATAGGGGCGAAGGGGTTCGTCCACGGGGTAGAGGTCCTCGCGGATATCCTCCATGTGCCGGTAATAGCCCTTTCGCTCCTCATCGTGCCCATAGCCACGGAACTGCCCGAGAAGGTCAACAGCATACTCTGGATAAGGAAGGGCAAGGACACCATGGCGCTCGGCAACATCACCGGGGCGATGGTATTCCAGGGCAGCTTACTACCCGCCATAGGGATATTCCTTACGCCGTGGACGCTGAACATTACGGTTTTGACGAGCAGCGTCATAACCATCATGGCCGCCGTCTGGATATACCTGCTCGCGCTCAGGAAAAGGCACATCTCGAGCCTTTCGCTTGTCTTGAACGGGGTGCTTTACCTGACCTTCGTCGGGATAGTCCTTTACATGATAGCCTCGGGTAAATCTTAAGGCTCCCTATAAAAATTGTTCTTTTCCCTGATCTATGCGTAAGCGCGAAATAAAAATGGACCTATGCGCGCGCTTTTCAGAGGCAGCCTTACACCAAAAGATACACCCTCTATACCAAAAGGGTTAATTTACCCTACCAAACAGCACCGCCATATTATAAAATCCTTATTTTACAGTAAGTTAAGGATATGGCACAGATTGTGCTTTATATAAACGTTCAAAGCTTTACAAAAAAATTATTAAGGAGGCTTTACCAGATGAAGAGAACTCTTATCGCCGCAACAGCCCTTTTCGCCGCGTTGTCCTTCGGCACACTTTCGATAGCCGGTGAGAAGGCCGCTGAGCCCGCCAAGGCAGCCCCGGCCGCGACAGCCCCGGCAGCCACAACGGCTCCCGCTGCAACAACGGCAGCGCCCGCCAAGGAAGTAAAGGCGAAAAAGAAGAAGAAGGCCGTGAAGAAGGACGAGAAGAAGACCGAAGCCGCTCCGGCCCCCGCCGCAGCCCCGGCTGCAGCGCCTGCCGCCGCCCCCGCAAAGAAGTAAGCGTTACAGGGACAGGCAAAACCTCAAGGCACCGCAATACTTTTGCGGTGCCTTTTTTTTATTGCATGGCCCTCCCTCCCCCAAAGCGGACGACTTTTTCATCAGCCTCTCCCTTGACATCCTTCCATGCGGTACCTATTATTTAAGTGGAAAGCAAAACCTGCTGAAAGGAGGTTTTAAGATGACGCTTGAGAGATGGCACCCGTTGAGGGAACTGGAGTCGATGAAAAGGGAGATGGACAAGATATGGGAGGACCTTTTTATACCCCGCAGGGAACCCTGGAAAAGGCAGCCCGAGACCGCCGGGACGGTGTCGCCGGCCATAGACATAATAGACAGGGAGAGCGAGGTGCTGGTCAAGGCCGAGATGCCCGGGGTCGCCAGAGAAGATATCGACATCTCCATGAACGACTCGACCCTGTCGATAAAGGGGGAGCTTAAAACAGAAACGGAAGCGAGGGAGAACTACGCCTACTCGGAGAGGAACTACCGCTACTTCGCGAGGTCGATAAGCATACCTTTCAAGATAAGCCCCGATAAGATAAAGGCGAGCCTCAAGGACGGGATACTCTATATCCATATGCCCAAGACGCAGGAGGCCCAGCCCAGGAAGATACAGGTCGAAGTGCTTTAGCAGGCTGCTGAAAAAGCCCAATCTGCGGCGTCGTCTTCAAAATTCGTCATTGCGACGTACAAGGTAAGTACGACTTATTCCTCATTTTTCGACTCCTTGCATCTTGAACACGCATAGCGAGCGCATTACACGCTGCTTGCAGCGGGGTTTAGCGAGCGAATCGAAATTTTTTCCTTATGTGTCGAAGACTCCCCGCAGCTTGCTGCGGGGAGATTCAACTTTTTGAGCAGCCTGATGTGATTTTGAGTTTTTCAGTTAGAGAAGCGGGCCCTTCCCGCCCTGGCCGGCCACTCCCCAAACCCTACACCTGCCGCGTATAGGGGAGACGGCCGGCCATCCTATTCATCTCCACCCGGCCCAATGATATCGTCCGGGGCTATTGTCCAGACCGTTATGCCGAGCCGCTTCGATATCCTAAGGGCCCTGTCAAGGAACCTCCTGTCCCCTTCTCCTTCCATGATAAGCAGTATCCCCGGCCTCTTCTCGGTCATGATGGAATAATAGAGCGCCTGTCCTACGGCCTCGGCCCATTTGGGCGCGAAATCGACCTCGACCGCGAACTCCGGTGTAACGCAGTCCACACGTGTCCTGTCCGGGAGGGCGTACTCCATGACGCCACCGGCCTTCCTGCACCACTTCTCCTGAAACGCCCTCTCTTTGTAAGGCCTTGCCTCAAGCCGGGGGCAGAGGATCAGAAGCACAGTCAATATCAAAAGGGCCCTTTTCATTTGAAAAAGAAAGTATAGCGGAAGTTTTCCAGCCCGCAGGGCTTGATTCTTGGTTCTTGTTTGCGGAAGCGAAGATGAGAGAAAAGGAAGGAAAAGGCTTGCTGATTACTCGTTATCTACCGGCTCAGGCTCGGCAGCTATGACGCTCGCGGGGTAGAGCGCCCACCATTTAATGACCGAGTCGGCCACGGCCGTTATCGCGAGCCCGGCCATGACCGCTACGAGGATGGAATCGAGCCTGAAGGTGAACGCGTCCTTCGGGTCCACGGCAAGGGCCGCCTTCTTGGCGAATATCCAGAAGAGCTCCCATGAGGCGGTAACGGTCATTATGAACATGAATACCATGGGCACGAGCGTGACCCAGGCATACCGCGCCTTGCCCATCTTCAACAGTATCGTGGTGCCGACGCAGAGCGCGAGCGCGGCCAGAAGCTGGTTTGCCACGCCGAACATCGGCCAGATGGTGGCAACGGACCCCGAGCTTATGAGAAAACCCCATGAGGCCACGACAAGCGCGCTCGTAATCACCGTGCCGGGCATCCAGTCGGTTTTGGCAAGCGGCCTGTAGAAGTAGCCGCCGAGCTCCTGGAGGATGAAGCGCGCGACCCGAGTGCCGGTATCGACCGTTGTAAGGATGAAGAGCGCCTCGAACATGAGCGCGAAGTTGTACCAGTAGGGCATGAGCCCCCTCATGCCGGGCAGCCCCGAGAATATATACGCCATGCCAACGGCAAGGGAGACCGCCCCTCCCGGCCTGCCCGCCACGCTCACCCCCACGGTATTGGAAAGCTCCTGTATGTTCTGCGGCGGGAACCCGAGCGAAGCGAGGGCATCAAAGGAAAGTGTCGTATTTATCGCGAAGTAATCACCGGGTATCAATACCGTGGCCGCTATCACCGCTATGACGGCCACGAACCCCTCCGCGAGCATCGCTCCGAAGCCTATGAGCCTTATGTCCCCCTCGCTCTTTATCATCTTGGGGGTCGTGCCGGAGGCTATCAGCGAGTGGAAGCCGGAGATCGCGCCGCAGGCTATCGTGATGAACATGAACGGGAAGAGAGTGCCCGGTATCACCGGGCCGCCCCCGTCGATGAACCTCGTGAACGCCGGCATCTGTATCTGCGGGGCCATGAATATGACCCCTGCCGCGAGTATGAGGACCGTGCCTATCTTCAGATACGTCGAGAGGTAGTCCCTCGGGCACAGGAGCATCCAGACCGGGAGCACCGAGGCTACGAACCCGTAGGCGGCTATTATCAATACTATCGTGTTCCTGTCGAGCGAGAAGAACCGCTCCAGCGGAGAGCCGGGGATGTGCCTGCCCCAGAGGACGGCCGCCAGGAGGAGGGCTACGCCTATTACGCTCACCTCGGCGACCCTGCCCTTCCTTATCTTATAGAGGTACAGGCCCATGAACAGGGCTATGGGGATGGTGGAGAATATCGTGAACGCGCCCCACGGGCTCCTGTAAAGGGCGTTCACCACGGCAAGCCCGAGGCCAGCGAGCGCGACGATTATGATAAAGAGTATGGCCAGCGCGGCGGTGACTCCGGCCACCGGGCCGACCTCGTTTTTGGCTATCTGGGCGAGAGAAGCGCCGTTCCTCCTTACCGATGCGAGGAGTATGACGGTATCATGGACGGCGCCGCCGAAGACCGCTCCGATGAGTATCCAGAGGAAACCCGGCAAATACCCGAACTGGGCCGCGAGCACCGGGCCTATGAGCGGCCCCGCCCCGGCTATGGCCGCGAAGTGGTGGCCGAATAGCACGAGCGTGTGCGTCGGGTGGTAGTCCCTGCCGTCTTCGAGCTTTATGGCGGGGGTCTTCCTCCGTTCATCCACGGCCAGTATCTTCGCGGTCAGGAAAGCTCCGTAGACCCTGTAGGCTATTATGAAAAAGCAGGCTGCCGAGATGACGAGCCAGAGCGCGTTCACGCTCTCCGAGGGGTTTATTACGCGGGTGACCACCCCGAACGAGAAGGCGAAGACAACGGATAGGGCGGCGAGTATTATTTTGGACTGCTTCATCTTTTGAACACGCATAGCGAGCGCATTCCCAGCAGCTTGCTGCGGGGTTTAGCGAGCGAATCGAAATCGAAATCTTCCTTATGTGTCGAAGATTCCCCGCAGCTTGCTGCGGGGAGATTCAATGAAAGTACCTGTTTGACTTATTTTAAGGCATAGGCCTCAGGCTGTCAATCACTATGCAAAAGCGTCGGCCCGTCAATCTTTTGACCATTAAAAAACAAATAATCCAAAATTAAAAATTTGCCCCGGCTGTTGTAATTTCCTCCGGGCTGCTATATGATTTAAACGATTTAAATTAAAAGGAGGTAGAAATGAAGAAGATACTTTTGGCACTGATGGTCCTGGTGTTCTCTTCGGCTATTTCCATCGCGAGGGCCGAGGACGCGGCGCAGAGCCAGCCCGCGGGGGACGAGGCCCAGAAATCCGAATCCCTTCAGGAAAGAGGACAGTTCCTCGAGAAGAGGGGCGAACAGCTCGATAGGAAAAGCGACAGGCTCGATAGAAAGAGCGACGCCCTCGAAAAGAAGTCCGAGTCCCTTGAGGCTGAGGGCAAGGTAAAAGCGGCCAACGCGGTCGAGACAAAGGCAAAGAGGCTGGACAGGAAGGGCAAAAGGCTCGACAGGAAGTCCCGCCGCCTGGAGCGCAGGGGCGAAAGGATGGAGAAGGCCGGGGCGGTCACGGGCAAATAATCCGTCACTTTTGAACACGCACAGCGAGCGAATCGAAATCTTCCTTATGTGTCGAAGATTCCCCGCAGATTCATAACGAAGGCGCGGGCAGGGCACCTGCCCGCGCCTGTTTTTTTATCTTATTCGAGGGTGCTAAAAATTAGGAATTTTTTCTGAAGTCAAGGAAGGGCGGAAATAAAAAGCGCAGCATTTGTCCATTTTTATTTTCGGCCTGACGCAGAGGTCAGGAAAAAGAACAATTTTTAGAGGTAGCCTATAAATACCACAGGTTAAAACCCCTTACTCATCGCCCGTAATCCAGTCGGGCTTCCCGCCCTTCAGATATTTCTCGGGGTCCCGCTCGAACCTATCCTTGCAGCCCTTACCGCAGAAGTAATAGAGCTTTCCTCCATGTTCATATCTGAAAGGGGCCTTCTCCTCGTCGAGCACCATCCCGCAGACAGGGTCTTTTGTCATGATGTGGCCTCCTGAAAAGAACTAAAAGGTCGCTGAAAAAAACTCAAAATTTATTGAATCTCCCCGCAGCAAGCTGCGGGGAATCTTCGACACAAAAGGAAAAAATTTCGATTCGCTCGCTAAACCCCGCCGCAAGCAGCGGGGAATGCGCTCGCTGTGCGTGTTCAGGCTGCTCAAAAAGCTCCAGATGCAAGGCCCCCACTGAAATCGAGAAGCTTAGGAATGAGGCGTACTTCTGTACGCTGTGCGCTTTGATGACAACGCAGCAGATGGGCTTTTTCAGCTGCCTGCCCCACCGACGATTATCTCCGGTATCCTCAAGGTAGGCTGCGCGTCCGCGACCGGCACGCCCTGGTTGTCCTTGCCGCAGGTCCCGATGCCGAAGCCGAGGTCGCTGCCGACCATGTCGATGGTCATGAGGACCTCCGGGCCGTTGCCCGTAAGGGTGGCGCCCCGGACCGGCTCGCCGACCTTGCCCTTGTCTATCATGTAGCCTTCGGTTATCTCGAAGACGAAATCTCCGTTGACGGTATTTACCTGCCCGCCTCCCATCTTCTTCACGAAAAGGCCTTTATCGAGGGAGCGGACTATCGCGTCCGGGTCCATATCACCCGGCGCTATTATCGTATTGGTCATCCTCGGTATGGGCCTGTAATGGTACGACTCCCTCCTGCCGTTCCCTGTCGAGGCTACCCCGGCCTTCATGGCGCTCAATCTGTCGTGCATATAGCTCTTAAGGACCCCCTTTTCAACGAGCACGGTCCTCTGCGCCTTTGTCCCCTCGTCGTCGAAAAAGAAAGACCCCCTCTTGTAAGGTATGGTGGGGTCGTCGAGCACCGTTACCACCGGGGAGGCGACCTTCCCGTTCAGCTTGCCCGAGTAGACCGACAGGTCCTGCATGGCGAGGTCCGCCTCCAACCCGTGGCCGACCGCCTCGTGTATCATGGTGCCCCCGGCCTCGCTCGACAATATCACGCCCATCCTGCCTCCGGGGGCCCTGCGCGCGCCGAGCATCATTATGGCCCTTCTCGCCGCCACTTCCGCCACGGCCTCCGGCGGGGTCTCATCGAATATCTCAAGGCCGATGGAGCCGCCTAAAGGCTCATAGCCGGTCTGCATGACACCGTCGGAGCCCGATACGGCGTTGCATAAGAATATGAGCCCGGTCTTTTCCTCCTCCGCCCACTCGCCCGTTGAATTCACGGCGGCCATTTTCTTGTAGCCGTCGCCGTAGACGACCTTGACCTGCCTTATCCTCTTATCGATCCCCCAGGCGGTCGAGTTCGCCCTGTTCACGTATTTGACCTTCTCGGAGAGGTCGGCCAGGACCGGGAGCTTCTTTATGTCGAAGCCGGGGGCCTTCTCTTTTTTCATCAGGCCTATTGCCGGGGATAAGCCGCCTTCCTTGACGCCCTTTGCCACGATGGAAGCGACCTCAAGGAGAGCCGCCTCTGTAAGGTCGTTCGTGTATGCGTAATAGGTCTTAAACCCGGCTATGACCCTCACGCCGCACCCGCGGTCCCTGCCGGTTACGACCTTCTCTATCCTGTTCTCCTCGCATACTATCGAGGTGTTAAAGGTGTCCTCGACGTAGACTTCGGCGAACTCGCCGCCGTTGCTCAACGCGGCCTTTATTACCTTAAAAGGGTCGAACCCTTCAATAAGACCCATAGCTCCCCTTCCATATCTTTCAGGTGGATTTTTTTGACTTCTTATCCCTGGGCTCGTACATCTGGCAGTCGAGCCCCGAGGACTTCAGGACCACGGCCGAGGGGAGCTCCCTGCTCTTGAAGCTCAACGCCTTGCACCCCCTCGGGAAGAACTCGTCCCATGTCACGTAAAAGTGCCGGCATTTGAAGCAGTCGAGCCTCTCCCCTGCCCTGTTGCCCATCTTGACCTCAGCCCTCGTATTTAAGCAGCCTGTAAAGCTCCTCCCTTGTCTGCATCCTGTCAAGGAGGTTTCTCTGCGTACCCGAGGCCTTAAGCTCCTTTAGCGCTCCTTCGATCGCCTTCATTGCGATCCTGAAGCACGTCATCGGGAATATCACGATAGAGTAGCCCATTTCACTGAATTCGTCCATTGTGATGTACGGGGTCTTGCCGAACTCGGTCATGTTCGCCATTAGCGGGGCGTTGACCCTTTTTGAGAATTCCCGGAACTCCTCTTTTGTCTCAAGGGCCTCGGGGAATATCATATCGGCCCCTGCCTCAATGTAGAGGTTGGCCCTCTCGACCGCGTCGCCGAGGCCCGCCACGGCCCTTGAGTCGGTCCGGGCTATTATGAGAAAGTCCTTGTCCTGCCGCGCCGAGGCCGCGGCCTTTATCTTCTCCGCGAACTCACCCGGAGGCACGACCCTTTTGCCGGGCAGGTGGCCGCATTTTTTCGGGAACTCCTGGTCCTCTATCTGCACCGCCTCAGCCCCGGCCTCCTCGAACCTCCTTACGGCCTCCTTAACCTCGGTTGTATCGCCGAAGCCCGTATCGATATCCACGATGACCGGTATCTCGACGGCCTTTATGATGCTTGACGCGAGCCTGACGGTATCTTCGAGCGTTAGCAGCCCAACATCCGGAAGCCCGTTGGAGTTGGAAAGGCCCGCGCCCGATACATAAAGCGCCTCGAAGCCCGCGCGCTCTATCATCAGGGCGGAGGCCGCGTTGAAGGCCCCTGGCACAGGGAGCGTCTTTCCTGAAAGCCCTCTAAGCCTGCCCCTCATCTGGCCACGCGCCTGCCTTTGGCGAAGAGCCTGAGCATCTCCCTCGTATCCTTCATCTCCTCAAGCCTCCAAAGGAACTCGAGCACGGAGTCCGTTTCCTTGTTCGTGAAATACCACTGCCCGAGGTTCCTGAACTTCTCCTCCACCTCGACGTCCGTCAAAGGGTTCCTCGGGTGCCCCTTGGGGTATATTATCTCTTTCGTGAGGTAGCCGCCTGACTTGAGCCTTACCTCTATCCTGTTCGGTATCGCCTCCGGGTAGAGCCTGTCGAGGTCTCCATCGACCTCGACCTTTACCTTATCGACAAGCCCGAGGAGCTTTTCGTCATTGAGCCTGTCCGTGAAAGTCGATAGGTTTATGTTGCCGTCGAGTAGCGCGGCGGCCACGCAGAAAGGCAGGCTGTGG
Source organism: Deltaproteobacteria bacterium (assembly GCA_016219015.1). Lineage (GTDB taxonomy): Bacteria > Desulfobacterota > GWC2-55-46 > GWC2-55-46 > GWC2-55-46 > JACRCL01. The sequence continues at coordinate 98,073 of JACRCL010000005.1, forward strand.
TCGGCGGTCTCCCTCGTCTTCGGCCTCCACCTCTCCTTGCCCGAGCCGATTATCTCGTAGCCCGCCCTGAAGGTCTTTACGGTCACGGATTCTATATCCGAGGCATCCTCTATCTCCCTTGAAAGCTCTATCGCCGCGCCTATGGCGCTCTGGGAGTGGTACTCGGCCGGGTAATATTTTATGTATGTCTTTGTTATCCTGTATCGGTCGTCTTTTTTCGAGGCCAGGTCCTTGAGCTCGAAAGGCCCCGAGACGAGATTGAAGAACCCGAACTCCCCCTCGAATACGGGCGCGGGCCCGGTGATGCCTCCGCGCGCGAGGAGCGCGGCGAAGACAGCGTTACGGGCGGCGTTGGCGAAGGCGCACCCCTTCCACATCGAAAGCTCCCCTGCCCGTGTCTGCCTCAAGGCCGGGGAGGCTGTCCCGGCTATGTTCAGGGCGTGCGCTGTCTCGTCCTTCGATAGACCCAAAAGCATTGACGCGGCGATTGTTGCCGAGAACGCGCCGTAGGTCACGTGGTCCCAGCCCCTGGCCCTTAATGACGCGGCGTCGCACAGGGCGCACTGAAGCTCGTATGCGGCAACTATCGCCGTTATGAGGTCTTCACCGCTACGCCCTATAACCTCAGAGGCCGCGATAGCGGCCGGTATGTTGTCGGACGGGTGCGCGGGCTCCTTTGAAAGATAGGTGTCGTTGTAGTCGAGGTACCTGACCATTATGCCGTTGGCGAATGCCGCGAAATCAGGGGTGGTGGGGTGATCGACGCCGATTATCGTCGCCCCGCCTCCGCGCTCGGTCACCATAGATTGGGGGGCGACGGTCCTTGCCGCGTGCGCCGGGGGGCTATTGTGGCCGCCGAGGAGGCACGCGAAAGAGTCTATGACCCGCCTCTTCGCCTCATGCACCGCGTCATTGGAGATATCCTTGAACTTGAGGTCAAGGCCCCACGCGGCTATCCTCTCGGCCAAAGTCTTTCCTGACATGACTTCCTCCGTTTTCGCCGGGCGGCATGGGGGCTGGAACTCTATCCAGCCCATAACGCCGTCCACACAAAAAAACTATAGCTTAGAACCACTGTAAGGGCAAGGGGTTAGGCCCTGAATCATTAAATAAAACGAGGCTCCACTTTGGGTACTCGTAATTAGCGTTAAGTATAAGATTAACCTCCTTGACAAAACCCTGCCGCAGGATAAGCTTTAATCAAAACAAAAGGGAAGGATAGATATGACTGGAATGGCGGACCCGTACGAGGATAGGGCTGACGCGGGCCGGAAGCTTGCGGGCAAGCTCACGAAGTTCGAGAAGGAAAGGCCCGTCATAGTCGGCCTGCCTCGCGGAGGGGTGGTCGTGGCCGCGGAGATAGCCCGCGCCCTCAACGCCGACCTTGACGTGATAATAGCCGGGAAACTCCGCGCCCCTTATAACCCGGAGCTCGCCATCGGCGCGGTCACCGAGGACGGAGCGGTCTACCTAAACGACATGGCCGTAAGGAGCCTCCGGATAAAGCCCGATTACATAGAGAACGAAAAACGGGAACGGCTCCGGGCCGTGACAGAGAGGCTTAACCTCTACAGAAAAATAAAAAAGAAAGTCCCGCTAAAAGGCAGGACCGTCATCATAGCGGACGACGGCCTGGCCACGGGAGCGACGATGATATCGGCCATACAGGCCTCAACCGCGTCCGGCGCGAAAAAGATAATCGTCGCCGTGCCCGGAGGCCCGCGTGACACCGTAGATACGATAAGCGGCATGAAGGAGGTGGCCGAGGTAGTCTGCCCGCTCGTGCCGTCTCTCTTTTACGCGGTAAGCCAGCTCTACGCGGACTTCACGCAGACCGAGGACGAAGAGGTGATGGAGATATTGAAGGAGTTCGCGGGAAATGAGGAGAGGAAGAGGGCCTGAAAGGCGGCCCGCCGCCCATCCGGAGATATGAAAAGAGGTCCGGGCAGGCTCATGTCAAAAGGGGGCCTTTTGGCTGACGGGCTTTTTATTCGATCGACTCGATGTACCTGTCTATGGCAGCCCTCTCCCCCTCGGGCAGGTCGATGAAAAGAACCGCCATGCCGGGGTGGGTCACAAGCCTTTTGAAAGGGTCCCTGGGGCTCGCTATTATATTAAGGTCCTTGTTTATGGGTATGTTATAGAGGACCTTTATCTTAGTCCTTAACTCGCCGCCGCCGGGAGGGGTGAATACGAGGCCGCATATCGAATCCACCGGCAGGGGGTTCAAGGTCACTATGAACATCCCGTCCCTGCTCAGAAGCGAGCAGAAGGTCTTTATGGTCTTTGCCGCCGCCCTTACCTCCACCGGGATGTCCACCGGCACCCTCGGGTTCTTCCGGAGCATCCTGTCGTAGAACAGTGCCTTGTTCAAGGCCAGGGATACTTCCTCGGGCGTTGACGAGCCCGATAGCACCCCCATGAGCCCGGATTCCTTCAGGACCGCAAGCTCTTCCTGGGCGAGGTCCAGTTCCGTGAATATCAGGTACGGCCTGGGCCCCTTCCATCCGGGCACGGCGTTCAGCCCGTCCCTGTCTTTCACCTCGAAGACGGCAAGGCCGGGCCAGGGCCCGTTCCCCCCGGTCTCTACGCCCGCCTCCACGCCGCAGTCCTCGATCGTTTTCCTGAAGACCTCCGTGAACGCGGCCGAGCCGCCGATAAGCGATACCCTGCTCCTCATATCCTCAGACCTTGATGGTTATTTTGTCCATCCTGATGGCCGCCATGGCGGCCCTGTGCTGCCTTAATGCGAACTCCCTTATCCCGTTCCCGTCCTTCGCGCTCTTGTCCAGGGGCGTCTTCTTGGAGAAGAATATCCTGCCGCCGTGGTAGACGATAGTCTCCACCTGCGGGCCGTCCCCGCCCTGCACCTCGGTCTGGACATGGTACACGACGCCGGAGTGGCTTACGTTGTCGTTGAAGCCGAAGACCTCCTGCCCTCCGGCTTCATGGCCGGCGGGGGCGGAGGCGGCCGGGCCGGGCCCCTGCTTTTCTTCATGGGCCTTGCCTTCATCTTCGGAGCTTTCGATGAGCGCCGATATGATCTCGTCCATGTCGGCGCGCGCCTCCTTAGCGTCGCCGTCGAGCATGAACGGGCGCATCCTCCTTGCCGCGGATTTTATTATGCCCCTTGAATAGAGGGTGCCGATGTAGCTCGTATCGAGGCTCAGGAACGTGGCGCAGGCGCCCCTGAAGGCATCCACCACCTTGAGGTCGTCCTTCGAGGCGGCCATGTTCAAAAGGAGCTTCGGCCTGTAGCTCTTTATCTCGGCGAGGGCCGCGGAGGCGGCGTCCCTGTCTTCAGCCGCCAGGTTCCCGCACAGGTCTGAAAAGCTCTTCACGCTGTTGGGGCTCCTTGCGTCGGTAGCCTCTTTTATCATCTCCGAGATACGCTTATCCTCCGAGAAGAGACGGGATAAGCGCCTGTAGACGAAGCTTTTAAGGAAGACATAGGCGTTCTGGATGGCCGCGGGCTCGGGCACGAGGACCACTATCCCCTCGTTCGAGATGGCGAAGAAGTCGAGGACGTTGTAGGAGGACCCGGCCCCCAGGTCCACTATTATGTAATCGGCCCCGAGCTTTTTAATGTGGGATATGAGCTTTTGCTTCTGCGCGTACGCGGGGTTCGCTATCCCCAGGAACTCGCCGCCGCCGCTTATGAGGCGGAGGTCCTTTACCTGTGTCTCTACCGCGGCGTCTTCAAGGGTGGAGATGCGGCCCTTGAGGAAGTCATCGAGGCCGCGAGGAGGGTATTTTATCCCGAAGTATGTGTGGAGGTTGGCGCCGCCGAGGTCGGCGTCGACGAGGATGACCTTTTTTCCCATGCGGGCAAGCGCGCAGCCGATATTAGCCGTGGCGACGCTCTTTCCGATGCCGCCCTTTCCGCCGCCGACCGACCATATGGTCCTTTCTGCCCGCACAGTGTATAAATATCTTTTTGCAGGAAAATTGTCAACATTATTCAGGAGATTTGCGGATTTAAGTCTTGACAAAAAGTAGCGCGTTATAGTAAAAAGTAAGTAGAGGCACAAAAAGTATAAAAACCATAACCCGGATATCGAAGGCAACGGTGCCGCCTTGCGCTTTTTCCAGTTAAAACATCGGATTTTCACCCTCATTTTCACGGCCTTGACGGTCTTCATGCTGGGCGGGTGCGGCATCGAGAACATGGACGAGATACTGAACGCCGACACCTCGGCGAAGACGCAGGCCATGGAGAAAGGCGGGAACTCGGACGATTACTACAACAAGTTCTACGGCGAGGCCATCCGCATGGCCACCATCAAGGAGGGCACGAAAGAGATACTGGCGATCGACGCCCTTCCCAAGGACCCGTTCGGCAACGTCAACTGGACCGTCTCCGTGCTCAAGGGCTACATAAACCCGAGGCCCTCCCTCGACGCTGAAGTGGTCGACGACCCTCCCCTCAACCTGAACGTCTTCATAGAGGCCAAGGTCCCGCTGATGTATAACGTCATCTTCCCCCACTCCATACATACATACTGGCTCAGCTGCAATAACTGCCACCCCAAGATATTCCTGCCGGAGGCCGGGGCCAACCCGATCTCGATGGAAGAGATATTCAAGGGCCAGTGGTGCGGCAGGTGCCACGGGAAGGTGGCGTTCAATTTCTGGCCGAGGTCGAACTGCCTCCGGTGCCACATGGTGCCGAAGGGGCAGTCCCTCGAGCGCGAGAGGTACAAATAACCCGTCCACTCAACGCTTGACTTTGAGCGCTTGCACATAGTAATATTTATATCTGCCGGAGGGATGACAGCCCCCGGCAGGCCACCCTTGCCAAAAGCCGGGCGACGGCTCCAGCAAGGGCGATTTAACGCCGCCACCACTGAGAGAAACACATAATAGAAGGGACAAAAGGGATAAAAAGATGAGAAAGACGCTTAAGACCCTGCTTACGCTGCTTATACCCGTGCTCATTTACGGTTGCGCGGCCCCGCCGTTGCCGGACCTTGTATGGCCGGAGCCTCCTGAGCCGCCCAGGGTAAAATACATCCGCGATTACAGGAGCACCGCTGACTTCGCAAGCACCTCCGTGGCAACCGCCATACTCCTCGGCGGCGAAGGCGGGTCCCCTCTAAGGAAGCCCATGGGCGTCTTTACCGACAACAGCGGCAAGATATACGTGACCGATACCGCGGCCGCCGACGTATTCATCCTCGACACCGTCAACAAGAAAGGGACGACGCTCGCGGGCCTCGGGACGAAGCTCTTCTATAAGCCCATCGGGGTCACGACCGACGCGGGCGGCAGGATATTCGTGGCCGACTCCCAGACTGACAAGGTGGCGGTGCTCGACCCGCAGGGCCAGCTTATAAGCTACCTGAACCCTGACGCGCCTTTCAAAGGGCCTACGGGGATAGCGGCGGACAGCGTGCATAAAAAGCTCTATGTCACCGACACCCAGACGCACGACATAAGGGTATTCGACCTTGAGTCCCTGAAGCAGATAAAGACGATGGGAAAGAGGGGCAGGGAGGAAGGCGAGTTCAACTACCCCTCCCATATTGCCGTCGACAACAAGGGCAACCTCTACGTCGTGGACACGATGAACGGCCGGATCCAGATATTCGACAGCGAGGGCAAGTTCGTAAAGGCCTTCGGCAAGTTCGGGGACGCGCCGGGGCTCTTCGCGAGGCCCAAGGGCATAGGCGTGGACAGCGAGGGCCATATATATGTAGTGGACGCGGCCTTCAATAACGTGCAGGTATTCGACGATGACGGCAATATCCTGCTCGCGTTCTCCTCTTACGGCAGCGACAGGGGGAAGATGATACTCCCGGCAGGCATGGCCATAGACAAGGACGATTACATCTATGTCGTCGATTCGTGGAACAGAAGGGTAGAGGTATTCGAATACCTCGGCGAAAAGCACAAGGCGCGGCAGAGCGCGAGCAAGGATACGAAGAAATAGATTTGAGGCTGCCTTGATTTTTCCGAACCCTCCGGACGTTTCGTCCGGAGGGTTTTTACTTTAGAATGCTTATAAAAAGCGCCCCTATCTCCACGATAACCTCTTGTTTTTCTTAAACAAATGCCGGATACGAAATAATTAAATTCGTATTAATTTTTCCCTTGACACCTTTTAATTCAGGTGTATAATATTGTTAAATTTATGAAGGTTGTAAAGGTTCATGGAGGGCCTTCTCGACCTTGCAGGCGATGGATGCCGCGATACTGCCGACGACGGTGGTAGTATTCACGGCATTTTTTATGCAACTCGAAATGCCGAACGGAGACAGGTTACACGGTCCTAAAACCCATTACAAAAGGAATGAAAGGAGTTCCAGTATGAAAAGGTTTCTAACAGTAGCTCTTGCGGCCTCCATGGGCGTATTCGTAGCAGGCTCGGCTTTCGCGGCTGGCGACACATTCAGCGCCTCCACATACAACGCTGGCGACCCCGCAACAGGCATCATCGCTTCAAGGCATAACCTCGGTAGCTTGACCAACCACCTCGGCACCGGCGACACAACCGAGATATGCGTATTCTGTCATACGCCTCACTTCACCAACACAGCCAACAGCCTGAAGCCCATGTGGAACAGGGGCACAGCGGCTCCGACAAGCTTCACAACCTATGGCACGACAATCGGCGGCACGACGATCGCCTCCGGCGACATCGGCTCCACATCGCTCGCCTGCCTTAGCTGCCATGACGGCGTAACAGCGTTCGACAACCTCGTAAACGGCCCCGGTAAGGCGAACGCCGGTATCGACCCCGGCACGGCCATCAACCAGGGTTGGAACTTCGTGGACGAGGGCACAGCTCTTGGCGCCAGCATCAACATGACCACAGTCGGCGGCAGGACCTTGATCGGCCTTGACCTCTCCAACGACCACCCGATGTCAGTCGTTTACAACGGCGCCACATCGAGCACGGACTTCACGGGTTCAAGGGCGTCACTCAGGGCCTCGAACACCACGATATCCACCGTTGACCTTACATCAAACCTCGCGTCCAGCGCGACAACCTTCGACGGCGGCAACCTCACAAAGAACCTCTGGGCCGTCAAAGGGTTCGTCAATCCTGACGCGACGATCGCTGACGTCCTCAGGGGTCCTTCAAACAACAGGGTTGAGTGCTCATCCTGCCATGACCCGCACTTCAACAACAAGTCATGGAACGAAGCTGACTCGACATGGGGCACCGAAGCCAACTCCAACGGTAACTTCCTCCGTAGGGTCGGCGGCAACACAGGGTCAGGCGTATGCAGGACCTGCCACGCGAAGTAATGAACCCCGCGGTCTAAGACCGCTTGGTTTCAAAAAAAGGGCCGGATTTATTCCGGCCCTTTTTTTTGTCTTTGTCCCTCCCCTGCCGGCCCATGGCAGCCATATTCAGAGCAAGGTCTCACCGTCAATCACCCATTGACACGGCGTCGATTTCTTAGTAAAAAGTATATACACGATATGCGGGATAAAAAGGTTCGCGAAGGGCCTTCTGCCCCGGGCAATGTCGCCGCTTGCAGTCTTCCATGGAGGCACGGAGTCTGTATAGACGGCTTTTTTTATTTCAGCTGAATCTCCCCCTTTTCTACAAGGGGTCAATGTGGATTATAAGCGGCTGTCTTGAGGGACCTCTGATTAATTCACAACTGCATGTCATTCTGAGCGTAGCGAAGAATCTGGTAGTAGACAAATCCAGCAAGCTACGAGATTCTTCGGTCGCTCCGCTCCCTCAGAATGACAGGAAAGACACAATTAATCAGAGCTTCCTTAAAATAACCTCTCCTACCCCTCTTTAGAAAAGAGGGGCTCTCTTCGCAAGGCTGCTCAAAAAGCTCCGGACGCAAGGCGGCGAGAAGATAGGAATGATGCAACTCACGCAGTGACAAGCGACGAAGATAACGCGGCAGAGATGGACTTTTTCAGCAGCCTGCCAAGTTAAAAATTTTTAATAGACATATAATACTCGTTTTATGCAAAAAGGATAGAATAAGGTGCGCTGGGACCTGTTCTGGAACACCCCTCAAGCGGCGCTTTTCGGTCTTGTTTTGATGCCTGAATGTGCGCATGCTCATGGCTGATTTAGATTTATTATTTTTTGCCTTTGTATTATAATACCCGGAAAAACGCTCAGGCCCGAGCCCGTTAAGCCTGTACGGGAATGCGGGCGAATAAAAAAACCGCTTCACTCAAGTCTTCAAGATAGCCTGCGGAAAAACCGCAGGGAGGTACAACTAAACCCCGGAGGTTACGAAATGTTCGATTTTCTCAAGAGAATGGCGCTCGTTTCCGTCTTTGCCGCGCTTTTGTTTCAACCCTCGCTTGCCGCGGAGCAGAAACCGGCTAAAAAACTCCCGTCCTCGCCCGCGGAAATGGTGGTGGCAAGGGTTAACGGAAGGAATATAACCAAGGAGAACGTCGACAGCGCGACAAACAACGTGCTGCCCCAGCTCGCGTTCCACAGCTTCGTCTCCGACGAAAAACTCAAGACCATCAGGAAGAACGCGCTCGAGACCCTGATAAACAACGAGATCATCTACAAGATGACGAAGGACTCCAAGCCCGAGGTCAAGGACAAGGAGATAGACGCCAAGGTCGAGGAGCTTAGGAAGAAGGTCCCCCAGGGCGAAACCCTCGAGAAGGTGCTCCAGAGGAGCAACGTGACCATGGCCGAGATCAGGGAGGACTTCAGGAAGAGCCTGGTGGTCGAGCGCACGACCAAGAAGAAGGCCGAGGAGTTCAAGAAGAAGGCCGCGGACACCGTGACCGAGGCATACATGAAGGACTACTATCAGAAGAACCTGCAGAAGTTCAAGGAGCCCGAGCAGGTACACCTGAGGTCGATACTCATAAAGGCCGACCCCGCCGGCGGACAGAGGGTCTGGGGGGAGGCCCTTAAAAAGGCCCAGGACGTCGTAAAGCACGCCAAGGGCGGCGAGGACTTCGCCAAGCTCGCCCAGAAATATTCCGAGGACCCCTTCGCGAAAGACGGCGGGGATATGGGCTGGGCGCACAAAGGGAGCCTCTTTACGGAGATAGACGACGCCGTGGCCAAGATGAACATCGGCGAGGTAAGCGACCCCGTGATGACTCTCTACGGCTACCACATCGTGAAGCTCGAGGGGAAAAAGCCCTCTGTCCAGAGGAAATTCGACGAGCTCAACAAGGCGACCCTCAAGAAAGAGCTTGAGGCAAAGGAGTTCAAGGGGCTCTGGGACGGATGGGTAAAGGAGATCAGGTCGACCGCAAAGATAGAATACGTCCAGGCAGACAATTAAGCCTGGCCGTAATAGTTTGAGAGCTGAATTATGGGAAGAAAAAAGCTTTTTTTAAATAGCGCCTCGCCTCTGAAAGCCGCGCTGGCGGCGGCCGTGCTCGTTGCCTCGGTTTCAGGATGCTCGGGGGAGAAAAAGCCCAACCCCGAGCCTTCGAAGGCGGCCGTTGAGGCAACCGTGCCGGAGGCGGCCGGAGACCCGGCGGTTGGCAAGGAGATATACTTCAAATTCTGCCATTACTGCCATGGACAGAAGGGCATGGGCGACGGCCCCGTGGGGATAGCCATATCCCCGCATCCCGCCGACTTCGTGAACGACACGAAGAGGATGGCCAAGACCGACAGGGAGCTCTTTTTCTCAATTACCGAGGGCATACACAGGGATATCGGCGGGGAGGCGATGAAGATGCCGAGGTGGCAGGACATCCTGACGGATAAGGAGCGCTGGGACGTGCTGGCCTTCATAAGGCAGCTTGAGCGCGAAGGCAAAAAGGAGGCCGGGAAATAATCCGGCCGTGTCCGATAACTAAAGGATGTAAGGATGCCTCTAAAAATTAGAAATTTTTTCTGAAGTCAAGGAAGGGCGGAAATAAAAAGCGCAGCAATGTCCATTTTTATTTTCCCTACGCAGAGGTCAGGAAAAAGAACAATTTTTAGAGGTAGCCCAAAGAGGCAAAGATGAAGAGATACCTAATCGGCGCGGGCGCCGTATTATTGTTCAATGCGGCGCTCCTAAGCCCTGCCGCCGCCAACAGCGGCTACGACCCCGTGACCGGGGAGCCGGACTGCACGAGTTGCCATACCCCGGACAGGAGATATTCGATAGATTACACGAGGGACGACACCTGCGTCGAGTGCCACGGCCCGGGACTGAGCGAAAAATACACCGGCATAGACGACCGGTTCAGGGCCCAGGCCGGGGAGGAAAGCATTGTCTCCGACGCAGGGCAGGCGTCTCCAAAAAAGGCCCGGCCCGCGCCTTCCTCCACGAAAGGCATGGTGCTCATACCTGCGGGCGAGTTCACCATGGGCGCCAACGACTGGTGGCCGAAAAGCCAGCCCGAGCATAAGAGGATGGTCAAGGCCTTCTACATGGACAGGTTCGAGGTCACGAACCAGCGGTTCAAGGCGTTCGTGGACTCCACCGGCAGACCTGCTCCCTTCCACTGGAAAGACGGCAAAATCCCTCCGGGCAAGGAGAACCACCCGGTCGTGTATGTGACATGGTTCGACGCCGACGAGTTCTGCCGGTGGGAAGGCAAGCGGCTC
>JACRCL010000032.1 GCA_016219015.1 Deltaproteobacteria bacterium
GTTAAAAGCAACTTTTTATGAACCACCGTATCATAAGTTCTTTTGATACCCTTCATCTTGCTACGCGCCGCGAGGTAATTCACTTTCTGTAATACTCCATCGCCTTCGGCACGAGGGACTCGATCCGCTCTATCCTCTTCTCGTCGCTCGGGTGGGTCGATAAGAACTCCGGCGGGCCGCCGCCTTTTTTAGCCTCGTTCATCCTCTTCCAGAAGGCCACTGCCGCGTGCGGGTCGTAGCCCGCCTTTGCCATGAGTATCAGGCCAATCTCGTCGGCCTCGAGCTCGTGCTTTCTGCTGTAGGGCAGCAGGACGCCTACCTGCGCGCCCAGCCCGTACGCCCTCATCATGGCGTCCTGCGCCTCCGGGCTCCTTCCCAATAACGCCGCCAGCAGCGCCATCTGCCCGACGGATACTATCTGCTCCTGGGACAGCCTCTCGGCCCCGTGTCTGGCAAGGACATGCGCCACCTCGTGGCCCATGACAGTGGCTATGCCGTTCTCGTCCTGGCAGATGGGGAGTATACCGTCATAGAAGGCGACCTTGCCGCCTGGCAGGGCGAAGGCGTTTACGGTATCCTCGTCTATGAGCGCGAACTCCCATTGGTACTGGGGCTTGTCAACCGCGGCGGCTATTCTCTCGCCCACGCGCCTGAGAATGGCGTTCTTCGCGGGGTCCGAGCTTATCTTCGATTTTTCCTTTATCTGCTCGAACGCCGTTTCCCCGAGCTTCGTCTCTTGCAGATCCGATACCATCATCAGCTGCTCGCGCTCCGTGTAAGGCACCTTCGCGCAGCTTAAGAGCATAAGCAGGAAGACGAATACGCAGGCGGCATTTTTATGGAAAGTAGCGCTCATAATAATAGTTTCCGGGTCTGTTTTTCTTAATACAACCCTATACCCGGCCTTCACCGCTGTCAACCGGGCTTAAACCTCCGGCAATTGTGAGGCGAACGGCTCATTGCCCTTGACATGAAATAAATCAATTGCGATAATGGCACGATATAAATATATTTGCTAACTCATTAAAGGCTACCTCTAAAAATTGTTCTTTTTCCTGACCTCTGCGTCAGGTCGAAAATAAAAATGCTCACATATTACCGTATATGCTGCGCTTTTTATTTCCGTCCTTCCTTGACTTCAGAAAAAATTCCTAATTTTTAGAGGCAGCCTAAAATCCAATGCATTTCCAGAAAAGACCTTAAACCGCTTCCCCCTGAGGTCTCCGCCCTCTTATGATACAGCTTTTCCACGTCTCCAAGAGCTTTGACGGCACTTCCGCCCTGACTGATATAACGCTTAAGGTTGAAAAGGGCGAGTTCCTCTTCATAACAGGGCCGAGCGGCGCGGGGAAATCCACCCTCTTGAGGATTATTTTCGGCTCCGAGGCGCCCACCGACGGGCAGATAATCATTGAGGGGAGGAATTACTTCAAGATACCGCCGAAGGAGATAACGCATCTCAGGCGGAGGACCGGGTTCGTCTTCCAGGACTTCAAGCTCATCCCGGACAGGAGCGTATTCGAGAACGTCGCCCTTTCTCTCAAAGTGGCGGGCGTGAACCCGAGGGAGGTAAAGAGCAGGGTGCTGAAGATGCTCTCCTACGTGAAGCTCCAGCACAGGGCGAACTTCAAGCCCCCGGTACTATCAGGCGGCGAGCAGCAGAGGGTCGCCATAGCCCGCGCCCTCGTCAAGGACCCCGCGATAATACTCGCCGACGAGCCCACAGGCAACCTCGACCCCGCGCTCTCGATAGAGACGATGGAGCTCTTTAAGGAAGTGAACAACAGGGGCACTACCGTCATCATCGCCTCCCACGACAAGAACCTCATTGACAGGTACGGCAGGCGGACCGTATGCCTCGATGCCGGGAGGTTAGCCTCTTGAGCATGAAGGCATCTAACATGATGTACGTCCTCTCGGACGCTCTCCGCTCGATAAGGGCCAACCTCATAACGACTATATTCACCTCCCTGACGCTCGGGTTTTCGCTCGCCATATTCGCGCTCTTCCTCTTCGTGTTCATAAACGCCAACGCCGCCATAAAGTCTTTCGGGGACAGGACCCGGATAATAGCATACGTCAAGGACAATCAGGCCGTTGACCCGGAGGTCTTGAGGAAGGAGCTCCTTAAGATACCCGGGGTAGGCTCAGCCGAGTATGTCTCGAAGGACAGGGCGCTTAAGGAGCTGAAGGACGAGTTGAAGGGGCACGAGTCCATACTCGAAGGGGTGGACGCCAACCCTCTGCCGGCCTCTTTCGAGATAAAGTTGAGCGATTCGTTCAGGGACCCGTCCCTTATTTCATCCGCCGCGCAGAGACTGAAGGCCCTTAACTGGGTGGAGGACATCCAGTGGAACAGAGAGTGGGTCGAGAAGTTCTCGGCCTTTCTGAGGTTCATCGAGCTGGCGGCCCTTATAATCGGCGTCTTCCTCGGGGCCGCGACGATATTCATCATCTCGAACACGATAAGGCTTACAGTTTACGCGAGAAAAGACGAGATAGAGATAATGAGGCTTGTCGGCGCCTCGACCCTTTTCGTGAAGGTACCGTTCTTCATGGAAGGCGCCTTGCAGGGGTTTTTGGGCGGCGTGCTCGCGCTATTGATGCTCTGGGCCGGGCAGTACCTGCTTCTATCGAACGTGCCGGCGTATTTCAGATTTGTGGCGGACGTGCCTTTCCCGGCCTATGTGGTCTTCGGCTTCCTCGTGGCCGCGGGCGTGGTGATGGGCGTTGCCGGCAGCCTGATATCAATGGGGAAGTTCCTCAAGGTATGAGACTGCCGATAGCCATAGCCGTGGTCTTATCGGTCGCGCTCGCTACCGCGGGCTACGCAGGGCAGCGCCACTCGAAGCAGGAGGCCGTCAAGAAGGAAAAGCGCCTCGAGGACGTAAAAAAGCAGATACGGGAAGAGAAAAAGGGCGTTAAGGCCGTCTCCGAGAAAGAGACCGGGATACTCGGCGAGCTCGATTCGATAAACAAAGGCCTTACGGAAAAGAGGGACGAGCTGAAGCAGATAGAGACCCGGCTCGACCTTGTGCAGAGGGAGATAAACGCCGCCAACTCGAAGATAGACAGGCTCGAAAGGAAACGGAAGGACCTCTCCGAGAGGCTTAAATCCCGCCTCCGCGCGATGTACAGGATGAAAAGGGGGGAGGCATTGAGCGTGCTCTTCTCCTCGGAGGCCGACGGCATAGGCAGAAAACACAAATACCTTACGATGATAATGGACTCGGACTCTAACCTCATATCCGCCTACGAGGACAGCATATCTCAGATTTCTGATGAGCGCGGCAAGCTCGGCGGCCTCTACAGCGCCGTGGCCTCCGCCAGGGCCGATGTCATGAGAAAAAAGGCCGAGGCCGAGTCCCTTCAGAGGAGCAAGCTCGCCCTCCTTACGGACGTGAAGCACGAAAAGGAGAGGAGGCTCAAGGTGATAAAGGAGCTCGAGGACGCGGCGGCGGAGCTGACCGAGCTATTGAACAAACTGGGGGCAGAGGAGCGGGCGTCCGCTCCCCCGGAGCCGGCGGGCACAGGCTTCGCGTCGATGAAAGGCAGGCTCCGCATGCCGGTAGAGGGCAGCGTGGTATCGGCCTACGGCAAGGTAAAGCACCCGAAGTTCAACACCGTCACCTTCAATAACGGCATAGAGATAGAGGCCAGCCCCGGCGCGGCCGTCAGGAGCGTCTACGACGGCAGGGTAATCTACACGGGCTGGCTCAAGGGCTACGGGCAGGTGATGATAATAGACCACAGGGGCGGGTTTTACACCCTATTTGCCCACCTTTCGAGGGTCATGAAGGACAGGGGCGAGGAGGTAAAAAGGGACGAGGAGGTGGCCGTGGTGGGCGATACCGGGCCGAGCTCCTCCACGGGGCTGTATTTCGAGATACGGCAGCACGGGATACCGCGCGACCCCATGCCGTGGCTGGCGGAGAAGTGACCTGGTGAAGGCTACCTCTAAAAATTGTTATTTTTCCTGACCTCTGCGTAGGCGCGAAAATAAAAATGGTCACATATGCTGCGCTTCTTATTTCCGCCCTTCCTTGACTTCAGAAAAAATTCCTAATTTTTAGAGGCATCCTGAAGTGATTTAGTGAAGTGATTTGATTTGTTTATTTTTTTGGCCTTTTATTATATAATGAAAATTCCGGGCCTTGGGCCTGGTTTAGAACTTGAGGAGGGGTTTTAAATGATAAAAAGGTTTGCCAGGCCAAGGTTTTTAACCGGCGTTCTCGTAATAGTGGCAATATTCACCTTCACTTCCTGGGGGCTCTCCCAGAGGGTGGTGGCCGTGCCGAACTCCACTTACGAGAACCTGAAATTGTTCACGGACGTCCTGGGCATAGTTCAGGAGAATTACGCGGAGCCTGTGGACGCCAAGGATATAATGTATAACGCCATACGCGGGATGGTGAAGGGCCTCGACCCGCACTCGAGCTTCATGACCCCCGAAGAGTACAACGACATGCAGATAGACACGAAGGGGAGCTTCGGCGGCATAGGCATAGAGATAGGGATGAAGGACAACGTGCTTACGGTGGTGGCGCCGATAGAGGACACCCCGGCCTTCAAGGCGGGCCTCCTTGCCGGCGATAAAATTGTGAAGATAGGCGACAAATGGACCAAGGACATGGCGCTTAGCGAGGCGGTAAACCTCATGAGGGGCCCGAAGGACACGCCGGTGACCATCTCTATCATGAGGGACGGCTTCACCGAGCCGAAGCCGTTTACGATAAACAGGGCCGTCATCAAGGTCAAAAGCGTCAAGTACAAGACCCTCGAGGACGGCATCGGGTACGTGCGCCTGGCGCAGTTCCAGGAGAATACCACTGACGAGCTCGAGAAGGCCCTGAAGGACCTCGCCTCAAAGAACAACGGCAGGATGAAGGGGCTCGTGCTCGATTTGAGGAACAACCCAGGAGGGCTCCTGCAGGAGGCGGTGTCGGTGTCGAACGAGTTTCTCGATTCAGGGCTTATCGTCTACACCAAGGGCAGGGCGGCCGGGCAGGACATGACCTTCAACGCGGACGCGGCGAAGAGCCAGCCGGACTACCCGATCATAGTGCTCGTGAATAACGGCAGCGCAAGCGCCTCCGAGATCGTCGCGGGCGCGCTTCAGGACCACAAGAGGGCGCTCATCCTCGGCACAGGGACCTTCGGCAAGGGCTCCGTCCAGACCATAATACCCCTTTCCGACGGTTCGGCGCTCCGGCTTACGACGTCCAAGTACTACACGCCCTCGGGCAGGTCGATACAGGCCAAGGGCATAGAGCCCGACATAGTCGTCGGCGAGACCCCGAAGGGGCACATAAAGGAAAAGGACCTCGAGGGCCATCTTGCCGCTGAGGGCGAGCCCGAGAAGATAAGCAAGGCCGCGAAGAAAGAGGACAAGAAGGAAATAGAGAACATCAAGGCCGAGCCCGCGAAGCCCGGCGACGAAGCCGAGGACATCCAGCTCAAGAGGGCGCTTGAGTACCTCAAGAGCTGGTACATATTCAAGAGCATAACCCAGAAGGTCGGTTAAACGCCCTTAATGGGAAGACAGAGGAAAAATAGGGGCCTCCTCAAATGGGGAGGCCTCCTTGCCCTTGGCTTCATCGCCGGGGCCGCCTTTGTCTTCTTCCTTCTGGAGAACGGCTACATCCAGAGACCATCCCCGGAAGTAAAGCCCCCGATAGCGTCGATACCCGAAGAAAGGCCCCTGCCGCCGGAAGCGCCCCCTCCTGAAGCGCCGCAGCCCCCCGAAGCGCCTCCGGGCTATTATCCGAGGGTCGCCATAGTGATAGACGACATGGGGCAGGACCCGAAAAAACTTAAAGAGCTCTTGAAGTTGAAAGAGCCTATAACGATAGCGGTTATCCCGCATCTCAGGTACTCGCGCGAGGTCGCGCTCCAAGCGTCCTCGAACGGGCTCGAGGTGCTTCTGCACCTCCCCATGGAGCCCAAGGACACCGAGGACAACGACCCCGGAAAGGGCGCGCTCTTAACGGCCATGAGCGCGGACGAGGTCAGGGCCCAGGTAGAGCAGGACCTGAAGGCCGTGCCTAACGCCATCGGAGTGAACAACCACATGGGGTCGAAGTTCACCGAGGACGAAATACTCATGAGGGCGGTGCTGCAGGTGGTGAAGAAAAAAGAGATGTTCTTCCTCGACAGCCGCACGTCCTCGAACTCGGTTGCCGGGAGGCTCGCCAGGGAGCTCGGAGTAAGGAACGCCGACAGGAACGTATTCCTCGACAACAACAGGGACGTGAAGTACATAAAGGGGCAGATATCCGAGCTTGTGTCGATAGCGAGGAAAAGGGGCAAGGCCATCGGTATAGGCCATCCTTATCCTGAAACCATAGAAGCCCTTAAAGAGACCGTTTCAGGGCTTGATGGGAAAGGCATAGTGATTGTAAAGCTCTCTGAAATAGTTGAACAATAACGGCGCAGCCCGCGACACACGCCCGAAAGTTTAAACTTTGAATTAATCGTGGAACTTACAAAAGTTACTTTCTTTGGTAAAAAAAGCTTGACAGGGTATGTTGAACTTGGTAGGATAGCGTAAATTTTACAGATGGGGCATTCTATTTTGCAGAGCGTCGTTGGTTTTGGTTATCGGGCCGTGGGGGGACCGCAGTAACCTTCCACGGCCTTATTTATCTGCAGGAAAGTTCCAGAGAAAAAAGGAGGCGCAAGAAATGGCAAGAGGCAAAGTAAAGTGGTTCAATGACACAAAGGGTTTCGGTTTCATCCAGCAGGAGTCCGGTGAAGATGTATTCGTACACTACACCGCTATAACCGGCGAAGGCTTCAAGACCCTGAAGGAAGGCGAGGAGGTCGAATTCGAGATCACTCAAGGCCCCAAAGGACCTCAGGCGTCTAACGTAGTAAAGGTCTGAACCGGGTCGAATTCCGTTAGCCCGATTTAAAGCTCCCCATAGTATTTAATAAGGCAAGACGGAATCTCTTACTCAAAAACTTCTTTCGTAGCTAAGACCCCCTTTTATGCCCTTAAAGGCATAAAAGGGGGTTTTCCATTTGTATCAGGGCACGGTAAGAAAGGTATGAGGCGAAGGTGAAGTTCATTCTACCTGCTTTTCACATCGCGCTCAGCCCTTCTTCCAGACCTTGTATTTTCAAAAACGTTCTGTTATCATATTTATTCAGGGGAAGGCGGGTAAACGCCCGCCTGGCAGGCTGTTGAAAAACAGTCTGATAATGCAATCCATGGATGGTTGCCAGATTGCGAGACTGAAAAAGTCGAGCAATTTGTGAGGCTTGGACGAATTCACTTCGGCCAAGCCGTGGTTGAAAAAGTCCCAGGACGGACTTTTTCAACCCTCTTTAGAATTTGCAAAAAAGGGCTTGGAATTGGGGATGAAATTATCCGTTCTGCAGGCCTTTGCCTATACTTCAGGAGAGGCCCTTTGGAACTCGATAGATATTTAGCCGAAAAAGCCGGCATAGTAAACAGAGGCCTCAAGGACCTCCTCCCCAAAGAGGACGAATATCCGCAAAGCCTCCACAGGGCGATGCACTACAGCCTCTTTGCCGGGGGCAAGAGGCTCAGGCCGATACTCGTCCTGGCCGCCTGCGAAGCGGTCGGGGGAAAGACCGATGAAGCGCTCAACGCCGCGTGCGCCTTCGAGTGCATCCACACCTATTCGCTCATCCACGACGACCTGCCCGCCATAGACAACGACGACCTTAGAAGGGGCAGGCCCACCTGCCACAAGGCATGGGGCGAGGCGACGGCGATACTGGCCGGGGACGCGCTCCTGACCTCCGCGTTCGAGATCATAGCGAAAACGCCGACTGAGAACACTAAAGCGCTCGTGCGGGCGACGTTCGAGCTGGCGCGCGCCGCGGGTTCCGTCGGCATGATAGGCGGCCAGACGGTTGACATCGAGTCCGAGGGCAAGGAGATACCTTTCCCGGTGCTCGAGTACATACACATACACAAGACAGGCGAGCTTATACTCGCCTCCATAAGGTGCGGGGCGATACTCGGCGGGGCCCGTGACGGGCAGCTCGACGCCCTGACCAGATACGGCCAGGCGACAGGGCTTGCCTTCCAGATAGCGGATGACATCCTTGACGTGGAAGGCTCGACCGAAGAGATGGGCAAGGCCGCCGGAATGGACGAGCAGAAGGGCAAGGCCACTTACCCCTCGCTCATAGGCATGGACGAATCGAAGAAGAGGGCCGCGGAGCTGGTCGAAAAGGCCGTCCAGTCGCTTTCGGATTTCGGCGTGGAGGCCGGCCCGCTCCGGGCCATAGCGCGTTTTATCGTCTCCAGAAGGAAATAATGGGAAAGCTCGAAAGCATAGACTCCCCGGCGGACCTTAAAAGGCTTAAATTACAGGAACTCCCTGAGCTGGCCGCGGAGCTGAGGAAGTTCATAATCGACACCGTTTCGGAGGTGGGCGGCCATCTCGCGTCGAGCCTCGGGGCGGTCGAGATCGCCATCGCGCTCCACTACGTCCTTAACACCCCGGAGGACCGGATAATATGGGACGTCGGCCATCAGGCGTACGCGCACAAGATACTTACCGGCAGGAGGAAGGACTTCCACACGCTGAGGCAGCTCGGCGGCATAAGCGGATTCCCCAGGCCGTCCGAGAGCGCCTTCGACGCCTTCGCCGTGGGCCACTCGTCCACGTCGATCTCCGCGGCCCTCGGCATCGCGGCGGCGAGGGACTTAAGCGGCAAGAGGTACAAGGTCGTATCCGTGATAGGCGACGGCTCCCTTACCGCCGGGCTCTCGTTCGAGGGGCTCAACCAGGCGGGCCACCTCAAAAAAGACATAATAGTCATACTTAACGACAACGAGATGTCGATCTCCAGGAACGTCGGGGCGCTTTCGACCTTTTTAAGCAGGAAGATAACCGGCAGGTTCGCGACCAAATTCAAGATGGAGGTCGAGTCTTTCATCAAATCGGTCCCGAGGATAGGCGAGAAGCTCGTGGGAATAGCCAAGAGGGCCGAGGATTCGCTGATAACGCTCCTTACGCCGGGCATGCTCTTCGAGGGGCTCGGCTTCCATTACATAGGCCCCATCGACGGCCATGACATCGACTCGCTTGTCGCCACCCTCAACGACGTGAACGAGCTCAAGGGCCCGGTGCTCGTCCACGTGCTCACGAAAAAAGGGAAGGGCTATCCGCCCGCCGAGGAGGACCCCGCGTCCTTCCATGGTGTCGGGCCTTTCGTTATAGCAACGGGAAAACCCAAGGGTGAGGCGAAGCCCTCGTATACGAACGTCTTCAGCTCCACGCTCATCGAGATCGCCGAGAAGGACAAAAGGGTCGTGGCCATAACCGCGGCCATGCCCGAGGGCACGGGCTTGTCGAGGTTCGCCGAAAGGTTCCCCGAGAGGTTCTTCGACGTCGGCATAGCCGAGCAGCACGCGCTTACCTTCGCCGGGGGGCTCGCCAAGGAGGGCTTCATCCCGGTTACCGCCATTTACTCGACCTTCCTCCAGAGGGCGTATGACGAGGTCTTCCACGACGTCTGCCTGCAGAACCTGCCCGTTGTGATAGCCATGGACCGGGCAGGGATAGTCGGGGCGGACGGGGCGACCCACCACGGCCTTTTCGATATCTCATTTTTAAGGCACCTGCCCAACATGGCGCTCGCGGCGCCAAAGGACGCGGAGGAGCTGAGGCACCTGCTTTTCTCGGCCATAAATTACAACAGGCCCGTCGCCATCAGGTACCCGAGGGGCGCCTGTGCCGGGGTTGACACATCCGTGGAGCTGAAGGAGATACCCATAGGCGCCGCGGAGGTCCTCAAGTCCGGGGAGGTATGCATACTGGCGCTCGGGACCATGGTCCACCCCGCGCTCGAGGCCTCTTCAAGGCTTGAGAAGGAGGGGATAAAGGCCGGGGTCGTCAACTGCCGGTTCGTAAAGCCCCTTGACGAGGGGTGCATCCTCAAGGCGGCTTCCTCGCCGCAGGGCATCGTAACGGTCGAGGAGAACGCCCTCCAGGGCGGGTTCGGCAGCGCCGTGATGGAGCTTTTGGAAGAGCATTCGATAAAGTGCCCGGTGCGCAGGATCGGCGTGCCGGACGAGTTCATAGAGCACGGCACTCAGGAGGAGCTTAGGGCGCAGCTCGGCCTTGACGCCGAAGGGATAGCGAAGGCCGTAAGGCTCTTTGTAAGCGAGAACAAGAAGGCCCTCAAATTGGCTTTTTAAATCTGATGCCAAAGCAGAAGATCAGGATCGACGCACTCCTCGCGGAAAGGGGCCTCGTTGAGAGCCGCCAGAAGGCCCAGGCCCTCATAATGGCGGGCAAGGTGCTCGTCAACAATGAAGTCGTTGACAAGGCCGGCAAAGCCGTGGACCCGGACTCCGAAATCTCGATAAAGGAAGGGCTCCCTTTCGTAAGCAGGGGCGGGGTCAAGCTTAAAGGGGCTCTCGACGAGTTCGGGATAGACGCAGGCGGCCTCGTAGTCCTCGACATAGGGGCCTCCACGGGCGGCTTCACGGACTGCCTCCTGAAGAACGGGGCGGGCAAGGTCTACGCCATAGACGTCGGCA
The DNA here is from genome assembly GCA_016219015.1 of Deltaproteobacteria bacterium. Classification (GTDB taxonomy): domain Bacteria; phylum Desulfobacterota; class GWC2-55-46; order GWC2-55-46; family GWC2-55-46; genus JACRCL01. The sequence continues at coordinate 10,529 of JACRCL010000032.1, forward strand.
AGGGCCTCCTCGATATGCGTTTAAGGAACGACCCGAGGGTCGTCGTCCTTGAGGAGCGGAACATAAGGTATTTTGATGGGGCCGGGATAAGCGGTCCTGTAGACCTGGCCGTTATCGACGTATCCTTCATCTCCCTTGAAAAGGTGCTGCCGAAGGCGAAAGAGCTTGTAAGAGAAGGGGGCCGCGTGCTCGCCCTCATAAAACCGCAGTTCGAGGTGGGCAAGGGCAAGGTCGGGAAGGGCGGGATAGTGAAGGACCCCGCGCTCCACAAAGAGGTCATCGACAGGATAAGGGATTTTTCTTCGGGTATAGGTTTTAACGTCCTCGGGGTCATGGAATCCCCGATAAAAGGCGCGAAGGGCAACACGGAGTTCTGGATATTCCTTGAGGCAGCCTTGAAAAATAGGATATTGCCTTGAGTCAATGATTCTGGTAATATCCGAAATTCCGTGATTTATCAGCTTAGGATAAGCCTAAAAAAGGAGCAGTCGGATGTTCGAGATCATAGAAAAAGTCGAGTTGGCCCATACGGTCTACCAGTTCAAGATAAAGGCCCCGCTCATAGCGAAGAAGCGCAGGGCAGGGCAGTTTGTCGTCCTGAGGATGAACGAGCTCGGTGAGCGGATACCGCTTACGATAGTCGATTCCGACGAAAATGGCGGGACCATCACCATAATAGTCCAGGAGGTCGGCAAATCGACGGCGATACTTGGCGACATGGGCAAGGGCGACATGATACTCGACGTCGTCGGCCCGCTCGGCCATCCCACGCACATCGAGAACTTCGGCGTATCGGTCTGCGTTGGCGGCGGCATCGGCACGGCGCCGGTGCTTCCCATAGCAAGGGCGCTCAAGGCGGCCGGGAACAAAGTCATATCGATAATGGGCGCCAGGACAAAGAGCCTCCTCATACTGGAGAACGAGATGAGGGGAGCAAGCGACGAGATCTACGTCACGACGGACGACGGGAGCTACGGACATCACGGGTTCGTCACGCAGGTGCTCCAGAACCTCATAAACGAGGGGATGAAGATAGGCTGCGTCGTCGGCATCGGCCCGGTGCCCATGATGAGGGCGGTAAGCAACGTCACCAGGCCCTACAACATCCTTACGATGGTAAGCCTCAACCCGATAATGGTGGACGGCACCGGCATGTGCGGCGCCTGCAGGGTGACTATAGCCGGGAAGAACAAATTCGTATGCGTGGACGGCCCGGAGTTCAACGGGCACGGGGTGGACTACGACGAGCTGATCCTGAGGAACAGGAGCTATCTGAAGGAAGAGAAAATGGCCATGGAGGAGTTCACCTACCACGAGGGCGAAAAGTGCTACGAGAGGTGCGACAAGTAGCCTTCAAGGTGTAAAGGCTTTTCAAAGGCCGTCACATACAGCAAAGGAGCAATCAGCAGATGGACCCGAAGGAAACAAAGGGCAAGAAGACACCGAGGCAGCATATGCCCGAGCAGGACCCCAAAGAGAGGGTCAGGAACTTCTACGAGGTCCCGTACGGGTACTCGCCCGAGCAGGCGGTGGAAGAGGCGCAGAGGTGCATCCAGTGCAAGAAGCCCCTTTGCGTGGGCGGCTGCCCCGTAAATATAGACATACCCTGGTTCATACGCCTCGTATCCGAAGGCAAGTTCGTCGAGGCCGCGAGGAAGATAAAGGAGACGAACGGGCTTCCGGCCGTATGCGGCAGGGTCTGCCCGCAGGAGGACCAGTGCGAGAAGGTCTGCATAGTCGGGAAAAAGGGCGAGCCGGTCTCCATAGGCAGGCTTGAGAGGTTCGCGGCCGACTTCGAAAGAGAGCACGGCGAGATAGCCGTCCCCGAGATACCGAGGTGGACCGGCAAGAAGGCCGCCGTCGTTGGCGCCGGGCCTGCGGGGCTTACCGTGGCGGGCGACCTCGTGAAGAAGGGGCACAGGGTTACGGTCTTCGAGGCGCTGCATACGGCAGGCGGGGTCCTCATGTACGGGATACCGGAGTTCAGGCTCCCGAAAAAGATAGTGCAGTCGGAGGTCGAGTACCTTAAGCGCATGGGCGTCGAGATAGTGGTGAACGCCGTTGTCGGCAAGCTCGAGACCATAGACGAGCTTCTATCCAACGGCTATGACGCCGTGTTCGTAGGCTCCGGCGCGGGCCTGCCGAACTTCATGAACATCCCCGGAGAGAACCTGGCCGGGGTCTACTCCGCGAACGAGTACCTCACGAGGGTGAACCTGATGAAGGCGTACCAGTTCCCGGAGTTCGACACGCCCGTTATCCGCGGCAGGAAGATAGTCGTCTTCGGCGGCGGCAATACCGCGATGGACTCGGCCCGCACGGCCCTGCGGCTATGCCCCGAGGAGGTGTCGATAGTCTACAGGAGGTCGAGGGAGGAACTGCCCGCCAGGGTCGAAGAGATACACCACGGCGAGGAGGAGGGGCTCAAGTTCCAGTTCCTTACCGCCCCGAAGAGGTTCATAGGCGACAAGGACGGCAGACTAACCGGCGTAGAGTGCGTAAAAATGGAGCTTGGAGAGCCGGATGAGTCCGGCAGGAGAAGGCCGGTGGAGGTCAAGGGCTCCGAGTTTACCATGCAGGCGGACGTCGCGATAGTAGCCATCGGCAACGGCGCCAACCCGCTTATCCCCCAGACTACGCCGGATATCAAGGTGAACAAGTGGGGCAATATCACCATAAACCCCGATACCGGCAGGACGAGCAAGAAGGGCGTCTTCTCCGGGGGCGATATAGTCCGGGGCGGCGCCACCGTCATACTTGCCATGGGCGACGGCAGGAGGGCGGCGAACTCCATGCACGAGTATATGACCACGGGCGTGTGGTAGGGCTTTTTCGACATTCTTATAGTTATGCCTGAAAGAAAAGCAAGGAAGATACTCTTTGTCTGCGTGGGCAATACCTGCCGGAGCCAGATGGCCGAAGGCTTCGCCAGGGCCCTCGGCAACGGCAACGTCGAGGTAAGGAGCGCGGGCACCTCCGCGGCAGGGCACGTCAACAGGGCCACTGCCGAGGCCATGAACGAGCGGGGCATAGACATCTCGGGGCAGGAATCAAAGCAGCTCACGGAAGAGATGATAGACTGGGCCGACGTGGTCGTCACGCTCGGGTGCTGCTCCGCGGATAGGCTCTGCCCGGCGGACTTCAAGGGGAAGAAGATGGACTGGAAGATAGAAGACCCGCTCGGCAGGCCCCCTGAGGTGATGAGGAGGGTCCGGGACGACATAGAGCGGAAAGTGAAGGAACTCCTTGCAGAGTCCGGTGCCTAAGATACTCGTGGTGGACGACGAGGAGGACATATTGAACCTCCTCGACTATAACCTCAAAAAGGCCGGCTTCCACGTGCTCCTGGCCAAGGACGGCCCGGAGGCCATAGAGGCCGCCAAAGCGAAATCCCCCGACATCATCATCCTCGACATAATGCTCCCCGACATGGAAGGGACCGAGGTCCTCAAGAGGCTCAAGGGGAGCGAAAAGACCCGCAGCATACCGGTAATAATGCTCACGGCCAAGGGCGAAGAGGTCGATAAGATCGTCGGCTTCGAGCTCGGGGCCGAAGACTACATAACAAAGCCTTTCAGCCCGCGCGAGCTGACGCTCCGCGTCCGCGCCGTCCTTAAAAGGGCGTCAAAACCCGAAGAAGAAGCTGAGATATCCGCAAACGGCATAGCCATTGACATCCCCGGCCACAGGGCCCTCGTGGACGGGCAGGATATCGACCTGTCCTCGACGGAGTTCAAGCTCCTCGCCGAGCTGATAAAGGCGAAGGGCAGGGTCCTTTCGAGGGACGCGCTCCTGGACAGGGCCTGGGGCAGGGACTGCTTCGTCATCCCGAGGACCGTCGATACCCACGTAAGGAGGCTCCGCTCCAAGCTCAGGGCCGCGAGCAAATACATAGAGACCGTCAGGGGGGTCGGGTACAGGTTCAAGGGGGAGTGAGAGCGGCTGCATGGCAAGGAACGTAATACTCGAAGCGATAGCAAGGGAGATGCAGACGGGCGTGCTGGTGCTCGATTCATCGTGCAAGGCGCTTTACGCCAATCCTTTTTTCGCTAACTCCTTCCCGGTAAAGGACGCGGTCGAGGGTAGAAGGCTCGACGAGATAATCGGAAACCCCGCGCTCCTCGATACCGTCCAGTCCTTTCTCGCGGGGCGCAACCGCGCCCCGGAGGCCATAGAGATAAGCGAGGGCGGAAGGTTCTTCAACGTGCGGCTTGTGCCCCTCAGGGACAGGGGCGGGCTCACGCTCCTGCTTTTCCTCCAGGACATAACCGAGGAAAAAAGGGTGGAGACCATCAAGAAGGACTTCGTGGCGAACGTCTCCCATGAGCTCCGGACGCCGCTCGCGAGCATTAAGGGCTACTCCGAGACGCTCCTTGACGGCGGCATGGACGACAAGAACACGCTGAAGGAGTTCCTCCGCGTAATAGACCGGCACGCCACGCGCATGTCGCGCCTCATAGACGACCTGCTGACGCTTTCCAAGCTCGAATCCCACCAGATGGAGATAGTCCTGGCCCCGGTAGACATCAAGGAGGTCCTCCTTTCGACAAGGACCGGCTTCGAGAAACAGGCGCGGGACAAGGGGATAAAGATCGCCTCCCGGATACCTGAAGGGCTGCCCAAAGTCCTCGGGGACCACGACAGGCTCGAACAGGTGGTGGTGAACCTGCTCGATAACGCGATAAAGTATACGCCCACGGGCGGCAGCGTCTGCTTGAGCGCCGCAGCCGCGGGCAGGGACGTGCGCATTGACGTCAAGGACACGGGGATAGGCATACCGGCCTCGGACATACCGAGGATATTCGAGAGGTTCTACAGGGTCGATAAGGCGCGCTCAAGGGAGCTCGGAGGCACGGGGCTGGGGCTCGCCATCGTAAAGCACATCATACAGGGGCATAACGGCAGGCTCCACGTGGAAAGCGCCCCCGGAAAAGGCTCGACCTTCAGCTTTTCGCTGACGGCCTGTTAGAAAACTATGCCCATCATACAAGTAAAAGACCTCGTAAAAAGGTATAACGGGCTGGAGGCCGTAAGGGGCGTCTCCTTCGACGTAGAAGAGGGCGAGGTCTTCGGCTTCCTCGGCCCGAACGGCGCCGGCAAGACCACCACCATCAATATACTCTGCACGCTACTTAACTTCGATTCGGGCACAGCCGTCGTAAACGGCCATGACTGCAGGAAAGCCCCTGACAGGGTGCGCTCGTCCATCGGGCTGGTCTTCCAGGAGGTAACGCTCGACAATGAGCTTACGGCCTACGAGAACCTGAAGTTCCACTGTTACATGTACAACATGGAGAAGAAGGTCGCGGAGGAACGGATCGACGAGATACTCGCTGTCGTCAACCTATCCGAAAGGAAGGGCGACCTCGTGAAGAAGTTCTCCGGCGGCATGAAAAGAAGGCTCGAGATAGCAAGGGGGCTCCTGCACAGGCCGAAGGTGCTCTTCCTCGACGAGCCGACCCTCGGGCTCGACCCTCAGACAAGGAGCCACGTCTGGGAGTTCATAAAGGGCCTCAAAAAGTCCGAGGGGAATACCGTATTCATGACGACCCACTACATGGACGAGGCCGAGGCCTGCGACAGGATTGCCATCATAGACAACGGCAAGATTATAGCCTGCGAAAGGCCCGATGAGCTTAAGAGGGCGATAAAGGGCGATACCATCTATATAAAGACCTCGGACGACGAAAAGGCCCGCGCCGAGATAGAGAAGAAGTTCGGCCTCAAGCCCAAACCCGTCGAGACGGGCCTCGCGCTGACGGTCGAGGCGGGGGATAAGTTCATCCCGAAGCTCTTCGAGCGCCTCACCTCCGAGATACTATCGGTGAACCTCAAGAAGCCGAGCCTCGAAGACGTTTTCATAAACCTTACGGGCAGGGCGATAAGGGACTACGGCCCGAACGCAAGGCCGAGGGTGTGATTAATTTTTAGGGAATTTCTGATTAATTCGCACCGCATGCCATTCTGAGCGTAGCGAAGAATCTCGTAGTAGACAAATAGACAGTTAAGAGATTCTTCGGTCGCTTCGCTCCCTCAGAATGACAAGAGAACTTAATTAATCAGGCTTTTTTAAAATTGAATACAGGCTAATTGCCTGCTAAATCATTATGCTATCCTACAAAGCCATATACGTAATCACCCTGAGGGAGTTCAAGAGGTTCTACCGCCAGAAGGGCAGGCTCGTCGTGACCATGGCGCGCCCGCTTATCTGGCTCTTTATCGTGGGCTCGGGTTTCACAAGGCTCATAGACACGGGCGCGGGAGTCCATTACATACAGTTCATCCTGCCCGGCATAGTCGGCATGACGATTCTCTTCAGCTCCATCTTCTCGACCATCTCCGTGGTCTGGGACAGGGAGTTCGGGTTCCTGAGGGAGATGCTCGTCGCGCCGGTATCCCGCGTTACCATTGTCTTCGGGAAGCTCCTGAGCGGCACGGCCCTGTCCACTGCGCAGGGCGCGGCGCTGCTCATTATAGCGCCGTTCCTCGGCCTCGGCATCGGGCTTGACGGTTTCCTCATAACCGTCTTCCTCATGTTCCTCGTGGCCCTGGCTATAACCGCGTTCGGCCTGTTCATTGCGTCGTTCCTTGCGTCGCTTGAGGGCTTCAACGTCATAATGAACTTCATAGTCCTGCCGATGTTCTTCTTAAGCGGCGCGCTCTACCCCGTGGGGACGCTCCCGGTCTGGATAAGGGTCTTCGCGTACATAAACCCGCTATGCTTCGGGGTCGATTCGTTCAAGCACATATTGCTCCCCGGCGAAGGCAGGCTCGTCGCGGAGTTCCCCCTGATGGTCGATATCGCGTTCGTCGGCGCGTTCGCGGCCCTCTTCACATTCCTTTCCGCCCTTGTATTCGAGAGAAGGAAATAAGATGGGAAAGCTCTACGTGGTGGCAACTCCCATAGGCAACATGGAGGATATCACGATAAGGGCGATAAGCGCGCTCAAGGGGGCCGGCCTCATAGCCGCCGAGGACACGAGGCACACGAAAAAGCTCCTCTCGCGTTACGGGATTTCGACCCCGCTTACAAGTTATTTCGAGCATAACGAAAGGGAGAAGGCGCCCGAGCTTATCGAGAAGATAAAGGGCGGCGTTGACATAGCGCTCGTATCCGACGCCGGCACCCCCGGCATCTCCGACCCCGGCTACAGGCTCATAAAGCTCGCGATAGAGAACTCCATCGAGGTCGTCCCGATACCCGGCCCTTCCGCGCTCATAACGGTATTAAGCGTCTCCGGCCTTCCGCTCGACGAGTTCACCTTCAAGGGGTTTTTTCCGGAAAAGACCGAGGAGCTGAAGCGGTCCCTGCTCGCCCTCAAGGCAGAGGCGCGCACGTACGCGATGTATGAGTCCCCGAGGAGGTTGGCAAAGACGCTTGATCTTATACTCGAAGTGCTCGGCGATATCGACATTGTCGTGGCCCGCGAGATGACGAAGGTGCACGAGGAGGTCTTACGGGGCAAGGTGAGCGAGGTGGCGGGGAGGATAAAGGGCAGGGAGCTCAAGGGGGAGATCACCGTAGTGCTCCGGACTGGTAAGGAAGGGGCGGTGGAGGCTTCGCTCACCGATGAGATAGAGAAATTGCTTAGGGCGGGTTTCAAGCTCAAGGACGTTGCAAAGGCCGCGGCCGACGAGTTCGGCATCCCCAAAAGCGAGGCATACAGGGAAGCTCTCAGGATAAAAGAAAGACTTAAACCATAAAGGGGAGATCAATCAAATGAAAAAGGTCATACTCGGTTTTTTCCTCGGCATTATCGCCCTTGCCCTCTTCCTCTACTTCGGGGGCGGCAAGTACGTAAAGGCCCTCGGCGTAAAGACGGAAGAGGCCGGGAGCAGGCTTGAGACTTATGAGAAGAAGATGAAGGAGACGACCAAAGACGCCGGGAGCGCCGTAAAGGAGAAGACCGAAGGGGCGAAAGATACCGTGGAGGAAAAGGCCCATAACGTCAAAGATGCCGTTAACGAGACATACGGCAAGGCGAAGGAGAAGGTGAAGAAGATAATAGAATAGGGGAGATAGATATAACTATTGGGCAATTAAAAAATGGTGGGCCGAGCCCACGGAACTAATAATTTCTCAAGAATTTATCCGGATTCCGTTTCATATAATCGGCGACAACACCGCACCAGATATTATAATAGCGACCATCCATACTCGGGTTTACTGAGTACAGGCCTGTAACGATTCCATAATTGAAGGCTGATAGCACTTTCATGTCAGGAGAGAGAGTTGGAGCATAAGAGGAGAATAATAAGAAGTCGTCGTATGTTGCTGAATTGTGATTATCTATCTTGATACCCTCCGAGGTTAACACGTTCAGGTAGTGTCTCATCTCTTCGGCGACTACTGGCTTCACGAAGAACTCGTAATGCAGTCTAGATAAGGGCCATCCCATGACTTCACGGAAAAAGTCGAATGCTAACATGATAGCGAATACCTTCAATACCGCATAATCCCATTCGATGTCGAATATCTTCACGATAAGTAATGCGAAAAATAATGAGTAAACCACCCCAGCCATGTAGCCCGTGTAACCCGCAAGCCTATATGACTTCTTTCTGTTGAAAATTTTATCGCCGTACTTTTCCTTAAGATTAATCATATGTCCTCCGCCTCTGTTGTTTCACGCTGTAGACTCAGTATAGTAGGGTGGGCTTCGCCCACCAAAAAAGAACAACAAGTAAAAACGACGGTGGGGCTTAAATCCCTTCCTTCGCCTCGAACGGGAACGCGACCCTCGTGGTGTCCGTCCCCACGTATATCTCTTTAATCGTAAGCTCCGCCTTCTTGACATCCTTTGACATGGGCTCGAAGATGAGGAGCCTTGACGACCTCTCGCCCGGAAGTAGCGTTACCGTAAGGTCGTAGAACCTGCCTCTTAATTGCGACAGTTCCGCTTCGCCCTTTTCCCCCTTGATATCGTAGAGGTCGGTATAATCGAGCGGCTTCCTGTAGTCGAGCGCGTCGTTAGTAAGCACCGTATGCGTCGGGTTGTAGATGACCTTGGCCGCGCTCCTGTTCTCTATGTCGAGCCTTATGATAACGTACTTCTTATCAAGCAGCTCGCCTATGAGCGCGGGGCCGCCATCCGCTACCCTTATAATGCTTGCGGCTATCTTGAGGGATTTGTTCTGATAGACGCCTTCGACGCCGGACTTCAGGTAACCTTCGGGGCCTTTATCGGATGGCTGAAGCAATAGCTCCGCCTTGGGCTTCGGTACGCACCCCCAGAATAACAACAGGACGAATATCAGCAGTGGTAATTTTCTTGGATTCATTTTACTTTCCATTAGACAGGTTGTTGAAAACTCTGAATTTGTTCAGGTTGCTCAAAAAGCTCCAGATGCGAGGCCCCTATTGAAATAGGGGAGCGAGGAATGTGACGTACTCACCTTTCGTTATGACAAGACGAAGACAACAAAGCAGATGGACTTTTTCAGCAGCCTGTTAGTAGCTCGTGTACCGGGTCATTGCCGTGAAGTCGTCGAACTCGTTTTTGTAGCTCTCCCATGTTATCTTTACATTATCGACCCTTGCGGCCGGAGGGCCTGTCCTGCACCACCCGATGACTTTGTTTACCGCCGCTTCCTCGCCCTCCAAAACGGCCTCCACGTTCCCGTCGGGCCTGTTCCTTACCCATCCGCAGACGCCGTGACTCTGGGCGGCCTCCACGGTCGAGGCCCTGAAGAAGACCCCCTGCACCAGCCCTTCTATTATGAGGTGCGCTCTTACCATCTTCATCATGGAAACCCTACCATAAAATGACCCTTCCGGCAACTCCCCTCCATAAATGGCTTGAAGCCGCTCTCCCGTGATTGTAATATGAAGTCATGGGTCTTAAAGAGGTCACGATAATAGGCGGCGGGCTCGCGGGGAGTGAGGCCGCCTACCAGATACTTAAAAGGGGCGGGGCGGCGACGATACTTGAGATGAAGCCCGTCAAGTTCTCCCCGGCGCACAGTCTGCCGACCCTTTCCGAGCTTGTGTGCAGCAACTCGCTTAAATCAGAGAGCATGGAGAACGCCTCCGGCATATTGAAGGAAGAGATGCGCGCCTGCGGCTCGCTCATAATAAGGGCCGCCGAGGCTACAAGGGTGCCCGCCGGGAATACCCTCGCCGTTGACCGAAAGGCCTTCTCGGAATTCGTGACCGACGAGCTTAAAGCCCTCGGCGCAAAGATTATCGTTGGCGAGGCGATAACAATGCCGGAGGCCCGGCCCGTAATTATAGCCACAGGCCCGCTCACCTCCGACGCCTTCGCCGGAGAGATAGAAAGGGTCATCGGACAGGGGCAGGGGCAGGGGCGCCTCCACTTCCATGACGCGGTGGCGCCGATAGTCTACAGGGAGTCGATAGACTTGGACAAAGCCTTCTTCGCCTCGCGCTACGGCAAGGGCGGGGACGATTACATCAACTGTCCGTTCACTGAAGAGGAGTACGCGAAATTTTTCGACGAGCTTGTGAAGGCCGACAAGGTAAGCCCGCGCGCGTTTGAGGACAATTCATATTTTGAAAGGTGCATGCCCATAGAGGTGATGGCCTCACGCGGGCCCAAGACGCTTCTTTTCGGGCCGATGCGTCCCGTGGGCCTTACGGACCCGCGCACGGGCAAGCGCCCCTTCGCCGTTGTGCAGCTAAGGAGGGAAGATAGAGACGGCAACCTCTGTAACATCGTCGGCTTCCAGACGCGGCTGACGTTCCCCGGACAGAAGAAGGTCTTTAGGTTAATACCCGGCCTTGAGAACGCCGAGTTCGCCCGGTTCGGCAAGCTCCACAGGAACAGCTATATCGATTCACCGCGCTTGCTTACCGCCACGCAGCAGTTGAAGAAAGACCCCTTTGTCTTCTTCGCCGGGCAGATAACGGGCGTCGAGGGCTATGTCGAGTCCGCCGCCTCCGGCATGATGGCCGGGATGAACGCCTTCAGGGTCGCCTCGGGCCTTACGCCCGTCTGCCCCCCGCCAACGACCATGACAGGCGCGCTCATGGGCTATATCTCGGATGAAGGGGTAAAGGACTTCCAGCCGATGAACGCGAACATGGGCCTGCTGCCGGAGGCAGGGTCCAGGCAGGACAGGAGGGAGGCGCAGGCAAAGAGGGCTCTTGAGGATTTCAGGCTGTGGTGCGATGAACACGCATAGCGAGCGCATCGAAATCGATTTTTTTTCCTTATGTGTCGAAGATTCCCCGCAGAAAAGCTGCGGGGATATGCAACTCCTTGCAATCTCATTTAAAATTTGATATAGGTTAGTCGATATGGACAAGAGGAAAGAGGTACTGATAAACGCCCTCAAGGAAAAGGAAGAGGGCATAAGGAAACTCGCGGCTGACGCGCTCGAAAAGCTCGAGACGCGGGACAGGCTCGATATGCTTGCCCGCAAGATTGAGTCCGGCGAGATGCTCGAGAAGGTGCGCGCCGTATACGCCGTGGCGGACCTCAAGGGCCAGAGGGTGACCGACCTCCTCGTCAAGGCCGCAAAGGACCCCTCAGAGGACGTCAGGGCCGCGGCATTGAGGGTGCTCGGGGGAAAAGGCGAAAGCGCGCTCCCAGCGCTCGTCGAGGCGCTGAAGGACCAGAGCCAGATAGTAGTAAGGGTGGCGGTAGACGCGCTTTCCAATTACAGGGACCCGAGGGTTCTGGGGCCGCTGATGCAGGTGCTGAAAAGCCCCGACTCCGGGGTCGTGGAGAGGGCGCTCGAGGTCATAAGCAGGCTGGGCGACAAGAGGGCCGAGGAGGCGATGATATATTTCGCCGTCAGGGGAAATAGCAGGATGAAGGGGCTTGCGATAAAGGCATTGGGGGAGATGGAGCGGTAATTCGGCTGCTCAAAAAGTCCATCTGCTTTGTTGTCTTCGTCTTGTCTTAACGTAAGGTGAGTACGTCTCACTCCTCGCTTCCTCGACGCCTCGCGGACTCGATTTTGAGCAGCCTCTTCGATTTTTTGTTTTTTCAGCACCTGCTAACTAAATAAAAAAAAACTCAGGCCTGCCGGGTCACCCGGCAGGCCTTTTTTATTCCATTTTTTCACCCCTGCGTCAGATTGCCGCCGCGGCCGCTTCTTTCTCGAAGAATGAGCCGATGTCCGTTGCGGTGGCCGAGGGGTTGACGGTGGATATTATGGCCTTGTCCCTGGTTGACGCAAGGTCTATCTCGAACGGGGCCTCCAGCGCCTTCCCGTCGGCGTCATAGAGGACCTTCACCACCGGGGTGTCCATCGCCTCGAGGTTCAATTTCGTGACCAGGCCAATTTCGTTCGACGTGAGCCTTACCATCGTCCCGACAGGGTAGACCCCTATCATGCCTATGAACGCCTTGAGGGTCTCCGGGTTGAAGTGCCTGCCCGAGAAGCTCGTCATAACCTTAAGCGCCTCCACGGGGTTATGCGGCTGCTGGTAGACCCGGAGCGTCGTTAAAGCGTCATACGCGTCGCATATCGTAATTATCTGGCTCAGAGGGTGTATCGAGGTATTTATCTGCGGGTAGCCGGTGCGGTCGAACTTTATATGGTGCTCGTATATGAGCCTGCCGACCAGTTCCTCCAGCCCGTTCATCCTCTTTATTATGTTGGAGCCCAGGAGCGGGTGCTCTTTTATCTTCTCCCATTCCTCGCTGCTCAAGCCCCCCGGCTTCCTTATTATGTTCTCGGAGACTCCGGTCTTGCCTATGTCGTGGAGGAGGGCCGCTATGCCCACGCAGTGGAGCTCGTTCTGCTCGAGCCTCATGTGCCTGCCGAGCGAGATGGCCATTATCGATACGTTGACGGAGTGGTTGTAGAGGTAGTTGTCGTAGTTCTTTATCATCGTAAGCCCGATCATGGCGTTCGGGTCCGAGAGCACCGTCTCCGATATCTCGTCGATGATGTGGCTTATGGGCTCGGACTTGGGGATCTTTCCCATCCTTACTTCGCCCATGACGTTCTTTACGACCTCGACGGCGCCGTTATATATCTCGAGTATGTTCTTCTTCCCCTTGGGGATGGATTTGAGCGTAATGCGCGTGACGCCCTTGGCGGAGAGCTCTTTTTGCAGCTCCGCGCCCTGAAGGACGGGCCCGGAGAGGATGTCCACCACGGCGGTAAGCTCCTTCAGGCTCGCCCCCTTCTCGAATATTATGGCCCCGGCGTTCTTATCGTTCATGCAGGCCAGGAGGTCCGGGTAGAGCTTGTCCCCGTCCTCCACCGGCTCGTTTTCCATCACGAGCGCCTCGTTCACCAGCCCTACCATGATGTTGTTCCTCGACTTGAGCGAGTCGGCGAGGCACTGGAAGGTCTTGCTCACGGGGGCCGATATGGCCGGGTGCCCGGGGGGGTATAACTTCTTGCTCTTAAGGGAGGCGTTTATGTTCTTAAGGAGAGTCTCGTTGGCGCTGTCGGTCATCTGTTCTTCTCTCTTTTCTCCAGTATTCTCTTGCAGGCCGAGTAAAGCTCCCCGGAAGAGCCCTGGCAGGCCTCTTCCAGGGCCTTGTACGCCTCCGTGGTCCCGATGAGACCGAGGGAGTAGGCCGCCAGCGACCTCACTTCCTCGTTCGCCCTTTTCCCGAACCAGACCCTTTTAAAGAGTATCCGCGTCAGGCAGGGCACCGCTTTGGGGTGGCCGATTATGCCGAGGGCCTTTATGGCCTCTTTCCTTATCTCCTGGCTGTCCGAGCCGCGCTTCAAGGCGATGTCTCCGAGTATGTCTATGGCCGAGTAGTCCTTGAGCATGCCCAGCGACATTATCGCCTGCGTCACAAGGGCCTCGTCCTCCTCGGCAAGGGTCCTTACCAGTATCTCCGTGGACCTCGGGGACTGTATCTTTATGAGGCTCTTCAAGACCTCTTTCTTGACCCTGACGTCGGGGTTTTTGTAAGCCGCTTCTATGGCGTCCAAGGAGCCCTCGTCGCCGACCTCGCCGAGGAGCGCGACCATCTGCCTTACGACGAACCACTCGGGGTTATTGAAGAGCCTCTCCTCGACCGCGCCCTTTATCTTCCTGCCGAAGAGCACGAGGGCGTTGAAGATGTTCCGCCTTACGACGGCCTCGGGGGCCACTATGATCTCGTCAAGGAGGAACTCGACGGAGTCGCTGCCGGCCATCACGAGCATCTGCTGTATCGCGCTCCTCTGGGGCTCGTCCCTCTTGCCGACCCGTTTGGCGAGATACTCTATCATATCACGGTTCAGGACCGCGCTCAAACGCTCTGAAGCGATGGCCCGTATGTCGTCCGAAAGCCCCGACATGGACGAGAGGTGCTGATAAAAAGTAAGGGCCACGGTGAAAGCCTCGTCCAGCTTCTTTTCCATCAGGAGCACGGCCGTCTTCTCGTGGATCCGGACCGACAGGTCGTTATACCTTAAAAAGTCCCTCTCTTCCTTTATCCTCTCAAGGAGGACAAATAACGGCTCTTCGGCCTCGGGCTCCTGCGTCGGGGGCTGGTGCTTTTCATCCCCGCTCTCAGCGGACTCGGCCGAGGCCGCGGCCTGCTCTTTTTCCCTGGCTATCTCTTGCCGCTCTTTTTCCCTCTGCTCCTCCAGGTCCGCTTTTATCTTTAAAAGGTCCTCGTACCTGAGCTCGTTTAAGAGTATGCCCCTTATGTCGCTGTCCGCGAACACGGCCTCCGCTCCGCCCTTCGCCTGAAGCTCCTCGGGTTCGAGCTTTATTATCGAGAGCAACGCCTTCAGCTCCGGCAGCGTCATGCGCGGGGTGAACGTGAGCTCCTTGACCTTCCTGTAGAAGAACTTCTTCGCGAGCCCTGTTAGCTCCGCGAAGTCCCCGGCGATGACGGTCTTGTCGTCGTAGAACCCTTTCTGGTCTATCTTCCACTTTATTTCGGGTTGCTGGTCGAAGGTCTTCTTGAAGAGCAGGTAGCATTTCTCCAATGCGGAATCGAGCTGCGGATGCCCCTCGGGATAGAAATTATGCATCTTGACAGCTTTATTCAGTTCAATTAGTATGGTGCTGTAATTTTGCGGTTCCTGGGGCATCTCTTTTTGGGCGGTCTCGAAAATTATCATAACAAAACTGCCGTCGTTGTCAATTGTAAACATCTGTTTATAGCCGGTCTCTCAAATCCCTTAAAGCTACCTCTAAAAATTAGGAATTTTTTCTGAGGTCAAGGAAGGGCGGAAATCAAAAGCGCAGCATATATGGTAATATGTGAGCATTTTTATTTTCGCGCCTGACGCAGAGATCAGGAAAAAGAACAATTTTTAAGAGGTAGCCTCCTTAATCCAATGGCAAAAACAAGGACGATCTACTCCTGCCAGTCCTGCGGTCACACGTCGCACAAATGGCTGGGGAAATGCCCTGACTGCGGCGGGTGGAACAGCTTCGTCGAGGAAAAAGTCGTCGAGGAGAAAAAGTCCGGCAGGGTCCGTGACAATGTCGAGAGCCCCCAGCCCATATCGAGGCTCGTTATGGCCGAGGAGGACAGGGTCAAGACCGGCATAGCCGAGCTCGACAGGGTCCTTGGCGGAGGGCTCGTGCCCGGCTCGGCCGTCCTTATCGGCGGGGACCCCGGCATCGGCAAATCGACGCTCCTCCTCCAGGCCACCGGCATGCTCGCTGAATCTGGCGTCAAGGTGCTCTACGTTACGGGAGAGGAGTCGATGAGGCAGATAAGGCTCCGGGGCGAGCGGCTAAAGGCGCTCTCCGACGGCCTGCTCGTCTATTCCGAGACCTCGGTAGAGAGAATAATCGACGCGATAAAGGAGATAAAGCCCGGCGCCATAGTGATAGATTCAATCCAGGCGGTCTATACCGAGGCGTTCGAGTCTTCCCCGGGGAGCGTCAGCCAGATACGGGAATCGGCGGCCCGTCTCATTGCCCACGCCAAATCCTTCGGAGCGCCGGTATTCCTCGTCGGCCATGTCACCAAGGACGGGGCGATAGCGGGGCCGAAGGTGCTCGAGCACATGGTCGATACCGTCCTTTATTTCGAGGGCGAGCGGGGCCACGCGTTCAGGATACTGCGGGCGGTAAAGAACCGCTACGGCTCCGTTATGGAGATAGGCGTATTCGAGATGAAGGACAAAGGCCTTGTGGAGGTATCGAACCCGTCCGAGATATTCCTGGCTGAAAGGCCGAGGGACTCATCGGGCTCGGCGGTGGTATCGAGCCTCGAAGGGACCCGGACGATACTCGTCGAGGTGCAGTCGCTCGTCTGCCCGACCCTTTTCGGGATGCCGAGGAGGACGGTGGTGGGGGTCGATTACAACAAGGTCATACTCCTTGCCGCGGTCCTCGAGAAAAAAGCCGGGATAGCCCTTGCCAACCACGACATATTCATAAAGGTGGCCGGCGGGATGAGGCTCGACGAGCCGGCCATAGACCTCGGGGTGCTCGCCTCCATGACGTCGAACTTCCTCGATAAGCCCATAGACCCATCCACCGTTATATTCGGCGAGGTCGGCCTTGCCGGAGAGGTGAGGGCCATAAGCCAGGTGGAGCCGAGGGTAAGGGAGGCCTCGAAGCTCGGCTTTCAGAGGTGCATACTGCCTAAAGATAACCTAAAGGGGCTTAAAAAACCCGGCGATATGAAGCTTGACGGAGTTTCCAACATAAAAGAGGCTATAGAGAAGTTCTTCTAAGGAAGCTCTGATTAATTATGTCTTCCTGTCATTCTGAGGGAGCGGAGTGACCGAAGAATCTCGTAACTTGCTGATTTGTATACTACGAGATTCTTCCCCTTCACTTCGCTCAGGGCTTCGGCTCACACGCTCAGAATGACATGCTGTTGCAAATTAATCAGAGGTTCCCTAAGAGGGTTGCGGAAAAAGTCCTCAAAGTTGTCATTCTGATGGGCCGAGCGGCGAAGATAACGCGGCAGGTGGGCTTTTTCAGCAGCCTTTAATAAATAATGTATTATCTCTTTGATTTTGCTATAATATCAACTACATTCCTGAGGCGGTGCGGGGTTACTGGTCATGGGTATTGGCAGAAGGAGAGCTTGCAGGGACGGTTTATTGTTCTTTCTCATGGTATTCGCGCTGTTATCGATAAGGGGCCGGGCTGAAGGCTCGGACAGGCCCTATTACACGGACATCGGCCAGTTCAATTACGCCAAGTTCCTCATGCGCGAAGGGGATTACAAGGCCGCCTCAAAGGAGTTCGCGAGGTTCATAGAGGGCTTCCCGGAAAGCCCCCTCATGTCCGAGGCCCAGTTCGGGCTATCCAAGGCATACTTTTACGCCGGCCTTTTCCGCGAGGCGGAGGAGGAGTTGAGCCTGTATCTTTCAAACTTCGGGGACAGCCCCGACGCCCTGGAGGCGTTGGCTTTGTTGGGCGAGACCGAAAAAAAGCTCAAGGAAAAGAGCATCCCGGTAATAACCCCCAGGCCGGGCGAGCCCGTAAGGGCGCTTAGGGCCGTACAGGTCATGCTCTTCGAGGGTAAGGACTACACGGGGGTGGAAGAAGAGCTTGAATCCCTCAGAAACGCGGGGGTGGATACCGTTATATTGAGGGTCTTCCATAATACCGGGGACAGGTACTATCCTTTCGCAAGGCCGGGTGACAGGCGCGGGGTGTATTTCAAGACCTCCAATTCGCCCGTGGTCGACGACATACTGGCGCAGGTGGTCCCTGCCGCGCACAGGCGCGGCTTGAAGGTCTTCGCGTGGATGACGACGCGCTACGCCGATTACGGGGTCGAGGGGGACGGGGCGCTGTCGTGCAAGGGCTATGACATCGCAAGAAAAACGCCTGCTGCCTGCAAAGGGCTCGACCTCTTCAACGAGGACGCGGTCAGGCGGCTTGAGGGCATATACTCGGACCTGGCTGAATACGATATCGACGGGGTGCTGTTCCAGGACGACCTTGTATTGCGGCATAACGAGGGCTTCGGCCCTTTCATGGAATCGGAGTTCAGGAAGGATACCGGGGACAACGCGGACCCCGAGGGGTTCTATCTGAGGCAGGGCGACGGCTCGGTGCATTATACGCAGCCGTTCTGGAAGTGGGCCTCATGGAAGAACAGGCGGCTGCTCAAGGTCGCTCAACGGCTGAGGGACGCGGTAAGGAAGAAAAGGCCCCAGGCGAAGTTCGCTATAAACCTCATGTACGAGTCGGTGACGAACCCGCCTTACGCCCTTGCGTGGCTGTCGCAGAACCTCGACGAGGCTGTAAAGGCCGGGTTCGATTATTATTCAATAATGGCGTACCACAGGCAGATGGAAGAGGAGCTGAATAAGACCCCGGAGGAAGTAAGGGAGATGATAGCGCGGATGGCCGGGGACGCCGTCAAGGCCATAGGGGAGCCGGGCAGGGTATTGATAAAGCTCCAGACTATAGACTGGAGGACCGGCAACGCGCTTCAAAACAGCGAGGTGGTATCGGTCATCAGGCAGGTGAAAGGAAAGGACCTGAGCCTGGCCCTGGTCCCGTACAGGGGGGACTTCCCCTTTCACGAGCTGGGCGGGACGGGGGCCGAAGGGATGGCTTCAATCGGCATCAACGGGGCGATTTGATACGGAAATATCAAGCGTTAACCGAACGCAAGAAATGGCTTTAGACGAGGCGGCCGACGAGGAAAACCGCAGGCGTACTTTTTAGCAGGCTGTTGTAAACAGCCTGCTAAGCAATCCATGGAAGGATTGCCAAATTGCGAGGCTTAAAAGCCGGGCAATTTGTGAGACTTGGACGGATTTATTCCGGCCAAGTCGTTGTTGAAAAAGCCATGGATGGACTTTTTCAATATGATAGTACGTCGAGGATTTTCCTTAGGAGGACAACAAAGTATAAAGACATTTATTGCGTTCGCATAGAGGGTATATGACGGTCATATTGGACAAAAACTCGATCTGCTCTCTCTGCCAGTGCCACATAAGGGAGAATGCGCTTTTCACGGGGCTTAACGAGAGCCAGCTCGACGCGTTCAAGGACGTGGTCGTAATCTCCTCGTTCAAGAAGCGCGAGATAGTGTTCATGGAGGGGGACGACTGCACCGGGCTCTATATCATAAGGACGGGCAGGGTAAAGGTGGTAAGGTCCTCGTCCACGGGAAAAGAGCAGATAATAAATATCCTCAACCCCGGAGACCTCCTCGGCTTCGAGGTCTTCTACGAGGGGAAGCTCTACAGGAACACGGCCGTGGCCATGGACGACTGCGAGCTCTGCTACATAGACAAGAACTCGTTCTTCAACATACTGGAGAAAGAGCCGGACGTGTCCAGGAAGCTCATAATCTCGCTCGGCAAGGAGCTTAACCACGCCTACGAGAGGATCGGCAACCTCGGCCTGCTGAACGCCAAGGAGAAGCTCGGGCACCTCCTCTACACGCTCGCCTCGGAGTACGGGGTGAAGGCCGACGGGGGCGTCAAGCTCCAGCTCACGCTCTCCAGGCTTGAGATAGCGGAGCTGCTGGGCATAACGCAGGAGACCTCGATAAGGCTCCTTAAGAGCTTCAAGGAAGACGGCATCCTCGACATAAAGAGGAAAGAGATAATAATAAAATCCCTGGCCAGGCTCAAGGAGTTCGGCCAATAGGGACAAGTCCGACAAAAGCGCGTCCCGCGCGCAGACACTGACCTTTCATGGCATTTTCCATCCGCACAAGGCTGACCTTCTGGTACGTGACTCTCCTCACGGTGAGCCTCCTTGCCTTCGGGGCGGCCTTCTCTTATTCGCTTGCCAAGACCTTCATGGACCATACCGACAGCCAGATAAGCTCGGTTGCGAACATGATGGTCCATACCGTCATAAAGCCTTCGGGGCAGCTTTTCCTGCCAAGGGACTTCGACATAATCCTCGAGAGGTTCTTCGGCATAAGGACCGCCGGCAACTACATCCAGGTCCTCGACCCGCACGGCCAGATAGTGGCCAAGTCCTCGAACCTCGAGACCTTCAGCATGCCGCTCGTGGGCGCGACATACCACGCCGCCATCGGCGGGGCCACGACCTTCGAGATAGTCCGTAACGTCGGCAGGTACCCGGTGAGGGTCGTCACCAAGCCGATAATACTGAAGGAAAAAGGGCTTGTGGCCATTGTGCAGGTCGGCAGCTCGCTGGAGGGGATGGACGAGATATTCCATTCGCTGGCGTACATCTTCATCCTCGCGATAATCGCATCGGTCCTCATATCCGGCTTCATCGGGTGGGCCCTGGCGCGCAAGGCCTTGAAGCCCGTGGCCGAGATAACGAAGACCGCGCGCAGGATCGGGGCCGAGAGCCTCAACGAGAGGATAAACATAACGGTCCCGCAGGACGAGATAGGGATGTTAGCCTCCACGATAAACGAGATGATGGAGAGGCTCGAGAAGTCGTTCAAGCAGATAAGACAGTTCACGGCCGACGCCTCGCACGAGCTTAAGACCCCGCTGACAATACTAAAGGGCGAGATGGAGATAGCGCTGCGGTCAAAGGACAACGTGGAGTACATGAAAGAGGCCTTGAATAGCAGCCTCGAAGAGATAGACAGGATGAACGACATAGTGAGGAACCTGCTTGACCTCGCGAAGATGGACGTTGAGAAGGGTGCGGTGCCGAAAGAGCCGGTGGACCTTGAGAAGGTCTTGAGCGACAGGTACGAGCAGTTGAAGAAGGTCGCCCTTGACAGCGGGATACACATGGCTATCCTCAGAAGTAAGCCCCTTATCGTAAGCGGCGACGCCGTAAGGATAGGCCAGCTCCTCTCCAACCTCATCGACAACGCCATCAAGTACACGCATAGGGGAGGGGCCGTCGAGCTTTCGCTTGACAGCGACGGGGGCTCGGCCGTGTTCATGGTGAGGGACACGGGGGTGGGCATCTCGAAGGAGGACCTGCCCTATATATTCGACAGGTTCTACAGGGTGGACAAGGCCCGTTCGCGCGAGGTCGGCGGCGCGGGCCTCGGGCTTTCGATATGCAAGGAGATAGCCGAATCTCACGGCGGCTCGCTCGAAGTGGACAGCGCCCACGGGCAAGGCTCGACGTTTACGGCGCGCCTCCCGCTCGCGGCGCAGACCGCCTGAACGGTTCGGCATCTAAACAATGTACTGAAAATCAAAATTCGAAAGGCTGCTCAAAAAGCTCCGGATGCGAGGCGTCAAGGAGCGAGGAATGAGGCGTGCTCTCCTTGCGTTATGACAAGACGAAGACAACAAAGCAGACGGGCTTTTTCAGCAGCCTGTACCACAAAAAGGAGGGCTTATAAATGAACATAGGGATACTTACAGGCGGCGGCGACTGCCCGGGGCTTAACGCCGTGATAAGGGCGGTGGTCAAGCGCGGGCTCCAGTTCGGATATGAATTTACCGGCATAAGGGACGGCTGGAGGGGCCTCATACAGCCAAAGCCGTCCACCATGAAGCTCACCCGCCAGGCGGTATCGGGCCTGCTGCCTCTCGGGGGGACCATACTCGGCACGTCGAGGACAAACCCCTTCAAGGACCCGAAAGACACGGAAACGCTCCTCAGGAACATAAAAGACCTCAAGCTCGACGCAATCATCTGCATAGGCGGGGACGATACTTTGTCCGTTGCCGAGAAGCTCTTCGCCAGGGGGATAAAGACCATAGGCGTGCCGAAGACCATAGACAACGACCTTTCGGGCACGGACTTCACCTTCGGGTTCGACACAGCCGTAAGCATAGTCACGTGGGCGCTCGACAGGCTCCACTCCACGACCGAGGCGCACCAGAGGGTCATGGTAGTCGAGGTAATGGGCAGGCACGCCGGCTGGATAGCGGTCTACGGCGGGATAGCCGGCGGGGCCGACGTGATACTGATACCCGAGAAGCCCTTTGACGTTGAAGAGGTCTGCGGGTACATAAAAAAGAGGAAAGAGGCGGGCAAGAACTTCAGCCTCGTCGTTGCCGCCGAGGGCGCGTACCCCAAGGAGGCGGGCGGCATGATAACGAAGGACAAGGAGCTCGACGCCTTCGGCCACGCGAAGCTCGGGGGCGTCGGGGAGTTCCTCGCAAGCGAGATAGAAAAAAGGCTCGGGCTCGAGTCCCGCTTCGTTGTCCTCGGCCATTTGCAGAGGGGCGGCACGCCCACGGCCTACGACAGGGTACTCGCCACGCGATTCGGCGTGAGGGCCATAGAGATGGTCAACGAGGGCAAGTTCGGCAGGATGGTCGCGCTCCAGGGCAATAAGATAGTCGATATATCGCTCCAGGAGGCCACAGCCAAGCTCAAGACCGTGGATATGGAGATGTACCGGACGGCCCAGATATTCTTCGGCTAACAGGCTGCTGAAAAAGCCCAATCTGCGGCGTCGTCTTCAAAATTCGTCACTGCGGCGTACAAAGTACGCCGCCTCATTCCTCATTTTTCGACTCCTTGCATCTTAGACTTTTTGAGCAGCCTGATGCGATTTGAGTCTTTTAGCGATACCTATGCATATCTCAAGACTCTTTATATTACTACTTGCGCTCGCTGTTATTATTCCGGCCTGCGGGAAAAAGTCTACTGACGAGGAGCTTGTAAGAAAGGCCGTGGACAGGGCCGTAAGAAATGTCGAGGAAAAGGACGTAAGCGCCTTCATGAAGCTCGTCTCAAAAGACTACAGGGACAACGAGGGGAACGACTATAACGGGGTCAAGGGGATACTCGTCTACGAGCTTTTAAGGAAAGAAAGGGTGAGGGTCTTCGTAAGGAGCCTTGCCGTAGAGGTAAAGGGGGATGAGGCCCTTATCGACGCGAGGGTGGCGCTTGTAAGGGGCATGGACGCGGAAGGCGTTAAAGACATCATCCCGGAGAACGCCGAGGCCATGAGGTTCAACGTGGTATTCAGGAAAGAGGGAGGGGACTGGAAGGCCGTAAACGCAAGCTGGACGCACCTGGGCGCAACGGGCCTTTTATGAACACGCATAGCGAGCGCAAAGCGAGCGAACAGAAATCGAAATCTTCCTTATGTGTCGAAGATCCCCCGCAGCTTGCTGCGGGGAGATTCAGCGAGGAGCCGGAAGGGAAAAGGTTCATAGCCGACGCCATGCTCGGCAAGCTCGCCAGATGGATGAGGACGCTCGGCTATGACGTCGAGTACGAAAAGTCAATTGGCGACGAGGAGCTTGTAAAAAGGGCTTTGGACGAAGACAGGCTTATAATCACGAGGGATACACTGTTAATAAAGCGGCGGAAGGTCAGAGGCCGCTTTTTTTTCGTAAAGAGCGATGAGGCCGCCGGACAGTTAAAGGAAATAACCGGGCAATTCAAGCCCCCGGAGGGCCTCTTCCTTACGCGGTGCCTGAGGTGCAATACCGCGCTTATAGACGCGGACAAAAAAGATATGGAAGGCAAGGTCCCGCCGTATGTATTCAAGACACAGGAACACTTCTCGGTCTGTACGAGGTGCGGGCGCATATACTGGGGCGGCACGCACAGGGCGCGGATGGTCGAGGAGCTGGAGAGGATGCTTAAGGGCGAAGGCGGATAAAATTCATTATGGGATTATTTCGCGCCCTTGCAATGACGATATTCCCCCCCCGTTCTCCGTATTGCTTTATCCCCATAAAGATGTTAGCGTCATCTCGATCAGATACAGGGAGATAATCCATGGGTGAGCGCTATATCCTTGTTTTTTCGACTGTCCCGAGCCCGGAGGAGGGCGCGCGGATAGGCAAGGCGGTCGTCGGGGAGGGGCTTGCGGCCTGCTGTAATATCATCCCCGGCCTCCGCTCCATATACCTCTGGAAAGGCAAGCTCTGCGACGAGGGCGAGGCGCTCTGCCTCCTAAAGACAAGGGCGCAGCTCTTCGACAGGCTCAAAGACAGGATAAAGGAGCTCCACACCTACGAGGTCCCCGAGATAGTAGCTATTGATATAAAGGACGGGCTCAGGGAGTACCTGAGCTGGATTGGCACGGTCACGGAAGGGCCGTGAGGCATGGCCTACCCCTCTCGCGCACAGGCGCACCTGTCTTTTTCCCGTTTTTTCAACTCACAGCAGGAAGATAAGGCCCGGCTTTGCGGCACCCTTTTCTTTTGACAAAGGATTAGCGATTCTTTACAATATAATATTACGGTTTTTTTTAACAGGCTGCTGAAAAAGCCCTGTTCTACCGCGTCGTCTTCAAAATTCGTCTTTGCGGCGTACAAGGCAAGTACGCCTCATTCCTCATTTTTCGACTCCTTGCATCTTAGACTTTTTGAGCAGCCTGTTTGTGATTTTGAGTTTTTTCAACCTGTTAAAAAAACGCTTTATACCGGAGGAAAGTGACGGACCAGAGCCTCATAAGGAATTTTTCGATAATCGCGCATATAGACCACGGAAAATCAACGCTTTCGGACAGGCTCCTCGAATACACGGGGACGATCTCGAAAAGGGAGATGGTAGACCAGTTCCTCGACAAGATGGAGCTTGAGAGGGAGCGCGGCATAACCATAAAGGCGCAGACGGCACGGCTTTCCTACAAGGCCGACGACGGGAAGACCTACACCTTGAACCTCATCGACACGCCGGGCCACGTGGACTTCAGCTACGAGGTGAGCAGGTCGCTTTCCGCCTGCGAGGGGGCGATACTCATCGTGGACGCCTCACAGGGTGTCGAGGCCCAGACCGTGGCGCACCTCTACACCGCCGTGGACGTAGGTCTTGAGATATTCCCGGTATTGAACAAGATAGACCTGCCGCAGGCCGACCCGGAGAGGATAAAAAAGGAGATAGAGGATGTCCTCGGGCTCGACGCCTCGGACGCGGTCCTTGCCAGCGCCAAGGAGGGCCTTGGCATAAAAGACGTCCTCGAGGCGATAGTAAAGAGGGTCCCTCCGCCGGCAGGCGACAACTCGAAGCCCCTTAAGGCCCTTGTCTTCGACAGCTGGTACGACACCTACCAGGGCGTTGTCGTCCAGATAAGGGTATTCGACGGGCGCGTAAGGAAGGGCACGAAGATAAAGTTCATGGCCACGGGAAAGACCTTCGACGTCGACAATGTCGGCGTCTTCTCACCCGGCCCCAAGGAGGTCGAGGAGCTCGGGGTGGGGGATGTCGGGTTCGTGATAGCGGGCATAAAGGAAGTAAGGGACACGAACGTCGGCGATACGATAACAGGCGCCGAGAACCCGACCGAAGCGCCGCTCCCCGGCTACAAGGCCGCCAAATCCATGGTCTTCAGCGGCCTCTATCCCGTCGATTCCGCCCAGTACGAGAACCTCAAGGAGGCCGTCATAAAGCTCCGGCTGAACGACTCGTCCTTCACCTTCGAGCCGGAGACTTCGCTCGCCCTCGGGTTCGGGTTCAGGTGCGGCTTCCTCGGGCTGTTCCACATGGAGATAATACAGGAGAGGCTCGAGAGGGAGTACGGCCTCGAGCTCATAACGACGGCCCCGACCGTCATATACAGGGTGACGAAGACGGACAAGACCGTGGTGCTCGTCGATAACCCCACGAACCTCCCCCCGCCGCAGTACATAGAGATGATAGAGGAGCCTTACATACAGGCTACCCTCCATCTGCCCTCCGAGTACCTTGGCGCGGTCCTGGGCCTCTGCGAGAGCAAGAGGGGGATACAGAAAGAGATAAAGTACCTTTCCACGTCGAGGGTCATGGTCGTCTACGAGATACCGCTTAACGAGATAGTGCTGGACTTCTACGACAAGTTGAAGACCATGACAAAGGGCTACGCCTCCATGGACTACGAGTACCTGGACTTTAGGGAATCCGACCTCATAAAGCTCGACATACTCATAAACGGCGAGGCCGTGGACGCCCTTTCCCTCATAGTCCCGAGGGAGCGCGCCTTCATGAGGGGCAAGGACCTGGCCGAGAAGATGAAGGAGATAATACCGAGGCAGATGTTCGAGGTCATCATACAGGCCGCCATAGGGAGCAAGGTAATAGCGAGGGAGACGATAAAGGCGCTCCGCAAGAACGTCACCGCCAAATGCTACGGGGGCGACATCACGAGGAAGAGGAAGCTCCTCGAGAAGCAGAAGGAAGGCAAGAAGCGCATGAAGCAGGTCGGCAGGGTGGAACTCCCGCAGGAGGCCTTCCTGGCGGTATTGAAGGTAAGCTAAAAAAGGCAAAAAGGAGAAACAACAGTTGGGAACAGCCGAGAAGAAGGACAAGAAGAAACATTTCAGGGATATAGCCGAGGCCGTTATAATAGCCTTGATTTTAGCGCTCCTTATAAGGGCGTTCATAATACAGGCCTTCAAGATACCCTCGGGCTCGATGGAGGACACGCTCCTCATAGGCGACCACATAATCGTAAGCAAGTTCGCCTACGGCCTGCAGGTCCCTCAGCCGGCCGTGATAAAGGTGCTCGGCGCGTCGGTCCCGTTCTTCGAGACCAGGCTCGTGACCTCGTGGGGGGAGGTAAAGAGGGGCGACGTGATAGTATTCCGTTTCCCCGGCGACAGGTCCAAGGACTATATAAAGAGGGTCGTGGGCCTTCCGGGCGACAAGGTCGAGCTCAAGAACAAGGCCATCTATATTAATAACGAGAAGTGGGAGGACCACTGGGGGGTCAACAAGGGCGGGCTCTTCGGTGAGGAGTCGGACAGGAACACTAACTTCGGCCCCTACACCGTGCCCGAAGGCTCCGTCTTCGCGATGGGCGACAACCGCGATAGAAGCTTCGATTCCCGCTACTGGGGGCCCGTGCCCATCAGGGACATAAAAGGGAAGGCGATAATCATCTACTGGTCGTGGAACAAGGACAATCACTGGGTCAGGTTTGATAGGATCGGCAAGATCATACATTAGCAGGCTGCTGAAAAAGCCCAATCTGCGGTGTCGTCTTCAAAATTCGTCACTGCGACGTACGGACAGAAGTACGTCTCATTCCTCATTTTTCGACTCCTTGCATCTTGGGACTTTTTGAGCAGCCTGCTGTTGAGTTTTTTAACGGCCTTTTAGATTTTTCAGCATAAATACAGGGAAAACACTTAAAAAACCATTGAAGGTTTCGCGTTTTGATGTTATAAGGCAAAAATGCCCGGCCCTGTGCCCGACCCTGTGCCCAAACCTGTTGACGATTTCATCAGGTACCTTGAGGTAGAGAGGAACGCATCACTCAATACGAGGCTTTCCTACCTGAGGGACCTGAGGGAATTCGAGGCGTTCTTGAACGGCTCCGGCATCGCCTTTGACGTAAAGACGATAAAAGAGCCGGATATCACGGCCTTTGTCTACAGGCTCTTTAGAAGCAACAAGAAGGTATCGATAGCGAGGAAGCTCTCCTCGATAAGGTCTTTTTTCAGGTTCCTTTCAAGGAAGGGGCTCGTCGAGGCCAACCCGGCGGAGCTTGTGCCCACGCCGAAGGTCGAGAAGTACCTCCCGCCGGTCCTTACGGCCGAGGAGGCCGTATCGCTCGTCGAGGGGCCGATAAAGACGGACTCACCCACGGCGCTGCGCGACCTTGCCATACTCGAGGTCCTTTACTCCTCGGGCATAAGGGTGAGCGAGCTTACGGGCGTCGCCCTTAAAGACGCAGACCTTGAAGCGGGCACGATAAAGGTGCTCGGCAAGGGCAACAAGGAGCGGATAGCGTACCTCGGCGACTACGCGAAGGACTCGTTGAAGAGATACATCGATAAAGAAAGAAGCGCAGCGGAGACAGACGCGCCCCTGTTCGCGGGCAAGGGCGGGGGCGGCAGGGTCTCCGTCCGGACGGTACAGAGGCTCGTAGGCAAGTACGTCGTGACGAGCGGGATAGACAAGACCCCGACCCCTCACGCCCTCAGACACTCGTTCGCCACGCACCTGCTCGACGCCGGTGTGGACCTGAGGTCGATCCAGGAGATGCTCGGGCACAGCAAGTTATCGACGACGCAGAGGTACACTCGGGTCAGCATGAAGTCGATGATGGAGGCCTACGACAAGGCCCACCCGAGGTCGAAGATGGGGAAGAAATGAACTACCCTGCAGCTTGCTAAAGGGAGTGCTCAAGTTAAAAGAAATTTTTTTATGGAATGGGGCTACCAATAATTATATGACGACATTTCACGGAACGACTGTGATAGCGATAAGGAGGGACGGCCGCGTCGCGATAGCTGGCGACGGGCAGGTTACCCTCGGCAATACCATCATGAAAAAAGGCGCGGTCAAGGTAAGGCGCATAAAGGACAAGGTCCTTGCGGGCTTCGCCGGCTCCACGGCCGACGCCATGACGCTCTTCGACAAGTTCGAGAGCAAGCTGGAGGAGTCGAGGGGCAACATCACGAAGGCCGTGGTGGAGCTTGCAAAGGACTGGAGGACAGACAGGGTCTTACGTAGGCTTGAGGCCCTCTTGATAGTGGCCGACAAGGACCATACCTTCATCGTCTCCGGCAGCGGCGACGTAATCGAACCCGAGGACGGCATAGCCTCCATCGGGAGCGGCGGGGCCTTCGCGTCAGCGGCGGCAAAGGTGCTGATGCGCCACACAAGCCTCGACGCCAGGGCAATAGCCGAGGAATCGATAAAGACGGCCGCCGAGATATGCATATACACGAACAGCGAAATAACCATAGAGGAACTTTTCTGAGATGAAGAGCTTTACACCAAGGGAGATAGTATCCGAGCTCGACAAGTACATAATCGGGCAGAAGAAGGCGAAGAGGGCGGTGGCGATAGCTTTGAGGAACCGCTGGAGGCGCCAGCAGGTCAGGGCCGACCTCCGGGACGAGATATCCCCGAAGAACATCATCATGATAGGGCCCACGGGCGTGGGCAAGACTGAGAGATCGAGGAGGCTCGCCAAGCTCGCTCAGGCGCCTTTCATCAAGGTCGAGGCGAGCAAGTTCACCGAGGTGGGCTATGTCGGAAGGGACGTGGAGTCGATCATAAGGGACCTGACCGAGTTGTCTGTAAAGATGGTAAAGGACGAGGAGAAGGTAAGCGTGCTCGTAAAGGCGAAGGACGCGGCCGAGGAGAGGGTCCTCGACTTCCTCCTCCCGCCCGTCACCGCCGCCCCGTTCCAGCCCGCTGACCAGGAGAGGATTATCAAAGAGCGGGAGCTTCAGAAGGCCACGCGGGACAAGTTAAGGACGCTGCTGCGTGAAGGCAAGCTCGACGACAGGACGGTGGAGATAGAGACGGCCGAGCAGCAGAAGATGCCCTCGATAGAGATACTATCTTCGGCGGGGGTGGAAGAGATGGACATGAACCTGAAGGACATGTTCTCGAACATCTTCCCGAAGAAGACCCGGAAGAGGAAGGTGAAGGTCCCGGAGGCATACGAGCTTATAACGCAGGAAGAGGCGCAGAAGCTCATAGACATGGACAAGGTCGTAAAGGAGGCCGTGGAGCGCGTCGAGCAGTCCGGCATCGTCTTCATAGACGAGATAGACAAGATCGCCGGCAGGCAGGCCGGGACGACCCCGGACATATCGAGGGAGGGCGTCCAGAGGGACCTCCTGCCTATAGTCGAGGGCTCCACCGTGAACACCAAGTACGGGATGGTGAAGACCGACCATATACTCTTCATCGCCTCCGGCGCGTTCCATGTGGCCAAGCCGTCGGACCTGATACCGGAGTTCCAGGGCAGGTTCCCGATAAGGGTCGAGCTCGAGCCGCTCGGCGAGGAGGACTTCATACGGATACTCACCGAGCCGGAGAACGCGCTGTTGAAGCAGTACAAGGCCCTGCTTGAGACCGAGACGATAGAGATAACCTACACCGACGACGCCGTGCGGGAGATAGCGTCGATCGCAGCGCTCGTCAACGAGCGGATGGAGAATATCGGCGCGCGGAGGCTCCATACGGTCATGGAGAGGGTCTTTGACGAGATATCCTTCGAGGCCCCGGACATGCCCCGCAAGGCGCTCGTCATAGACAGGGAATACGTGAGAAAGAGGCTCTCCGACATAGTAAAGGACGAGGACCTCTCTCGGTATATATTATAACAGAAAGCAATACGGTCCAGCCGTGGCGGGCCCTGGCCCAGCCGCGGTATTTAAATTTTATGGAGCCGCCGTGCAGAAGAACCTTGAAAAGATAAGGACCCTATTTGAATCCCTTCCCTACATAAGGAAGTTCTACAACAAGACCATCGTGATAAAATACGGCGGCCACGCCATGGTCGAGGAGGGGCTCAAGATGAGCTTCGCCAGGGACATGGTGCTCATGAAGTACGTGGGCATAAACCCCGTCATTGTACACGGCGGCGGCCCGCAGATAGGCGGCCTGCTTGCCCGGCTCGGCAAGGAATCGAGGTTCGTAAAGGGGATAAGGGTCACTGACGACGAGACCATGGACGTCGTGGAGATGGTCCTCGTCGGCAAGATAAACAAGGAGATAGTCGGCCTCATAAACCACTTCGGCGGCAGGGCCGTGGGGCTCGGCGGCAAGGACGGCGGGCTCATAAAGGCCAAAAGCCTCAAGATAAAGGGCGAGGAGATGGGGTTCGCCGGGGACGTCGATTCCATCGACCCGTCGGTCATAAAGACCCTCGAGATGAATAACTTCATCCCCGTGATAGCGCCCGTCGGAGGCGGGGAGGGCGGCCACAGCTACAACATAAACGCCGATACCGTGGCCGGTAAGGTCGCAAGCGCCCTGAAGGCCGAGAAGCTGATACTCCTTACGGACGTGGCCGGGGTGCTCGACAAGAACAAGAAGCTCCTGTCGAGCCTGAGCCTTTCTGAGGCGCGCTCGCTAATAAACAAGAAGATAGCCGTTGGCGGGATGATACCGAAGCTCCAGTGCTGCATGGAGGCCGTGGCCTCCGGGGTAACCACCGCGCACATAATAGACGGCAGGGTAGAGCACGCGGTCATGCTCGAGGTCTTCACGGACCAGGGCGTTGGCACGGCTATAGGGTTGAAGAAATAATCTTTGGAAGGGGACTGAGTTGACTAACAGGGAAGTAATCGCGCTTACGGAAAAGCACGTAGCCAACACATACGGCAGGTTCCCGGTCGCAATCGTCAGGGGGCAGGGCAGGCGGGTCTGGGACGCGGATGGCAGGGCGTACCTTGATTTCACGTCGGGGCTTGCCGTCTGCAACCTCGGCCACTGCCACCCGAATGTCGTTGCCGCCATCAAGGCGCAGGCCGAAAAGCTCATCCATATCTCGAACCTCTACCATATCGAGACACAGTCCGAGCTGGCAAGGCTCCTTACCGAAAACTCCTTCGCGGACAAGGCGTTTTTCTGCAACTCAGGGGCCGAGGCGAACGAGGCCGCGATAAAGCTCGCCCGCAAGTATTTCAGCAATAAGGGAGAGGGCAGGTTCCAGGTAATAACGATGGAGAAGTCCTTCCACGGCAGGACCCTGGCCGCGCTCGCGGCAACGGGGCAGAAAAAATTTCAGGCCGGGTTTGAGCCTCTTTTGGAGAAGTTCACCTACGTGCCCTTCAACGACGTCCCGGCGCTCAAGGCCGCCGTGAACGGACAGACCGCGGCCGTAATGATAGAGCCCATACAGGGCGAGGGCGGGGTCAACGTCCCTTCGGACGAATACCTGAAGGGTGTAAAAGAGGTCTGCAAAAAGGCGGGCGCGCTCCTCATATACGACGAGGTGCAGGTCGGCATGGGCAGGACTGGAACGCTCTTCGCCTACGAGAACTATAACGTCGCGCCCGACATAATGACTCTCGCCAAGGGGCTTGCCGGGGGCGTAGCCATAGGAGCGATGCTCGCCACCGACGAGGTAGCCGCGGCCTTTACCCCGGGCTCCCACGCCTCTACCTTCGGGGGCAACCCGCTGGCGACTGCCGCCGGCATAGCCGCGATTAAAACCATGCTCGGCGAGAATGTCCTCGATAACTGCAGGAAGTCCGGCGGATACCTTTTCAGGAAGCTGGAAGAGCTAAAGAGTAAATATCATTTCATAAAAGAAGTGCGCGGCAAGGGGCTAATAATCGGCATGGAGCTTGCCGAGGGGATAAAGGGCGGGGATATAGTGAAAGAGTGCCTCGGCAAGGGGCTTCTCATCAACTGCGTCGGAGATAAGACGCTCCGGTTCATCCCTGCGCTTACGGTAACAACGGAAGAGATAGACGAGATGCTCGGTACACTTGAAGGGGTGCTGGCGGGGGTTAAATAATTTTTGTCGATACGGGTGGGTCGCAGGTTGATCTTTCACCCTCAATTCACCCTCCTCTCAATCCCCTCCCATCTTAGGGAGGGGAGGAATTAAAATCAAATCGAAACAGCGGAGCATAGATGAACCTCCTTACGATAGCTGATCTAAACAAGGAAGAGATAGACGACCTCATCGGGCGGGCGGGGGCGTTGAAGGAAAGGCACAGGAAGGGCATACCGCATACGCCGCTCCGCGGGAAGACGCTCGGGATGATATTCGAGAAGTCCTCCACAAGGACGCGGGTGTCGTTCGAGGTGGCGATGCATCAGCTCGGGGGCAGCTCGATATTCATAAGCGGCAAGGACTCCCAGATAGGCAGGGGCGAGCCGATAAAGGACACCTCCCGCGTGATGTCGAGGTACGTTGACGCGATAGTCATAAGGACCTTCGGCCACGAGATAATAGAGGAGTACGCTCGGTACTCGTCCGTCCCGGTCATAAACGGCCTGACGGACGCGCACCACCCGTGCCAGGTGCTCGCGGACGTGCTTACCGTGGTCGAGAAAAAGGGCGGCTACGAGGGGCTCAAGTTCTGCTGGATAGGCGACGGCAACAACATGGCGAACTCCTGGATAGAGGCCGCCATGAGGCTCGGTTTCGACCTTACACTTGCCTGCCCGAGGGGGTACGCCCCTGATAACGTCTTCCTGAAGAGGGCGAAGGCCGAGGGCGCGGCAAGGGTCCGTGTCACGGAAGACATCGCCGGGGCCGCGAAAGACGCCGACGTGCTCAATACCGACGTATGGGCCTCGATGGGGCAGGAGGAAGAAAGCGCCAAAAGGAGGCTGGCCTTCGCCGGTTACCAGATAAACTCGGAAGTCCTCAAGCTCGCCAAGAAGGACGCCGTTGTCCTCCACTGCCTCCCGGCCCACAGAGGGGAAGAGATAACCGACGAGGTGATCGAAGGGGCGAATTCAGCGGTGTGGGACGAGGCCGAGAACAGGCTCCACATACAGAAGGCGATACTCGAGTGGCTTTTGGTGGATGGCGGAAGGTAAAATTTAGCAGGCTGCTCAAAAAGTCCATCTGCTTTGTTGTCTACGTCTTGTCATAACGCAAGGAGAGCACGCCTCATTCCTCGCTTCTCGACGCCTCGCATCTGGAGCTTTTTGAGCAGCCTGAGCAAGATTTGAGTTTTTAGCAACCATTAAATTATAATATGTTACAGCAGTTATTTGATAAAAAATTTTAAGTATTGCATTAGACAATAAGGCATAAAGGAGAAGTGATGGGCAAGGAGATAAAGAGGGTAGTCCTGGCGTACTCGGGCGGGCTCGATACGTCGGTAATAATGAAGTGGCTCATCGAGAGGTACGGCTGCGAGGTCGTCGCCTTCTCAGCCGATATCGGGCAGGGCTCCGAGCTGAAGGGGCTCAAGGAAAAGGCCGTCAATACCGGAGCGAAAAAAATATATATAAAAGACCTGAGGGCGGAGTTCGTCTCCGACTTCGTCTTCCCGATGCTCAGGGCCGCCTCGGTCTACGAGGGGACTTACCTCCTCGGCACTTCCATCGCGAGGCCGCTCATAGCAAAGGCCCAGATGGAGATAGCCAGGGCCGAGAGGGCCGACGCCGTGTCGCACGGGGCCACGGGCAAGGGCAACGACCAGGTCAGGTTCGAGCTTACCTACTATTCGATAAACCCTCACATAAAGGTCATAGCGCCCTGGCGCGAATGGGACATGAAGGGCAGGGCCGACCTCATCCGCTACGCCAAAAAGCACGGCATCCCGGTGCCGGTCACGAAGTCGAAGCCCTACAGCTCCGACAGGAACCTCTTCCACATAAGCTTCGAGGGCGGCATACTCGAAGACCCGTGGGCCGAGCCGCCCGAGGACATGTACGTCCTTACGAAGTCCCCGGAGAAGGCCCCGAACAGGCCGTCCTACGTCGAGGTAGGCTTCGAGGCCGGTAACCCCGTCTCCGTGAACGGCAGAAGGATGGCCCCGGCAGCGCTCCTTTCAAGGTTGAACGAGCTTGGAGGGGAGAACGGCGTCGGCAGGGTCGATATGGTCGAGAGCCGCTACGTGGGCATGAAGTCGAGGGGCGTCTACGAGACCCCCGGAGGCACGATACTCCACGCGGCGCGCAGGGCAGTCGAGTCGATAACAATGGACAGGGAGCTTATTCACCTGCGGGACAGTTTGACGCCGAGGTACTCGCAGCTCGTCTACTACGGGTACTGGTACTCCCCTGAGAGGAAGGCCCTCCAGGGACTGATAGACGAGGCCACCGGCAATGTCACTGGGGTGGCGCGCGTAAAGCTTTACAAGGGCAACGTGATAATAGCGGGCAGGAAGGCCCAGGCGTCGCTCTATCACCCGGACTTCGCGACCTTCGAGGAGGATACGGTCTACGACCAGAAGGACGCCGAGGGGTTCATAAAGATAAATGCCCTGAGGCTCAAGATAAAGGCGATGGCCGACAGGAAGAAATAACGGGCAAGGGACGCTTGATAAAAAAGGAGTCGAGGTTTTGAAGCTCTGCAGGTTTTCTTTTAATAACAAGGTCTCATACGGAGTAATAGAGGAAGGGGCCGTCTATGAGACGGACAGCCCGTTTTCCGGCGTCGTCAAAAAGGGGGAGGGCAGAAGGCTCGAAGACGTAAGGCTCCTTGCGCCTGTGGAGCCTTCGAAGATAGTCGCCATAGGGCTCAATTACAGGGCGCACGCCGCCGAGTTCGGGAAAGCGCTACCCGAAGAGCCGATGATCTTCATGAAGCCCTCAACGGCAGTCATCGGCCCGGAGGACGAAATAGTCTACCCGTCCCACATGTCCCACAGGGTCGATTACGAAGGAGAGCTCGGGGTGGTGATAGGGAAAAGGGCCAAGGACGTGAGGGTCGAGGACGCGGCCTCGTTCATATTGGGCTATACATGCTTCAACGACGTCACCGCGAGGGACCTCCAGGGCAAGGACGTGCAGTTCACGAGGGCGAAGGGCTTCGATACCTTCGCGTGCGTGGGGCCGTGGATAGAGACCGGTATTAACCCGCTGGACGCGAGGATCGAGACGTACCTGAACGGCGAGAAGAAGCAGGACACCTCCACGCACGACATGATATTCGACGTCTTCAAGATAGTCAGCTTCGTCTCCCACGTGATGACGCTCCTTCCCGGCGACATGATAGCCACCGGCACGCCCCCGGGCGTGGGAAAGATGAAGCCGGGCAATATAGTGGAAGTTAGGATAAGCGGGATAGGGACGTTAAAAAACATAGTGGTTGAAAGGGCTTAGAGGTAGCCTGGACTTAAACAGCGCAGCATATATCAAGGAGGTATCTGGGAACATGGCCGATGATTACATTCAGGGGCTTTTTGCCGAAAGGATAGGCGGGGCCTCCTTTGGGAAATCGACCAAGGTCTACAAGTTCGAGAAGATAAAGAGGGCGAAGGCCGAGGCGAAAAAGAAGAACCCCAACGTCGAGCTATTGGACTTCGGAGTGGGCGAGCCTGACGAGATGGCGTTCCCGCTTGTCGTCGAGGCCCTGAGGCTCGAGTGCGCCAAGCCCGAGAACAGGGGCTATTCAGATAACGGCATCGTAGAGCTCAAGGAGGCCGCGGCAAGGTACCTTGAGAAGGTATACGGTGTAGCCGGCATAGACCCGGCCAAAGAGGTCATCCACTCGATAGGCTCGAAGCCCGCGCTCGCGATGCTGCCGGACGCGTTCATAAACCACGGCGACGCCGTGCTCATGACAGTTCCGGGCTACCCGATACTCGCGACCCACACCGAGTGGAACGGCGGGAAGGTCATAAAGCTCCCCTTGAAAGAGGAGAACGGTTTCCTCCCTGACCTCGATAGCGTCCCCGAAAAGGACCTGAAGGCCGTAAAGCTATTGTACCTCAATTACCCGAATAACCCCACGGGCGCCACCGCCACGCCGGAGTTCTTCGGCAAGGTCGTCGAGTTCGCGAAGAAGAACAGGATAATAGTCGTGCATGACGCCGCTTACGCGGCCCTTTCCTTCGAGGGCAAGCCGTTGAGCTTCCTTTCCATCGAAGGCGCGAAGGACGTAGGAATAGAGATACACTCGTTCTCGAAGGCCTTCAACATGACCGGGTGGAGGCTCGCCTTCGTTGCGGGTAACGAAAAGGTCGTAGCGGCCTACGGCAACGTCAAGGACAATTTCGACTCCGGCCAGTTCATAGCCATACAGAAGGCGGGCATACACGCCCTCGACCATCCGGAGATAACGGAGAAAATATCGGCCAAGTACAAAAGAAGGCTTAAGCTCATGGTAGACGCCCTGAACGCCTGCGGCTTTTCCGCCGCCATGCCCAAAGGGTCGTTTTACCTCTACGCCGGAGCGCCGAAGAAGGCGAAGGGCGTGAAGTTCGGCAGCGCCGAGGACGTCTCCGAGTACCTTATAAAGGAGGCGCAGATATCCACGGTGCCGTGGGACGACGTGGGCAGGTACTTGAGGTTCTCGGCGACCTTCGCGGCAAAGGACACGCAGGACGAGTACAGGGTCATAGAGGAGATGCAGAAGAGGCTGAAGGCCCTTGAGCTTGAGTTCTGAGATCGTACCTTTAACAATTGACAGCCGCTGGAAACTTTGGAATTTCTGATTAATTCGCAGCCGCATGTCATTCTGAGCGTGTGAGCCGAAGCCCTGAGCGAAGCGAAGGGGAAGAATCTCATGGTAAAAAAAATCAGCAGTTACGAGATTCTTCGGTCGCTCCGCTCCTTCAGAATGACGGAAGCAGCCTGCTAAAGCCATGCTCCAGAAGGCATTCATCTCCATAGGCTCCAACAAGGGCGGCAGGATCGACAACTGCCGGACGGCCGTCTGGCTCGTCGGCTCCGGCAGGAAGACCTTTGTCGTAAAGAAAAGCTCCTTTTACGAGACCGAGCCCTGGGGCAACCCGGACCAGCCCCCTTTCATAAACGCAGTAATAGAGGTAAGGACGGAGCTTGGGCCGAGGGAGCTTCTCGGGCTTTTGAAGTCAATAGAGCGGAAGATGGGCAGGACCCCGTCGGTCCCGCTGGGGCCGAGGGTGATAGACCTCGACATAATATTCTACGGGCAGGCCGTCATAAACGAAAGAGGGCTAAAGGTGCCGCACCCGCAAGCTGGTGAGCGCGCGTTCGTCCTCCTGCCCCTGAACGAGATAGCCCCGGAGTTCGTCCATCCCTCGCTGAAAAAAAAGGTCTTTGAGCTGGCCGCCTCGCTCAAGGACACGGGCGGGATAAAGAGACTTGTCTGAAATATGAAGCCGGTAATCGTACTCCTCGCCATATTCTTCCTCATCTCTATCCTGAGGAAAAGGTCGAAGCCCCTGCGGAAGCCGCGCCCCGGTTCTGACGAAGCCCGGCCCAAAAGGGACGGCGAGGAGATGGTCTTCGACACGGTCTGCAACAGCTACATACCGGTAAGCTCGGCGATAAGCCTCAAGGTGGACGGGGAGCTTGAATATTTCTGCTCGGAAGAATGCAGGGAGAAGTTCAGGCAGGGGAAGGCTTGAGGCCAGGTTTCGTATAGGACCCCCGCTCCCCGTATTCCAGCCGATCCTCCCAACTCCCCTTCAGACAGGTCCAGCCGGGCGGTAAAACTCAGTTTAGCCGGGTGGACGCAGCCGTCACATGATGGCCTTGCCGCGCCGCTTTCAGGGCGGATAAATCAGTTGACGGGGCGGCTATACCTTGTTATTCTACCTAAATGTGTGTTTTCTTGGGGTTTTCCTGTGATAAAACGGTCTTTTTTATAATCCTGCAAAAATAATAGGGCTTGAAAAGGAGGAATTTATGGACTGGGGCATGAAAAACCGGCTTTCAAAGATAATCCGTCCTGAAACAGGCAGGACCGTCATGCTCGCGGTAGACCACGGCTATTTCCTCGGGCCGACCACGGGCCTTGAGGAGCCGGGCAAGACCGTCGAACCGCTTCTTCAGTACGCCGATACCCTCATGCTCACCAGGGGCGTATTAAGGTCGTGCATGGACGCCTCGAAGAACGTGCCCATAGTCTTAAGGGTTTCCGGGGGCACGAGCATCTTAGGCAACCTCGCCGACGAGGGGACGACGGTCTCGATGAGGGACGCGCTCCGTCTTAACGTCTCCGGGGTGGCCATGTCGATATTCGTAGGCTCGGAGCTTGAGAGGAAGAGCCTTTTGGCCCTCGCGGACCTCATAAACGAGGCAGAGGAGTTCGGCGTGCCGGTACTGGCGGTCACGGCCGTGGGCAAGGAGATGGCGAGGGACGCGAGGTACCTTGGGCTCGCGTGCAGGATAGCGGCCGAGCTCGGCGCCCATGTCGTCAAGACATACTACTGCGAGGAGTTCGAGAAGGTCGTCAAGAACTGCCCCGTGCCCATAGTCATAGCCGGAGGGAAGAAGATACCGGAAAGGGAAGCCATAGAGCTTTCGTACAACGCTGTCAGGAGGGGGGCGGTGGGCGTGGACATGGGAAGGAACATCTTCCAGTCCGAGCACCCGGTGGCCATGATAAGGACCGTGCGCGAGATAGTCCACAAGGACCTCGCCCCGGACAAAGCCTGGGACCTTTTCAATACGCTCGCGCGTGAAAAAGGCAAGGCGTTCGCGTAAGGAGGGGCGCTTGAGGGCGGCATTTTATTACAACAATAACGACGTCCGCGTGCAG
This sequence comes from Deltaproteobacteria bacterium, assembly GCA_016219015.1. GTDB lineage: Bacteria > Desulfobacterota > GWC2-55-46 > GWC2-55-46 > GWC2-55-46 > JACRCL01. The sequence goes on from JACRCL010000032.1 coordinate 49,045, forward strand.
GAGGTCGCCACCCCCAGAATAGGCAACGGGGAGCTTCTGGTCAAGATAGAAGCGAGCGGCATCTGCGGCAGCGACGTCATGGAGTGGTACCGGATAAAGAAGGCCCCGCTCGTGCTCGGCCATGAGATAGCCGGGACAATCGTCGAAGCCGGCGCGGACGTAAAGAGGTTCAAGGCGGGCGACCGCGTGACCGTGGCGCACCACGTGCCGTGCAACACCTGCAGGTTCTGCCTCGCCGGGAACCATTCGGTATGCGACACGCTCCGCGCCACGAACTTCGACCCCGGCGGGTTCGCGGAGTTCGTCCGAGTCCCTTCCATAAACGTCGACAGGGGCGTGTTCAAGCTCCCGGATGCCATGACCTTCGACGAGGGGACGTTCTCAGAGCCCCTCGGGTGCGTGGTAAGGGGCCTCCGTGCCGCGGGGATGGAGCCGGGCAAGACCGTGCTCGTCATAGGTAGCGGCATGGCGGGTTTGCTGAACATAAGGCTGGCGAAGGCGCTCGGCGCGGGCTTGGTTGTGGCCACGGACATAAACGGCTTCAGGCTCGAGGCCGCGAAAAGGTCGGGGGCCGATACGGTTTTGAAGGCTGACAGCGACGTGCCCGCCCTCGTTAAAGAGGCCCTCGGAGGGAGGCTGGCGGATATAGTAGTCATCTGCGCCGCTGTAGACCCCGCGATAGCGCAGGGCTTGAAGAGCGTCGAGAGGGGCGGGACCGTCCTTTTTTTCGCTCCAAAGGAGCCGGGGGCGGCCTACCCGATGCCGCTTTTCGAGCTGTGGCGCGACAACATCACAATCGTCAACTCGTACGCCGCTCCCCCGTCCGACACCCTGGTGGCGCTTGACCTCATAGAAAGCGGGAGGGTGAAGGTAGCCGACCTCGTCACGCACAGGCTGCCTTTAAAGGATATCCAGGAGGGTTTCAGGCTCGCCGCCGGCGCGGGGGAGTCGATAAAGGTCGTTATCGAGCCGCATAGATAGTGATTTAATGGAGGAGCGTTGAAAAAGGTCGGGCTTGTCGTAAAGGTCAGCAACCCCGAGGCCATAAAGCTGGCCGACGAGATAGCCGGATGGGTCACTGAAAGGGGAGGGGAGGTCTTCGCGGACAGGACGCTTGCGGGCATGGTCAGGCTCGGCCTTGCCGGGGTGCCCGTAAACATCGTAGCCCCGGAGAAGTTCCCGGACTCCATAGAGCTTTTGATAGTGCTCGGCGGCGACGGCACGATGCTCCACGCCGCGAGGCTCCTTGACGGCAGGAAGGTCCCGATACTCGGAGTAAACCTCGGGAGCCTCGGCTTCCTTACGGCCATCACCGTCAAAGAGGTCTTCCCGCTGCTCGAACGGATATTCAGGGGCGACTGCGTCGTGGAAGAGAGGATGACGCTCTCGGTGGAGCTTAAGAGGAAGGACGGGGGCGTGATGAAGCACACGGTCTTGAACGACGCCGTCATAAAGGGCGAGGCCGCCCGGCTCGTGAGGCTGGAGACCCGCATCAACATGGAATACGTGAACACCTACAGGGCGGACGGCCTTATCGTTGCCACCCCGACGGGCTCGACCGCGTATTCCCTCTCGGCCAACGGGCCGATACTCTACCCGACCATACACTCGATAATCGTTGCGCCCATCTGCCCGTTCAACCTGACCAACAGGCCCGTCGTCATACCCGACTGGATGACCGTGGACGTGACCGTGAGCCCGGACCAGGCGAACGTGGAGCTGATACTCGACGGGCAGGTCGAGGTGCCGCTTGAAAGCGGGGACATGGTAAGGATAAAGAGGGCGCAGGCGAGCGTATACCTGATCAAGTATGAAGGCAAGAGCTATTTTGATATACTCAGGGAAAGGCTCATGTGGGAGGTAAAGACCAACAGGAGCGGCAAGGCTTAGCAGGCTGCTGAAAAAGTCCATCGGCTAACAGCGGTTTTTTCTATTTTTTAAACTATGCTCTTAGAACTCAGGATCAAAGACTTCGCTATAATAGAGGGCCTGAACGTCTCCTTCGGCCCTGGGCTCAATATATTTACCGGGGAGACAGGGGCGGGCAAGAGCATTATCCTCGACGCCATAGCCCTCATACTCGGCGACCGCGCGTCGAACGACATAATAAGGGCCAATAAGGACGAGGCGCAGGTCGAGGCCCTCTTCGACATCACCGGGAACAGGAACCTCGGCAACGTCCTTAAAGAGGCGGGCATCGAGGCTGCAAAAGAGCTTGTCATAAAAAGGGTCATCCAGAAGGCCGGAAGGAACAGGATATACATAAACGGCGGGCTCGCCACCCTCGTCACTCTTACCGAGGTCGGAAGACGCCTCATAGACATATACGGCCAGAGCGAGCACCAGTCCCTTACCAGGCCCGAGGAGCACGTCGAGGTGCTCGACGCGTTCGGGGACTTCGGCAAGCTGAGGGACTATATGGCCGAGTGCCACAGGGCCTACGCATCGATTAAGAAGGAATATGATTCACTCACCAGCGACTCAAAAAGCTCGGAGGAAAAAAGGGAACTGCTTGCCTTCCAGCTCAAGGAGATAGAGGACGCGGCAATCTCCCCGGGTGAGGACGCGGAGCTTAAGAAGTTGAAGGAGAAGCTCCAGAACTCCGAGAAGATAAAGGCCGTGACCGCCGAGGCCGAGAGAGGGCTTTATTCTGACCCCGGGTCGGTGATAGAAAGGCTCGGCGGCATGATCAAGGCGCTGAAGGAGATGGCGAAGGTGGACGACAAGCTCGCCAAAACAGCCGACGCCCTTGAGGCGAGCCTCTTCCAGCTCGAGGACTCCGAAAGGTTCCTCCGCGATTACTCGGATTCGATCGAGGCCGACCCCGAGGCCCTTGAAAAGGTCGCTGGCAGGCTCGACCACGTCATAAAGATAAAGAGGAAGTACGGCCCGGAGATAGAGGACGTATTGGGCAGGAAGGCCTCCTTTGAAAAAGAGCTGAAGAATCTATCCAATTTCGAGGAGAGGCTCAAGGCGCTCGACTCATCCGTAAAGGCGGCGAGGGAAAAGGCGGCCACGGCCGCAAATAACCTCTCCGAGGCGCGCAAGGCCGCGGCAAGGGAGTTCGAGGCGAAGGTGCAGGAAGAGCTCGCTACCCTCGGCATGAAGGGCTCGGTCTTCGAGGTCGCCATAGACGCCGAGAAAAACCCGGACGGCTCGCCGCGTTTCGGCGAGAAGGGCTCCGACAGGGTAAGTTTTTTCATCTCGACCAACCCCGGCGAAGGGATAAAGCCCCTGGCGCGCATAGCATCGGGCGGGGAACTGTCGAGGATAATGCTGTCGATGAAGAGCGTAACGGCCTCCGGCAGGGTGCCGACGCTCATATTCGACGAGATAGACAACGGGGTCGGCGGCGCCATGGCGCAGGTCGTGGGGATGAAGCTCAAGGAGGTGGCGAGGTCGAACCAGGTTCTCGCCATAACGCACCTGCCGCAGGTGGCCGCCTTCGCCGACAGGCATTACAATGTTGCGAAGCAGGCACAGAGCGGAAGGACCGTCACGTCGGTAAGAGAGCTCTCAAAGGAAGAAAGCGTCGAGCATATCTCGTTTATGCTCGGCGGCATGAAGGTCACGGACACTTCGAGGAAGCAGGCCATGGAGCTGATGGAAGCCGCCAGGTCGCTGTCGGCGGGTAAAACATCGGCCCGGAAAGGCAAGTGAGGCAGAGTTGGTAAGAAAGGCCGTACTGAACGACGCCGCGTCGATATACGAGATAGTGGAGTCGTTCTCAAAAAAAGGGTTGATGCTGCACCGTCCCCTGAACGACATACACGACAGCATCCGGGACTTCTTCGTGTGCGAGGCGGACGGCGGCATAATAGGCGCGGCCGCCCTGCACATAAGCTCCGAGGACATGGGCGAGATAAGGTCCCTGGCGGTCAGGGAGGGGCATACGAGAAAGGGCTTCGGCACAAAGCTCGTCACCGCCTGCCTCGATGAGGCGAGAGGGCTGGGTTTGAAGAAGGTATTCGCCCTTACGTACAAGCCGGGCTTTTTCCAGAAGCTGAACTTCAGGATAGTGAACAAGGAGGTACTCCCCCACAAGATATGGGGCGACTGCATAAGGTGCATAAAGTTCCCGAACTGCGACGAGAACGCCGTCCTTATAGAGCTTGGCGAAAGGCCGCCAAAGCCGGGGACCGGCGATAAGAAAGGCGAGAATTGAAAGAAAAGGTGGAAGGCTCCGAAAAGGTAATAGGTCCGCTCAGGCGCCTGCTCAAGGGCAGGGCCGGCGCCTACGAGATATTCTATTCCGTTGATACAGGCTTCGGCGTGGAGGCCAAGGACGCACGCGTGGATTCCCTGAAGCTACGCTCGAACGAAGGCGTGGGCCTCCGCACCATATCCGGCGGTAGGCAGGGCTTCGGTTTCTCAAGCGTCCTTACCGAAGACGCGCTCGAGGACCTTGTTAAAAAGACCATAGGCGGGTCCGCGGAAGCCGCCAAAGACGAGTTCCTCTCCTTCCCCGGCCCGGCTGAAAAGGCCGCCTCCGAGGAGGCGCTGAGGCTTTACGACGGCTCGTTCGAAAAGACCCCGGAGGAGGAGAAGATAAAGACCGCCCTCGACATAGAGAAGTCCGCCCGCGCCTTCGACGCCCGCGTAAAGAGAGTGAGGAAGGCGTCTTATTCCGAGTCCGTCCATTTCTCAAGGATAGTCAACTCGAACGGGGTCGACACATCACACAGGGCGACGTTCTATTCAGGGAGCGTCACCGCCGTGGCCGAAAAGGACAACGAATCCGAGATGGGCTGGGAGATAGGCATGGGGCACGATAGAAATTCCGTCGAGCCCGGAAAGATCGGCAGGGGCGCGGCCGAAAACGCCGTACGGCTCCTGGGCGCGAGGAAATTGAAGACTATCAAATGCCCGGCCGTCATCGAAAATACCGTGGCCTGTGAGTTCCTCGAATCCCTGGCCGGGTCGTTCCTCGGGGATAACGTCATCAAGGGCAAATCCATGCTCATCGGCAAGGCCGGGAAAAAGGTCGCCTCCGCGAAGTTGAATATCTTCGACGACGGCATTTTACCGGGCGGGTGGGCGTCTTCTTCCTTCGACGGCGAGGGCGCGGGCAGGGGGCGGACCGCTCTGCTGGAGGCCGGGGTATGCCGCGCCTTCCTGTACGACACCTACTGGGCCGCGAGGGCCAAGACGAGGTCGACGGGCAATTCCGCGAGGTCGAACTTCAAGAGCTACCCCGGCATAGGCATATCGAACCTTTATATAGAGAAGGGCGAAAAGGACGCCAAAGAACTCTTGAAGGACGTCTCGAAAGGGCTTTTCATAACCGAGGTCCTCGGGGTCCATACCATAAACCCGGTAAGCGGGGATTTTTCACTCGGCGCCTCGGGCTTCTGGGTCGAGGGAGGCGGGGCCGAATACCCCGTCAGGGGCATGGCCATTTCCGGCAACCTCCTTGACCTTTTTTCTAAAGTAGACGGCTGCGCCTCCGATATACGGTTTATCGGCTCCATCGGCGCCCCGTCTCTCCTTATTAACGAAATAGAGGCGAGCGGAACATGACCGAGAAGACAAGAGACGAGCAGAAAAAGGAAGGCATGAAAAAGATCGAGGAGCCGCTTTCCAGAAACCCGCTCTTCAGCGGCCTTGAGGACTTCTACCTGAAGGACATCATCGGGCGCGGGGAGATAAGGTCGTGGCCCGACTCCAGCCAGATAATAATCGAGGGCGAAAGCGGGGACGCGGTATTTTTCATCCTGAACGGCAGGGTCAAGGTGACACTTTACGGCGAGGAGGGCAGGGAGATAGTCCTTGCGATACTCAAGGAAGGCGACATGTTCGGGGAGATGTCGATAATAGACGACAAGCCCCGCTCCGCGAACGTCGAGGCCATCTCGGAGCTCGAGTGCCTCGTGGTGAGCAAGTCGGCCTTCCTCGACTACCTATCGCGCCACCACAAGGTGTACATGAGGTTCTTCGCCTACCTGACCGGCAGGCTCAGGGAGGCCACGAGGAAGATAGGAGGCCTGGCGCTCCTCGACGTCTGCGGCAGGATCGCCCATACGCTCATGGGCATGTCGAAGGCGTCGGGCGCCGAGAAGGAAGTCTCCATCGAGAGGCCGACCCATGAGGAGCTTGCCGCCATGATAGGCTCTTCCCGCGAGGTCGTGAGCAGGGCGTTGAAGAAGATGTCGCAGGAAGGCTACATAAAGATAGAAAAAGACAAGATACTTCTCTACCCGTGACGTGACCCCCGTCACTGTTTGCGCCCGCCCTTGTATTATAGACTGCGGGTGTTTTGAGGCGACCCGCAGAGGGACGATATAAAACTTGACTTCATGGGCGCCTTTATGCTAAGTAAGCAATCCTGACCGGCCTGAAGACCGACAGGCGCTTAAAAACTCAAAGAAGGCAGTCCGCATCAAAGCCATTCACACCCGCGGCAATCGGCCGCTCCACGCTACACCGTTTCAGATTCAAGGAAAATTTTTCAGGACCGGTAAGGAACCACCGCTTTTTTGATCTTAAGGGTGCCTCTAAAAAGCAGGAATTTTTTCTGAAGTCAGAGGTCAGGGAAAAGAACAATTTTTACAGGCAGCCTTAAAAAAAATGGAAGGGGGGTCGTAAATTGGACAAACGATTCCTTACGCTCTTCGTTCTTACAAACGACGCTTCCAGACCGAGGCAGCTGAGGATACCTTTCAAATTCCTCAAGGCCGGCGTAACCGCCGCCGTGCTCCTCTTCGCGGTCTTGACGTTCGTAGTATTCGACTACGCCAGGATAAGGACGCACAGCGTCGAGCGCTACGAGGTGCAGGGCTTCGCCTCTAAGATAAGAGAGCTTGAGTCCCAGATAGCCAAGCTCAGCAACTTCGACAGGAAGATACGCATAATCGCCAACATCGGGGATCCGAAAGGCGCGAAGGATACGGACGTCATGACGGGCATGGGCGGGGGCTCGCCCGCCGAGGACGAGGCGTACATGGACGGCGCCGCAAACGGCGGGGACCTCGTCGACAAGATGCGCTCCGATATAAAGGACCTCGAGGACAGGGCCGCCACGCAGGAGAAGAGCTTCACGGAACTGCAGGGTTATCTGATGAAGCAGGCCTCTTTCCTCGCCTCGACCCCTTCGATATGGCCGTCGCGCGGGTGGGTCACCTCGACCTACGGGCAGAGGATATCACCCTTTACCGGGAACCCGCAGATGCACAAGGGCATGGACATAGCCAACCGGATCGGCACGCCCATCGTCGCGTCCGCCGACGGGATAGTCGTTGCGGCGGGCCCGGACCCGGGGCTCGGAATGACGGTGGTAATATCGCACGGCTACGGGATAAAGACGGTCTACGGCCATCTCGACAAGGTCCTTGTCCACGCGGGGCAGAAGGTAAAGAGGGGCCTGGAGATAGCCACGATGGGCAATACGGGCCGCTCCACGGGCCCGCACCTACATTACGAGGTATCCCTGAACGGGGTGGCTGTAAACCCTTCAAGGTATATAATCAACTGAATGCCGGGGGCGGAAAGCGCCCCCCGGTGACCGACGAAGCCCTGCGAAATGCCGATGCGGGGCTTTTTTTATTTTAACAGGCTGCTGAAAACCGTTTTAGTACGTCATTCTGAGCGTAGCGAAGAATCCCAGAGCTGATAGAAACAACAAGTAACGGGATTCTTCGTCGCCTCCGGCTCCTCAGAATGACAACTTCGTGGACTTTTTGAGCGGCCTGTTTAAGGGTATTCGCGCCGTTTTTTTCCCTTTTAGCCTGTAGAAAATTCAGTATAATTATGCTATTATGCTATATTGTGTTAAAATGCCCGGCAACATATACTTGGATGAAAGGATAATACCCGGACGATAAATGTTAAATAATCTCCTGAAAAAGGTATTCGGCAGCAAGAACGAAAGGGAAGTAAAGAGGTTCCAGCCCATAGTGGAGAGGATAAACTCCCTTGAGCCGTCGATGAAGAATTTAAGCGACGAGGGCTTCCGGGACCTGACGAGAAAGTTCAGGGAAGAGCTCTCATCCGGCAAGACCCTCGACGACATACTCCCGGAGGCGTTCGCCGCCGTAAGGGAAGTGGCGTGGAGGAAGCTCCAGATGCGCCACTTCGACGTCCAGCTCATGGGCGGCATGGTCCTGCACGAGGGGAAGATCTCCGAGATGAAGACAGGCGAGGGCAAGACGCTCGTGGCCACCCTCCCTTTGTACCTTAACGCCCTTACCGGAAGAGGCGCCCACCTCGTCACCGTGAACGACTACCTGGCCAGGAGGGACAGCCACTGGATGGGCGCGGTTTACCACGCCCTCGGCCTCTCGGTCGGGGTCATCCAGCACGAGGCGAGCTTCATCTACGACCCGGAGCACAGGGGGCAGGGGAGCTTCATCCACTTCAGGCCGACATCCAGGAAAGAGGCCTACAACGCCGATATCACCTACGGCACCAATAACGAGTTCGGCTTCGATTACCTGAGGGACAACATGAAGTTCTCCCTCGAGGAGTACGTCCAGAGGGACCTCAACTACGCGATAGTGGACGAGGTAGACTCCATCCTCGTGGACGAGGCCCGCACCCCGCTTATCATCTCCGGCCCCACCGAGGAATCGACCGATAAATATTACACGATAGACAGGATAATGCCGGGGCTCCAGAAAGAGCTCCATTATACGGTCGACGAGAAGGCCCGGCAGGTATTGATGACCGACGACGGAGTAATGAAGGTCGAGGAGCTCCTTGACATCGGCAACCTCTACGACCCGGAGAACATAGAAACGCTCCACCACGTAAATCAGGCCCTGAGGGCGCACGTGCTCTTCCACAGGGACATAGACTACGTGGTGAAGGACGACCAGGTAATAATAGTCGATGAGTTCACGGGCCGGTTGATGCCGGGGCGGCGCTGGAGCGACGGGCTCCATCAGGCCGTCGAGGCGAAGGAGAAGGCGAAGATAGAGAACGAGAACCAGACGCTCGCCACCATCACCTTCCAGAACTACTTCAGGATGTACGACAAGCTCGCCGGCATGACCGGCACGGCCGACACCGAGGCCGCCGAGTTCCATTCCATCTACAAGCTCGAGGTCCTTATCATCCCGACGAACAAGCCGATGTCGAGGACGGATACCATGGACCTCGTTTACAAGACCAAGAAGGAGAAGTTCAAGGCCGTGGTAAAGGAGATAGAGGACCTGCACAGGAAGGGCAGGCCCGTGCTCGTCGGCACCATCTCGATAGACGATTCCGAGAAGCTCGCCGCCATACTTACCCGGAACGGCATCCCGCACCACGTGCTTAACGCCAAGCAGCACGAGCGCGAGGCCGAGATAGTCGCGCAGGCCGGGCGCCTCCGCGCCGTGACGATATCCACCAACATGGCGGGCAGGGGCACGGACATACTCCTCGGGGGCAACCCGGAGTACCTGGCCTCGGCGCGCGCCGGCAAGGACGACTCCACCGAAGAGTACCATCAGGCGCTCGAACGGGCCCGCGTCACGTGCGAGGAGGAGAAGCAAAAGGTCCTCGATCTCGGAGGGCTTCACATACTCGGCACCGAGAGGCACGAGTCCAGGCGCATAGACAACCAGTTGAGGGGCCGCGCCGGCCGCCAGGGCGACCCCGGCTCATCGAGGTTCTACCTATCGCTGGAGGACGACCTGCTGAGGATATTCGGCAGCGAAAGGATAGCCTCCATCATGAGCAGGATCGGCATGGAGGAGGACGTGCCCATAGAGCACGGCCTCGTGTCAAAGGCCATAGAGAACGCGCAGAAGAAGGTCGAGGCGCACAACTTCGACATAAGGAAGCACCTGCTTGAGTACGACGACGTAATGAACCAGCAGAGGGAGGTCGTCTACGGGTACAGGAAGCAGATACTCTCCCATGCGGGCCTGAGGGAGATGGTAAGGGAGTTCAGCGTCGAGGTCGCCGAAGGCCTCGTCAATACCCATATAGAGGAGAAGGCGCACCCGGAGGAATGGGACCTGAAGGCATTGGGAGACGCCGTCCTCAACCAGTTCGGGGTCACCTTCGGCTCGAACGACTCGCATGAGGCTAACAGCAGGGAGGCCCTTGCCGAATCAATAGTGGAGAGGGCGTGGAAGGTCTACAACGACAAGGTCACGATGGTAGGGGACGAGCCCTTCGCGCAGTTCGAGAGGGTCATAATGCTCCATACGCTCGACACCCTCTGGAAGGACCACCTCCTTTCGATGGACCACCTGAAGGGCGGGATAGGGCTGCGCGGTTACGGGCAGAAAGACCCTCTGCAGGAGTACAAGAAAGAGGGGTTCGACCTCTTTGTCGAGATGATATTCAGGCTGAAATCCGAGGTGACCGAGAGGCTCTTCAAGGTGCAGATAAAGAAGGAAGAGGAGGCCCAGGCCGAGGCGTCGAAGCCGATTGAGCCCAGGCCGAAGAGGCACGTAAACCAGAGAAAGCTTAAATATAGCCGCGGCGAGGAGGAGAAGGCCGAGGACAAGGAACAGCCCGTCACAAGGCAGGGCGAAAAGGTCGGCAGGAACGACCCGTGCCCCTGCGGGAGCGGCAAGAAGTATAAGAGGTGCTGCGGGGCGACCGCCTGACCTTCGCATAAATCCATTTCCCCCTGAAAGGCTTTAAAGAGATGCCGCCGAAGAAGAAAAGACCTTCCGCCGAGTTCGCGGTGCCCGGCTTCAAGGCCGCGGGCATTGCCTGCGGCATCAAGAAGAACGGGAAAAAAGACCTCGCCCTTATATTGAGCGACGGACCCGCGAGCGTGGCCGGGCTTTTTACCACGAACAGCGTCAAGGCCGCCCCTGTGCTCCTTGACATGAAAAGGGTCAGAAAGGGCGTATCCAGAGGCGTCATAATAAACAGCGGGAACGCCAACGCGTGCACCGGCAAGCCCGGATACGAGGCTGCCGCCGCCATGGCTACACTGGCTGAGCGGGCCTCGGGCGCTAAAAAAGGCTCCATCATGGTCGCCTCCACCGGGGTCATCGGCGTGCCTTTCCCGATAAAGAAGGTCGAGGCCGGGATATCCTCACTCGTCGGGTCTTTAAGCTACTCGGGGATGAAGAGCGCGGCCGAGGCGATAATGACCACCGACGCATTCATGAAAAAGGCGTCCGCAAAGGTCAATATCAACGGCAGGAAGGTGACCATAGCCGGGATAGCCAAGGGCGCGGGCATGATATGCCCCGACATGGCGACGATGCTCGCCTTTTTCGCGACCGACGCGGAGATAAAGGCCCCGGCCCTCAGGAAGGCGCTCAAGCTCGCCGCGGACGCCTCGTTCAACAGCATAATAGTGGACAACGACACCTCTACCAACGATACCGTCATGGCCTTCGCCAACGGCTGTTCGGGATGCGGGGAAATAAGGCCCGGCACAAAGGAGTTCGCGGCGTTCGAGCGCGCGTTAAGGTCCGTCTCGCTTGATCTTGCCCACATGATAGTCAGGGACGGCGAGGGGGCCACGCGCTTTATCGAGATAGACTTGAAGGGCGCGGCCTCGGTTGCCTCCGCCCGGAAGGCCGCGAGGACGATAGCCGAGTCCTTCCTCGTCAAGACCGCCTTTTTCGGGGGAGACCCGAACTGGGGCAGGATATTGGCCGCCCTCGGCAGGTCCGGTGTAAGGATGAGGGAGGAGAAGGTAGATATCTCCCTGAACGGGGTCCAGGTAGTGAAGAAGGGGCTCGACACGGGCAGGGAGCGGGAGGCCGCGAAGGCGATGAAGGAAAAAGAGGTCAGTGTCTCGGTAGCCCTGAATATCGGGCGGCACTCCGCAAAACTCTGGACCTCCGACCTTTCTTTCGAGTACGTTAGGATAAACTCGGCGTACAGGACTTAAAGGAGGTATTTATGGAGCTTCTCTTCAAAGAGGCCGACAGGTGGCTCAGGCAGGCGGAATACGACCTGAAGGCCGCGGAATGGAACCAGCAGGGCGGCTTTTTCGCCCCGGCCTGCTTCCTCGCGCAGCAGAGCGCGGCTAAATCGCTCAGGGCTTTTCTCTTCCTCAACAGGGAGGACGCGAGGGAGACAAGGTCGGTAGCCGACCTCCTCGACAGGGCGATGACCTATGAGGAAGAGTTCGGCAAGTTCGCGGGCACGTCCAAGGGCCTCGACCTTTACTACAAGACCTCGCGCTTCCCGGACGCGCTTCCGGGCGGGATACCCGCCGAGATAATATCCGGGAAAGACTCGCGGGACGCCATAAAGCAGGCTTCGGACATAATCTCGATAGTCGAGAAGAAGAGGAAGGGCTATCTCCCTGAGACCCTGTAAAGGGGACGGCGCAAGGCCGGGTTCCTTCAAAGCCGTAAACATGGCGGTCATAGATGGGTGATAAGTTTGTGCTGATCCTGCCTTTTGTCTTCGGGGCCGTGATAGGCAGTTTCCTGAACGTCTGCATCTACCGTATCCCGATAGGGCTTTCGATAGTCTCTCCCCCCTCGAAGTGCCCTTCCTGCGGCAGGAACATCCCTTTCTACTATAATATACCCATCATAAGCTACGTCGTCCTTATGGGCAGGTGCGGGCTTTGCGGGGCGCCGATTTCCCCCAGGTACCTTCTCGTGGAGTCCTTCACGGGCCTTGCCGCCGTATCGCTCTTCCTGAAGTTCGGCCCCTCCTTTGAGCTGCTGGCCTATTTCGTCTTCGTCTCATCCCTTATCGTGGTCACATTCATAGACCTCAAATACCAGATAATACCGGACGTGATAAGCCTGCCGGGCATAGCCGTGGGCCTTGCCGCGTCCTTTTTCATCCCTTCCGTGAATTTCCTCAACTCGTTCATCGGCATACTCGCCGGGGGCGGGGTGCTCTTCGGGATAGCCACGGCTTACTACCTCCTTACCGGCAAGGAGGGTATGGGCGGCGGGGACGTGAAGCTGCTCGGGATGATTGGGGCCTTCCTCGGGTGGAAGGGCGTTATAGTAACGCTCCTTTTAGGCTCTTTTCTCGGGGCCGTTATAGGGTCGTTCATAATGCTCCTTTCCGGAAAGGGGAGCAGGCACCCGATACCCTTCGGCCCGTTCCTCGCCATCGGGGCGGCCGCGCACCTTTTCTTGGGCGAGGAGCTTATAAGGTGGTACATAGTTACGGCCGTCGGGGCCTGAGGCCGGGGTGCTATAACCTATGGACAACCTTTATTTTTTAAACGCCGGTTCACGGTCATGAGATATACCCTCGGCATACGGGCGCAGCTCATAGCCGGCATAGTGCTTACGACCCTTGCCGGCATAGGGCTTATCGGCATCCTGAGCATAAAGATAGTCGAGAACAGCGCCGTCTACTCGAAAGCACGCGAGGCCGGGTCCATCGCGCGGTTCGCATCGCTGTCCTCGCGCCTTGCGGCCCCCCTGAACGACCCGTCCGCTCCGGTCAGGTCAATAGGGGCCGTGCTGAAGGGCTACGGGGTATCTGATTTCAGGGTCGTTGACGCCTCCGGGAAGGTCTTATCAAAGGAAGGGGTGCTGCCGATAGAGGCCGGCGAGCGCCTGCCGTACGCGGGGGATATGACCATAAGGAAGGCCGGCGTAGGGTTCCTGAAAGGCCCGGGAGAGGCGCTTTTGATAACGGCCCCGCTGAGCGCTCCAGGCAGGGCGACACTCGAGTTCTCCATGCCGCTCGGCGGGATAAAGGAGGAGATGGCGGGGATAAAAAGGTTCCTCCTCCTCTACGCCGCGCTCGACTCGGTAGTCATAATCGTCTTCGGCGTCTTTTTCCTCTCGCGCTCGATAGTCAGCCCGATAAGCAAACTTACGGACGCGGCCATGCGAATATCCGGCGGGGACCTGAGCGAAAGGGCCGAGGTCGCGGCCGATAACGAAATCGGCAGCCTCGCGTCGTCGTTCAATATCATGGCCGACAGGCTCGAGGACGAGATAAAGAGCCTCGAGAGGGTCAACAAGGAGCTCGTGACCGCGCAGGAGGAACTGCTGAGGTCGTCCACGCTGGCCGTGGTCGGCAGGCTTGCCGCGGGCATAGCCCACGAGATAGGCAACCCGCTCGGCGCCGTGAGGGGCTACCTCGACATACTCTCCAGGGGCCTCCCGGACAGGGACGAGGAAAAAGAGATAGTGGAAAGGACCATAAAAGAGGTATCCCGGATAGACTTCATCGTAAGGGAGTTCCTCGAGGTATCGAGGCCGGCGCTCAGGTCTTCAGGGGCGGTGGACGTGAACAGGCTCCTCGAAGAGACGGTATCGACGATAACCGTCCACAGGGACTTGAGCGGCATAGAGATAAGGACCGCGCTCAATGAAGGGCTGCCGCCGGTGGTCATGGACGAAAGGAAGCTCAGGCAGGTATTCATGAACCTCCTTGTAAACGCCGCGCACTCGTTCGAAGGAAAGGCCCAATCCCGATCAAATGACAGGCTCATCACCATAGAGTCCGGCCTCTTTAAAAAGCAGATAGAGAGGCCGCGCGTAAGGAGGAGGAGGGGGGACACCCCGCTTACGGCCCCGCCGGAGATCGAGGACAGGGAGTTCGTGTTCATAAGGTTCACGGACACCGGCGCCGGGATAAGCGGGGAGGGGGCCGGGAGGATATTCGAGCCCTTCTATACCACGAAGGCCCCGGGCCAGGGCACGGGGCTCGGGCTTTTCGTCTCGCAGTCGATAATAAAGGCCTACGGCGGAGAGATAACGCTTCATACCAAAGAGGGCGAGGGGTCGAGCTTTACCGTATTGCTCCCCCCCGGAGAGGGCCATGAAGATACTCATAATAGATGACGAAGAGTCGATGCGCCACATGCTCTCGGTCATCCTCAAGAGGGAGGGCTACTCGACCGTAGCCATGCCGGACGCGAAGAAGGCCCTCGACGTGCTCGAAGGGGATGACTTCGATTTCATACTATGCGACATAAAGATGCCTGGCATGGACGGGATCGAGTTCCTCAAAGCCCTGAAGGAGCGCGGCGCGAACCATACCGTCATAATGATGTCGGCCTACGGGACCATGGACAACGCCATAGAGTGCATGAAGCTCGGCGCGTACGACTACATATCGAAGCCCTTCAAGGCCGACGAGATAATACTGACGGTAAAAAAGGCGGAGGAGAGGGAGAGGCTCAAGAAAGAGAACCTGAGGCTCAGGGAGGAAACGCTTGCCGACTATGACATAAGGAATATATTTACCGAAGATGAAAAGATGCTCGACGTCCTCGGTCTGGTGAAAAAGGTCTCGGACTACTCGACCTCCGTCCTCATAACCGGCGAGAGCGGCACGGGCAAGGAGCTTGTGGCCAGGGCCATACACTACAGCGGCAACCGCGCCGCCAGGCCCTTCGTGGTGGTCAACTGCGGGGCGATACCCGGTGCGTTGCTGGAAAGCGAGCTTTTCGGCCACGTAAAGGGCGCGTTCACCGACGCCCACCGGAACAAGGCGGGCCTCTTCCAGGAGGCCGACAGCGGCACGATCTTCCTCGACGAGGTCGGGGAACTGCCGATGGAGCTGCAGGTGAAGCTCCTCCGCGTCCTGCAGGAAGGCGAGATAAGGAGGGTGGGGGATACCCGGCCCGTAAAGTTGGATACGAGGGTCGTCGCCGCCACGCTGAAGGACCTGAGGGAGGAGATTAAAAAAGGGACTTTCAGGGAAGACCTCTTCTACAGGTTGAACGTCATAGAGATAAAGCTCCCCCCCTTGAGGGAAAGGGCCTCTGATATACCGGCCCTCGCGGCGCACTTCGTCGAGAAGTACGCGAAGAAGTTCGGCAAGCCCGCCAAGAGGCTTTCTGAAGAAGTGCTCGAAACTCTTGCCCGCCACGACTGGCCCGGCAACGTCCGCGAGCTCGAAAACGTCATAGAAAGGGCGATGATACTCGAAGAGACCGATACCATCAGGAACAGGTCCCTCCCCATGACAGGCCGGGAGCCTTCCTTCCACTCCCCCCGCTCCCCCCACTCCCCACACTCCAATGACCTCTCCATAAAGAAGGCCGAGGAGGCTATCGAAAAAGAGCTTATAAGAAAGGCACTGGAGAAGACCGGCAACAACAAGACCAGGGCCGCCGAGATCCTCGAGATAAGCCACAGGGCCCTCCTCTACAAGATAAAAAATTACGGACTATGAAAAAAGTATCGGGTTTATGACACCTCCTGAAAATGGGAGTGTAATATAATCAGGTACTTACCTTTTGGCACGGGTATTGCTAAATATCATTGCAGAGGTATATCCATGGCTAAAAGCTCTCAAAAAGGATTTTCGATAGCAGAGATACTTGTAGTGATGGGGCTGGCCGCCACCATTATCGCCATCGGCGCCCCGGCCCTCATAAGAGAGATGTCGCACCTGCGCCTCAAGAGGTCGGTCATGGACGTATCTACGGAGCTGAACGCCGCGAGGATGAAGGCGATAGCTAATAACACCAAGTACAGGGTCGAGTTCACATTGAACGCGGCCCCCACGCCCGACACGTTCAAGCTCGCGTACTACGATACGGGCACGAGCACATGGGTGCCCGACCCGAAGCACGCCACGAAGGGTGTAGAGCCGGGCATTGACATAACCTCCCCGAACGCGGACTTTCAGGTGGAGTTCTACCCCACGGGCACTGGCACGAACAAGGATATATGCCTTCAGAACACCGCGACAGACAGGATGAAGGTCAGCGTGGAATTCGCGGTGGGCAAGATAACGGTCGATACAGGCTGCTAAAAAGAGGCTGCCGTGAAGATGGCACTGGACAGAAAAGGTTTTACGCTCATAGAGGTCCTCATAGCCATAACTCTCCTGAGCATCGGTATACTCGGGATCGCCGGGCTCGCGGGCACCGCCATAAAATCATCCGGCTACAGCCAGGCCATCACCCAGGCCAATAACCTCGCCCAGGAGAAGGTCGAGGCCCTCCTGAGCGTTGATTACAACAACATCCAGGCGACCGACACGACCACGGGCAATTCGGCCCTTTGGAGGACCTGCGCGCAGACAGGTTTCGCGGCCAACAGGCCCGAATTCACCTGCACGCCGACCACGGCCACCGTGACCTCGCTCGGCAAGCCGTTCACATGGTCTTACAAGGTCACCTACATAGACCTTGACGGCGACAACATCGCGAACGCGAGCGTTGACGGGCTTAAAAGGATAGACCTGACGGTCTCATGGACCGACATACTCTGGCACACGACCAAGAACGTTACGATTGTGAGCTTAAGGAGCAGGGACTTCATCGAATAGCGCGACCTCAAAGACGGGGGAAGATATGATAAGGCCTCGCAACAGTTCTTCGGTTCATCTCAGGGAAAAAGGGTTCTCGCTCATAGAGATGCTCATAGCCATCTTCATTACCGGGGTGGTGGCGGTATCCCTTTACTCGGTCTATAACATATTCTTCCGGCAGTCGAGCACGCAGGACATGGTCCTCGAGGCGCAGCAGAACGCGAGGGTCGCTATCAACCTGATGGAGAGGGAGCTCATAAACGCGGGCTACGCCTCGGCCACCCCGGACATAATAACGGTCGCCAACCCGAGCGAGATAGAGTTCATCTATACCGACCCGGCTACCGACAACAACATAAGCCCCACGGCCGGGAAAAGGCTCAAGGTCAAATACGCCCTCCAGACCACCGGCGGCATCCAGTACCTTACCCGCAAGGCCGACAACCTCACCGAAGCCACGACCGGCAACACCGAGAAGGTCATCCCTTACGTCGACAGCCTCGCCTTCGGCTACTTCGAGAGGGAAGGGGAGACGGCCACCACCACGACCCAGAACGACAGGAACGAGATAAAGTTCATAACCGTAACCCTCCAGACAAGGACAAAGAGCAACGCCCCCGGCACCTCAAGCCCCAAGACCTTCAAGGTGGAGACCCATATAAGGCTCAGGAACATCGGGGTGGGGCAGACGGGCCTCGACACCTCCCCTCCGTCCGCGCCCACGGGCCTTCAGGTCAGGGACCCCGGCGTATGCGGCAGGCTCAAGGTGAAATGGACCAAGAACACCGAGGGCGACATCTCGGGCTATAAGATATACTACGGCACTGCCTCGGGCAATTATACGGGCGTCATAAACGTCCCGATGGCGGTCCTTGCCGGTTCTACATACAGCTGCACCGAGGCCGGCTCATCGATAGAGTGCTCCATATTCCCATCGAGCCCGACCCTCGGCTACGTGGCCTCCAACGCCGCTGCCGGCACCGAGACGGTCTACTATGTCGCCGCGAAGGCCTACGACAATTCTCTAAACCACAGCTCGTTCTCAGGCGAGGTGAGCGGCAACCCCGCCACCAGCAACGCCGTTTTCGACGCAGGCGCTGACGACAGCACGATAAACCCGGAAAAGCCCGCTGCCGTAGCCGGGCTTACCGCTGCAGACGGGGCAGCCGACGGGCAGGTAAACCTTAGCTGGACGGCTTACGATTATACGACCGCCAACCCCGGGGTCGTCGGCTTCAGGGTCTACAGGTCCGCTAACCCGTTCGCGTCGTACCCCATAGAGCCGGGCGCGGGGATAGAATGGATAGCCGGAGAGCCGGGCAGCGGCATGCCCGAGATAAGCTCCTCGGCCACCGCCTACACGGACCCGGGCCCAGGACTTGTCGGGTGCAGGAAGTACTACTACGCCATAGCGCCGGTCAACTGCGACCCGACGCTTATAACCGATAACGGCGGCGACCCTGATTCGAAGAAGTACCTCCAGGCCGAATACAACGCCACATGCGGCGACGGCGTAGCGGCCTGCTCTCCTGGCTCCGGCTTCGCCTCCGTGACAGGCTCGGATACCGCGCCCAGAAAGACCACCGTGCCGTCAGCCCCGACCATAAACGCGAGGGCCGGGTGGAAGAGGGTCGCGCTGTCGCTTACGCAGCCGGCTGATACGGACCTCGACCAGACATGCGTCTATGAGAACGACAGCGCGTCTTACCCGGAGCTTCTTACCGATACTACGAGCTATCCGAAGGTGAGCAAGTGCTACCAGGCTAATATCACGGTAACGCCTGACGCGAGGCTTGTCCCGGACTCCGGCGGCATATTCACCTCCACCGAGGTAGCGCCGTCGCAGTCCACATCTTTCTGGCATGATTCGATGACCTTGGAGAACCCCGGCACGCCGTCGCTGGCCGAAACGGGGACGTATTCGTACAGGGCCGTCTCCTTCGACCTCTGCGGCAACGGCTCGGCGCCCTCGGCGGCGCAGGCCACGACCATACTCTGCGGCGAGGACCCGTCCACCGGAGAAAAGCCCCCGGCGGTAACGGCTGCGCAGTTCTCGAACTGCGACTCCCCGGCAGGGCTCACGTGGACGGCCGTTTCAAGCGACACGGCCTTCCCCTCCTCGCCGGACAACCCCTACGACCTCGCCGGGTACAGGGTCTTCAGGGCCACAAGCCCGGTCTTCACGACGTCGACGATGGTATCCGGAGCGGCCCCCTTCTGGGGCACCTCGTATAACGATACGACTATAACCGAGGGAGGGACTTACTATTACAGGGTCGTATCGACGGACTGCCCGTATGAGCGCGTAGACCCCTCGGAGGCCGTAATAAAGACCGACATGGTCAATAACGTGCTCCATTCGGCCCTCCTTGGCCCCGTCAAGCCTGGCAGGATAGACAGGGACTTGAAGTGCGAGGACACGGTAGGGGCCGTTGACAGCGTATGCAACAAGGCCAACCCGCAGCACAGGGAGATACTGACCGGCGTTTCCATGAACAACTCAAGCGGCACCGGCAACGGAAGCAGCACGCCGGGGACGTCCTTTACGCATAACGCCATAACGATGTTTTTCAACAACACCAGCGCCGGGACGATGACGATAACCGGCGCAACGGTGAACTGGGTGAACTCGGCCGCCTTCCTGAGGGAAGTAAAGATAGGCGGCGGCAGGAGCGGCGTCGGGCAGACGTCGACGAACATCCCGCAGGCCTCCACCGTAGCCTCCGGCACTTCTCCTTACACGAGCATGGTGTCGAACGTGACGCTTACGAGCGCGCAGATACCGGCGGGCGCGCGCTATGTGCCGGTAAAGTTCGAGTTCAAGGACTCCGGCGGCACGAGCGCGGTGGACATGAGGGACGACCAGCTCCTTGTAACGCTCCAGGTCACCAACGACACGAGCGGGACAACGACGTGCGCCGCTTACCTGACAATATCACAGGTGCAGGAGGGCATAATCGTCCCCTTCGGGCCGTCTGTCTCGGCCACACAGCAGAACCAGCCCGCCAGCCCGACCTTCAGCTACGCGGTTCCGGGCTCGACCGGGCTTAACAGCGTGCCGAACGGCTCGAACGGGTCGATAGTGGCCGGCTCAGGCACGACCGTCACGGTCTCGGCGAGCGTTCTGAGCAACACCACCGACGAGGCCACGGGCTCCAAGATAGCCATATCTACGGCGAAGCTCTATTACAAGGCGACCGACAAGACGACCACTACGCCGCCAACGTCCGGCTTTACCGAGGTCACGATGACCCGGAGCGGCAACATCTGGTCCGGGAACATACCCGCCGAGGACGGCGAGAGGGTCTGGTACTACATAGTGGCCACCGACGCGGACGGGAACTGGGACAGGGACCCGGAGATAGCCGACGGCGCGTACGTCTACGACCAGGACAACTTCGACGCCTGCAACGTCACGCCCAACCCGCCGACGAACCTGACGGCCACGCCGAGCGGCGCGAGCACCATAAACCTCGCATGGACCGCGACCGCAACATATACGAACGGGGCTGCGATAAACCCCTCGGACTCCATCGTATACAGGATATCCCGGACGCCTGTATTCGCCACCCAGCCCGCGGACCAGGCCGGCACGACCTACTCCAACACCGGGCTTGCGGCGGGCGTCTACAGCTACACGGTAAAGGCAAAGAACTCGTGCTCCACCTCCGAGAGGATAAGCGCTAATTCCAATACGGCCGCTTCCTGCGTGGGCAACACGGCGCAGGCGACGCTGTCGGTAGATAAGACTCAGCTTTACAGGGGCGACAGCTATACGGTCACAATAGTCGACTGCTACGCCATGAGGACGGACATACCCGTAACGCCCCCGACCTACGGCGCGAGCATACAGACCGTAAACGGCGCGGACGCGAACTTCAACGGTTTCACCAACACGAGCACCGCGCCCGGGTCTTACAGCCCGTCGTTCGACGAGACGGGCGCTGCCACCGGCACCTTCGTAAAGACCATAACGACCACGAGCGACGCTACGGACTCCACAAAGCTCCTCGTGCTGCCGACGGACACGATAACGGTGACCTATCCGTTCGCGACCCCGGCAACCAAGACAGTAAGCGTGATAGTCGACCCGTGCACCACTACGCCCAAGGCTCCGACCGCGCTCACCGGCTCCACGACCGGCCAGAACATAACGGTATCGTGGACAGGGGTTACGCAGAACACCGACAACTCCGCCATAACGGACCTCGCCGGGTACAGGATATACGAGAAGGTCTGCGCCAACGGCAAGCCTAACTGCACGGGCTCCGACATAGTGGCCGACTGGTTCCTGAGGACGAGCGTGACAGGGGCGGTCACCAAGACCGTGGACGCCGACCAGGGCAACCTGAGCCAGAGGATATACTACTTCAAGGTGACGGCCTACGACACGTGCTCCACGCCAAAAGAGAGCGCGTACTCGAACACGTGGAACGAATAGCCCTTAATGGAAAGGCGGCGTCATGAAGGCTATGGACAAATTAAAGAGCGATAAGGGCTTCATCCTCATACTCGCGCTCGTGACCATGCTCGCGATGACCCTCATCGGCATAAGCGTGGTCATGAACATGACGACCGACCTGGGACTTTCCCGGAACGAGCGCGAGGCCAAGCTCGCCACGCAATTGGCCGAGTCCGGGATAAACGAGGCGATATCCCGCCTCCACCTCGCCAAAGTGAAGGCGCGCTACGTCGGGGAGGATACCGGGGATGCCGGCTACAGGGCCACCGGATGGAACTCGGACGATTCCAAGAACTTCGGCTACAACGGGAGCGCCGACAGGAGGAGCGCCGACAACCTCAAATACTCGGTCGACATAAAGTACCTCGACGAGACTAACACCGAGGGCTTCTGCGACAGCAACAACAACGTAAGCCCGAACACCTCTTTAAACTCATCCACCTACCCGGCGGCATGGACGTGCGACAACGCCACGCCCGAGATAGTCATGTTCGGCCGGGACTTCAAGATGAACGACACTCTTACGAAGATAAGCTACGGCAAGCTCCCGGTCTACAGGATAACCTCCACCGGCACCTCGAACGACACGACGAAGACGATCATAGCCTACGTGGGCGCGAGCAACCTCAATACCGACACCGACTCCGCCATAAACACCAACGGGTGCGTGAACATCAACGGCGGGTCTACCACGATAAGCGGAGGGGTGAAGGAGGCGGGCACCGGCGGTTGCACCACCTGCAACGACGGTATCTCCTGCAACACGAAGTCGTCCGACGACTTGCAGACCTACCTCGGGATGGAACTGACCGAGGTGATAAACATGGCCAACGAGAAGCACAAGTGCAAGAACATCACCTGCAGCGCCGCGGGCGACGACATCCCGTCGAGCGGCAAGATAGATACCGTGGTGACCGACTGGGGCGACTACGCGGGCAACTCATACTCGACCATGATATACATCGACAACTCCGGCGGCAAGGAGGTCGAGATTTCGGGCAATTTCCAGGGCAGGGGCATCCTTATCGTGACGGGGGACCTGAAGCTTTCCGGCACGCTTGCCTACGAGGGCCTCATCTATGTCTTAGGCAATCTCACCATAAGCGGCGGCGGCAGCGACCTTAACGTCACGGGGGGGGTCATGGCCAGCAACACCGTGGGCCTGAACGGCAACGTCTCCGTCACCTACGACCAGCAGACGCTCCTGGACGTGTCCAAGGAGAACTCCACCTCGGCCGTAATCCTCTGGAAAAGGCTTTGAGCCGGGAAGTTCCCTGTGGTTTGCCGCGGGGTTCCCTGTAAAACCCCTCCCCCTTGACGGGGGAGGGTAGGGTGGGGGTGAAATGGGTTGTCGGTTTACGGTTATCGGTTATCAGCAGATAACGGACAACCGATAACTGATAACTTTCAAAAAAAACTCACCCTCCCCTCAGTCCCCTCCCGTCAGGGAGGGGAGATTAAGTAGATACCCCGGGGCTTGCTCCGGGGGGGCATAATAAAACTTTTCAGATTTTCCTAAATTTTTTTTTTGCCCGTCCGATATTATATATAATTATGTATCAATTAAAAAAATAGATTGACATTTAAACCATATTGGAATAGATTTCAATCAACTATCCTGAAAGCAGGCATAAGTTTGAGTAAAATAGCTGAAATTCCGGTAAATTCCCGTTATGTGACTTTGGTGCTTGTTTTATGAACAGAAATAATCTAAAAAAGGTAAGAGAGAACATGCTCCTCTCGAAATCCGAGCTGGCTCGGAAGGCCGGTATCTCGCCTCTGACGATAGACAGGATAGAGAAGGGCTACCCGTGCAGGGTCGACACCAAGAGGAAGATCCTCCAGGCGCTGGGGCTCAGGGTAACCGATAAGGGGAAGGTATTCACGGAGTAACGGGGGTTTATGAATTTAGAGATGCCTTTTCTAAGGAAGAAAGACTCTGTCGCCTTTGACATAGGGTCCAGTTCCATAAAGCTCGTCCAGATGAACCGCACCAAGAGGGGTTGGGAGCTTGTAAAGCTCGGGGCCGCGGAACTGCCTCCCGAGGCCATCGTCGACGGCTCGATAATAGACTCCATGACCGTGACCAACACCTTGAAGGACCTCATCAAGGAGCATAACGTAAAGGTCAAGGACGCGGTATCCTCCCTTACGGGCCACTCGGTCATCATAAAGAAGGTCAGCTTCCCCGCCATGACGGAGGAGGAACTGGCTGACTCCATCCAGTGGGAGGCCGAGCAGTACATCCCGTTCCCGATAACCGACGTAAACATAGATTTCCAGATACTCGGCGCCGACACCGAGGGCAGGGGCCAGATGGACGTTATGCTGGTGGCCGTGAAAAAGGACGTCATAAACGACTACACGAACGTCATCAAGGAAGCGGGCCTGAACCCGGTCGTCATAGACGTCGATTCCTTCGCGCTCGAAAACATGATGGAGATAAACTACCCCATGACCCCCGGCGAGAACCTCGCCATGGTGAACGTGGGCGCCTCGATAACCTCCATAAGCGTCATACTCGGCGGCCTCACCATCTTCACGAGGTCCATACCCATGGGCGGCAACCAGTTCACGGAAGAGATACAGAGGCAGATGAACATAAGCTTCAAGGAGGCCGAGGAGCTGAAGACCGGCAAAAAGGCCGGCTCGGCCGAGGCGAACTCGATGCCCTACGCGATAGACACCGTGTCCACGAACCTCACCTTCGAGGTGAAAAGGTCGCTGGACTTCTTCCTCGGCGGCAGCCAGGGCTCCTACGTGAACAAGATATACTTGAGCGGCGGCGGGTCCAAGATAACGGGTCTTCAGAACCTCATGCAGGAGAAGACCTCGATACCGGTGGAGACCGTCAACCCCTTCAAGAACGTAGAGGCGAGCCCCAAGCAATTCGATAAGGAGAAGTTGAAGGAAATGGCGCCTCTTTTCGGCGTGGCCGTGGGCCTGGCCACGAGGAGGTTCGCCGACAGATGATACGCATAAACCTCCTGCCCGTAAGGGCCGCCAAGAAAAAAGAGTCCATGAGGTTCCAGGTCACGGTAGCCGGCCTCATCACCTTCTTCGTCTTCGCCGTCTCCATGGTCGCTTATTTCACCGTGAGGGGCGAGGCCAACTCCTTAAGCGACCAAATTTCGCGCGGGAACCAGGAGATAGAGGAGCTCAAGAAAAAGATAGGCGAGCTCTCAAAGATAAAAGAGCAGAAGAGGATAGTCGAGGAAAAACTCAAGATAATAACCGACCTCGAGGCCGCGCGCACCGGCCCGGTGAAGCTCTTCAAGAGGATCAGCGGGGCCATCCCGGAGAAGGCCTGGCTCCAGTCCATGAAGGACGACGGCTCGCTCGTGGTGTTGAAGGGCTACGCCGCCGACGACGAGATCGTGGCGGACTTCATGCGGGGCCTCCAGAAGAACAGGGAGCTCGGCAGCGTGGAGCTCGAGATAGCGCAGAGGATGATGGAGAAGGAAACCGGCATGGAGCTCGTGAGCTTCACCATAAGGCTTGAGAAGGAAAAGGAGAGGCCCGTACAGAGGGAGAAGAAGTAGATGGCGATACCCCTGAAGATAAACCTTGACTCGGTGATAAAGCTCCCGCTGCCCAAGAGGATAATGATCCTCGCGGCGGTGAACATCGTCATAGTCGGCGCGGTCTACTGGTTCCTCATAGGCCCCAAATACACCGAGGTTAAGGGCCTCCGTGGACAGCTCCAGGAGTTGAACGTAAAGCTCACGGAGAACAGGCTGATTGCCGCCGACATACCGAAATACATCCACGACAAAGAGGAGATGGAAGACAAGCTCAGGAACGCGGTCGCCCAGCTCCCTAACGAGAAGGAGATACCCGACCTTATCGACAGCATCAGCAGCGCCGGAGAGAAGTCGGGCCTCAAGATACTCATCTTCAAGCCCGGCAAGGAGGTCAAGAAGGGCTTCTACGCGGAGGTCCCGGTGAGCATGTCCGTCGAGGGCAAGTTCGAGAGCCTCTACGACTTCAGCGACAAGGTCGGGCATTTCCCGAGAATAGTAAACATATCCGGGATGGACATATTATCCACCGGCCACAGGAACAGGGTGCCGGTGCTGAAGGCAAGCTTCACCGCCACTACCTTCAGGTTCATACCGGCCCCTCCCGAGGGAGCGCAAGCGCAAGGAGCGCCTAAAAAATAATGGCAAGGACTTTTAAGATAACGGCCCTGGCAGTCCTGGTCCCTCTCGTCTTTCTCTCGTGCAAAAAGCAGGAGCAGCCCTCGCCCCCGCCGCCCGTGAAGAAGGCCCCGGCGGCCCAGAGCGCGCCCGCGGTCCCGGCCGGCGGCGCGGATACCTCGGCCCCGGCGGACTCGACGACCGACGCGAGGAACCGTAACCCGTTCCTGAGCCATATACTCCTTATGAAAGGGATTGAAGGGCCCAGGAAGATGAAAGGGCCGATAGAATGCTGCGACCTTACCCTTTTCAGGCTCGTCGCGGTGGTGGCAAGCCCGGAGAGCTCCTTCGCGCTCGTGCAGGCCCCTGACGGCAAGAGGTACGTCGTGAAGAAAGGGGACCTCATAGGGTCGAGGGAAGGCAGGATATCAAGGATCGAGCAGAGGTCGATAACGGTAAGGGAATACAACAAGGACGAGAACGGCAAGGTCGTCTCTTCCGAGGATATAGAGCTAAAGATACCGACCGAGAAGGAATCCCCCCAGAAGCGCTAAAGGCGCTTCCGGTTTTTTTGCCCGTTGATTTGCCAATCAAGCGATTGAGATTGCAGGAGGTCTCTATGCATATTCTGGATAACCGGCTCAGGCACGCGCTGACCGGCCTTATGGCCGCGGCTGTTTTACTGTTCTCGGGGTGCGCCTCTACCGGGCCCAAGGCGGTCAACGAGCCAACCCCTGGAGAGGAAAAGACGGAAAAGGCCCAGCAGCAGGCCCCGAAAGAGGAGAACAAGGCGCCTGAGAAGACGGCGGTCGAGTACATAAACGTAGTGGGCGAGGGCGACAGGGTCCTCATAGGCACCACGGGGTCGGTAAGGTACACGGTGTTCAAGCTCTCGGACCCTTCGAGGCTCATAGTCGACATGCCCGGCGTGAACCTTGACAAGGTCTCGGCGAACATCTCCGTCGGCAACGACTTCCTGAACGACATCACGGCCGTGAACTACGGCGAGAACAAAGAAATAGGAAGGCTCGTCATAAACCTCAAGGAGGGCATAGACCACGAGGTGAAATCCGGCGAGAACAGCATCCTCGTTACCCTTAGAAAGGGCGGGGCCGCCGTAGACGCTTCGGCCGCCGTCGTAAAGGCTTCAGCCTCGGCCGAGGTAAAAGAGAGCGCGCCTGTTGCGGTCGCGCAGGCGCCCGCTGAGGAGCAGACACCCGCGCCTCCGGCCGTCGAGCCAGCCCCTCCTGTCGCGCCGGCCCCCGAACAGGCCGCCCCGGAGCAGCCTGCCCTGAAACAGGCCACGAAGATCGTAAAGATAGACTCGTCGAAAGACGGGCAGAATACGGTGATAAAGATACAGGCTGACGGGGCACTGGGGAATTTCAATTCCTTTGAGCTCGACTCGCCTTCGCGCATAGTCGTTGACATCTGGGGCGTCGATAGCGCCCTCGGCAAAGACCTCGTGAAACTTAAGGGCGGTCACATAAAGGACGTTAGGGTCGGCAGCCACCCCGACAAGGCGCGCCTCGTCTTCGACGCCGCAAAGGCGAAGCTCCCGCCCCATTCGATAGTCAAGGATAACGATACAATAACCATAACCATCGGCCCGGCGGTCATCCCTGCTGAAAAGAAGGCCCAGGCCCCGAAGGAGTCCGTTGCAAAGGCCGAGGCGCCTGCTGTGAACGCGGCCCCTAAGGAGCCCGCAAGCCCGGCGCCGCAAATGCCGGCCGAATCCGAGGCAAAGTCGAGGATAGAGTCCGTTGACTTCAGGAAAGTGGCCGGCACCGCGAGGCTCACCATCACCGGCACCGCCAAGACAGAACACGCCGTAAAGGACTCGTCCGACGGCAAGACCCTGGTCATCGACATAAAGGACGCGGTAATCTCGAAAGAGCTGACGAGGACGCTCGACGCCTCGAAGTTGAAGACCAATGTGCTGTCGATAAGCTCGTACCAGGAGTCGACTAAAGCACCTCAGACAGTTCGAGTCCTTGTAAAGCTCGTTGACAGGACCGCGTACAACGTAACTGAAGAGAACGGGTCCGTCGTGGTCGAGTTCGCTTCCCCGGCCGAGGCGCAGCCCGCGGAAGAGAAGGCGGCAGCCGCCAAGAAAGAAGCGCCCATAACGGTTACCGGGAAAGAGGGCGCGGGCAGGGAATACACCGGCAGGAGAATCGACCTCGACATGCTGGACGCCAACATAACGGACGTTATCAGGCTCCTGGCCGAGATAAGCAACCTTAACATCATCGCCTCTGACGACGTGAAGGGCACGATATCGCTCCGGCTCAAGAACGTCCCCTGGGACCAGGCCTTCGACATAATACTCAAGGCAAAGGACCTCGACAGCATCAGGGACGGCAACGTAGTAAGGGTCGCCCCGGCGCTTAAGATAAGGCAGGAGAAAGAGACCGCCCTCGCCTCCAGCAGGGCTCAGGAAAAATTGGAGAACCTCGAAACGGAGTTCATCCCGGTAAGCTACGCCAACGCGGACGACCTCATCCCGCACATAAAACCCGTATTGA
The DNA here is from genome assembly GCA_016219015.1 of Deltaproteobacteria bacterium. GTDB lineage: Bacteria > Desulfobacterota > GWC2-55-46 > GWC2-55-46 > GWC2-55-46 > JACRCL01. The sequence goes on from JACRCL010000032.1 coordinate 77,277, forward strand.
CCGAGCGCGGCAACGTAACGAGCGAGAAGAGAACGAGCACGCTCATCGTACGCGACATAAGGAAAGGGATAGAGGCGGCAAAGGAGCTTGTAAAGAGGCTCGACAAGATAACACCCCAGGTATTGATAGAGGCCCGGATAGTCGAGGCTGAAAGCTCGTTCGCCAGGGACCTCGGCATCCAGTGGGGCGCGGACTTCCAGACCGGCGGCGATCTCAGCACGAACACGTTCGGCAGCACCGCCACGGCCGGCCAGACCCCGCCCAACCCCTCGGTCACCCCCCCGACATTCACGGGCAGGAGCGGCGTGCAGGACTTCGCGGTAAACCTCCCGGCCGCGGGCACGGCCGGCCCGCTCGGCGCGCTCGGCTTCGTGCTCGGCAAGGCAGGGTCGAACCCGCTTATCATCGACCTCCGCCTCTCTGCCGGAGAGTCCGAAGGCAAGGTGAAGACCATATCACGCCCGAGGATAAGCACGCTCGATAACAAGGACGCGAAGATAGAGCAGGGTGAGTCGATCCCGTTCGAGACGACATCGGCCTCAGGCACGGCCACGCAGTTCGTGGACGCTAACTTAAGCCTCACCGTGACGCCGCACATCACGCCGGACGGAAGGGTGTCGATGAAGATAAAGGCGAGCAGGAACTCCATCGGCTCCTTCAGGACGTCGTCCGGCGCGCCTTCGATAAACAAGAAGGAGTCCTCCACGGAGGTGCTCGTATCGGATAACGAGACGACCGTCATAGGCGGCATAGTGATAACCGACAAGAGCGAAACCGAAAAGGGCATCCCTCTGTTGAAGGACATCCCGGTATTGGGCTGGCTCTTCAAGAGCAAGTCGGTCTCCGACAAGCAGACGGAACTCCTCATATTCATAACGCCGACAATCATGAAGGACAAGATAGCAGGCTGATATAACGCTTCAAACTCGATGCACCCCCTCTCGCGAGGGGGTGCATTTTTTTATGCCTTTTTTCCAATTTATTAGTGCTTAAACAGGGATAATTTGGTATAAAAGACTGATGCTTCGATACCTTACATCAGGCGAGTCCCACGGGAAGGCCCTCATGGCGATACTCGAGGGCATGCCTTCCGGGCTTGCGATAAGCTCATCCTTCATAAACGGGGAGCTTAAAAGGAGGCAGTCCGGCTACGGCAGGGGCGGACGGATGCGGATAGAGTCCGACCGGGCCGAAATAATCTCCGGCATAAGGGGAGGCCTGACGCTCGGCAGCCCCATAGGGCTCCTTATAAACAACCGCGACTGGGAGAACTGGAAGGACGCGATGTCGCCCGGTGCTGTAACCGGAGATAGCAGGGCAGTGACCAGGCCCCGGCCCGGACATGCCGACCTCACCGGCGGGCTTAAATACGACCATACGGATTTGAGGAATATACTCGAACGCTCAAGCGCGCGCGAGACCGCCGCGAGGGTGGCGGTAGGCGCTGTCGCCAAAAGGCTCCTTGAAGAGTTCGGGATAGAGGTCTACAGCTGGGTCACCAACATAGGCGGCGTAGAGTGGAAGGCCTCGCACGATAAGCCAGGCAGGATTTTCGAAATGGCCGAGGCTTCGGATTTAAGGTGCCCCGACGCGAAGGCAACTGATGAGATGAAAAAAAGGATAGACCGGGCGCGCAAGGACGGAGACAGCCTCGGAGGCATATTCGAGGTCGTTGCCGTGGGCGTGCCTCCGGGGCTCGGCAGCCACGTCCAGTGGGACAGGAAGCTCGACGGCAGGCTCGCGCAGGCGCTTATGTCCATACAGGCGATAAAGGGCGTCGAGGCGGGCGTGGGGTTCAGGGCAGGGGCCCTGCCCGGCTCAAGGGTACACGACGAGATATTCTATAAGCGTGGCGGGACAAAGGTGAGGGGCTTCTGGCCGCAAACCCCGCGCTTTTTCAGAAAGACCAATAACGCGGGCGGGATAGAGGGCGGCATGTCCAACGGGGAGCCGGTTGTCCTGAGGGCCGTTATGAAGCCGATACCGACGCTCTATAAGCCCCTCCGGTCGATCGACATCCAGACCAAAAGGCCTTTTAAGGCGAGCGTCGAGAGGTCGGATATATGCGCCGTCCCGGCGGCCGCGGTCATAGCCGAAGGGGCAGTAGCATTCGAATTGGCTAATGCTTTCATTGATAAGTTCGGAGGAGACTCCGTCGCAGAGACAGGCCGGAACTACAGAGGGTATTTGAAGCAGATATCGGTTTATTGACCTCCTTTAGTCTATTCAGCCAAATCCGGATAATAAAAGTCAGGGCTTATCATGCACAATATCGTGCTCACGGGCTTTATGGGCACAGGGAAATCGACTGTCGGAAGGATACTGGCAAAGGAGCTCGATCTAAAGCCCGTTGACCTCGACGAGCTTATAGAAAAAGAGGCGGGCATGGCCGTCAAGGATATCTTCAGGGTCCACGGCGAGGCGCGCTTCAGGGAGATGGAGGCGGAGGTCATAAAAAAGCTCTCATCCGGCGCCTTCGGGCAGGGCCTCATCGTATCGACCGGCGGGGGCGCGGTCTTGAACCCACTTAACAGGGATTCTCTCAGGAAGTGGGGGACCCTCGTCTGCCTCACGGCCTCGGTCGATGAGATAATAAAAAGGGTAGGGGACAGGGGTGAAAGGCCGCTCCTTGCCACGGGCGACAAAAGGCAGGCGGTACTCAGGCTCCTGAAGGAGAGGGAGGATGCCTACAGGGACTGCGACATCGAGGTGGATACTACCTCGATAGACGCGAGGGGCGTGGCGGACAAGATAAAATCGTTCATACAAAAAAATAAGTAAATCAAGTTGTTTAACCGCATAATTGATAAAATACTTTAAATGAAGACCCGCAAAGTCGTTGTCGCTCTCGGCGACCGCTCATACGAGATAACCATCAAAAGGGGCGTCCTTGACGAGGCAGGCCCTCTTGTAAAGGGGCTCGGCCTTACGGGCAGGGCCGCCGTTATCTCAAACCCGCTCGTCTTCGGCCTCTACGGCGAACAGGTCCTGAAAAGTCTGAAAGGAGCTGGTTTCGACGCCGTGTCCATAACCGTCCCTGACGGCGAGGAACACAAGAACCTCAAAGAGCTATCGGCCATCTACGACTCGCTTATCGCGCATAAGATGGAGAGGTCTTCGCCTATAGTCGCGCTCGGCGGGGGCGTAATAGGGGACATGGCAGGCTTCGCGGCCGCGACTTTTTTAAGGGGCGTCCCCTGCATACAGGTCCCCACGACTCTCCTTTCACAGGTGGACAGCTCGGTCGGCGGCAAGACCGGCGTCAACCACCCCCTGGGCAAGAACCTCATCGGCTCTTTCTATCAGCCGAAGGCGGTCTTCATAGACCCGGACGTCCTAAAGACCCTCGACAAACGCGAGGTAAGGGCCGGGCTTGCGGAGGTAGTCAAATACGGCGTGATACGCGATAAAGGCTTCTTCGAGTTCCTTGAAAATAGCTCCGGGAAGCTCACGGGCCTCGGCCCTGAGATAGAAGAGGCGATAGAGCGGTCCTGCGCCATAAAGGCCGATGTCGTGGGCAAGGACGAGACCGAGACGGGGCTCCGCTCCATGCTCAACTTCGGCCACACCTTCGGCCATGCGATAGAGGCCCTTTCCGGGTACGGCAGCTTCAGGCACGGCGAGGCGGTATCCATAGGCATGGTGATGGCTTCCAGCCTCTCGGTGGCTCTCGGCCTTTGCGCCCCGTCCGTAGAAACCCGCGTAAAGGCCCTCTTCAACTCATTGGGCCTGCCCGTAGACCCTCCCCTGATACCCGTGGACAAGTGGATCGAGTCGATGAAGCTCGATAAGAAGGTTAAAGAGGGGAAAATTCGGTTCATCCTCACTGAGGATATAGGCAGGGTAGCGCTCAGGGAGGTTAGGGAAGAAGAATTGAGGGCCTTTTTAAGGGGTTTGGGCGCCGTAGGGAAAGCATAAGTTTTGCTTGACTTATCATCGATTCTTTAATAATTTAGGGCATTACCTAATGGGCAATATCAAGGCCGGAGACGACATATTCTTTACCGCTACGATGGCGGAAGTCCTCGAAAAGCAGGGGCATTTCGAGGACGCCCTCATGATATACAAGATACTCGCCGACACCACCCCCTGGGACCAGACCCTTAACTTCAAGATAGAAAGGCTGAAGGGGCTCGCCGAGAAGAGCAGGAGGAAACCGGCCCCAAGGTCAGGCTCTTGACCCCCATGGCGGGGAGGTTATGATGGCTTTCCTCGAAATCTTAAAGGACATGGTCGAAGGCGTTGGCGGCGGGGTAGCCGCTACCATCATGGGCATGGACGGCCTGTCGATACAGCACTACGCCTCCTCGTCCGATTACGACGTCGACTCCGTCGGGGTCGAGTACGGAAAGGTCATAGACGAGATAAAGCACGCGTCCACCCTCCTTAACCTCGGCGAGGTCGAGGAGGTGATGGTTTCCACCCACGGGACGGACGTCCTTTTGAGGATGGTCACCCCTGAGTACTACATAGCCTTTGTGATAGGCCACGGCGCCAACGCGGGCAGGGCAAGGTACCTGCTCCGCAGGGCCACGGCAAGGGCCAAAGAAGAGCTCAAGTAAAATAGCGGCGGCAAAGGCACCTTATGAGGGGGAAACCGGACGTGCCCGGCTACAAGGCAAGGCTTGACGGCGTCGGCTCGAAGATGGATGAAAAGAAGCTCGGCGCGCTTCTTGTTACCGACATAAAGAACATAAGGTATCTATCGGGGTTTACGGGCTCAAGCGCGTACATACTGTTATCAAAAGGAAAGAGGTGGTTCCTCACAGACCCGAGATACGCGACACAGGCCGGGGAAGAGGTAAAGGGCTTCAACATAAAGATATATAAAAAAAAGGCCCTCGATACGATAGCGGGGCTCATGGCCGCGCCTTCAGCGCGGCCAATAGGTTTTGAAAGCGATAATATAAGCTTTGACGCTTACGGGAAGCTCAAAAAAGGCCTGCCCGGGGCGAAACTGAAGCCCGCGCCCGGCATAATAGCGGATTTAAGGAAGAGGAAAGACCCTTTCGAGGTACGGCGCATAAGGGACTCGGTCGGGGTGCTCGACGCGGGCTTTGAAAAGGCCATGCGCCTCCTTAAGCCGGGGGCTATTGAGCGGGAAGCGGCCCTTGAGATAGAGTTCGTCTTCAAGGAAAAGGGCGCCGAGGGCCTCGCGTTCGATACGATAATAGCCTCGGGTCCCCGCGGCGCGCTCCCGCACGGCAAGGCCTCTTCCAAAAAGATAAAAAAGGGCGAGCTCGTCGTGGTGGACATGGGGGCCCTGAAAGACGGATACAACTCGGACGAGACCCGGACCTTCTCCATAGGCAGGCCTTCCACGGAACAGAGGAAGGTATACGGGGTAGTAAAAGACGCGCAGGCAAAGGCAATAGACGCGATAAGGCCGGGGGTAAAGGCGTCCGCGGTGGACGCGGCCGCGAGAGGCCACATAAAAAAGGCGGGCTACGGTAAGTTCTTCGGCCACGGCACCGGCCACGGGGTAGGGCTTGAGATCCACGAGGGCCCCGCGATAAGCCCCCTCAGCAGGGAAGTGCTCGAAGAGGGGATGGTCATAACCATAGAACCAGGGATATATCTGCCCGGCTCTTTCGGCGTGCGGATAGAGGATATGGCGCTTGTCACCAGGGACGGCTGCGAGGTATTGACCCGGACATCAAGGGAGCTTGTTTCTTTGTAATAGGAGGATAGATGGACATTAAGGACATTAAAAACATATACAAGTTCCTTAAAGAGACGGACATAGTCGAGTTCGAGCTTGAGGGGCAGGACGGCAAGGTGAGGATAAAAAGGGGCGTTGCCGCCATGGAGATGCCCGCGCCCGTGATAATGGAGAGAGAGGCCGCGAAAGAGGCGAAGAAGGAAGAGCCTGTTGAGAAGAAGCCCGAGAACGTAAAGATAATAACCTCGCCCATGGTAGGCACGTTCTACAGGTCGCCCTCCCCGGAGGCCCAGTCCTTCATCGAGCTCGGCTCCATAGTCAAGACCGGGCAGACGATGTGCATAATAGAGGCGATGAAGCTCATGAATGAGGTCGAGAGCGAGTATAACGGCAAGGTGATTTCCGTCCTCGTCGAGAACGGCCAGCCTGTCGAGTACGGCGAGCCGCTCTTCCACATAGAGGTCTCGAAGTAGAGATAATAAATATCGGTTCCCGGCCTTGACGCCTTTCCAACCGGTCCCCGGCCGCAATCCCAAGCAAAGAAAGGAAGCCTCTAAAAATAAAAATTAGGAATTTTTTCTGAAGTCAAGGAAGGGCGGAAATAAAAAGCGCAGCATTTGTCCATTTTTATTTTCGGCCTGACGCAGAGGTCAGGGAAAAGAACAATTTTTAGAGGTAGCCGAAAATATGTTCAACAAGATACTAATAGCCAACAGGGGCGAGATCGCCATAAGGGTAATAAGGGCGTGCAAGGAGATGGGCATAAGGACGCTGGCGGTGTATTCCGAGGCGGACAGGGAGGCCCTGCACACGAGGTTCGCGGACGGCGCCATCTGCATCGGCCCGGCCAAGAGCGCCGACAGCTACCTGAACGTCACCTCGCTCATAAGCTCGATGGAGGTCGCGGACGCCGAGGCCGTGCACCCCGGCTACGGTTTTCTTTCCGAGAACGCGAGCTTCGCCGAGGCCTGCGAGAAATGCGGCATAAAGTTCATAGGCCCGACGTCCGCCACCATGCGCCTTATGGGCAACAAGGTACAGGCCAAGAAGACGGCCGAGGAGCTCAAGGTCCCGGTCCTGCCGTGGTCGAACAGGGCGCTTAGCGACGAGAAGGAGGCGATAGAGGTCTCCAAGAAGATAGGCTTCCCGGTGCTCATCAAGGCGGCGAGCGGCGGGGGCGGCAGGGGCATGAAGCTCGTCCATACGCAGGCGAGCCTCGCCAGCGCCTTCAACATGGCGAAGACCGAGGCGATCGCGGCCTTCGGCGACGGGGAGGTCTTCATCGAAAGGTTCTGCGAGCTGCCGCGCCATATAGAGATACAGATAGTGGCCGACGAGCACGGCAACGTCATACACCTGGGCGAGCGCGAATGCTCCATCCAGAGGAGGCACCAGAAGATACTCGAGGAATCCCCCTCCCCGCAGGTCGACAAGCGCCTCCGGCATAAGATGGGAGAGGCGGCCGTAAAGCTCGCCAAGGGGATAAACTACACGAACGTCGGCACGGTGGAGTTCCTGCTCGACAAGGACAAGAACTTCTACTTCATGGAGATGAACACGAGGGTCCAGGTGGAGCACCCCGTAACCGAGATGGTCACCGGCGTGGACCTCGTTAAGGAGCAGATAAGGATAGCGGCCGGACAGAAGCTAAGACTCAAGCAGAAGAACGTCGAGTTCAAGGGGCACAGCATAGAATGCAGGATAAACGCCGAAGACCCGAGGACATTCATGCCGTCGCCGGGCAAAATAACCGAGCTCGTCTTCCCGGGCGGGCCCGGCGTAAGGATTGACGCGGCCATTTATTGCGGCTACAACGTCCCGCCCTACTACGACAACCTCCTTGCGAAGCTCATAGTCCATGCCGAGACAAGGGCGGACGCCATCATACGCATGACCAGGGCGCTCGAGGAGTTCCACATAGGGGGGATAAAGACCAATATACCCCTGCACCTCAAGATAATGAAGGACCACGACTTCATAGCCGGCAAGACGGACATAGACTTCCTTTCAAGGTTTACTTAAGGCTACCCCTAAAAATTGTTTTTTTTCCTGACCTCTGCGTAGGGAAAATAAAAATGGGCATTTGCTCCGCTTTTTATTTTCGCCCTTCCTTGACTTCAGAAAAAATTCCTTTTTTTTTAGAGGCAGCCTTAAAGCGGCGCACAGGTTAAACCCGCCTGAATCCCCTCTTATGGCGCCGGGCCTGTATTGAGCGGCATTCTGCCAGGAATTTTGTGTTTTTCCTTAATATTCCCCCATATTCCTCCGATATGTACTATAAATCGTTTTCGTGGCAAATCCCGGCGAATTAGAGTAGAATATATTGGATATTTTATTCTACGAGGTCTGTTATGGAATCCTGGAGGCTCATCCTCGACCCTGATCTTGAGGGCCCCGAAAACATGGCTCGGGACGAGGCGATATTGCGGGCCGCTGACTCGGGCTCCAAGCTCCCGGCATTGCCGACATTGAGAGTCTACGGGTGGGCTTCTCCGACCATCTCCATAGGGTTTGTACAGAACCCCTCGCATCTGCTCGGCCACGGCCTGCCGGTAGTCCGCAGGGTCACCGGCGGCAGGGCCGTATTGCACGATAACGAGCTTACCTATTCCATCGTGGTGCCTTCCTCGAACCCCCTTTTCTTAGAAGGCATAACAGGGGCGTATTCAGCCATAAGCGCCTGCATATTGAAAGCCCTAAAAGACATCGGCATAACGGCGTCGTTCTCCCGCGGCACGCCGAAAGGGCGTAGCCCGCAGAAGGACGGTTGCTTTTTCTCGGCCTCGAGGTACGAGATACTCGTCGAGGGTAAAAAGCTCGTCGGGAGCTCACAGAGACGCTTCAGGAACGCGTTCCTCCAGCACGGCTCCATCCTCTTCGGCGTAAACGCCGGGCTCAATGCCCGGCTTTTCGGCAAGGGCGTGGTGGACAGGATGTCGTGGATAGGGGCGCACTCAAAGGCGGGCAGGGGCGACTTCAGGGGGATGCTGGTAAGGCGGGTCTCTGAAGGGCTCGGCGCGTCGTTCTCCCCCTCGGGCCTGACTGAACAGGAGCTCTATCTGAGGGACAGCCTCATGAAGGCGAAGTACTCAAGCCCGCTCTGGAACCACTCGTGCGCCAGGAGGTTTCAGGATATTGTCCGCACAGTCCCATCCAACGGGGAAAGACCCGAAGAAGAATAGCCTCCCGGGTTTTTACCCGCGGAAATTACTCCAAGGCTGGTAAAAGGCATGGCGTTAAAAGAAAAGATACTCGACAGGGCTCAGAAGTACATACAGAAGGGCAACTTCGACAAGGCCATAGCGGAGTACAGGGCCGCCGCCGATATCGACCCGAGGGATATCTCCATCAGGCTCAGGATCGGCGACCTCTTTGTAAAGACCGGCAGGAAGGCCGAGGCCGTGAAGGAGTATACCGAGGTCGCCAAGGCGAACACCCAGAGGGGCTTCTATCTGAAGTCCATAGCTGTCTACAAGCAGGTCCTGAAGCTCGATGAATCCCTTGAGATACACCACCGGCTCGCGGAGCTTTACGTAAAACAGAGGCTCATAGCCGACGCGATAAGCGAATACAATTACATAATGAGCTTCTTTGAGAAAAGGGGCAAGACCGCCGAGGTGATTGACCTCCTGAAGAAGATGGCGGAGATCGACCCCGAGAACATCGGGGTCAGGCTCAAGCTCGCCGACCTCTACATGAAGCTATCGTTCGACAAGGACGCCTTCTCGGAATACTCGTGGGTGCTCGACAGGCTCGTATCCCAGGATAAGTTCGAGAAGGCGGAGAAGATATACCAGACCCTCCACTCCTCGAAGCCCGGAGAAGCCTGGGTGCTCAAAGGCCTCGCCGGGCTTTACATGAAAAAAGGCGATGCCTCCCATGCCGTCAAATACTTAAAGCCGCTTTTAAAGGCGCACGAGGAAGCCGGGGACGATGAGGCAGCAAAAGCCGTATGCGAATCGATACTCCAGCTCGACCCGCGCGACAGGGACGGCCTCGATTTCCTTGACTCCATAAGGCAGCAGGAGTCCCCGGCTGAATGGACGCCGTCAGGGGAAAAACCCTTATTGGACTTCCCTGAGCTGCCAAAGGCCGCCGGGGAAAAGGAGGCCGGGCCCGAAGAGGAGGCGGCCGGGGAGGAAGAGCCGAAAGCGGCGCCCGCCCCTGCCAATGACGAGATAGAGATAACCCTTGAGGGCTTTGAGGAAGAGCCGGAGGAGGCCGTAGAAAAAACGCCTAAGGCTGAGGCCCCTGAAGAGGTCGAAATAGAGATAGAGGAGGAAAGGGCTGCGGCCCATGAAACACAGCCTGCCCCGGAAATACAGGCCTCGGAAGAGGCCGTAAAGGAAAATGTAAAAGACCTTCAAGCTGAGACCGGGGCCGGGGCGCAAGAAGAAAGGCCCTTTGAGATAGAGATAGAGCCTGAAGTCCCCGTGGAGGCCCCGCTGGAAACCCTGCCGGTGGTACCGGAAGAGGAGATAAAGGAGGCCATAGAAAGGCTTGAAGCTCAGCAGGAGGCGGAGGCTCAACAGAGGGCTGAAGAGCCGGGTGGAGTGGAACAGGAGATCAGGGAGGAAGTGCCTGATGCTGTAAATGAAGAGCCGGTTGTAAGTGAAGAGCCCGCGGAAGTAGAGATAGTTGTAAAGGAAGAAGTAAAAGAAGAGGTAAAAGAAGAGCCTCTGATACCCGCGCCAGAGGAGTTGGTGGAGCTTGAAAGGGAAGAGCAAAAGGCAGAGGACGTAGTATTGAATGCGGCCTCTATCCCGGACATGGAGGAAAAAGAGACAGGGGAGCCTGAAACGGGGCTCGCCTCGGATGCCGCCGCGCGGGAAGAGGATAAGGCTGATGTCATGGAAGAAGAGCCTCTTATCGATGAGCCTTTGATCGAGGAGCTGCCTTCATCCATCGAACCTGAAGAGGTTGTCAGAGAAGAGGTTGCTAAAGAAGAAGTTATAATGGAAGATGCGACGGAGGCCGAGGCCCCTGACGCGACGACAGAGACCCCTGCCCAGGCCTCTCCCGTGGATAAGGCGGAGGAGCAGGAGGAGATATCAAGCGCGATATCGGAGCTTATGGAGAAGATCGAGCCTGATGACGCGCTCCTGGGCCCCGATAAGATAGAGGAGCCGGCCGCTCCGGCGGAGACAGGGGAAGATGAGTACGTAGACCTCTCGGCCGAGCTCGGGATGAAAGAGGCGCTCGACGACAAGGCGGGCTCGTCGTGGGCCGGCGCTGACTCGAGGGACGCCTTTGACGAGTTCAAAAGCGGGATAGTAAAGCAGCTCAGCAGAGAGGACTCGGAGACGCACTATAACCTCGCCATAGCCTACATGGAGATGGAGATGTTTAACGAGGCATCCAAGGAGTTCAAGATAGCCTTGAAGGACCCGCGCCTCGAGTTCGAATGCTACATAAGGCTCGGCCTTTGCGCCATGTCCACGTCAAGCCCCGAGGAGGCGATAGTCTATTACCTGAAGGGCCTCAAGGTCGAGGACAGGTCGGAGGACGAGAGAAAAGGCATAATGTACGAGCTGGCGCTGGCGTACGAGGCCGCGGGCGAGCGCGACGAGTCGACGCAGCTCTTTAAATCGATATATGAAATTGACCCGGAGTTCAGGGATGTCGCCAGGAAGGCGCGGGCTGCCGTGCCCGTGGCCCCTCGTATCCCGCTCGACGACGGGCTTATAGAGGTCGAGCTGCTGTGAGCAGGGTGAAAGAGAAAGAACGCGCCAAAGCGGGCCGGTCCAGACCGGCCCGTTCTTATTTCAGGGAGCTGAAAAAGGCCGCCGCCCTCAGGAAAGACCCCGTCCTTAAAACAGTCCATGGACTCGCGGTTGCCGGAGGCGTTGAGGTCTATCTCGTGGGCGGCCTCATAAGGAACCTGCTCCTTTCAGCGGAGATCATCCCTGATTACGACTTCGCGATAGAAGGCGACGCGGGGGTTTTCTCTAAAAAGACCGCCGCCCTCCTGAAGGGCACGGCCTTTATCCTCGACAGGAAGACCCCGTCTTACAGGGTGGTTGCCGGGAGGGGCGCCCGAAAATTGACAGTCGACCTCTCTCCTGTAAAGAAGGGCGGCATAGTCCCCGACCTAAGGAAAAGGGACTTCACCGTGAACGCCGCCGCCATAGGCATGCGGGCGCTCTTCGAGGGCGAAAGGCCGCTCCTTGACCCTTTGGGGAGCGTAGCCGACGCCGGGAGAAAGACATTGAGGGCCGCGTCGGCAACGGCGCTTAAGGACGACCCGCTGCGGTGCCTGAGGGCCGTGAGGCTCTCACAGCAGTACGGCCTCAAGATAGACCCCGCCACGATAGAGTCGATAAAAGCAAGTGCAAGACTCCTTAAAAGGACTTCGGCGGAGAGGATAAGGGACGAGCTCGTGATCGTCTTCGCCAACCGCGGGACCGCGAAAAGCGTAAGTCTCCTCTACGAACTGGGCATCATGAAGGCGATACTGCCGGGGATAGCGGGGTGGGGTGACGTGGAAGGTTACGATCTTTTGACGCATTCGTTAAAGACACTCGCCGAGGCCGAGAAGATACTTTCAAGTCTGTCATCAAGGACATTCCCGAAATTCCACAAAGAGCTGCGGGCGCGCTTCGATGGTCCGGCAGGCCCCTTCAGCAGGGGCGCTTTTCTCAAGCTCTGCGCCTTCTTCCACGACACAGGGAAGCCCCATACCATAAGCAGGGAAGACGGCAGGCTCCGGTTCATCGGCCATGACTTCGAAGGGTCCCGCGCGGCAAAGGAATTATTGATGAGACTCAAGTTCAGCCGCGCGCTCATAAATGAAGCCGCGAACCTCATCAGGAACCACCACCGCGTCTTCATGCTCGCGGGGCTGGAAGACAGGACCCCTCGCGCGAAGGCTCACCTTATAAGGGCTTCGGGCGATGAGGCCGCCATAGACCTCCTGCTCCTTTCGCTCGCCGATGCAAGGGCGACAAGGGGAGGGGAGGATAAGGATTTATTCAAGCTCGTAAAAGAGATGCTCGATTTTTATTACAATGTCTACAAAAAGAAAAGACCCAGGCCGCTCCTTAACGGAAACGAGATAATGAAGGTGTTCTCGGTGCCACAGGGAAAGCTCGTGGGAGAGATAATGAGAAAGGTCAACGAAGGCGTCGAGGCCGGCGTCATTCAAAACAAGAGACAGGCCCTTCAATACGTAAGAGATTGGCTTCAAGAGAAAATGCCTGAAAACAAATCTTAAGTATGATATATTCCAAATTGTAAGACCTCAGAGCACCCTCCTAAGGAACCCTTCAGCAGTTCAGGTCCGAATCCAAGGCAAAAGCTATATTTAAATTTTTTTGTTTATTTCAGATAAAATTTAAAACTTTCACTTGACAGTGTATAAATATTCTGTTAATAATATATTTAAAGTAAACAAATCATGAAAATATACTGCAAGCGGATCCCCATAGTTATTCCGCAAGGCGCTACGAAAATACCAGTAGCCAGGGAGCGGTCGAGATGGCTTGCATTCTCAGAAAATTCGACACAAAGGCGGATGACATGAGAAGACCAGTGATACTCATAGTCGACGACGAAGAGATGGTCCGGAAGACCCTTGAAATACTCCTCAAGGACTACTACGAAATAGTGACCGCGAAGAACGCTTACGAGGCTATAGAGGCCGTCAGGGCAGGCTCGATAGACATGGTACTCATGGACGTGAACCTGCCGGGCGTGGACGGAATAAAGGCGCTCGAGCGCATAAAGGGGATAGACGGCGAAGTCGGGGTAGTCATGCTCTCGGCCTCCGACAGCGCCCAGCAGGCGGTCAAGGCGTTACGGAAGGGGGCGTACGATTACGTGACGAAGCCCTTTGACAACGACGACCTCCTTTCCACCATCAAAAGGCTGGCCGACAGGCTCGACCTCAAGAGCAGGCTGGAGTACCTCAAGGGGGAGCTTCAGGAAAAAAGCGGCTACGGCGAGATAATAAGCAAGTCGCCGAAGATGAAAAAGGTCTTCGACCTCATCCAGAAGGTGGGCAGGACATCGTCAAGCGTCCTTATAACCGGAGAGAGCGGCACGGGCAAGGAGCTTGTGGCCAGGGCGATACAGTCGATGGGCGAAAGGAAGGACAAGCCCTTCGTGGCCGTCAACTGCGGCGCGATCCCGTCGGAGCTTATGGAGAGCGAGCTTTTCGGCCACGAAAAGGGCTCCTTCACGGGCGCGCACGCGAAAAAGATAGGCAAGTTCGAGTACGCCGACGGCGGCACGGTCTTCCTCGACGAGGTATCGACGCTGCCCATGCACCTTCAGATAAAGCTCTTAAGGGTGCTCCAGGAAAAATCGTTCGAGAGGGTCGGCTCCAACGTACCGATAAAGGTCGATATAAGGGTCATCGCGGCCGCGAACGTCGACCTCGAGAAGGAGGTACGGAAAGGCGGCTTCAGGGAGGACCTCTACTACAGGCTAAAGGTCGTGCCCATAGAGCTGCCGCCGCTGCGGGACAGGGTGGAGGACATACCTCTCCTTGTCGAGCACTTCCTCGACAAGCACAGCAGGAAGTGCAATAAGGCCGTCAAGGGCATGACCGCGGAGGCGATAGAGGCGCTCATGTCCTACAAGTGGCCGGGCAACATAAGGGAGCTTGAGAACCTGATCGAGAGGCTGATCGTCCTTTCAAAGGAAGGCGGGCTTATAACCTACGACGACCTGCCCCTCGGGATATTCTCCTCCGACCCGGCCGGGCAGACTAAAGAGGCGAAGGACTTCAAGGAGGCGTGCAAGCTCTTCGAGAGGCATTACATAATAGGCGTGCTCAACAACACGAACTGGAATAGGCTCGAAGCGGCAAGGAGGATGAACATACACAGGAACACCCTGATGATGAAGATGAAGGACCTGAAAATAAGAGGGCCGCGCAGGAAGGGGAGGGTATTCAACAGCTGAGGAGGGCGGGGCGGGTTTTTTTTAAACCCCTTTTTCAGTTTGAAATGCCATATTCGACTAAATATTTATATTTGGAGCTAAAGAAAACACCCGGCACCTTATAATAAATAAATTTGCGGTCTTTAGAGAATTCAATACGCCGGTTCAATAGCGAAGTGCAACACTTGGGAGAGCAGGAAGGAAGATGCTATCCTAAGTGGCTATGTCAAAAAGAGAATATGTACACCTGTCTTTGTCTGAAAGAGACTTGATAACCACCATGCTTGCCGAGGAGAA
>JACRCL010000033.1 GCA_016219015.1 Deltaproteobacteria bacterium
CGTGAGCTGGGTTCAGAACGTCGTGAGACAGTTCGGTCCCTATCTGATGTGGGCGCAGGAGATTTGAGGGAAGCTGTCCTTAGTACGAGAGGACCGGGATGGCGGGACCTCCAGTATTCCAGTTGTCCTGCCAAGGGCAACGCTGGTTAGCTGTGTCCCGAAGGGATAACCGCTGAAAGCATCTAAGTGGGAAGCCCCTCCCAAGATAAGATCTCCCGGGCCGTAAGGCTCCTAAAGGTCACTTGGAGACTACAAGTTTGATAGGCCGGGTGTGTAAGCGCCGTAAGGCGTTAAGCTAACCGGTACTAATCGACCGTGAGGCTTGACCATATACTTATTATGCTCGGTCATTGATTCAAACCGTCAAAAAACTTTACTCTGTTCGGTTAAATGCTTCAAGCCGGGAAAGGCTTGTGAAGACTGAATGCCGCTTTCCCGTAGCCATGCCGAGGAGGTTACACCCGTTCCCATCCCGAACACGGAAGTTAAGCTCCTCAGGGCCGATGATACTGCACGGGCAACCGTGTGGGAAAGTAGGACGCTGCGGGATTTAAATCGAAAACCCCGTCACCGAAAGGTGGCGGGGTTTTTTTTATGCAGTCCTAAGTGGAGGTAACCCCGCACCAGTTTCCTTAGGGTACACCGGCATTAATGGTAGTTATTGTCCTTTCACCCTCTCCCCTTGCGGGAGAGGGTAGGGTGAGGGGTAAGTCATAAAACTTACTGCTAAAAAAACAAGCAAAAACCCCCGTCATTTTGACGGGGGTTTTTGCTTGCGTTGAAGCGCCTTCTCCCTCCTTAGGTACGGAGGGTGGCGGGCCTGAAATCAAAAACGATTAGTGGAACGACCTGATCTGTTCAGGCGTAAACTTCGCAAGCTCCACTATCTTCGCTTTGTTGCGGATGAAATTGGGAACCAGTTTCTCGGCGTCTGATTTGTTCTTCGCGTCGATGATCGCGTACCCGGTATGGTCGCCCGCGCCGCAGCCCCAATAGAACTCGCCGAGGACTTCTTTACCTTCCTTAAGGACCTCGTCCAGTTCTCTCAGGCACTCTTCCTTCGTGTGAGGTGTCTCAAGCAGATACTTCATATATTTCACCTCCTTTTACATCAGATGAAATTGATTATTATTTTCATCTTAATGATAGCCTAAAATGCCGAAATGTCAAGCCGGGCAGGGGGTTTGCGCCGGAGCTTCCATACCCATCTTCCGGGAAAGTGGAAGCCCAGCCGCTGGGCGCAGGAGTGTGCGCCGAAAGTGTCTTTTCCTGAAGAGGGCCGGGTTGACAGGCACTTGCCGCAACGGGGGGAGGGTGGCCGCAACAGGTCATTTTTATCGATTTTCCTTAAGTCCCGGTGCATCCGTCCGAAATACTTATTAAAAGGGACAACTCAACACTCAAACCCGGAGGATGAAATGGAAGCATTTCACGCTAATCTTCAGCATAAAGACCAGATACATATACCGCTCGGCTCGGAGCTTCTGGCTGAGATATCCAAGATGAACCTGCGCTTCAAGTTCTCGCTCGTGGGAATGGAGAAGGGGCAGTTCCTTGTGGCCAAGGTCTACCCGAACGACCTCCTTGGCACGTTCAGGAGCGAGGCGATAAAGGAGAGCAACATCAGCTTGAGTTACCTTAACGGCGATACGGTCTACGAGTTCAGCTCCGAGGTGCTTAATGTGGTATCGCACCCGGCCAAGATGTTCTTCATGACCTACCCGAGGAAGATCGAGGAGGTAAAGGTCAGGAAGAGCACGAGGTACGACTGCACATTGCCTGCGATGACCATGGTCGGCCACGAGATACTCTCGGTGACGGTAGTGGACATAAGCAAGGAGGGGTGCCAGTGCCTCATAAGGGAGCAGAATAACGGAGACTCCCTCGGCGACCTCCTGCAGGTGAATAAGCGGATAGACCTCAGGGTGCAGTTCCCCGGCTCCGCGCACAAGAGCGAGATAGCCGGCACAATAAGGACCGTCACGAGGGACCAGGACAGGATAATAATGGGCGTGAGCTTCAAGGAGCTAAGGGCGAACGTGCAGACGGAAGTGGAAAGCTTCATCTCGCACGTGACGGTCAAAAGGAAGCACTAAGGTAAGGGTTGCCATTGCTTAGGGCATCTGCCCGAGGCGATCTGATTTTAAGAAAATTGGTAAAAAAGCCAAGCCCCCCTGCCGGAAACGGCAGGGGGGCTTTTTGTGGCGTCAGAGGATTCGCTGGGTTACGCTACGCTAACCCAGCCTACGTTGCTATGCCGGGGAAGCGAAATTTAATTCGCAGGAGTGAATTGTGGTGCTCATGGCCATTGGAATGAGTGGATTAAATTTTCCATTTCAGGCTCTATCACAGCATTATACTTGCTCGGGTAAGAGAACCTATATTTCACGAGCCAGCCTTTATAAGCAAAGAGGAACAAATGCGTAAAGACTGTCTCGCCACTAACTGTATCATATTCAAAAGCTCCTCTTTTCCCATTTGGGTTTAGCAATGATCTGTTCAGTTTGTATTCGCCTTCTGATAACACACGGGCACGGTACTCATTTATTATTACAGTTTTAATCTCATCATAGTGCTTATTTAGGAACCAATCCGGCGTTTGACCGAATTTAGGAATGGGAGTAATAGAGTACTCCCGAAGCGATGGATAAATATAAATAGTCGCAATGGCTTCATTGGCAATATAGTAGTTAACAGAAAAATTTATTCCTGATTCATCATAGAACTCGACTGAGTCGCTATCTCTTTTGAAGCGACCTATCGACGAAGGGAATGAAAACCCGGATTGCTCATGCGTGAAATTATCGAGCTTGGCATCGTAAACAAGATATCTATTCCCTGGCTTGGCAGCGACACAGCCTGTCAGCAGGAGCAAAAAAATAAAAATAGATATCTTAAATTTCATTATCGTTCCTCTAATAGGATTGGCCATGGTAGGCTATATATCCTCTTGCGGGTTCAGGTTTGTACCCTTTAATTTCGTATAGCAGCCGCAAATCATTCGGGTTCAATTTGCAAGATTGAACCCGCCAGTAGAGCCGCCCCATGGCTCTGTAACTTTGTGATTCACGTCACTATGCATTATTTATTATCAATAAAAACATACAACTTTCTGGCGAAGTTATCAATTACTGATTTCAAGAAAAAAGACATGACTCAGAAATGAAGTTCTATCTTTTATCCGCTTATTCCATCCCTCCCAATTACCCCCCCTCAGAGTGTGCGAAATGCCCCTCTAATATCAGGAATACCCCTTGGAAATCCCTCAATATTTCAGCGGAACCGCCGATGAATGAAGAGTGAAAAAATTTCGGTTTTTCAAGCACATAGGTCACATGGGGCGGGGCAAAAAAGCCTTGACTTTTCAATTGATTAAGAGTAATTTTGAAGAATTATAGGGCGGAAGGAGGCCTGAATGTCAAAAAAGATACTTCTGGCAGACGACAGCATAACGATCCAGAAGGTCATCTCCATTACATTCGCTTCAGAGGACTATGAGCTTACGGTCGTAAGCGACGGGGACTCGGCCGTAAGAAAGGCTAAAGAAGCAAGGCCAGACCTCATCATGGCGGACGTCGCGATGCCGGGGAAGAACGGCTACGAGGTCTGCGAATCAGTAAAATCAGACGCGTCACTCAGGAACACACCTGTCCTTCTACTTGCCGGGACCTTCGAGCCGCTCGATAAGAACGAGGCGTCAAGGGTCGGCGCGGACGACAGCATAGTAAAACCTTTTGAATCGCAGGAGCTTATAGAAAAGGTAAGGGAACTCCTCGCAAAGGCGGAGGCGCGCGCTCAATCGCCCAGGCCCGCGCAGAGCGCTGAAAGGCCCGCGGAGGGCAGGCGCGAACAGGTGCTCGAGACCTCGTCCGACATCTGGGAATCAGGCGACTTCCTCGGCTTCACCGAGGAGTCGGCCGCTGAAAAAGAGGCGGATAGAGGCGGGGCCCCGGAGCTCGATTTCCTCGACTCCGGCGGGCTTTTCGAGGAGCCCCACAAGGAGCTTACATCCCCTGAACAGGACTTCACCGACCTTGAGTTCCGTGAGGACGAGCTTAAGCCGGCGGAGCCACAGGCCGGAAAAGAGGAGCGCCAAAATGTCGAGTTCGACATAGCGCCGCCGGTTGCCCAGCCCTTCGAGGTCGAGCCGTTCGAGGTTGAAAGCTTCAGGTCAGAGCCTTTTGAGGTGAAACGGCCTGAGGCCCCTTCAGCGGAGCCTTTCGCTTTCGACACAAGCTCCTTCTGGGCCGAGCCCGCGAAGAAGGAATCGCCCGTAAGGGAAGAGCCCATAGAGGCCTTCGAGCTGCCGGGGGAAGAGCCCGAGCCGGACAGGCGCGGGTTTGCCGGCGAGCCCATAACCCCCATACGCGAGGTCATCGAGCACCCTGTTGCCGAGGTGCTGGAGATAGGCGCCGAGCGGGTGGAAGAGATGGCGAAAGAGGCGGTCTATTCAAGGCCGGAGGCATTGTCACTCCCAAAGGAAGAGGTCTCCCTGATAGTATCGAAGGTCGCGAGGGAAGTGGTCGAGCGGATCGCATGGGAGGTCGTCCCCGAGCTGGCGGAAGAGCTTATAAGGGCCGAGATAAACAGGGTCAAAGAGGCGCTTACGAAGCTGAAATAACCTGGCCGTCTGCCTTGAACGCACATAGCGAGCACATAGCGAGCGAGTCGAAATCGAAATTTTCCTTATGTGTCGAAGATCCCCGAAGAAAAGCCGCCGGGAGATTCAAGGAAATTTTCGGAGCTGCCCGCCGAGTGACGGCTCGTTCGCCCCGTACCCCTTTTAAAACTTTTTAAGTACCCCTGCTTTTTTTGAACACGCACAGCGAGCGCATTCCCCGCTGCTTGCGGCGGGGGTTAGCGAGCGAATCGAAATTTTTTCCTTATGTGTCGAAGATTCCCCGCAGCTTGCTGCGGGGAGATTCAACTGCTATCGGCTGCACCTCCGGGCCGATTTTTTAATTTTTATCGGCCGCTTCATCCCGGTTCCGCCCGCGTTTGCCGGGGGTCTGCGCGTAAAGGCGCGGGGGCGTGAACACACACAGCGAGCGCATGAACGAGCGAAATGGGAATCGAAACTTCCTTATGTGTCGAAGATTCCCCGCAGCTTGCTGCGGGGAGATGAAAATTCTCCGCCATAAATGATGGAGAATTGTGATGGTACGGGAGGGTCATTTTTATTTGCCAGCCTTGACCCGCCGCTAAAGCGACGGGATTGCGGCTGGCATACCCATTCAATTGATAGTGGCGGGCTTCGGATACGATAGGCTTCGCGCCGCATCCGCAAGCTTCGGCGGCCTGCCCGTTTTTTTCAGTGAAAAAAACTATTTTGCAATAATCGGCGGCCCCGGTCTGTAGCGGGGCCGCGCCAAGGAAAATACATCTTGCCCCTCGAAGCGGCGGGGGAATGGACAGGGGAATAGAATTTAAATGGACGAAAAGACTTTAAGCAAGACTTACGAGCCCAAAGAGGTCGAAGAGAGGTGGTCCAGGCACTGGATAGAGTCAAAGGCCGGAACGCCTGAGCCGGGTTCCAATAAGCCCGCCTTCTCGATGGTCATCCCGCCTCCGAACATCACCGGCGCGCTCCACCTCGGCCACGCGCTCAACTCCACACTCCAGGACATCCTCGCCAGGTATAAAAGGATGAAGGGCTATAACGTCCTCTGGCTGCCGGGCATAGACCACGCCGGGATAGCGACGCAGAACGTAGTGGAAAGGCAGCTCGCCGAAGAGGGGCTGACGAGGCACAAGATCGGCAGGGACGAGTTCGTAAAAAGGGTCTGGCAGTGGAAAGAGGCCTCCGGCGGCACCATCATAAGCCAGCTTAAAAGGCTCGGCGCCTCCTGCGACTGGACGCGGCTGCGCTTCACCATGGACGAGGGGTTGTCGCGCGCCGTAAGGGAGGTCTTCACGCGCCTCTATAAGGAAGGGCTCATTTACCGGGGCGACTACATCATAAACTGGTGCCCGAGGTGCCACACCGCGCTTTCAGACCTCGAGGTCAACTTCGAGGAGACCGACGGGAGCCTCTGGTACATGGAATACCCCTTGAAAGAGCCTGTAGAGGGCATGAAGGGCCTGACGGTCGCCACCACAAGGCCTGAGACCATGCTCGGGGACACGGCGGTGGCGGTAAACCCCAATGACGAGCGTTACAAAGGGCTCATCGGCAAAATGCTCATACTCCCGCTTACGGGCAGGGAGATACCGGTAATCGGCGACGACAGCGTAAGCGCCGAGTTCGGCACCGGGGCCGTGAAGATCACCCCGGCGCACGACTTCAACGACTTCGAGGTGTCGAAGAGGCATAACCTCCCGGCCCTCAACGTGATGGACGAGAACGGCAGGATGAACGAGAACGCCGGGAGGTTCGCCGGGCTCGACAGGTTCGAGGCCCGGAAAAGGATAGTGGAGGAGCTTCAAGCGGCGGGCCTCATGCCCAAAATAGACAAGTACAAGCTCATGCTCGGGTCCTGCTACAGGTGCTCGACAGTCGTCGAGCCGAGGCTTTCGAAGCAGTGGTTCGTGAAGGTCGGCCCGCTGGCCGCGCCCGCTATAAAGGCCGTCGAGGCAGGGGAGATAAGGTTCGTCCCGAAGGGCTGGGAGAACACCTACTTCGACTGGATGAGGAACATAAGAGACTGGTGCATCTCCCGCCAGATATGGTGGGGCCACAGGATACCGGCGTGGCACTGCAAGGACTGCGGGCATATTACGGTATCGACCGTAGACCCGGACGTGTGCGAAAGGTGCGGAAAGAAGAATATCGCGCAGGACAACGACGTGCTCGACACGTGGTTCTCCTCGGCCCTCTGGCCTTTCTCGACGCTCGGCTGGCCGGATGACACGAAAGAGCTCAAGGTATTCTACCCGACCTCGGTATTATCCACGAGCTTCGACATAATATTTTTCTGGGTGGCGAGGATGATAATGATGGGGCTCAAGTTCATGGACAGCCCCCCGTTCAGGGAGGTCTATATCCACGCCCTCATCCGCGACGCCCAGGGGCAGAAGATGAGCAAGAGCAAGGGGAACGTCATAGACCCGCTCGTCATGATGGAGAAGTACGGCACCGACGCCCTGAGGTTCACCCTCGCGGTGCTGGCGGCCCAGGGGCGAGACATAAAGCTCGCCGAAGACAGGATATCCGGGTACAGGAACTTCTGCAACAAGATATGGAACCTCGCCCGGTTTACGTTGATGAATATAGGAGATGGCCCTGATCAAGCAACAGCCCCGTTAGATGAGTCCACGCTCAACATGGCCGATAAATGGATACTCTCAAGGAGGTCGGTCTGCATAAAAGAGGTATCCGAGGCCATAGACGGGTACAAGTTCGATGAGGCCGCGAGGGCGCTTTACAGGTTCGTATGGCACGAGCTCTGCGACTGGTACGTCGAGCTTATAAAGCAGGACTTGAAGGGCGAGCGCGGCCCCGAAAGGAAGGAGACCTCCGCAAAGGTCCTCGTCGAGGTATTCAAGGACGCATTGAAGATGCTCCATCCGTTCATGCCCTTCATAACCGAGGAGCTGTACGGCTATCTGCCGGGCGCTGGTGAAGCGCTACATAAAGAGCAATACCCCGTGGAAGGCGGTCTTTACAATAAAGAGGCGGCCGAGATGGAAGAGGTCATGGACGTGATAAGGGCCATAAGGAACATAAGGACGGAGATGAACATAGCCCAGGACGCCAAAACAGACTGCGTCTGTTTCGCGGCGGACCATGACCTCAGAGAGACGATAGCGAGGAACGCCGAATATATAAAACAGCTGGCCAAAGTAAAGGGGCTCGACGTGAAAGAGGCGGGCGAAAGGCCCAGAAACGCCGTCTCAGCCATAGCCGGAGGCGCCGAGGGCAGGCCAAGGGTCGAGGTCTATGTGCCGCTTGCCGGCCTTATAGACTTCGAGGCCGAGATGAAAAAGCTCCGGAAAGAGCTTGAAAAGACCCTCGTGGAGTACGATTCCGTAGAGAAGAAGCTATCCAACGAGGCCTTTGTGGCCAGGGCGCCGAAAGACGTCGTCGAGAAGGACAGGGCGCGCCTTGCCGGGCTGCTTGAGAAAAAGGCCAAGATCGAGACCGGGCTTGAAAGGATAAGGGACCTGAAGGGTTGAAGGCGACACGCAAAAAAGATGGAGCCCGCGTGATGCCGGGGCTCATGGAGTATTCGGGGCTTCTCATAAAGGCCGCGCTCAAGGAAGACGTCGGCGCGGGGGATGTCACCACAACGGCCATCGTGCCCAGAGGCGCGAGGGGAGAGGCGGACCTCATTGCCAAGGAGGACCTTGTCGTTGCCGGGCTCTTCATGGCCGAGCAGGTCTTCAAGCTCCTTGACAGGGGCTCTTCGCTGCGAGCTTTTTACAGGGACGGCGACAGGGTAAAAAAGGGCGAGAGGATAGCCACGATATCAGGCAGGCTCAACCCGCTCCTTACAGGCGAGCGGGTGGCGCTCAATTTCCTCCAGAGGCTCTCGGGCATAGCCACCCTTACCTCCAAGTTCGTGAAAAAGGCCGGGCCCGATGTGAAGATACTCGACACGCGGAAGACCACCCCGTGCCTCCGGCTCCCCGAGAAGTACGCGGTCAAGGCCGGCGGGGGCCATAACCACAGGTTCGGCCTATTCGATTCGGTGCTCATAAAGGACAACCACATAGAGGCGGCCGGTGGGGTGAAGGAGGCCGTAAGGCGGGTCTACAGGAAGTACGGCAAATCGGTCCCGGTCGAGGTCGAGGCGAAGACACTGAAAGAGGTAAGAGAGGCGCTCTCCTCCGGCGCGGACATAATAATGCTCGACAACATGGGTATCGCCATGATGAGGAAGGCCCTTAAGATAATAAAGAAGAAGGCGCTCGTTGAGGTCTCCGGCGGGATAACGCTCGATAACGTCTCGAAGGCGGCCTCCATCGGGGTCGATTTCATCTCCATAGGCGCGCTTACACACTCGGCGAGGGCCGTGGACATCAGCATGGAAGTAAGACCCTATGCAGGGAAAAAATCCGGCAGAGCTTAAGATAATAAGGGTGTTGAAGGGCGAGGGCAGCGGGTACGTCTCCGGCCAGTCGATAAGCTCTGCGCTCGGCATATCCAGGACCGCCGTCTGGAAGCACATGAACTCGTTGAAGGGAGCAGGCTTCCCCATAGAGGCGAGCCCCTCGAAAGGCTACAGGCTCGCTTCCCCCAAAGACCCGTTCAACGGGGTCGGCATAGCCGCCATGCTCACTACGGATATCATCGGGAAAGAGGTCGTCTTCTTCCCTTCGATAGACTCTACGAACGTAAAGGCCTTTGAGCTTGGAAGAAACGGCGCGCCCGAGGGCACGGCGGTCGTGGCCGACAGGCAGACAAAAGGCAAGGGCAGGATAGGGAGGAAGTGGGAATCGCCTCCGGGGGTCAACCTCTACGCCTCGATAATATTAAGGCCCGGCATAATGCCGCACGAGGCGCACCAGCTTACGTTCCTCATGGCCGTTGCGGCGGTGGAGGCGATAAGCCCCTACAGCCCCCGCCCCCCGAAGGTGAAATGGCCCAACGACATACTGATAGACTCCAAAAAGGCCGCAGGCATACTGATGGAGATGGACTCGGAGGCGGACAGGGTCCATTTCGTGGTGGCCGGGATAGGGGTCAACCTCAATATCAGGGAGAAGGACTTCCCGGATTACATAAAAGGCGCGGCCACGTCGCTCCGTGAAAGATGCGGGCAGGAGATAGACAGGGCGGCGTTCACGCGCGGGCTTTTCTCCTCGATGGAAAAATGGTATAGAATATACTTGGGCAAGGGGTTTGCGCCCGTCCTTGACGAATGGAAGAGGCATTTCGGCTCCGAGGGAAAGCCCGTAAGGATAGCCTCCTTCCACCGCGACGTCTCGGGCATATGCATGGGGGTCGACAACGGCGGCGCGCTCCTGGTAAAGACGTCTTCAGGCGTCGAGCGGGTGATTTCAGGCGACGTGGAGGCCGGAGAATAATTCGATGCTCCTTGCCGTGGACATTGGGAATACGAACATAGTCGCGGGCGTGTTCAGGGACGACGGGTTCGAGCGCCACTGGCGGGTCTCCACGGACAAAAGGCGGACGGCGGACGAATACGGTATAATATTCTCCGGGCTCTTCGACGCCGCCGGCCTTAAAAGGACGGCCCTCAAGGGCGCCGTCGTCTGCTCCGTGGTGCCGCAGCTCAACAATGTGCTGAAGGCGGCGCTTGCCGATTACCTCGGGGTGACCCCGCTCATAATAGGCTCAGACGTAAGCGCGCCGATAAAGGTGCTTACGGATAACCCCTCCGAGGTCGGAGCGGACAGGCTGGTAAACGCCGTGGCCGCGTACGCGCAGTACAGGAAGGCTGTAATCATCGTGGACTTCGGCACCGCCGTGACGTTCGATCTTGTGACCGCGAAGGGCGAGTACGCCGGAGGGGCGATAGCCCCGGGCGTGGCGCTTTCGGCCGAGGCCCTCTTCATG
This sequence comes from Deltaproteobacteria bacterium, assembly GCA_016219015.1. GTDB lineage: Bacteria > Desulfobacterota > GWC2-55-46 > GWC2-55-46 > GWC2-55-46 > JACRCL01. The sequence continues at coordinate 10,463 of JACRCL010000033.1, forward strand.
GGCACGGCGAAACTGCCGAGGATAGAGGTGGAGAGGCCTTCGCGGGCCATCGGGAGGAACACCGTCGAGGCGATGCGCTCCGGGCTTTTCTTCGGCTTTATCGGGCTTGTAGACGGGCTTATAGAGAGGTTCATGAAGGAAGCCGGGGCTGATGCCGAAGTGATAGCGACCGGGGGGATGGCCGGGGTAGTGATAGGGGAGTCGAAGTACATCAGGAAGGCCGACGAATTCCTGACGCTCAAGGGATTAAAGATCATATACGAGGGGAACCGGTAGATGGCATCCGAAAATTCTTCAAACCCGCGGGAGCACTTCCTTGCCGGAAAGAGGTTCCTGAGGGAAGAGAACATGGACAGGTCCCTGAGGGCGTTCGAGAAGGCCTTCAAGGAAGACAAGGACAACGCGGACTACATGTCGTACTACGGCATGCTGAAGGCCATCCGCGGCGGGGAGATAGGCCTGGGCCTCGAGCTGTGCACGAGGGCGATAAAGAAGGAGTTCTTCAAGGCCGAGTACTACCTCAACCTCGGCAGGGTCTATATGGCCGCGGGGAACAAGAAGGGGGCCATAAAGGTATTCCTGAAGGGGTTGAAGTTCGACCCGCAGAACGAGGACATAAACAAGTACCTCGTGGAGCTCGGCTTCAGGGGCAGGCCCATAATCCCGGGGCTCGACAGGGCGAACCCGATAAACAAGTTACTCGGCATACTCTTAAGAAGGGTCATACCGGGCTTATTCAGGAAGAAGGAGTCATGATATTTTAAAAAAGATAAGACGCTGCCGGTAAAATGAACCTCTAAGAAGGAGGCAGTCTTGGACATCCCCCTGGACAAAAAAAGGAACATCACCGTCATCGCGCACGGCGGCGCGGGAAAGACCACCCTTTCAGAGGCCATCCTCTATAACGCCAAGGCCATCGACAAGCTCGGAAGAGTCGACGACGGCACCTCCACCCTCGATTTCGAACCTGAAGAACAGAAACGCAAGATAACCATCTCCTCGGCCGTCCACCACTACGACTGGAGCGGCGCGCGCGTCAATATCATCGACACCCCCGGTTACTCCAACTTCTTAACCGAGACAAGGAACTCGCTGCGTGTGGCCGGGGGCGCGGTCGTCATATTGAGCGCCATCTCCGGGGTAAAGGTCCAGACCGAGAAGATATGGGAGTTCGCCGACGAGTTCGAGGTCTGCAGGGTCGCGTTCGTCAACAAGATGGACAGGGAGCGGGCGAGCTTTTTAAGGGCGGTGGACGACATGGAGAAGGTCCTCAAGGTGAAGGGCGTGCCCATGCAGATACCCATCGGCGAAGGGCCTGATTTCAGCGGGGTCGTAGACCTCGCCTCCATGAAGGCATATGTCTATAAGGACGACTCATCAGGCCAGTTCGAGGTGAAAGACTGCCCCGGGCCTCTCAAAAAAGACGCCTCCAGGATGAGGGACGGCATGATAGCCTCGGTGGCCGAGGCCGACGACTCTCTTGCCGAGAAGTACCTGAACGGCGAGGAGATAACGGCCGAAGAGCTTAGAAAGGCCCTGAGGGAGGGCGTGCTTACGAGGCGGTTCATACCCGTATACCTCGGCTCTGCGCTTAAAAATATCGGCGTCAACCTCCTGATGGACGCCGTGAACCTGACGCTGCCTTCGCCCCTCGATAAGGGCGTCACAAGGGGCGTATACAGGGGCAGGAACCCGAAAACGGGCGGCGAGGCCACAAGGGAGCCTTCGGGTGAGGCGCCTTTTTCGGCGCTCGTCTTCAAGACCATAATAGACCCGTACACCGGCAAACTGTCGGTATTCAGGATATTCTCCGGCTCCGTCCACTCGGAGGCCGCGGTCTATAACGGCGGCCGCGACGTCAGGGAGAAGCTCAGCCACCTCTACCTCCTCGAAGGCAGGAAGATAAAAGAGGTCGCGAAGGCGTCGGCCGGGGACATAATAGCGGTGGCGAAGCTCAAGGACACCTTCACGGGAGATACCCTTTCCGACCCTGCCGACCCGATAGTATATCCGCCGTTCCCCGAGGTGAACGCCGCGCTCTCCTACGCCATACACCCGAGGACAAAGGCCGACGAGGACAAGGTCCCCGTAGCCATGGCGAAGCTCATGGAAGAGGACCCGAGCCTCGAGTTCAAGAGGGACGAGCAGACGAACGAGTTCCTTTTATCCGGCGTGGGGCAGGTCCACCTCGAGGTGGCGGTCGAGAAGCTCAAACGGAAGTACGGGTGCGAAGTGGAGCTTAAGACCCCGCACGTGCCCTACAAGGAGACTATACGCTCGCACGTGAAGGTGCAGGGCAAATACAAGAAGCAGTCCGGCGGGAGGGGGCAGTACGGCGACACATGGCTCGACATAAGCCCGCTGCCGAGGGGCAAGGGGTTCGAGTTCGCCGATAACATCACAGGCGGGGCGATACCGAGGCAGTACATACCGGCGGTCGAAAAGGGCGTAAGGGAGGCGATGCAGAGCGGCGTCGTCGCGGGCTTTCCGGTCGTGGACGTGAAGGTCGCCCTCTACGACGGCACTTACCATTCGGTCGATTCCTCCGAGATGGCCTTCAAGATAGCCGCCTCCATGGGCTTCAAGAAAGGCATGGAGCAGGCGCACCCCGTAATACTCGAGCCTGTAATGAAGATGGAGATAAACGTCCCTGACGAGAACCTAGGCGACGTCATAGGCGACGTAAACGCAAGGCGCGGCAAGATTCTCGGGGCCGAGCCCAAGGCCGGCAGCCAGACCATAAAGGCGCTCGTCCCGATGGCCGAGGTCATAACGTACGCAACGGAACTGCGCGGGATGACGGGGGACAGGGGCATATTCACGATGGAGTTCTCGCACTACGAAGAGGTCCCGACGTACCTGAGCCAGAAGATAATATCCACCGTAAAGACCGAGAAGGGCGAGGCGTAGGCTTTCATGAAAGTCAGTCAGCGGCTTTTGAGGTTCATCTCCCCGGACACGCCGAGGGAGCTTAAACTGAAGGCGGCGACGAGGGCGCTGGAGGAGGCGGTCGATTCCAACGACGAGGTGACCGTCCTTTTCGTTTTGGGCTTCGACAAGGACCCGGAGGTGGCCGGGGCGGCGAAGAGGTCGTTCGACGACCTCCCGGCGGCCCTGCTGCTTGAAGCGCTGGACAGGAAGCTCGACCCGCTTGTGATAAAGAGTATAATCTCCAACCACAGGGACGACGAGGCGGTGCTCGTATTCGCGGCGTTGAACGAGGGGACCGACGACGAGACCCTGAAGTCTCTGGCCGAGACGGGCCCCGAGGAGATAATCGCCCTTATAGAGGAGGACAGGGACTGGCTCCGCCGCAAGCCCTTCCTCGCCGACTCAATAAGGAAGAACCCGCTTGCGCCGCCTTCATTGCTGAAGGCCATCGATGACCCGGAGGCCAGGCCCCGGAGGCCGGGGCCTGCGGCCCGGGACGAGGAGAAGCTCAACGTCCCCAAGGAGCTCGTGGATGACAGGAACCTCGACGAGAAGAACATCTACAAGATGCTCCAGAACATGAGCATGGGGCAGAAGATCAAGCTCGCCCTTAGCGGCAACAAGAGCGCGAGGGAGGTCCTCATAAAGGACGCCAACAAGATCATATCCATATCGGTGCTGAAGAACCCGAGGATAACCGAGGAGGAGGTCTTGAGGCTCACGAGCTCGAAGGGCACGCCCGAGGACCTCCTCCGTCAGGTGGCGAAGAACAAGGAATGGGTCAAGAACTATAACGTCAAGCTCGGCATGGCGACAAACCCCAAGACCCCTCTTGCCATTTCAGTCAAGCTGCTCGACAACCTCTTCGAGAAAGACCTCACGAAGATCGCCAAAAGCAAGAACATACCGAGCGTGCTGGCCTCGACCGCGAGACGGAAGCTCGAAGTAAAGGCGAAAAAATAGGGCGGACTTATGCCACTCGGGGTGCACACCTCCATCGCAGGCGGGCTGTCAAAGGCCATCGACAGGGCGCTTGAGCTCGGCTGCGACTGCGTCCAGATGTTCGCTCGGAACCCGAGGAGCTGGGTCTACAGGCCCCTTGACCCCGCCGAGGCCGCGCTCTTCAGGAAAAGAAAGAAGGAAACGGGGATCTACCCCGTAGCCGTCCACACGAACTACCTCGTAAACCTCTGCACCCCCGACAGCGTGAACTTCGACAAGTCCCTTTTCCTCTTTAAAAAAGAGCTCTCCACGGCCGAGGAGATAGGCGCGGACTACCTTGTAACGCACCTCGGCAGCCCCATGGACATGGGCAGCGAGTTCGCAATAACCCGGGTCCTTTCGGCGTTCAGGGACTTTGCCGGGGACGGGCTCGGAAAAAAGACGACCGTCCTCCTTGAGAACACCTCCGGCGCAGGCTCCGCCTTCGGGAGCGGCTTGAAGGATATTTCCCGGATAATCGAGGGTGCCAAGGCCCTCGGGCTTGACATCGGGCTCTGCTTCGACACCTGCCACGCCTTTGCCGCGGGGTACGCCTTGAAGGCGGGCGGGGCAAAGGCGCTTTTATCGGTGATCGACAAGGAGATAGGGCTTGAAAGGCTCAAGCTCATCCACCTGAACGACTCGAAAGGCCGGTTCTCATCGAGGCTCGACAGGCATGAGCACATAGGCAAGGGGCAGATAGGGCTTGAGGCATTCAGGGAGCTTTTGACCCGCCCCGAGATAATCCGCGTGCCCATGATACTGGAGACGCCGAAGAAGACCGCAGAGGACGACCCGAGGAACCTGAAGACCGTCAGAAAGATACTGTCGAATATAGCTTGAATCGAGAAGCCTTTCTGGTTTACGATTGTCATGCATACCTTTCCAGGAGGTTTCCGTGTACGATCTGATAATAATAGGCGGCGGCCCGGCGGGGCTTACGGCGGGCATCTACGCGCAGAGGGCGAAGTTGAATACGGTCCTGCTTGAAAAGCAGATGGTCGGCGGCCAGATAGCGGTAAGCGATGTAATAGAGAACTACCCGGGGTTCCCATCCATAAGCGGGGCCGGGCTGATGGAGAAGTTCGAGGAGCACGCCAAAGGGCTGGGCCTCAAGATACAGTTCACCGAGGTCATAAACATAACGGCCGAAGGCAAGGAAAAGGTGGTAAAGACCTCTGACGGCGACCTGAGGGCCAAGGCGATAATAGTAGCCACGGGCGCGAGGCCCAAGAGGCTCGGCGCGCCGGGCGAGAAGGAGCTTACTGGCAAGGGGGTATCCTACTGCGCCACCTGCGACGGCCCCTTCTTCAGAAACCGGACGGTGATGGTCGTGGGCGGGGGGGACACCGCGGTAAAGGAGGCATCGTACCTGTCGAAGATAGCCTCGAAGGTATACCTCGTCCACAGGCGCGACAAGTTCAGGGCCGAGAAGATGCACCAGGAGAAGGTCGAAGCCACGCCGAACATAGAGATACTCAGGAGCCACACATTGAAGGAGATAAAAGGTGAGGGCGGGGTCGTGACAAAGGCCGTGGTGCAGGACCTCAAGCATTGCGAGATGAAGGAGATAGCGCTCGAGGGCGTGTTCATCTTCGTGGGCATAAACCCCACCACGGATTTCGTCGACGTCGACAAGGACGAGGGAGGGTTCATAAAGGCGAACCAGAAGATGGAGACGAGCATACCGGGCATATTCGCGGCAGGGGACTGCCGGACGACCCCGCTCCTGCAGGTGGCCACGGCCGTGGGCGACGGGGCGATAGCCGCGTATATGGCCGAGAGCTATATAGAATCCCATAAGTGATCTGAAAATACAACGGGGGCCGATGGAGACGAGGCTGCAGGTAGTAAGGAACCAGTCCGAGAAGATAATCGTATCCATCGGCGGCAACGTCATCATAAGGCGCGGCGGCCGCGGCACCATAGACGAGCAGATGGAGAACCTGAGCCAGGCCTGCGGGTATATCGGCAGGATGGTCAAGGGCGGCAAATCGATAATCATAACCCACGGCAACGGCCCCGTGGTGGGCAACATAGTAATAAGGAACGAGGCCGTAAAGGACCTTATCCCGCCCGAGCCGCTATATATCTGCGACGCCGACTCCGAGGGCGGCATAGGGTTCATGATACAGCAGATACTGTATAACCAGCTCCACAGGCTCCATAACATAAAAGACGTGGCCACTATCGTCACCCAGGTCGTAGTCGATAGATCGGACCCGGCCTTCAAGGACCCCTCCAAGCCCGTAGGCCCATACTATACCGAGGAAGAGGCCGCCCGGCTCGCGGAGTCCAGGGGGTGGGTGATGAAGGAGGACAGCCTCCGGGGCTTCAGGAGGGTCGTGCCTTCGCCGGTGCCCAAAAGGATAATCGAGGCATCCGTGGTAAAGACTCTCGCGGAGCTGGGCGTGATAGTGATAGCCGCAGGCGGCGGAGGCGTGCCTGTCGTGGAGGAAGAGGACGGGACGCTGAGGGGCATCGACGCCGTCATAGACAAGGACCTCGCCACGGCCCTTCTCGCGAAAGAGGTGAAGGCGGACAGGTTCATAAACCTGACCCAGGTCGACATGGTCTACATAAACTTCGGCAAGCCCGGCCAGAAGGGCGTCCCGGAGATGACCGTCAAGGAAGCGGAAAGGTTCTTAAAGGCGGGCGAGTTCGCGCCCGGCTCAATGGGGCCGAAGGTGCGGGCCGCGATAGAGTTCATCGAGTCGGGCGGCAGGGAGGTCGTCATAACCCAGCCCGAACTTATCGAGGCCGCGCTTGAAGGAAAGGCCGGGACGAGGATAGTAAAGTAGCGAAACCGGAAGGACTGATTTTTATGGCTGACCAGAACATAAACTGCCCCAAGTGCGGCTTTACCATACCGCTTACCGAGGCCCTTCGTAGCCAGATACAGGAAGGCCTGAGGAAGGAGTTCGAGGCCAAGGCGAGCGCGCGGGAGGCCGAGCTTAAAAGGAAAGAGGACGAGATAAACAGAAAAAATCGGGAGATGGACGATACCATATCCCGGAGGCTCACGCTCGAGCGCGCGAAGATCGCCGAACAGGAGCAGAGGAAGGCGAAGGAGGGCATCGAGGTCGAGCTTAAGGATTTAAAAGAGGCGGCGGCCCAGAAGGACAGGCAGATAGTCGATTTCCGCAATAAAGAGCTGGAGCTGAGGAAGCAGGCCCGCGAGCTTGAGGAGCAGAAAAAGGCCCAGGAGCTTGAGATAGTCCGTAAGCTCGACTCCGAGCGCGAAAAGATAAGGCGCGAGACCCTTGAGATGTTCTCGGAAGAGCATAGATTGAGGGACTCCGAGAAGGACAAGAAGATAGCCGACCTGTTAAAGGCGCTTGAGGACGCAAGGAGGAAAGGGGAGCAGGGCTCGCAGCAGGCGCAGGGCGAGGTCCTGGAGATGGAGCTTGAAGCGCTCCTCAAGGCGAAGTTCCCGATAGACCTCATAGAGCCGGTGCCAAAGGGCATAAGGGGCGCGGACATCATCCAGAAGGTCCTGACGAGAGCGGGCCAGCAATGCGGGTCGATAGTATGGGAGTCGAAGCGCACGAAGGCCTGGAGCGACGACTGGATATCGAAGCTCAAGGAAGACCAGAGGGAGGTGAAGGCCGAAGTGGCCGTGCTCGTCACCGAGGCCCTGCCCAAAGGCGTAAGCTCGTTTACGCAGATGGAAGGCGTGTGGGTCACGGCCGTCCCCTATGCCGCCAACCTCGCCGAGGCGCTCCGGGCCGGGCTATTGCAGGTGGGGCTGGCGCGGCTTTCCGCGACCGGCAAGGGCGAGAAGATGGAGGCGGTCTACAACTACCTCTCAGGCCCCGAGTTCAGGCATAAGATAGAGGGCATAGTGGAGGCGTTCAAGGCCATGAGGGAGGACCTCGAGGCCGAGAAACGGGCGCTGTACAAGATATGGGCGAAGAGGGAAAAGCAGATAGAGAAGGTCGTCATGAACACCGTGAAGATGTACGGGGACGTGCAGGGGATAATCGGTGCGTCACTGCCGGAGATAAAGTCACTTGAGCTCGGCACGGGCGAAGACGAGGGAGAGATCGAGAACGACGCCACTTGAACACGCACAGCGAGCGCATTCCCCGCTGCTTGCGGCGGGGTTTAGCGAGCGAATCGAAATTTTTTCCTTTTGTGTCGAAGATTCCCCGCAGCTTGCTGCGGGGAGATTCAACAGAAAAAGGATATAATAGATTATGCCCATACAGCTCATATATATTATCGTCATTGCCGCCGTCATAGGCCTGCTCCCCGCTTACATAGCGTCCAGGAAAGGCAGGAGCTTCCTTGTCTGGTGGATTTACGGGGCGCTTCTTTTCCTGATAGCCCTGCCGCATTCGCTCCTGGCCGGGGTGAACGAAGGCTACAAGAAGTGCGGCTTTTGCGGCTCCTTCTCCAAGATGAACGCGCCTTACTGCCGTAAATGCGGCTACGAGTTCCTGCAGTAATATCGCTTATCCGTCTTGCCTCCTCTTACCTCTTTATTGTTCCCTTTTGATATCGCCGTCAGCCTGTGCAACTCTCCTTTTCAATGACGAATTTTGAAGACGACGCGGTAGAACAGGGCTTTTTCAGCAGCCTGCTAAAGTTCTATCCGCATCCCGTCATAGGCGAGTTCTATGCCTTCGGGCAGCGCAGGGTTGTCCCTCGGGTAATCGAGGCCGTGGCTGAGGTGCGTGAGGACGGTCCTCCTGGGCTTTATGGCCCGGGACGCGTCCACGGCCTGGTCGATGCTGAAGTGCGTCGGGTGGGGCTTATGGCGCAGCGCCCCGAGTATGAGCAGGTCGAGCCCTTTAAGGAGGCCGAAGGAGTCCGCCGGGATCGAACTGCAGTCGGTCAGGTATGCCATGTCCTTTATCCTGTAGCCGAATATGAGGGCCTGCCCGTGGTATACGGGCACCGGGGTTATACCTACGCCGGAGAGGTCAAAGGGCGCGTCTACTACCGTCGTGGTGAGGTTCGGCTTCCAGCCGTCGTTAAGGTCGTCCCTGAATATGTAGTCGAACATCACCCGTATGCGCTCGATAGTAAATGCGCTCCCATAGCAAGGTATCGATGTGCCCTGCGCGAGGTTGAAGGCCCGGAGGTCGTCTATGCCGTGTATATGGTCCGCGTGCGGGTGGGTGAACAATACCGCGTCTATGCGCGAGAGGTTGTTGGCGAGCGACTGGGTCCTTAAGTCCGTCGAGGTGTCTATGAGGATGTTCCTGCCCCCGGCCTCTATGAGCAGCGACGACCTTGTGCGCTTGTTCCGCGCGTCGGTGGACGTGCATATGCCGCAGCGGCAAGCTATCACAGGCACGCCGGTGGATGTGCCGCAGCCTAAGATAGTAAGTCTCATAGTATGGGAGGCTTTTCGGGAGAATATGCCGGCGGGGTATCTGGGACCCCCGCCCGTTACTTCTTGAACTCGCCTACTACCGTAAGTTCCGCGAGGACCTCGTCGTTATGGGGCGCGTCCGCCATGTAGTCGGAAAGGTCGCTTCCCGCGTAGTGCTCGAAGTGCATGCCGTCTATGAAAAGCGGGCTGTTCGTCGCGTCGTAGACCTTGCCGTCAAAAGCGAAGTATATGGGGTTGCCCGGCGTCGAGCCGTCGAATTTCTTCAGCTCCGCCTCGTCGAATACCTTCATCAAAAGCCTTTCGCCGGATTATATCAAATCTACAGGCTGCTCAAAAAGCTCCAGATGCGAGGCGTCGAGAAGCGAGGAATGAGGCGTACGTTGTTGTACGCCGCAGTGACGAGCTTTGATGACAACAAAGCAGATGGACTTTTTCAGCAGCCTGCTAAACAATATAAATCGGCAAAGGCAGGAAAGTCAACACAAATACCAGTATGGCGATGATCGTCACGAGCCTCCTCCTCCAGTCCATGGGGGAGTCCTGGTCCTCTATCGGCGGGTGCCACATGCCTATGGCGTAGATGAGCCCGGCCCATATTATCCAGCCGTACCAGCCGGTTAAAAAGCCCAGCGAGACGAGGACGACGGCTATCAATACCGAGAACGCCCTGTGCCTCTTGCCGAGGAGCGCGTAGACTATGTGTCCGCCGTCGAGCTGGCCCATCGGCAGAAGGTTCATGGCCGTGACGAAAAACCCGAACCACCCGGCTACCGCCACCGGGTGGAGCGAGATGTTCTCGGGGTTGCCCTTGAAGACGATATATATGAGGAGCTTGAAGATAAGCGATGTCCCGTACGCTACAGTGTCCGGAGGGGGGGTGTGCGTAAGCACCGTGGACATCTTGAGGCCCCAGGCCGTGACGAAGAGGGCCACGATAAACCCCGAGAGCGGCCCAGCCGCGCCTATGTCAACGAGGGCGCTTTTCGTGGTTATCGGGGATTTTATCCTTATCACCGCGCCGAAGGTGCCGATGAAAGGCGGTATCGGCGGCCCGGGTATGAACATCGGCAAAGTCGTATAGACGCCGTGCCTCCTCGACGCGATGAAATGCCCGAACTCGTGGGTGCCGAGTATCAGCAGGAGGGACGCGGAGAACGGGATGCCTTTTGCAAGCTCAAAGGGGTCCTTTAAGATATGCGCCCCCTGGTAGAGCGCCCCGGCTATGACGGTGGTGACAACGGTGAGGATGAAGAGTATGAGCGGCAGAAGCACCTTCGGGCGGTACGCCTCCGGCCTTATTGAGTAAGGGCCTGTTTCGTATCCTTGAGCGCCGCTCATCCGTGGGTTCGGGTGGATTTGACGTATTCGTGGTAGATCTCTATCGTGGCCTGGCCTATGGAGAGTATGAGCGGGCCGGCGATTATCCCTATGAAGCCGAAAACGTTGACGGCCCCGAGTATGCTGAAAAAGAGGAGGAGCGGGTGGAGGTTCGTCCTGCCGCTGACTATTATCGGGCGGAGCAGGTTGTCGATGAGGCTTATGACGAGGGTGCCCCACAGTACCAGCGCTACCCCCTTGACGTACGCCCCCGTTATGAAGAAGTAGATGGCCGCGGGTATCCAGACCGTCGCCGTGCCGATGGACGGGAGGAACGAGAACAGGAACATCACGGAAGCCCATAGTATCGGGGCCGAGAGCCCGAGGAACCAGAAGGCCAGCCCCCCGAGCACCCCCTGTACCACGCCCACGAGGAGCCCGCCGTAGATGGTGGAGGAGATGACGTCCCTGTTCCTGTCCAAGACCCTTTCCTTGGCCGATTCGGACAGGGGCAGGAGGTCCTTAACGAGCCCGAGGACGCCGTCGCACTCCTTGAAGAGGAAATACATCGTGAAGAACGCGAGGAAGAGGTTGAAGACGAACCCCGCGAAGCTCTTTATAAAGCCCGTGAGGCCCTGCCCGGCGAACGAGGCGAGGTCCTTTATGCTGCTTGCGAATATGCTATGAAGGTCGATGCCGGAGATGTCTATGTACCTTCCGAGATACCGTTCGAGGAAAGGGAAGACGAACATCGGGGAATTGTGGGCGCGGGCCGATATCTCGCTTATGTAGTTCTCCGCCCACTGGTAGATGTCCAGTAGCTCTCCGGCGAGCGCCGCGCCGACTATGGCCATGGGGATGATGAGGAAAAGGGCTATCGTAAGGCAGGCGATTAAAGACGCCAGCGACTTGTGCCCGGTGACCTTGCCAAGGAGCCACCTGTAATACGGGTAAAAGAGTATAACCAGCACTACCGCCCAGAAGATGGGTATGAAAAACGGCGCCATAACAAGGTAAAGTAGATACCCTATAAGGAGCGCCAGAGCGAACGTGATCAGGTTTTCGGTTTTCATCCGTGATAGCGGTTAGGCGGGTTATTTGTTTTGATTTCCCCGTCCCTTCTCAGTATAATTATATTTTATCAAATTACAAGGGTTTTTAACTATTTCCAAGGGGTTGTTTAAAAGCTCAAAATAACACGCAGGCTGTTCAAAAATGGCTTTTTCAGCAGACTGTAAAAGGGGATAAGGGGTTATGACCAAGGCAGTAGCGCTATTGTCCGGCGGGCTCGACTCCACGCTCGCCGTAAAGCTCATCATTGACCAGGGCATCGAGGTCCACGCCCTGAACTTCACCTCGGCCTTCTGCACCTGCAATTCCGGCGGAGCGAAGGAGGGCGGCTGCAGGAGCGAGTCGAAGAGGGTGGCCGAGGAGTTCGGCATATCCATAAAGGTCGTCGCGAAGGGCTTCGACTATATCGACATCGTCAGGAACCCGAAACACGGGTACGGCAAGGGCATGAACCCCTGCGTCGATTGCAGGGTATATATGTTCGTCCAGGCGAAAAGATACATGGAGGAGATAGGCGCCTCGTTCATAGTCACGGGCGAGGTCCTCGGGCAGAGGCCCATGAGCCAGAGGAGAGAGGTCTTCAGGATAATCGAGAAGGAGACGGGGCTCGAAGGGCTGATACTGAGGCCGCTTTCGGCAAAGCAGCTCGATCCGACCATACCGGAGAAGAACGGGCTCGTTGACCGCGAAAGGCTCCTCGACGTGCTCGGTAGGTCCAGGCGGGCGCAGATGGAGCTTGCCGAGGAGCTCGACATAAACGATTACCCCTGCCCCTCGGGCGGGTGCCTGCTGACGGACAAGATATTCTCGAAGAAGGTAAGGGACCTCCTTTACAGCAAGGCGGACGTCACAAAAAAAGACCTCTTGCTTCTGAAAACAGGCAGGCACTTCAGGTTCAACGGCACGAAGATAATACTCGGAAGGAACGAGGCCGACAACTCGAAATTGAAGACCATGGTCCAGCCCGGTGATACGCTCTTGGAGCCGGTCGGCTTTCACGGCCCCGTGGGAGTCATTGGAGGGAACGGGGGAGCCAACGGGTCAGCCGACAATGGCGGCGGGGACGCGGTCGTCTTCGCCGGGAGGCTCATCGTGAGGTACGCGCTTGAGAAGGCCGGGGGCAGGGGGAGGCTCAAGGCGACCAACGGAGCGGGGTCCGAGGAGTTCGAGGTCGAATCCCCCGCCACGGAGTCCGAGATAGAAGAGACGAGGGTATGCTGAAAAAAGGCGCTTCCGTACCCGATTCAAGAGGCCCGGCCAATGACCTCGGCGGAGAGGCTGAAAGGGAGATGGCCCTCGGCAAATTCGAGATGTTGAAAGGGATACTGCGGGAGATGGAATCCGTGCTGGTGGCCTTCTCCGGCGGCGTAGACTCGACCTTTCTCCTGAAGGCCGCTAAAGACATCCTCGGGGGCAGCGCGGCCGCCATTACGGCCACATCCCCGACCTACCCGGAAAGGGAGCTCAAAGAGGCCCTTCGGCTTGCGGCCCTTATCGGCGCAAGGCACGTAACTGTTGAATCGAACGAGCTTGAGATACCGAACTTTTCGGACAATACGGATAAGAGGTGCTATTACTGCAAGAGCGAGCTGTTCAGGATATCGAGGGCAGAGGCCGAAAAGCTAAATCTTGCGCACGTTGCCGACGGCTCGAACGCTGACGACCTCAAGGACTACAGGCCCGGCAGGACGGCCGCCGGCGAAAGCGGCGTAAGGAGCCCGCTTCAGGAGGCTGGGCTGACGAAAAGGGAGATAAGGATACTGAGCCGGGAGCTGGGGCTTCCCACCTGGGACAAGCCGAGCTTCGCCTGCCTGTCGTCGAGGTTCCCGTACGGCACCAGGATAACGGAAGAGAGGCTCGCGAAGGTCGGCAGGGGCGAGGAGCTTTTAAGGGGGCTGGGCTTTTCGCAGTTCAGGGTGCGCTTCCACGGAGATATCGTAAGGATAGAGGCGGAAGAGGCGGCGCTCCATCTGTTCCTCGACGACGGGGTGAGGAAAAAGGTCATAGAGGGCTTTAAGGAGATAGGTTTTACTTACGTGACTATAGACCTTCAGGGCTACAGGACCGGGAGCATGAACGAGGTGCTAAAGAAGAAAGGTTAGCGGCGTCTCAGAAGGCCTCCGCGCCATGGGCCTTCTTCGCTTCCTCTATCCAGTTGTGTATATGGGACCTGGAGAGGGCCTTGAAGAAATCTCCTTCGGGGTTTACCATCTCGTATATAACGGTCGGCAAATTGGCCTCAAAGCCCTTGAATATCACCTCTCCGCTCCTGTAGAAGACCTCCACGCGCTCGCTTCCCTTGACCGATTCCAGCCCTAACCAGAAATCCAGCGTGGTTACCGGGAAGAAAAACGCCTCCTGGATGTACGGGTCGAGGTCCCGCACCTCGACGGTCTTCTGGAAGAAGCTCTTCGTCCCCTTCGCCTCCCTTATGTAAGCCTGCAGGGCGCCGTAGCTCAAGGCCTGCCCCTTGTTGTAGATGTCCGTGGTGAATGAGACGAGACGGAGGTTCGAGAACGTCTCGCCCGAGGTTATCTTCTTAAGGTCGTTCAGGAACTCGTTCGCCATTATCCGGGCCATCGCCTGCGCGCTCGACGCCTTCCTGTTCGTAAGGAGCTTCTCGAAGGCGCTGTCGAGCTCCGGGGGCATCTTTATCGAATAGAACCTGTCGATATAGACGTCGAACGGGTATTTGAGGCGCTGCCTTTTCTTGACTTTCTCGTTCTCCATCAGCATCTCGAGCTTCGCCATGACCATCGGGCTCCTGAAGGTCCCGCGCGAGGCCTCGTTTATCTTCTCGCCGATGGAGACCTTCACCGGCCCGGAGATGTCGTGCCTCGACTCTATCAGCATCACCTCGGCCTTCGCGCCGTAAGAGATGTAGAGCCCGGCCTCGAGCTCGCCCTTGATGGCGTTCTCGATCTCGTCCCTGTACGTCCTCTCAAGCCTGTGCTCCTCTTCCCCGAGGGCGACGAGCCTCGATTCCACGCCCGGCTCACTGGCGTCAAAGGCCCTGTTCAGGTCCTCCCTCTTCTGCTTCAACGCCTCCTTGCGGGCCTCGAACGACTTGTGGACGTCTTCCAAAAGCTCCTCGTCCCTCCGTGGAGGGAGTCTGCGCAGGAGCTGCTCCCTGTAGCGCCTGATGATGGCCTGGATGTCCCTTGCAAGGGAAACGAGGTAGGTGACCCCGCCTGAGAATATGGCGGCGTCCCCGGGGAGGTTCGTGAGGGTTATCCCGCGCTCGTCGGTTCCTATGCCGGTGCCGACCCCGTAGCGGCTCGCGGCCGAAAGGATCGGCTTGTAGAAGTACTCCTTCATGAACTCCGCCATGGCTATCTCTTTTACCTTGAGGGTCTTGCGCGTGAAGTCCTTCATGTCCACGAAAAGCTGGCCCTCTTCCTCGACCTCGAGGGTCTTCAGTATCGGCCGGTCGTCCACGGAGAAGCGGTAGAGCCTCCCCCTGCCGTATTCCTCCAGGAGCGTGTTCTGGTTGAACTCCCCGCGCCTGTCCGCGAGGTAGCCCCGCATGAGGGACTCGTATTGCTCGACGTGGTCGTCGAGCCTGCACGCGTAATAGCCCTCTATCAGCGGGAGGGCCGCCTCCAGGTCCTTCTTCGAGCTCTTTAGTATGCCCCCGAGCATGGATTTTTTGAACCCGGAGAGGAAGTCCTGGAAAGAGGATATGGCCTCGACGCGCATCGTGTCGTTTATGAACCTCTTTTTTATCTCGTCGAGCGACCTGTTAAGGTTGGCGGTAGCCCGCGCGTCGCTTAGGAAGTTCCTTATAAGCCTGTCCTCGTTATAGACCTCGAAGAGTATCGTCTGCGCCTCGGTGCCGGGCAGCTCGAACTCCATCAGGTACTTCAAGGCCTCGTCCCTGAACCTTGCTATGTCGCCCTGCTGCTTCAGGGCCTCGACGGTATCCGGGCGCCCTTTGAGCGCGTTGTTTTTCTCCATGGGCTCGAGCGCCTCGGCGCTGAATGTCATGGGGAGATTCGAGAGCGCCTCGAAGGATTCGCTGTTGAGCCCGTAAGGGTTAAGGGATACCGAAAGGAGGTTCGAGGGTATCGAGAGGAAGGAGCGCGGGACGAGCGACGAGGAAAGTAGCGCGTCAGTAAAGGGGTTGTAGCTCGTGGCGCCCGCGACCTTCAGCCTGTCGAGGGTGTCCCTCATGGCGGCCCTCAATGCATGGAAGACGGCCAGGCCCGTGACAAGGTCAAGCCTCTCGTAGGACAGGCCCTTTATCCTGTAGGCCTTTATCTTTTCCTTCTTTTTCCGTATGGTGTTTATGGCGGCCAAAAGCGCGAGATAAGACGTCTTCTCCTCTCCTTCGCCCCTGGCCTCCTCCCTGAGCGTCTTTTCAAAAAGCTCGGAGGCCCAACGCATGAACTTCCTGCCGTGGCCGTCGGACCCGAGCCAGCCCGCGAGGATGGCGCTGTCGATGTAAGGCGTGGACGAGAGGATGGCCGTGGCGAGTTTTTTCTCAAGGGAGTCGGCTATGAAGAGGTCTGTCCTGAAGGTCTTGTCCTTGAGAGGGGGGACGGCTATGGGCAGGACCTGGGGGGAGTCGCCCCTGCCCTCGATGCTCGCCGGCTCGTAGCGCCGCATCAGGAGCGATATGAGGGCGAGGACCGCGTTCTCAATGCAGGCCTCGTCCTCGGCGCCCATGTGATAGGGCACCTTCAGCTCGGCAATGGATTCGCCGTGCTTGAACCTCAGCTGCCTGGGCTCCAGGGTCCAGAGCCTGCCGTTCTCGATGTCGCAGCCCTTTTTTAATAAGGCCTCGAAAAGAGAGAGCCGTTCAGCGCTATAGGATTCCGCCATTTTAACCGTTCTTTTAGCAGGAGGCTGCTGAAAAAGTCCATCTGCTTTGTTGTCTTCGTCTTGTCACAACGTAAGGAGTACGCCTCACTCCTCGCTCCCCTATTTCAATGGGGCCTCGCAGCTGGAGCTTTTTGAGCAGCCTGAAGAAATTCCGAGGTTTTTCAGCAACCTGTTAAATTTCAGCCGAAAGTTATTATCCCGTTTAGCTTATAATAAATAGGCCCGTAAATCAAGCACGCAGGTCACAATCATAGCCCTTGTTGAGTCTTTCGAAATAATGTAAAATATCATAGCTTTACACGAACTCCCGCCGCTGCGCGCCGGGAGCGGAATACTCCTTATGCAGAGCTTACGGAAGAACGGAATAAAAGGCTTATACGCCGCCGCCCTTATAGGGGCGCTTACGCTTCTTATCTACTCGAACACCTTCCATTCCTCTTTCCAGTTCGACGATTACCTCTATGTCATAAATTACTGCAAGGCGCACCCCCTGAAGGACTACTGGCCCCCTTACGGGACGCGGTACTTAACATACCTGTCCTTCGCGATGAACTACAGGCTCGGCGGTCTCGACCCTTTCGGCTATCACGCGGTAAATACGCTCATACACGCCATAAACGGCCTGCTCGCGTTCGGGATAATAACCGCCGCCTTCAGGACCCCCGTCATGGCCCACAACGGGAAGGAAAGGGGGCTCCCTTTCGCGGTGGCCCTTGCGGCCTCTCTCATCTTCGTGGCGCATCCCGTCCAGACAGAGGCGGTGACCTACGTCTCGCAGAGGTTCGCCTCGCTGGCGACCCTTTTCTACCTGCTGTCGCTTTTCCTTTACGCGAGGTGGAGAGACTCGGGGCAGGGCGAGAGGTACCTCTTTTATATCGGCTCAATCCTTTCGGCCTTCCTCGCGCAGAAGACAAAGGAGATAGCCTTTACGCTCCCGTTCGTAATAGCGCTCTATGAGTTCGTCTTCTTCGGAGGGGAAAGGCCGGGCAGGCGCATTTTGCGTCTTGTCCCCTTCTTCCTCGCGTTCCTTATAATACCGCTTTCGGTATTAGGCTTCCTCGGCGGAGGCGGCATAGGGGACGAGATAAGGGGCCTCCAGTTAAAGGACCTCTCGACGATTTCGCGCCACGACTACCTGTTAACCCAGTTCAGGGTCATCGTGACCTACCTGAGGCTCCTCGTGCTCCCCGTAAACCAGAATATAGAGTACGATTACCCGATGTCCACCTCTGCCCTTGACCCGCGGGTGGTCCTGTCGTTCCTCTTCCTTCTCGCCGTCTTCCTCTCAGCCGCGTACGCGCTCTATATATCGGCCGTGAGGAAGAAGCCGCTGCTGCTCCTCGCCTCGTTCGGCGTGGTCTGGTTCTTCGTGACCGTGTCCATAGAGTCCTCGATAATACCGATAAAAGATGTTATATTCGAGCACAGGCTCTACCTGCCGTCCTTTGGCGCGGCGCTGGCCTTCAGCGCGGCCGCCTTTTACGCGGCGAAGAAGATAATGCCCGCCGGGGATTTCATAAGGCCCGCCGTGATAATCATCCTCCTTACTGCCGTCCCGCTCGGGGCCGCTACATACAGGAGGAACTCCGTCTGGGAAAACGAGGTGACGCTCTACGAGGACGCCGTTAGGAAGAGCCCGGACAAGGAGAGGGTGCGCTACAACCTCGCGTGGGCGTACCAGACTCGGGGCCAGACCGACAAGGCCGTTACGCAGTACATCGAGGACCTGAGACTCGACCCGAAAAAAGAGAAGGCCCATTACAATATCGCCGTCATCTACCAGACAGGGGGCAAAGGCGATGAGGCGCTCAGGCACTTTGCCGAGGCCGTAAAATTGAACCCCGCCAACGCCATAGCCTACTACAACATGGCGCTCATATACCAGGCGCGGGGAGACACGAAGAGCGCGATACTTTCCAACCTCCAGGCCGTAAACATAAACCCTGGCTACGAGGACGCGCACTACAACCTCGCGTGGGCGTACAATGAGGCCGGGGACGACGCTGACGCCGCCGCTCATTTTAAAGAGGTGATAAGACTCAACCCGAAAAGCGCCGACGCCTTCTACAACCTCGGACTCATCTACAGGAAAGAGGGCAGGACGGAAGACGCGAGGGACGCTTTCACGGCCGCGCTCAGGATAAAGCCTGACTACGCGCAGGCCGGCTCTGAGCTAAAGGGGCTTACTTCGGTAAATGCCGGCCATACCAGACGCTAAGCTGAAATTGATATACAGGTTAATCCCGCCCGCCCTCATCGCGGCGGTCACGCTCGGCGTCTACGCGTCCACACTGCTTAACGGCTTTGTCTACGACGACAACCACATACTTCTCAGCAATATCTGGGTCACGGACTTCAGGTACGCCCCCGACATACTCTTTTCGCCCCTGATGTCCTTTGACGCGGCCAAGACCGCCTCGAACACCTACAGGCCCCTTCTTTTCTTCCTGTTCATGGCCGAGCATTACGTCTTCGGCTTCAAGCCTTTAGGCTTCCACCTCGTAAATATCGTCCTCCACGCGGCAAACGCCGTGCTCGTCTATTATCTCGCAGGCTTTTTCCTGAAGGGCTCCTTCGGGGAAGGGGAAGGGGACAGGGGCAGGCTTACAGGCACGGTCTGCGCGGTCTTCGCCGGGCTTGTCTTCTCGCTACATACGGTAAATACCGAGGTCGTCAACTGGGTCTCGGCTCAGGCCGAGCTGACTTACACTTTCTTTACGCTCGCGTCCTTTAATATATTCATAAGGGCCGGGGCGGGCAGGCGCACTGGCCTCATGATACTCTCGGCCCTTTTCTTCCTCCTTGCGCTTTTCTGCAAGGAGACGGCCGCGGCACTCCTCCCGATAATATTCCTGTACGGGCTTACGGAGAAGGGCAGGGGGCCTGTAAAGGGCTGGAAGGGGTATCTCCTGTTCGTCCTGACGTTTTTCGCGTTCATGGCGATAAGGACGTACGCCATAGGGGGGATAATACACCATAAGCAGGCGGACCTCGGCATATGGAGCGCCGTGGTCAACGTATTCCCGCTTGTGGCCGGGTATTTCAGCAAGCTCGTCTACCCGTCAGGCCTCAACATACTCTACGAGTTCCATCCGGCGCGCGGGCTCAGTGATATCCGCGTTATCGCTGGGATTGCGATAACGATAGCATTTATGGTCTGCGCGGTCTTTTTCAGGAGAAGAAGGCCCGTCTACACAGCCCTTGTAGTGGCGGCCGTGCCGCTCCTTCCGGTGCTATACATACCGGCTCTTTCAACGGCCGCCTCCGCTGACAGATACCTGTACCTGCCCTCTGTGGGCTTCGCGATCCTGCTCGCGTATCTATGCGGCCAGGCGCTTAAACGGCGGGGGACCGCCGTTGCCGCCGTATTTGTCTCCGTCATTTTGCTCGCCGCTTATTCTGTAGCTTCGATCGAAAGGGGGCGCGTCTGGCGGGACGACTACTCCCTCTGGGCGGACGCGCTAAAAAAATCCCCCAATAACCCGAACGTCCATTACAACTTCGCGTGGGCGAGCCACGGCAAGGGCGATTTCGGGAACGCGATTGCGCACTACTCCGAGACCATCAGGCTCGACAAGGGCGCGGCTGACGCGCATTATAACCTCGGCGTGATATACGCGTACCGGAAGGATACGAAAGAGGCGGCCTTCGAGTTCCGCGAGGCGCTGAAGATTAACCCCGGCTATAAAGAGGCGGCGGACAGGCTTCTGGAGATTCAATCAGGGAGCCTCCAATGAAAAAAACAGCCGATAAGCAGACAAATAAAAAGAGCTTCGACAGGGCAAAGGCGGCCTCGGTCCTTATCATTATCGTTGCCACGTTCGCTGTCTACGCGGCGTCTGTCGGGAACGGGTTCGTCTACGACGACCACGAGCTCATTCTAAATAACAGGCTTATAACGGACTTCAGGTATCTGCCGCAGGCGTTTACCACGTCCCTCTGGTCGTTCAAGGGCATGGTGTCGAACACGTACAGGCCGGTGTTGCACCTGATTTTTTTGATCGAACGCGCCGCCTTCGGGGTAAGCCCGTGGGGCTACCATCTGACGGCAGTGGCGCTGCACGCGGCAAATGCCGTAACCGTCTTCCTTATCGCGTCCCTTTTCGCCTTTAACGGCGCCGGGCAGGCGGGCCAGGCGGGCATCGACGGGTTGAGCAAAGGGGCGCGGGTATTGCGTTTCCCCGTAAAGAGGGGCTTTCCCGGGTATTTCCCGCCGCTCCTGGCCGGTCTTGTATTCGCCCTCCATCCGGTCAATTCCGAGGTCGTATCATGGGTCTCGGCCATAACAGAGCTTACGTATACACTCTTCTTCCTCCTTTCGCTCTACTTTTTCATGCGGTTCAGGGCAGGGCAGGGGAGGGCCTTTTACGCGCTCTCAATCCTTTGTTTTCCCGTGGCGCTCCTGAGCAAGGAAACGGCCATAATGCTCCCGGCGCTGATAGCCGCCTACGACCTTTCCGGAGAGGGCGTCTCTTTTTTAAGACGCTGGAAGGGCTACATCCTCTATATCCTCCTGGCCGTCCTGTACATGGCCCTGAGGACTATCTCCGTGGGCGGCCTTCTCCATCACAGGCAGATAAGCCTTTCAGTCCGCGAGCTTGCCATAAACATCTTCCCGCTCATATTCAAATACGCGTGGAAGCTCGTCCTGCCCATAGGCCTCAATGCGATATATGTCATGGAATATACGGCGTCCCTCGCTGAGCCGAAGGCCATAGCCGGGGTGCTGGCCGCCGTAGTTTTTATTTTAGCCCTGGCGCTGAGCCTGAGGAAAAGGCAGGCGTTCATCGGGCTCCTCCTTATAGCGCTGCCTCTGCTGCCGGTCCTCTACATACCGGCGCTTTCTAACGCCGCCTTCGCCGACCGCTACCTCTACCTCCCTTCGGCGGGCTTCGCGATGTTGATATCCTTCGCGATAGGGCCTATTTTCGCCTCATCAAAAGCGCGTAAGGCCCGGGCCGTCATAATGCCGTTGTTTGCGGCTGTCCTTGTCCTCTATTCGGCAGGCTCTTTCAAAAGGAGCGCAGTCTGGAAGGACGACCTCACCCTCTGGCAGGATACCATCGTAAAGTCCCCGTCGAGCAAATACGCCCATTACAACCTCGCGCTCGCTTACAGGGAAAAGGGAGAGATAGATAAGGCCATAGCGGATTTCGAGGAGGCGATAAGGCTCGACCCGGCCTACGAGGACGCCCATTACAACCTCGCGTGGGTATACGACTACGCGGGCGACCATGACAGGGCGATAGCGCACTACAGGGATACCATAAGGCTCAACCCAGCTTCTGCAGACGCGTATTTCAACATAGGCCTCATATACAGGAAAGAGGGGCTTTTAAGCGAGTCTGCCGGGGAGTTCAGGAACGCGCTCAGGATAAGGCCCGGGTACGCTGAGGCTGAAAAAGAGCTGGCAGGGGTCATGGGCCGGGGGGGAAGGGAAACTAACTGAAAACGCTTAAATCTGTTGCCCTTACGGGTGCGTGAGGATATAATCCCCCCCTGAAGATGGGGCGTGATTAACCGTATTGTCCTGCGTCGCCGCGTTATGGTATTATAATGACGGCCCTTTAATGAAGACAGGCCTTCAAGGCAAAAAGGCCGGTTTATCAAGGAGATATACGAATTAAATGAGTTCGATAAGGGAGAAGCTCAACAATATGTTCTCGAAGGTCATGGCCGGGACCGTGACCCGGGAAGAGGGGACGATGCTCATCAACCACCTCGCTAAAGAGGACCAGGCCGACACGATAAGGGAGCTCATCTACCTTATAGACAACCCGCCCCAGGGGGTCTTCCCGAAGACCGTGCTCCACACGATAGCCCTTTCGAGGAACAAGGCGTTCTACGGCATAATGCTGGAGAGCCTCGAGCACAAGAACGAGGACGTCTCGATACTGGCCGCGGAGGAGCTCGCGAGCCTCAAGACCTCGGACGCGAAGTACGTCCTGATGGAGCACCTGAACAGCGAGGTCTACCACGTGAGGAAGGCCTCTGCGCTGGCGCTCGCAAAGGGCTTCGATGACGGCGTTGAGATACTTAAAAGGCATATCATCGCCCATCCCGAGCCTTTCTACAGGCTCACATCCGCCCAGGCGCTTCTTCTTTCGGGCAGGAAAGGGGGCCTGTCTTCCCTTATCGAGATACTCAGCTCGGGCAACGAGGGGGCCGTAAAGACGGCCGCCGAGGCGCTTTCGGGGGCAGGGGACATGCTTCCAGGCGAGGATATCCCGAAGATACTCGGGGCATTGATGCTCGCGGGCGACAACAAGGACTCCCGCCTTATAATAGAGCTTCTTAAGGTCGTGGCCGGGCTCAAGGGAAGGGCAAGGGGGTTTGAGGGGTTCGTACTCGCCTTCACGGACTACCCTTCGGACCCGGTGAGGGCTGAGGCCGAGCACGCCCTCAAGGAGATAAGGCAGTCATCCGCCACATACACTCAGGACGCCGATTAGCAGGGTGTTAAAAAAACAGCCTATCCATGGAAGGATGGAGAGCAACAAAAGCAGCCAAATCGCAAAACTTGAATCGAGCAATTTGTGAGGTTAGGCCGTCCGTCAAAGCCTTCCTATTATCCTTTTAAGGGCCTCTTCCGCTTCAGCGTAGTCCGGCTTCAGGTCAAGGGCGTCCCTGTACTGGACCGCGGCCTCTCTCAGCAGCCCCTGCCGTTCGTAAGCCTTACCCAGACCGTTATGGGCCTCCGCGAGGGAGTTGTCGAGCCTCAAGGCGGCGTTGTAGCCCTCGACGGCCTGTTCCGTCCTGCCCTGTAAAAGGCGCGCCTCTCCCATGAGGTAGTACGCCTGGGCGTATCCGGGGAGGTATTTGAGCGTCTTACCGTACTCCCCGACAGCCTCGTCGAATCTGCCCTGGTCCCTGTAGAGATACCCCATGTTGATATAGGTCTTTATGTGTGAAGGCTCCAGGGCGAGCGCGGTTTGGTATTCCCTGAGAGCCTCGCTGAACCTGCCCTGGGTGTAGTACGCGTAGCCGAGGTTGTTATGGGCCTCCACAAGGTCCGGCTTCAAGGCTATGGCGAGCTCATATTTCCCGATAGCCTCTTCGGTCCTTCCCATGGCGTGGTATATGGCCCCTATGTTGAAGTGCGCCTTACCGTAATACGGGTATATATCTATCGCCTTCCTGTTCTCTTCCAGGGCCTCGTCGAGCCTTCCCTCTCCGGCGAGCACGGTGGCGTAGTTGTAATGGGGCCTTGCCTTGGACGGGGATTTCATGACGACGTCGGCCCATAGCGAGCTCTCGGCGCTCCAGACGGAGTTCCTGGAGTACGTGGCAACGAGGAGCGCGGCCGCGCAGGCGAACATCAGGGCCGTGAACAGGGCCTCATGGATTGGGTTGTCTCTGCTCATTATACGGATAATTCGATACGGATAATTCGGTCACCACGCCCGGAAAAACGCCCTCGTGGCCCTGAATATTATGGAGTTTTCCACGAGGTCCCTGTCCGGCTCCTTCGTGACGGTGTACTTGTGCTCTGCCGAGAGCGACCAGGCCCTCAGCTGGTAGAGCAGCTGGTTCTGCAGGAACGTGGTGTCGGTGAAGGTGGTCTTTGTAGACCTCTCGGTCCTCTGAAGCAGCGCCTGCCAGCTCAGGAAACGCGTGAACCTCTTTAAGTAGTTGGCGTTATACGTCGTGTTCGTGACAGTTTCCGTCCCTCCGGTAAAGGACGAGTCGGTCAGGCTGTAACTGAAGCCGAGCGACATTGTCCCGCGCAATAACTGCCTTGTATGGGTTATGCCGACTGATTCGGTTGAGGACTGGGAGAAGCCGGATATCTCGGTAAAGCTGTGCACGCGCTCAGCCGATAAGTCGACCCTGGTGTTCTTAAGGTACGTGGACGCGGCTAAAAACTGAAGGCTTTCCGTCCTCTGGTCGTACAGCGCCACGTAGGAGTCCTGGGAGAACTTGTGATATCTGCCTGTCATGTTGACGTACTTCTTCCACTGCCTGTTGAACGCTTCCAGGTTGTAGGACTTCGTAATGCTGCTTACTTTGCCCGAGAAGCTCTGCGTGTCGCTGTACGCAAGGTCGGTGTTGAAGCCCACGTACGGGTTTACGTTTATGTCCTTGAGCGACAGGGTAGCCTGGTAGTCCAGGCCTTTGCCGCCCTGGTCCCCGTTCTTGTCGTGTATCTTCTCTTCGACGTAGCCCATCCCGTAGCTTGCGAACAGGCGCGCCCAGTTGAACTGCCTCGAGTATCGGATGCTGGTTATCTCCCTGAAGGTCTTCCTGTCGCTCAAGCTCGGCAGGGCCGAGGCGCTGCTTGTGTTGGTCTTCAACTGGTAGTAGCTGACCGACTCCGCAAGAGAGAGTGTTTTTGTGAGCGAATAGTTAAGGCTTAGGTTGGCGCTCTCCCCGTCGGACTTCGACGTGGACGTCGGGGTGTCGTTCTCGATGCTGTTGATGGACAGGCCGAGGGTGGAGGTAAGCCTGTCGCTCAGCCTGTAATTCATGTCGCCCGAGTATGTGCCGCCTTTCGACTTTTCTCCGTCGGTATTGGTGCTGTACATGGTATAGTTGTGCGTCTGGCTGAAGTCGATGCTGGGCCTGGAGGAAAGCGAAAGGCTCAAGCCCTCGAGCTTCGTCCTTGGGCCGTCCTCGGTTTTGGCATTGCTCTGCGTGGTGCCCAGCGAGAACTGGGTGCTCTTGGATATGTTGGTCACGTTGTTGAAGCTGAGCACGTCCTGTTTGGTGCCGGGTCCGGCGGTCGAGTCCGATACCGTGTGGGAGTAGTTGGCCTCGTTTATGGTCGGGCCTATGTTCTTCTTGGCTTGCACGCGGTAGGTGTCTATGTGCGTCTTGACGCCGCCTGACTTGTTCTCGTCCCTCTGGGCGAACAGCGCTATATAGGGCAGGGTCCTGAACTTCAGGAACCAGTTCGCCCCGTAGCTGTTGGTCCTCGAGCCCGTTTTGGAGGTGTCGCTCTGGGAACTGGTGTCCAGCCTGCTTCCGAACAGCGTAAGCGGGATCGAGGATTTCGGCAACACCGTGGTGCGGAGGTAATAAAAAAGGTTCTTCGAGTCTATGTTCGAATTCTCGGTAGAGTAGGTGTTTTTAGTCCATTTTATGCCGGTATCGTATATGAGGAGCCTTCTTGAGAATATGTTGCCTTTGAGGTCAAGGGAGTAGGTCTGCTGGAAACGGCTGGAGTCCTGTTTGGACTTGTTCTGCTCTATGGAATGTTTTTCGAACTCGAAATAAACAACCCCGACAAGGCTTTTATACTCGTACGGGTCCACTTCGAAAGACATGGCCCGGGATGGAATAAGCCACGCTAACCCGGAAAGGGCCAATGCCCACCATATCCTTTTGCTGCGGAACATCAAGAGGCCGGTCCTTTCCAAGGCAAAAGCTGAAAACCCAAAAGAGCAAAGCGGAAAACCGGCCCGGGCCGGACTCGATGCCGTCCGGAGCCGGGCGGAAAAGAATCCGTCCGGGTGAGGACCCTATGCTACCACGCGCACCTGAAGCCCAGGTCGTTGAACATGCCTTCGGGCGGGGCCGTATTCCTGAAGCTCGTCCTTACATACACCTGGAGCGAGTAGTGGCCCATGCCCCCCCATCCTCCGCCCCTTACGACCCTGAACTTCTCCCCGTAGTCCTGGTCCTTGAAATCGTTCTGAGGGTACTGCGTGTACCAGTCGGCTGTCCACTCCTGGGCGTTTCCGGCCATGTCGAGGACCCCGTAAGGGCTTGAGCCCTCCTTCAGCGTGCCCACGGGAAGCGGGCCGCCGTACTCGCCCATCGTGTTCACCTTCTTCATATCGAAATCGTTGCCCCACGGGAAGTGCCTGCCGTCAGTGCCCCGGGCGGCCTTCTCCCATTCGGCTTCCGCGGGGAGCCTCTTGCCCTTCCATTTGCAGAACTCGTCCGCGTCCTTCCAGCTTACGAACACGACCGGGTGCTCGGCTATCTCGCGCGGGAAGGCCCCGTTTGCCCAGTGGGCCGGCGCCCTGTGGCCGGTCTTGTCCACGAACTCCTTATACTGCGAGTTCGTGACCTCGGTCCTGTCCATATAGAAGGTCTTGAGACTTACCTTCCTTTCAGGCCTTTCGTTGGCGTACCACGGCCTTTTATCGCCGTACTGCATGGACTTGGCCTCGCGGTCGACCTCGTTGCTCCCCATGACGAACTCGCCTTTGGGTATCTCGATCATGCCTTCGGGAGGCTTCTTGCAGCCCGCGAGCGCGAGGACCGAGAGGGGGAGAAGATATGCAAGCACTTTTTTTCCGAATAACATTGCGAAGCTCCTTATCGATACAATTCTTTTTGAAGACCGCACGCACGCGCCCTGGCGGGGACGGTGTATAGGGCGGGACCTTTGTCCCGCTGAGCGGAAAAACAGGGACAGAGGCCTGCGACCGTTGGCCCGCCTCACCCGCTCCCCCGTCCGGACCCTTTACGGGCCGGCGGCCCGTCATTTATCCTTCGCGCACCTGAACCCGAAGTTGTTGTTCTTTGTCTTCGGGTCGAAGAATATCCTGTTGTACGTCGGGGCGCTTATTCCGCATTTGTAATAGGTGCAGTCGTACCACGAACCGCCCTTCAAGGACTTGTACTTCTCGCCGTAGTTCTCGTCCGGGTGCGTGTTGCCGGGGTAAGGCTGAAACCAGCTCGCGGTCCACTCGAAGGCGTTGCCCGCGAGGTCGTAGACGCCGTAAGGGCTCTTCCCGCTCTCGAAGCTCCCAACGGGCATGGTATCCCCGTTGCCGTACTGCGGGGTGTTGCCTTTGTCTTTTGAGAACTTGTTGCCCCAGGGGAAGGCCCTTTTATCGGTGCCGCGCGCGGCTTTTTCCCATTCCTCTTCCGTGGAGAGCCGCTTGCCTTCCCACCGGCAGAACTCGTCGGCGTCGAACCATGTCACATACACGACCGGGTGGTTCTCCTTGCCCGGAGGGATTTTGCCGTCTTTCCAGTGGAAGGGAGCAGGTCTGCCGGTGGAGTCCACGAACGC
>JACRCL010000006.1 GCA_016219015.1 Deltaproteobacteria bacterium
CACAGACTTCAGTAAGATAACCGATAAACAGATTGCAATAATCGAATCTCTAATCAACAACAGGCCCAGAAAATGCCTGGGCTTCAAAAAACCAATCGAAGTAGCTGCTCCCTTCGTTGCACTTCGAGGTTGAATTCGGGGTTCATTAATTTCCGGAATAGTGGAATATGTTTTATTCTCTTCTAAGTTGGTAAGATTCCAACCCTCTTTTGGGAATATCCATACTTCTTTGTTATGCTGATAATAAAATATTGCAAGCCCTATGGATGAATCTCTGTTTCCCAAATAATGCAATTCCGCAATGAGCTTATCATTATGATAGATTTTATCTTTTAAAACCACTACTCCACTTTCAGGAACCGGGTAGGGCTTATCGGCCATTGCGCATCCAGATAAAAATAAAAAAAACAACAAAAGACATATTTTGACCGTATTTGGGAGAAACTTTTTATGCATTACGATCTCCACCAATCAGGGCCTTAACCGGGCTAATATAATTCGAGTATTCTTGACCGGCTATATCTATTGAAACCTGCGGGTCTACCGGATAGGGAACCATGCTGTCGGGGCTTATGAACTTCCCGAGAGCGGGGTTATAGTACCTCGCTCCATAGTAGTAAAGCCCCGTCTCGCTGTCAAGTTCCTGTGATGTATACTTATGATTGACTGAAGGAGCGCCTGTAATTTACCTCCTCTACTTTATTTACCTGCCCCCTCGTTCACCCCGCCGAAGAAGTTTTTATCCCTTTGCCTTCCTCCATCTCTTGTAGCCGCGCCTTGAGCGCGCGGATATCCTTCCTCAGCTCCTCCATCTTAAGCTCCCTCCCGACCATCAGCCTGTTTATCCGTTCCGATTCTTCGAGGTTGCGCTCAAGCTCCGCCTCCAGCCTCTTCCTCTCGGTTATGTCGATGAGCATGCCGGAGACGGCGTCGCTTTCAAGCGCGGCGCTTAAGAGAAATTGCCTGGTATTCCCTTTTCTCGTTACAACCTCTATCTCGAACCTCTCAACCCGGCCCTTCTCTTTCAGCAGCTCCATGAGCCTGTTCCTGTCCTCAGGGTTCTTGTATATGGCCTGTGAATTCGTTGAGGCCATCTCTTCGGGGGAATCGAACTCGGCCATGCGGACGAGGGCGTCGTTTATATAGATGAATTCGCCGTCGAGTCTCGTCCTGTAGACCCCCACCATGGCGTTGTCGACGAGCGTCCTGTACTTCACCTCGGATTCTTTTAAAAGCTCCTCGGCCTTCTTTCTCCCGGTTATGTCCCTTATTATTCCCACGCTGTTCCAGACCCCGCGTATCTTTATCCCCGAGATAGACAGCTCGATGGGGAACTCTGCGCCGTCCTTCCGGAGCGCGGCGAACTCGGCGGTCTTGCCGACGAGCTCCCCTTCGCCCGAGGTGAAGAACCTTCCAAGGCTCTCGCCGGCCCGGTCCCTGAACCTCTCCGGGGTTATCAGGGCGTGGAGGTCTTTGTCTATCGCCTCCTCGGCGCTGTACCCGAACATCTCCTCCGCCTTCCTGTTCCAGAGGTATATCCGTCCGGGCGGCTGCAGGCATATTACCGCATCGCTTGCGGACTCGACGACGGCCCGGAACATCTCCTCGCTCTCCCTTAGCGCCTGCTCGGCCTGCCTGCGTTCGATCATCTCGGCGGTGAGCGAGGCGGTGCGCTCCTTCACCTTGTCCTCGAGGATAATGTTCAAGGCCCTTAATTCCTCCTGGGCCTTGACGAGTTCCCTGCTCTTCCTTACGGCGTTCTCGTAGGTGGACAGGAGGAAGCTCAGCGTCTGCACCCTCCCGGAGCGGATTGAGTAGTGCTCCCCGCCGTAATCGAACTCTATCGTTTTCTCGTCCGGGTTGTTCCTGAACTGCTCCGGGTCCCTGAGAAGGGCGTCTATCTTGGAGAGCAGGTACTCCTCGTCAAAGGGCTTCGTGACGTACGTCTCCGCGCCCGATTCGAGCCCTCTTATCACCTCTTTGACCTCTATGAGCCGGGTAAGCAGCAATACGGGTACGTGCTTGAGGCCGTTGTCCCGCTTTATCTCCCCGCACATCCGGAAGCCGTCCATGAACGGCATCATTATGTCGCTCACGATAAGGTCGGGCTTGAGCCTGCGCGCCTCTGCCATACCTTCGGCGCCGTTCCTCGCCACCCGTACTCCGTACCCCTTTTGCGAAAGGAGCCTTTTGAGAATGAGGGACTCTGCTTCGCTGTCCTCGACCAGCAGTATATCTTTCTTGGCATCGTTCGGGACCATATTCCTCCCTTTATTTGGCAGGCTGCTGAAAAAGTCCACGAAGTTGTCATTCTGAGGAGCCGAAGGCGACGAAGGATCTCGCAGCTCGTTGATTTCATAAGCTCTGAGGTTCTTCTTCGCTCAGACAGGCTAAAATAGTTTTTCAGCCAACCTGCTAAAATGCCCGTAAGAAAAAAGCGGCTTTCGCTCTTATCGATGTTTGTTGTGACGGGATGAGTTTGACCGGGGAGGACTGTCATGGAGATGGCGAGAGAAGTTGACCGCATTACATTATAGCACCTTGCGCGACATAAATAAAGGCCGTCAAATGTAAAAGCCCGTGACTTCCTTGGGAAAACTATTATTTGGAAATTGCAAACCCGATGGTTTTGTGGTATGTATGCTTAACTGTTTAGTCTCTTATTATATTATATTTCCGTTATCGGGGGGTTTTAATGTCAGGCCATTCCAAGTGGGCGAATATAAAACATAAAAAGGCCAAGACCGACGCGAAGAAGGGCAAGATATTCACAAAGCTCGTAAAGGAGATAATGGTGGCGGCGAAGTCCGGCGGCGACGCTTCCGGCAACCCCCGCCTGAGGGCGGCCATAGATAAGGCGAAGGCCGAGAACCTTCCGGCCGACAATATCGACAGGGCGGTTAAAAAAGGCGCCGGGGAGCTTCAGGGCGTGATATACGAGGAAGGGACCTACGAGGGCTACGGCCCCGGCGGCGTGGCCGTGCTGGTAAACTTCATGACAGACAACAGGAACAGGACCGCCTCCGAGGTGCGCCACGCCTTCACCAGCTTCAACGGGAGCCTCGGGCAGAGCGGCTCCGTCGGCTACATGTTCGAGAAGAAGGGCCTTTTTACCTTTGACATGGGCGCTATCACCGAGGAAAGGCTGATGGAGGCCGCGCTTGAGGCAGGCGCCGAGGACGTAGTACCCAACCAGGAAGACGGGATATACGAGGTCTACACCGACCCCGTCGACTTCGCGAAGGTCAAAACCGCCTTCGACAAGGCCGGGGTCAAGTATTCTACCGCGGATATCTCGATGATACCGAGGACCACCGTTAAGGTGGAGGGCAAAACAGCCCAGCAGGTGCTGAACCTGCTGGAGACCCTCGAGGACCTTGATGACGTGCAGTCCGTTTACGCGAACTTCGACATCTCCTCGCAGGAGATGGCAAAGATCGCCTGACCTCTTTGCCGTGAGGATACCTTGAAGATACTTGGCATAGACCCCGGAAGCCTTATCGCGGGATACGGCATAGTGGAGAAGGGCGCCGGAGGCAGGCTCATCCATGTCTGCGAGGGGCAGATATCCATGAGCCAGACCAGGCCGCTCCCTGAAAGGCTCCTTGCCATCTCGAAAGAGCTCAATTCCATAATAGAGGCCCACAGGCCGGAAGCCGTCTCGATAGAGTCACTCTTTTACGCGAAGAACTTCAAAAGCTCCGCGGTCCTCAGCCATGCGAGGGGCGTGGCGCTCCTTTCGGCAGCCTCTTTCGGCCTCCCTGTCTTCGAGTACGCGCCGAGCGCCGTGAAGCTCGCGGTCACGGGCTACGGGAACGCCACTAAGGAGCAGGTGCAGAAGATGGTAAAGGCGCTCCTCAAGACCGAACAGTCATTCAAGGCGGACGCGGCCGACGCGCTGGCCATAGCGATATGCCACATACACCACTGCCGCCTGAGCCCTGAGAAAAAACCCGTTAAGGCCGCCGCCTTGAAGACCGAGGCGATATGATAGCCCACATAAGCGGCAGGCTCCTCCATAAGTCCACGGAGTCCGTGGTAGTCGACGTGGGCGGGGTCGGCTACGAGGTCTTTATCCCGCTTTCGACCTTCTACAAGCTTCCTGAAGTGAACGGCCAGCTCTCGCTCAAGGTCCACACCCATCTGAGGGAGGACGCGATACAGCTCTACGGGTTCCTGACCCTTGAGGAGAAGGAGGCCTTCCAGATGCTCATAAGCGTTTCAGGCGTTGGGCCGAAGCTCGCGAGGAACATCCTGTCCGGGATAGCCGTCGGAGACCTTGTCTCGGCCATAGGCTCGTCGGACAGGGCGCGCCTGAGCGCCATCCCCGGCATAGGGGCGAAGTCGGCTGACAGGCTCATCCTCGAACTGAAAGACAAGGTCAAGGGACTCCACAGGGCAGAGCGCGTCGAAGCCGTAAAAGACCCGCTCTCGAACGACGTGGTATCCGCGCTCGATAACCTCGGCTACAGGAGCGCGCAGGCTGAAGAGGCGGTCAAGAAGGCGAAAGCGGCCCTTACGCCCCCGTTCGGCTTCGAGGAGCTATTTAAAGAGTCCTTGAAGCTCCTCGCCAAAAAATAATCCGGATAGATAAAGATGGACGAACGCGACATAGCGCCTTTAAGGCTTAAAGAGGAAGAAGGGTTCGAGGCGAACTTAAGGCCCCGGCTCATAAAGGACTTCATAGGGCAGGAGAAGCTCAAGGAGAACCTCAAGGTCTTTGTGGAGGCGGCAAAGGCGAGGAATGAAGCGCTCGACCACGTCCTTTTTTACGGCCCCCCGGGGCTCGGCAAGACCACGATGGCGAACATCATCGCCAACGAGCTCGCCGCCCAGATAAGGCCGACCTCCGGCCCTGTAATAGAAAAGGCCGGCGACCTTGCCGCCATACTCACCAACCTCGAAGAGAAGGACGTCCTTTTCATAGACGAGATACACAGGCTCCCGAGCGCCATAGAGGAGATACTCTACCCCGCTATGGAGGACTACCACATAGACCTGATGATAGGGCAGGGCCCTTCGGCAAGGTCGGTTAAGCTCGAAATACCTAAGTTCACATTGATCGGCGCGACGACGAGGGCAGGGCTCCTTACCTCGCCCTTGAGGGACAGGTTCGGGGTCATACTGCGGTTCGATTTCTACAGGCCCGAGGAGATAACGACCATCGTGGAGAGGTCGTCCTCCATACTCGACATAGAGATAACGCCGGACGGCGCGTCCGAGATAGCCGGGAGGTCGAGGGGCACGCCGAGGGTGGCGAACCGCCTGCTACGGAGGGTAAGGGACTTCGCGCAGGTCAAGGCCGGAGGGGTCATCACAAGGGAAGTGGCGGACGAGGCGCTTGCCATGTTGGAGATAGACAACAAAGGCTTCGACAAGATGGACAGGCGCATACTCCTTACCATAATAGACAAGTTCGGCGGCGGGCCGGTGGGGGTGGAGTCCCTCGCCTCCGCCCTCCATGAGGAAAAGGACGCCATAGAAGACCTCTACGAGCCTTATCTCATGCAGGAAGGCTACCTTAACAGGACCCCGAGGGGCAGGGTAGCCACCGAGATAGCCTACGCGCATGTGGGCAGGCCCTTCAGGCCGCAGGAGCCCAAGGCCTCGCAGGATAAGCTCTTTTAGGCTACCTCTAAAAATTGTTCTTTTTTCTGATCTCTGCGTCAGGTCGAAAATAAAAATGCTCACATATTAACATATATGCTGCGCTTTTTATTTTCGCCCTTCCTTGACCTCAGAAAAAATTCCTAATTTTTAGAGGCACCCTTTAATAAATGGCCTTATACTCCCTTTGCTTTTTCGACGGAATAGGATAAGATTTCATCAGGACCTCCCGCGAGGTTGAGATATGGAAGGGTATCCTGAAAAACTGCCCGCCAAGATGAAAGGCGCAAGACCTGCCCGCATACTCGTGCACATATGCTGCGGGCCCTGCTCGATAATCCCGCTAAAGAAGCTCCTTGAGGGCCAGTCAAAGGTCTGGGGCTTCTTCCACAACCCGAACATCCACCCCTATTCAGAGTTCAAAAAAAGGCTCGAGTCAGTAAAGCGGCTTGCGGCCTTGCTCTCCGTCGATGTCATCTACGACGAGGCGTACAGGCCCACCGGGTTCATAAAGGGCATGAAACGCTCCGTAAGCCCCGGCTCCGCATATCCTCAAAAGGACGCACGGTGCAGGTATTGCTACTCGACAAGGCTCGAAGAGACCGCTAAGGCGGCGAAGGCGAACGGGTTCGACGCCTTCTCGTCGTCGCTCCTGTACAGCAGGTACCAGGACCACGGGGAGATAAGAAGGCTCGGGGTTGACCTCGCTGAAAAATACGGCATAATCTTCTACTATGAGGACTTCAGGACCTTCTGGCAGGACGGGGTGGATGAGTCGAAAGCGGCCGGCCTCTACCGCCAGAAGTACTGCGGCTGCGTATACAGTAAGATCGAGCGGTATTCGCCCAAGTACAAGATAAAAAAATCGGTTACAGGCAGTACCTGATGCCGGACCTCAAGGAACCCAGTGCAGAAGATCGCCCTTGAGATATTGAAAAACACCCCTGTGGCCGAGCATGCCGTCGAGATAGTCGAGAGGAAGGGGGTAGGGCACCCGGACTATATATGCGACGCCGTGATGGACAGGATTTCCGTTGCGCTCAGCCGGGAGTACAAGAAAAGGTTCGGGGAGGTGCTCCACCATAACATAGACAAGGGCCTGCTCGTGGCCGGGCAGGTGGAGAAGGGCTTCGGGGGAGGGCGGGTAATAAGGCCCATGGAGTTAATAATAGGCGACAGGGCGACCTTCACCGTTGGGAAGCAAAAGATACCGGTTGCCGCAATAGCCGAAGGGACGGTGAGGTCGTGGCTCGGCGAGAACCTCCCGCGCCTCGATCCGAAAAAAGACGTCAAGATAAGGGTAGTCCTTCAGCCCGGCTCAGTGGAGCTTTCGGACATATTCAGCAGGAAAGGCAGGCTGAGGGGCGCCAACGACACATCGGCCGCCGTGGGCTACGCCCCTATGACGCCGACGGAGAAAACGGTATTCGAGATAGAGCGTTTCATTAATTCCCCCGCGTTCAAGCTCGATTTCCCGGAGGCCGGGGAGGATGTGAAGGTCATGGGCATAAGAAGAAATAACGACCTCGATGTGACCGTCGCCTGCCCGCTCTCGGCAAGGCTCATAAAGAGCGAAAAAGACTACTTCAGAAGAAAAAAGGCGATAAAAGCCGCCCTTTCGGCATACCTCTCAAAATCACCTTTCAACAGTGTGACCGTCAACTTCAACACCCTCGACGCGCCCGGCCACGGAGTAGGAGGCGTTTACCTGACGCTACTCGGCACTTCCGCCGAGGACGCGGACTCCGGGCAGGTCGGCAGGGGCAACAGGGTGAACGGCATGATATCTCTCAACCGCCCGATGGGCACGGAGGCGGCCGCGGGCAAGAACCCGGTAAGCCATGTGGGCAAGATTTATACCGTGCTCGCCTTCCAGATGGCCAGCGAGCTGCATACTCGGATACCCGGCATAAAAGAGGTGTATGTGTGGCTCCTGAGCCAGATAGGCTCCCCGATAAACGAGCCCAAGCAGGTATACGTGAACATCATACCCGGCAGGAAGATAGACGAGAAAAGCGCGAGGAGGAACGTCTACCTCATACTCGATGAGCTCCTTTCCGGCATAGCCGCCTTTACGGACGAGCTTTCGAGAGGGGAGCACCCGGTCTGCTGAGCCGGGACGGTCTTTCCACGGAGTGGAAGAAAAAGGGCGCTTGTCTCAGGGTGTTGAAAAAGTCCATCCATGGATTGCATAGCAGGGTGTTTTCAACACCCTTGTCTACAACCTTTGGGAGGTAGAAATGCTTGTGAACAATTCGGTCCGGCGGAACAGGCTCAAGAAGATGCTGCTCGAACGGAAACGGAAGATGTGGAACGACCTGAGGGACGAGCTCTTCCGCAAGCTCGGCAGGGAGTACAACATCCAGTTCGACAACCCGCATGACATAGAAGAGCTTGCCCTCATGGACATAATCGAGGACACCGGCATTGCCGTGGCCGATATAAGGCGCGAGGAGCTCGAGCAGATGGACGAGGCCTTGAGGAAGCTCGATGCCGGGACGTACGGCGTCTGCAACGGATGCGATGAGGAGATAGATGAAGACAGGCTAAAGGTCATACCCTTTGCCGAATTTTGCGTAAAATGCCAGTCAGGGAGGGAGACGAAGAAGCCGACGCTTTGATAAGTGAAAAAAGGCGTCGTTGTCGGAAATGCCATTGCGAGCAAAACGAAACAATCATTAACTGGTTCAGGTTTTCAACCTGAACCAGTTAATCACCGGTATCCTCAAAAATTAACCCCGAAAATCCCCTCTGAAATCCTCCGCCCTTCCGTGATATAATCATAGAATACCAGTTAACCTTTTGATTTTCATAAGATTTTAAATGAGTACACGCCCTGGCTACATAAGGCTCTATGAGACAGGAGAGCTTTTTAAAAGGATATCCTCTTTGAGGGATATCCTCAAGAACTGCTCCCTCTGCCCCCGAGCGTGCGGGGTAGACCGCCTGAACAATGAACGCGGCGTCTGCCGCGCCGGGGCCCTGCCTTTTGTCTCGGCCGCCCATCCGCACTTCGGGGAAGAGCCTCCGCTCGTCGGTTTCGGGGGGAGCGGCACCATATTCCTTACATGGTGTAACTTAAGGTGCATATTCTGCCAGAACTATGATATAAGCCATACGGGCGAGGGGAGCGAGACCTCCGTGGAGGAGCTGTCCTCGATGATGGTAGGCCTCCAGAGGCAGGGGTGCCATAACATAAACTTCGTAACCCCCACCCATCAGGCGGCCTCGATAGCCGAGGCCCTTCCAAGGGCCATAGAGCTCGGCCTTGAACTGCCGCTTGTATATAACTGCGGCGGGTATGAAAGGGTGGAGACCCTGAAGCTCCTCGAAGGGATATTCGATATCTATATGCCCGATATCAAATATTCGGATAACGCCACGGCGCTTGAGCTTTCCGGCGCGCCGGATTATTTCGACACCGCGAAGGCGGCAGTGCTCGAGATGCACCGCCAGGTCGGCGACCTCGTGGTAGACCGCAGCGGCATAGCCAGCAGAGGCCTCATCATAAGGCACCTTGTGCTCCCCAACGGGGCCTCTGGAGTAAGGGAGGTCGCGAGGTTCATCGCAAGGGAGGTCTCTCCCGATACTTACGTGAACATGATGGACCAGTACAGGCCCGCGTACAGGGCCTACGAGAACAAAAAGGTCTCCCGCAGGACCACTGTGAAGGAGTTCGAGGAGGCCCTGGAGACGGCGAGGGAAGAGGGCCTGAGGCGAATCCAAGGCTGAAGAGTGCTTAAGGAGCCCGATGGAAACGGAAAGGCGGATATCGGCCGGAGGCGTGGTATTCAGGCGTGGAATTGACGGGGTAGAGGTCGCCCTCATCTCGGTCAAGGGCGGCAAGGTCTGGGGCCTGCCCAAGGGGCTGGCTGAAAAAGGCGAGAGCCTCGCCAGGACAGCGCACAGGGAGGTAAAGGAGGAGACCGGCCTTGACGGGCGGATAATCGACAAGCTCGGGCACATAGAGTATTTTTTCTCTTTAAAGGAAGAAGAGGGCACTAAGAGGTGCTTCAAGATCGTCTATTTTTTTCTTATGGAATACACCGGCGGCCACGTCGAGGACCACGACCATGAGGTCGATGAGTGCAGGTGGTACCCCATAGACGAGGCTATAAAGCTCATGAGGTACGAAGACGAGAAAGAGATGCTCAAAAAGGCTGAAAAGGCCATAAAAGGGCTTGCCGAAGGGCCTCAAAAGGAATAAAACTTCGTCTTGTCATTTAGTCTGTTTTGCGTTATTTTAAAACGATGCTGAAAAACTCGGAATTTGTTCAGGCTGCTCAAAAAGCTCCAGATGCGAGGCGTCGAGAAGCGAGGAATGAGGCGTACTCTCCCTACGCTGTGACAAGCCGAAGACAACGAAGCAGATGGACTTTTTCAGCAGCCTGTTAATGGTTTGCATGGCACAGGGCAGGGCAAAAGGCAGGGCAAAAAACAACGATACCGGCAAATGTTTCATCTGCGGCGGTGAGTTGCACGCGGCCTACAAAGGCATAAAGTCCGAAGGCGGCCTGTATAACATAAGTTTCTGCGCCGGGTGCGGGCTCGGCAGGACAGAGCCTTTCTTAAGCGACGCCGAGCTTCAAAAGATATATTCATCGAGCTACCGGGAAGAAGACTCCAAGCGCTTCATTCCGCCCCTTGAGAAGGCTATAGCGCTTTTGAGGGTACAGAGGTGCAGGAGGGTCGAGAGGCTCGCCGAAAAGGGGCGCATACTCGACATAGGGTGCGGCAGGGCGGACTTCCTCCAGCTGATGAAAGAACGGGGCTGGGACGCCTCCGGCCTCGAGCTCGACAGGAGGATAGAGGGCCGGGGGAAAAAGCTCGGGATGGATTTAAGGTGCGGCTCGCTCGATACCGTAAGGTTCCCGGAATCCAGCTTCGACGCCGTTACCTTCTGGCACGTCTTCGAGCACATAAGGAGGCCGGAGGCCGCGCTTGAAGAGTGCGGGAGGATTTTGAAGCCCGGAGGGCTTCTCGTGATAGCGGTGCCGAATACGGGCAGCCTTCAGGCGCGTATCTCCGGGAGGCACTGGTTCCACCTCGACCCGCCGTTCCACCTTTACCACTATTCGGCGGGGAACCTGAAAAGGCTCCTTGACAGGAGCGGGTTCGAGGCGGCAAGCGTGAAACACTACTCCCTTGAGTACAACCCTTACGGGTTTTTGCAGAGTATATTCAACATGCCGGGGTTCAGGAGGAACCTGTTTTACGACTTTCTGAGGTCCAAAAAAGGCGAAGGCCTCAAATCAAAGATAGGTATAGCCCTGATGCTCCTTTCGATGCCGGTCGCCCTGCCGCTTTCCATGGCTCTTTCGCTGGCCGAGGCGGCGATGGGGCTCGGGGGGACTATAGAGGTCTACGCGAGGAAGATGGCATGAACACACATAGCGAGCGCATGAACGAGCGGATCGAAATCGAAATTTCCTTATGTGTCGAAGATCCCCCGCAGCTTGCTGCGGGGAGATTCAACGTATGACGCTGGATTCCACGACATGGCTCGGCATCTTCGCGGGCGCGCTCACCACTACGTCGTTCCTCCCGCAGGTATGGAAGACCTGGAGGACGCGGCATACCAAGGACATCTCCATATTCATGTTCCTCATGCTATTCATAGGCATAACGCTATGGGTGGCTTACGGGATAGTCAGGCAGGACCTGCCGGTGATAATAGCCAACTGCGTATCGCTGTTTTTCGTGGCGATAATACTTTTTTTCAAGGTAAGAAACGGATAAATGAAGACGATAACGGATGAGGTCATAAAGGAGCACGGGCTCTCGGCGGAGGAGTACCGTAACATCGTAAAGACGCTCGGCAGGGACCCGAACCTCCTGGAGCTGGGGATATTCTCGGTCATGTGGAGCGAGCACTGCTCCTACAAGTCGTCGAGGGTCCATTTAAGGAACTTCCCCACGAAGGGCCCTTATGTGCTGCAGGGCCCGGGTGAGAACGCCGGGATAGTCGATATCGGCGGCGGGCTGGCGGTCGCCTTCAAGATGGAGAGCCACAACCACCCGTCCTTCATAGAGCCTTACCAGGGCGCGGCCACCGGAGTGGGCGGGATACTGAGGGACATATTCACGATGGGCGCAAGACCGATCGCGTCCCTAAACTCTCTAAGGTTCGGCTCGCCCGAAAACCCACGGACCGCGTACCTCCTCGAAGGGGTCGTCGCCGGGATAGCCGGGTACGGCAACTGCATCGGCGTCCCGACGGTCGGCGGCGAGGTCTATTTTAACGATTCCTACAACGGCAACTGCCTCGTGAACGTCATGACCGCCGGGCTTTTGAGGAAGGACAGGATATTCAGGGGCACGGCAAAGGGGGCCGGCAACCCGGTCATATACGTCGGGTCGAGGACCGGCAGGGACGGCATACACGGCGCGACGATGGCCTCGGACGTCTTCGGGGAGGGCGGCGAGGAGAGGAGGCCCACGGTGCAGGTGGGCGACCCGTTCGCCGAGAAGCTGCTTTTGGAGGCCTGTCTTGAGCTATTCAAGACCGACTTTGTAATAGGCATACAGGACATGGGCGCGGCCGGGCTAACGTCGTCGAGCGTGGAGATGGCCTCCCGCGGCAACATGGGCATGGAGATAGACATCGACAGGGTCCCGAGGCGCGAAGAGGGCATGACCGCGTACGAGGTCATGCTATCGGAGTCACAGGAGCGCATGCTCATGGTCGTAAGGAAAGGGGCCGAGGAAGAGGTCAAGAAGATATTCAGGAAGTGGGACCTTGAGGCCGAGGTCATAGGCAGGGTCGTGGAGGGGAACTCGATCAGGATATTCGAAGGAGGCGCTACAGCGGCCGAGATACCCGTGGCGTCCCTTACCGACGACGCCCCGGTATACAACAGGCCCGCTAAAAGGCCCTCTTCGCAGGATTCCATCAACAGGCTCGATTTGAAAAGCATCCCGGAGCCGTCCGATTATAACGAAACGCTCCTGCGGCTCATGTCGTCCGGCAATATCGCGAGCAAGGAATGGATATACCGCCAGTACGACCACATGGTGAGGACCGATACGGTCGTATGCCCGGGGTCGGATGCGGCGGTAATAAGGATAAAGGGGACGGACAAGGCCCTCGCACTGACGGTTGACTGCAACTCGAGGTACTGCTACCTCGACCCGTTCACCGGAGGCGCCATAGCCGTTGCCGAGGCCGCTCGGAACCTTGTCGCGAGCGGGGCAAGGCCCATAGCCATAACCGACTGCCTCAACTTCGGCAACCCGGAGAGGGAAGAGGTCATGTGGCAGTTCGCCGAGGCGATAATGGGCATCCGCGAGGCATGCCTTACCCTCGGCGTGCCGGTCATAGGCGGCAACGTAAGCTTCTATAACGAGACATCGGGGGTGTCCATCCACCCTACGCCAACCATAGGCATGGTGGGGCTCGTCGAGGATATCAATTGCCGCGCAACGCAGTGGTTCGAAAACGATGGGGATTTGATCGCCCTCATCGGGGAGAACTCGGCCGGCCTCGGGGGCAGCGAATACCTGAAGATCGTCCACGGCAGGGAGGCCGGGCTGCCCTCGATAGACCTCCGGAACGAGAAGAGAGTACAGGAGGCTTGTTTAAAGGCCGTAAGAGAGTGTATAATAGTATCTGCACATGACGCCTCCGAAGGCGGGCTGGCCGTCGCGCTCGCCGAGGCGTGCCTCAACCCGAAAGGGGACCTTGGGGCCGAGGTGAAGATAGACGCGGGGGGGCTCAGGGCCGACGACCTCCTCTTCGGAGAGGCCCAGTCGAGGATAGTAGTAAGCCTCAAGGAAAAGGACCTCGACAGGCTCAAGGGCGTTTGCGCCTCTGCCGGGGCGTCCGTCTCCGTCATAGGCAGGGTAACAGGCGGCGAACTGAAGATAAACGGCCTCATAAAAATACCCGTAAGCGCTGTCGGGAAGGCATGGCGGGGCGCGCTCCGGGGGATATTGAAGAAATAAGACCGCGGATGGGACCTTTCAAAAAAGACAGGTTTAACGACGAGTGCGGGGTCTTCGGCATCTACGGCCACCCTGAGGCCGCCAACCTGGCATATCTCGGCCTGTACTCGCTCCAGCACAGGGGCCAGGAGAGCGCCGGGATAGTCTCCTCTGACGGCGAGACTCTCCACTCCCATAAGGGCATGGGCCTCGTGGCCGATGTCTTTACCTCCGGCGCCATAGGCAAGCTCACCGGGGATACCGCCATCGGCCACGTGAGGTACTCGACGGCCGGGGAGTCCCACATAAAGAACGCGCAGCCCTTCGTTGTCGAATACTCGAGGGGCGGGATAGCGGTGGCGCACAACGGCAACCTCGTCAACGCCATGCTCCTGCGCGCCCAGTTCGAGGCGTACGGCTCGATATTCCAGTCCTCGATGGACACCGAGATCATCGTCCACCTGATAGCATCAAGCAACGAGATATCCATCACCGACAGGGTCATCTTCGCTTTAAAGAAGATACGCGGGTCGTATTCGCTCCTTTTCCTCACCGAGGATACGATGATAGCGGCGAGGGACCCGAACGGCTTCAGGCCCCTGTCGCTCGGCAGGCTCAAGGGCGCGTGGGTGGTGGCCTCGGAGACGTGCGCGTTCGACCTCATAGAGGCCGAGTTCGTGCGCGAGATCGAGCCCGGCGAGGTCCTGGTGATAAACAAGGACGGGGTAGCCTCCTACAGGCCCTTCCCGAAGGCGCAGTTCACGCCGTGCGTATTCGAGTTCATCTATTTCGCGAGGCCTGATTCATTGATATTCGGCGCGAACGTGCATGCGGTCAGGAAAAAGCTCGGGGAGAGGCTGGCCCTTGAGCACCCGGTCGAGGCCGACATAGTGATACCGGTGCCCGATTCCGGGGTCCCGGCCGCCATAGGCTATGCCGCGGCCTCGGGCATCCCGTTCGACAAGGGGATAGTGAGGAACCACTACGTTGGGAGGACCTTCATAGAGCCGAAGGACGCCATCAGGCACTTCGGGGTTAAGGTTAAGTTGAACCCCATCAGGGAGATACTGAGCGGGAAAAGGGTAGTCGTC
The DNA here is from genome assembly GCA_016219015.1 of Deltaproteobacteria bacterium. Classification (GTDB taxonomy): domain Bacteria; phylum Desulfobacterota; class GWC2-55-46; order GWC2-55-46; family GWC2-55-46; genus JACRCL01. Next base: position 14,622 of record JACRCL010000006.1, read on the forward strand.
ATAGACGACTCCATCGTAAGGGGCACCACCAGCAGGAAGATAGTAAGGATGATAAGGGAAGCGGGCGCGAAAGAGATACACATGCGCATAAGCTCGCCCCCCACCATATGCCCGTGCTACTACGGCATAGACACGCCAAGGAGGGAAGAGCTCATAGCCGCCATACAGACGGTGGAGGAGATAAACGGCTTCATAACCTCGGACAGTCTCGGCTACCTGAGCGTCGAGGGTCTTTACGAGGCCGCGAAGCAGGCCGGCTTGAGTTTTTGCGACGCGTGCTTCACGGGCAGGTACCCTGTGGACGTCCTCCGTGAGCCGGCACCGCAGCTCGCGCTGTTCAAATGATCTTTAAAGTCTGAAAGGTTGCCGGGAAAAACCCGGAATTTTCAGGGCTGCTCAAAATCCAGTAAGCGAGGCGTCAAGGAGCTTAGGAATGAGGCGTACTCACCTTTCGTTGTGACAAGACGAAGACAACAAAGCAGATGTACTTTTTCAGCAGCCTGATAAAAGGAGGAAGGGCCGTGAGGTTCAAAACAGCATTGGTATTGTCCTTATCCACTTTTCTTTTCGCGTCATCCGCGATTGCTCAGCAGATGCAGAAGATGTCTCCGCCGACCGACGACGAGCTCGGGATAGAGGAGGAGATGAAGAAGGAAGCGGAGAAGAAAAAGGAGGAAAAACCCATCCCTCCCATAAAGATGATATTCGTCAAGGGCGGCTGCTTTGAGATGGGCGATTTCACCGGGGAAGGCGACGACGACGAGAGGCCCGTCCACGAGGTCTGCGTCACGGACTTTTATATCGCGGAGGCAGAGGTCACCCAGGAGCTCTTCGAGGCGGTCATGGGGTTCGTGCCCGGAAGGTACACGCCGGATGCCCCGAGGCATCCCAACCAGCCCGCCACCAACATCCCCTGGAACATAGCCAACGACTTCGTAAAGACCCTGAACAAGCGCACGAAGGGGTTCTACAGGCTCCCGACCGAGGCTGAATGGGAGTACGCGGCAAGGGACAAGGGCCAGAAGATGAAATGGCCGGGGTTCAACAACGAGGGCGAGGCCGGAGACTACGCGTGGTTCGTCGACAACGGTGAGGACCAGGTCCACGACGTGAAGCAGAAAAAGCCCAACGGCCTCGGGCTTTACGACATGGCCGGCAACGTCTGGGAATGGACCGAGGACAACTTCGCGTTCGATTACTACCAGGCAAGCCCCAAGAACGACCCCTTCGGCCCTGACATCTCCCTTTACCGCACGGTGAGGGGAGGCTCGGCCGCCGAGGGCATCTTCAAGCTCAGGACTACTTACAGGTACGCCTTGCAGCCTTCGATGAGGCAGCCGAACGTAGGCTTCAGGATAGCCGAGTAAACGCAGGCTACCTCTAAAAATTGTTCTTTTTCCTGATCTCTGTGTCAGGGCGAGAATAAAAATGCTCACATATTCCCATATATGCTGCGCTTTTTATTTCCGCCCTTCCTTGACCTCAGAAAAAATATCTAATTTTTAGAGATAGCCTGTAATAAATCCGTCCCGTGGAGTCGAATATGAAGGCGCCTGTAAACCTGAAGAAAAAGCCTGTAAGCCCATTTCAAAGGGGCTTTGCCCTCCTGCTGCTCATACTGGTCCTTTTGTCCGGCTGCGCGGCGAAGAAGGCCCCCTCACCGATCGAAAAGCCGCCGCAGAAGGGATACCGGGAGGTCCTGAACAAATGGACGAGGGGGAAAAAGGTCTTCGAGGGCATGGAGTCCCGGCTTTACTTTACCGCGACGTACAAAGACCCCGAGTTCCGCGCCGCCTACATCGACCGCTACGCCCAAAGCTACCAGCTCGGAGACGAGATGAGGAAGGCCCTGCTCGACAGGGAGACGGAGCAGTCCGAAAAGTTCAACGAGTTCTTCTTCGCCGCCTACACGCCCGACCAGAACTGGAATGACTTCGACAGGACCAACTCGGTCTGGAAGCTCTACCTTGAGGACAACGCAGGCTCAAGGCTTACGCCGGTGTCGATAACAAAGGTCGATCCTTCCGACCAGCTCATAAGGGAGTTCTTCCCGTACTTCGACATGTGGAGCTCCGGGTATATCGTAAAGTTCCCCAAATATTCCGAGGCCGGGCAGGAGCCGATACCGTCCGCCAATACTTCTTACCTGAAGCTCGTTGTGACCGGCGTCCTGGGAAAGGGTGAGCTTGAATGGCGTTTAAAGGAATAAAAAAGTCCGCCTCCGCTTTCATCCTCGCTTTAGCATCCGTCATTTTCATACCATTCAGCGCGGCATTTCCGGCCGCAACGCCCGCAGTCTCCCCCGACGGCTACATTGACAGCCTGAGCGGCGCGGCCTACTTCAAGGCTAAGGACTCCGAGAGGTGGGCCGTCGCGTCAAAGGGCACGGAGGTCGGCCCCGGAGACAGGGTAAAGACCGGGAGCGACGGGAAGCTGTCGATAAGGTTCCCGGACGGATCGAGGCTCAACGTGGGGAACTTAAGCGAGCTGGAGATAACGGAGTATATCCTCAAGCCCAAACAAAGGAGCGCCGTATATTCGCTCTCGGCCGGAAAGATGAGGGCCATAATAAACAAGTTCTCCGGGACCACGGACATAAAGGTCAAGACCCCGACGAGCACTTCGGGCGTAAAGGGCACCGACTTCATCGTGATGAACCAGGGCCCGGCCAACGTGCTCTTCGGCAAGGAAGACACCGTCTCCGTAAGCGGGGAAAGCTCCGGGGTTGAATTGAAGCCCGGGTCCATGACCGAGAACACCAGAGGCGGCAGTCCTATCGAGCCCGTGGCCGTCGAGCCGGGCTCCGCGCTCGAAGGCGTGAGGGCGGACCTCGAGGCCATAACCGACGTCGAAAAGCCCGTCGAGTGGGAGAGGGCCGGGAGGCTCCCGGAGATACTCGCGAGGTGGAACATAAATTACGGCAACTACCTTGCCGACAGCAAGAGGTTCAAGGACTCTCTCGACGTATTCCAGATAGCCCTGGACCTCACGGACCTGCCTTCCATAAGAGCGGAGGCGCACCTTGACAGGGGGACCGTCCTTTCCCGGAACCTCAAGGAGCCTGCCAAAGCCTTGAAGGAATACATGGAGGTGGTGGATAAGTACCCGGAGCCGCCTTTCGCGGAGAACGCGCTATTCTCGGCCGGGCTCATAAACATGGAGCTTGGAGAAAAGGCTCCCGCGTTGAAGCTCTTCAGGAGGTACAGGGCCGAGTACCCCGAGGGCATCCACAGGGATACCGTTGAGCTCTTCATAAGGGTGCTGGAGAGCGACTGATGCGCCATCTAAAGGACAGGGGCGCCTTTATCCTCCTCGGCGTCCTTTCTTCCCTCCTTGTGCTCTTTGCTTATCGCTACAGGCCCTCTTTCCTTTTTGCCCTCGACCTCAAGGCCACTGACGCCATGTTCGCGGCCCGCGGCGAAAGCCCCGCCCCCGATGACGTCGTAATAGTCGCCGTCGACGAAAAGAGCGTGAACGCGCTCGGCAGGTGGCCGTGGCCGAGGAAAAAGACGGCCCTGCTCGTCCGCGCGCTTAAGCCCGCGAGGGTAGCGGCGCTTGACATCGTCTTCTCCGAGGAAGAGGACCCCGCCTCCGATAAGGTCCTTTCGGACGCCATAAAAGACTCCGGCAACGTGGTCTTAGGGTATTTCTTCAGGAACGATTCTACCGAAAATCCGAAGCCCGCCTCCACCTTGCGGCTTAAATCCTCAAGGATAAACTTCCTCAATTTCCTCTCCGAAAACGCCGCCCCGGACTTCACGGGCCCGGAGTTCGTCTCAGCCGAGGCTAATACGCCCTTGATAGGGCAATGGGCTTCGGGGTCCGGCGCGTTCAACACCATCCCGGAGACTGACGGCATATACAGGAAGGCCCACCTGTCTTTCAAGTGGGGCCCCGATATATACCCGTCCCTTCCGCTCGAGGCCGTAAGGAGGTACATGAAGGGCGACATTGTCCTCAACATGGCCCAGTACGGCATAGACTCGCTCGAAGCGGCCGGGCGGAAGGTCCCTCTCGACGAGCGCGGCGCATTTTCTTTGAACTTCTACGGGAGGGCGGGCTCGTTCGAGACGCTCTCCGCCGTTGACGTGATAAACGGCGACGTCCCCCCGGAGGCGCTCAGGGACAGGCTCGTCTTCGTGGGCGTTACCGAGAAGGCGGTCTACGACATAAGGCCCACGCCGATGGATTCGCTCTTCCCCGGCGTTGAGATACACGCCACCGTTGCCGGCAATATCCTCCAGGGCAGATACCTCATACGGGACGCGAGGGTCGTCCTCTTCGACCTTGTCATGGTCGCGCTAATGCCCCTGCTGCTATCGGCCGTGATATCGCGCCTCAAGAGCACCTTCGCGAGCCTCGGGGTCTTCGCCGGGTTTTTCACGGCGCTCGTAATTGGGGAGTTCCTGCTATTTTCGCGCTACAGCGTCAACGTCGGGGTCGTCTTCCCGGCGCTGTCGCTTATAGCCGCGTACCTTTCGGAGGAGGCGTACAGGAACCTTGTCATAGAGAAAAAGAGCAGGTATTTGAGGAAGGCCTTCTCCACCTACGTCTCGTCCCAGCTCGTCTCCGAGATATTAAAAGACCCCGGAAGGCTCAAGCTCGGCGGGGAAAAGAGGGTCATAACGGTGCTCTTCTCCGACATAAGGGGCTTCACCTCGCTCTCGGAGAGGCTTAAGCCAGAGGACCTTGTCGCGCTCCTTAACGAGTACTTAAGCCCCATGACCTCGATCGTATTCAACGAGGAAGGGATGCTCGATAAATACATAGGCGACGCGATAATGGCCGTATTCAACGCGCCGCTTTCGATACCAGACCACCCGGCCCGGGCGTGCAAGGCTGCGCTTAAGATGATAGAAAAGCTCGACGAGCTGAACGGCAAGTGGCGTAGCTCGAACCAGCCTACGCTCGACATAGGCATAGGCATAAATACCGGCGAGGCCGTTGTGGGGAACATGGGCGCGGAGCTGAGGTTCGACTACACCGCGATAGGCGATACCGTCAACCTCGCCTCGCGCCTCGAATCCATGAACAAGCTCTATGGCACGGCCATTTTGGTAAGCGAGGATACCTACAGTCTCGTAAAGGACTCTTTCACCTTCAGGGAGCTCGACCTCGTAAAGGTCAAGGGCAAGGAGAGGCCGATAGTCATGTATGAGCTTACAGGCCGGTCCGGGGAAGAACCGGGGAATTATTCGCGCTCGGCGTTCTCCGAAGCCCTTGCCTTATATCGGGGCAGGAGGTTCAAGGAGGCGAAGGAGGCCTTTGATGCGATACTGGAAAGAACCAACGACGGCCCCTCGTTGCTATATGTGAAGAGGTGCGCCGAGTATATGGCCGCCCCTCCGCCCCTGTCATGGGACGAGGTCTTCGAGGCGAAGAGCAAATAGGGTTGGTTACATGAAAAAGATAATCCTCCTCTTTTTATTTCATCTCTTCTTCCTCGTCCCTTCCGCCCGTTCCTCAACGCTCGTCCTCGAAGGCAGGATCGACGGCTCGGTGGAGGTCACGCAGGAGCGCGTCTTTATTGCGCCCCCGGGCGGGCTCAACAGGCTCGTATTCCGCTTCGCCAACCCGGCGGCATTCAAATCCCGCACCGTGGCCCAAAAAATCTCCGGCCATGGCGTCGAGTACCACCCGAAGCCGGAGTCCGTAAAGGCGGAGAAGGACCGGTTCGGGAACTCTTTTACCGTGGTCACGTGGACGGACCTCAAGGTGGACGCGAAGGTAAAAGAGGTCTACAGGGCATCGCTCGGGATAGAATTAAGGGACATCTCAAGCTCGGCCCCCTATCCGCTGGATGCGAATTCGGTCCCGGAGGCCGAAAAGAGGTTCCTTGCGGAAACCCCGCTCGTCGAGTCCGGAAACCCTGAGATAAAAACCCTTGCGCAGTCGCTCTCGAAAGGCTCGGGCTCGGAGCAGGAAGCGGTCATGGCTGTCTTGAACTGGGTCGTCGATAACGTCAGGTACCAGACGCCGGTGGAGGACTACGGGGCGCTCCGGACGCTCAAAACCGGACAGGGCAACTGCCAGAACTTCTCGCACTTATCGATTGCGCTCCTCCGCTCGGTCGGGATACCGGCCCGTATTGCCGGCGGGGTGTCGCTCGGGAAGTCCTGGAGGGTGCCGCTTAAGGACGGCGCGCTCATGCAGTCGATAGGGCAGGGCGGACACGCGTGGTTCGAGGTCTGGTACCCGGACCTCGGCTGGGTACCTTACGACGCCCAGCAGAGCCACCTCTTCGTCGGCCCGAGGCATATAAAGCAGACGGTCGGGCTCGACTCGGCCGATATAAACGACTCATGGAGGGCTTCGCCGGTACTGCCCCGCTTCAGGGAGGAGATATCGGCCGAGTACCTTAAGGACGATATCTCCATATCCCTTAAAGAGGCACGCCCCGAGCCCCTGAACTACATAATGACCGGCTCCACCACAAAGACGGCGAAGCCGCTGCCTTTGCCCCCGAAGCCCGAGGAGCCCATGCCCGCAAAGGAGACGGCTGAAGCGGAGTTCGGCAACATGGAGTTCCCGTCCCTGATGGATTACTACGTGAAGTCGAAAGAGGACGTGGGGAGGAAGACCTTTGACAAGGAGACCGCGGAATATGTAACGGGGGCGCACACCTTCGCGCAGGCCTTCATTGTCCCCCGCACTTTAAAGATAGACGCGGTATCCCTTGCCATGCACAAGTTCGGGGGCAGGGCCGGGAGCCTGTGGATAGACATCGTAAAGGACGACCACGGGCGGCCCGGAATGGAGGGTATAAGGAGCCTGCCGCTCTACCTCGATACCGTGGCCTATTATCCGGGCTACAAGTGGTTCGATTTCAGTCTCGGGCGGGCCGTGCTTTCCCCCGGTAAGTATTGGATAATATTGAGGCATTCAAGGGACGCAGTCGTCAACTGGTTCTATGCGCCGGGCAATCCCTACAATGGGCCCGACGACGCACGCTCTACCGGGGCGGGTATTGACTGGTCGGATATTATGAATTATGATTTCAATTTCAGGGTAAAGGGCGTCTTCTCGGACAAGGGCGAATAATTTTCCCTTGCATAACGCGGCGTATTATGATAAATAAATCCGATTAACTACGCACGCACGGGTCTGGCCGGAGGTGTCCGGTATATCGCCGGATTTACGGCCCAGCAGGGTGTAGAAAAACACCCTGCTATGCAATCCATGGATGGATTGCCAAATTGCGAGACTTGAAAAGTCGAGTAATTTGTAAGGTTTGGTCGAATTCATTTCGGCCAAACCGTAGTTGAAAAAGCCAGGGGTGGGCTTTTTCAACACCTGTTATGTTCGCCCGTGCGGAGGATAAAAACCAAAAAAAAGGAGAGAAAAGAATGGCGTATCTTACGATGAAGCAGCTTCTGGAGTCCGGGGTGCACTTCGGCCACCAGACCAAGAGGTGGAACCCCAAGATGAAGCAGTACATCTACGGGGCGAGGAACGGTATATATATCATAGACCTCCAGCAGACGGTAAAGATGTTCAAGGAGGCATATGACTACATAAAGGCCACGACCTCCAAGGGCGGCAAGGTCCTTTTCATAGGCACGAAGAAGCAGGCCCAGAACGCGATTGGGGAAGAGGCCAAGAGGTGCGGCATGGGCTTCATAAATAACAGGTGGGTCGGCGGCTTCCTGACGAACTTCGCCACGGTTAAAAAGAGCATAAACAGGCTGAAGGAGCTCGACGGCCTGGAGACCAACCCGGTCTTCGCCTCGGCCACGAAGAAAGAGACCTTGATGTTCCAGAGGGAGCGCGAGAGGATGGAGAAGTACCTCGGGGGTGTGCGCGAGCTCGAAGGCCTTCCGACGACGCTTTTCATAATCGATTCCAAGAAAGAGACGATAGCCATAAAAGAGGCGAAGAGGCTCGGCATAAAGGTCGTGGCCATAGTCGACACGAACTGCGACCCCGACGAGGTCGATTACATCATACCGGGCAACGACGACGCGATAAGGGCGATAAAGCTCTTCTCATCGTCGATGGCCGACGCCTGCCTCGAGGGCAAGGCCGTCTACCAGGAGGCCCTGCAGGCCAGGATGGACAAGAAAGAGAAGGCGCAGGCCGCCGAGGCCCAGAGCGCACCGCAGCCCGTTGCCGCGGCACCGGCCCCTGTGCCGGCCGTCAAGGGCTGATTTCAAAGTAAATACAGGGTGCCTAAATTCAGAAGGAGTTTTCAGGAAAATGGAGATTTCCGCAACGGCAGTAAAGGAGCTAAGGGAAAAAACGGGCGCCGGCATAATGGACTGCAAGAAGGCGCTCGCCGAGTCGAAGGGCGACATTGAGAAGGCCGTCACCTACCTGAGGGAAAAGGGTCTTGCCGCGGCGCAGAAAAAGTCCGCGAGGGCCGTCTCCGAGGGGATGGTGACCGCCTACATACACGGCGGGGGCAAGGTCGGGGTCCTTTTGGAAGTCAACTGTGAGACCGACTTCGTCGCGAAGACCGATGGCTTCGCCGCTCTCGTCAAGGACATAGCCATGCACATAGCGGCGATGAGCCCGCAGTACGTGAGCAGGAACGAGGTCCCGGCCGAGGTCGTCGAGAAGGAAAAAGAGATATACGCGGCCCAGGCGCGCGAATCGAATAAACCCGAGCACGTCATACAGAAGATGGTCGAAGGCAAGGTCGAGAAGTTCTTCAAGGAGGTCTGCCTCCTTGAGCAGCCGTTCGTAAAAAACCCCGACGTAACGGTGGAGAAGCTCGTCGTCGAGGCCATCGCAAAGCTCGGGGAGAACATGTCCGTGAGGCGCTTTTCAAGGTTCAAGGTGGGCGAGGGGCTTGAGAAGAAGTCCAAGGACTTCGCCACCGAGGTCGCCGCGGCGCAGGCGTGACCGATCAACGGGGGGCCCGCAAGGGTCCCCTTTTTTTGCAAAACCTCTCCGCGCTTTTTCTTTGGTTCACCAAAAAAACATTACTAAGGCCCGCAGGGCCCGATTGGCCAGACCATGCCGGAAAACAAATACAGCCGCATACTCCTTAAGCTCTCCGGCGAGGCCCTGATGGGCGAGAAGGAGTACGGGGTAGACACCAACGTCGTCAACGCCATAGCGTCCGAGGTGACGGAGGTCCACCATCTCGGCGTCCAGGTCGCCCTCGTCATCGGCGGCGGCAATATCTTCAGGGGTGTTTCCGCAAGCGCAAAGGGCATGGACAGGGCCACGGCCGACTACGTCGGCATGCTCGCTACCGTCATAAACTCCCTCATGCTCCAGGACGCACTCGAAAAAAAAGGCGTATTCACGAGGGTGATATCGGCCATAGAGATGAAGGAGCTGGCCGAGCCGTACATAAGGAGAAAGGCCGTCCGCCATCTCGAGAAGGGCAGGGTCATCATATTCGCCGCCGGCACGGGCAACCCCTACTTCACGACCGACACGGCGGCGTCGCTCCGCGCGATGGAGATACACGCGGACGTGATACTCAAGGGCACGAAGGTGGACGGCGTCTACGACAGGGACCCCATGAAGGACCCCCATGCCAAGAGGTACAAGAGGCTCAAGTACATCGACGTCCTCAAAGACGGCTTGAAGGTGATGGACACTACCGCCATCTCGCTCTGCATGGACAACAACCTGCCCATAATAGTATTCAGCATAAAAGAGTCCGGCAACCTCATGAAGATAGTCAAAGGCGAGGATATCGGGACCATCGTAGGGCCGTAAAACAATCCTAAAGGCGGGGTTTGAGAGATGAAGGAAGAGGTTTTTTCAGACCTTAAAAAACGGATGGCCAAGTCGCTCGAGGCCCTGAACCACGAGCTTGCGGGCCTCCGGACGGGGAGGGCGTCGATATCGATCCTCGACGGCGTAAAGGTCGACTACTACGGCAACCCTGCGCCAATAAAGTCCGTGGCGACGCTATCGGTGCCCGAGAGCAGGACGATAACGATACAGCCGTGGGACATCTCCCAGATACACGCCATAGAGAAGGCTATACTCGCCTCGGGGCTGGGGCTAAACCCCTCGAACGACGGCAAGGTGATAAGGATATTGTTCCCGCCGCTCACGGAGGAGAGGCGGAAGGAACTTGTGAAAATTGCCAGGAAGCACGGCGAGGAATGCAAGGTCTCGATAAGGAACGTCCGCAGGGACGCCAACGAGGCATTGAAGAAGCTCGAGAAGGACAAGAAGGTCTCCCAGGACGACCTCAAGAAATACCAGCACGAGGTCCAGGACCTGACCGACAAGCAGATATCGAGGATAGACGAGCTGCTCACCCAGAAAGAAGCCGAGATAATGGAAGTCTGAGTCCCGGCTTCGACACTGTAATGGTGTTGAAAAAACCCCAAATTATGAGGCTGCTCAAAAAGCTCCAGATGCGAGGCCCCTATTGAAATAGGGGAGCGAGGAATGAGACGTACTCTCCTTACGTTGTGACAAGACGCAGATAACGCAGCAGATGGACTTTTTCAGCAGCCTGTTAAAAATCAACGGACTTCCGGGGCTCATTTGACTTGTTAGGGCCCGGGGTTTGTGGTAGATTTTAGGGATGGAAAACAATAAGGGAAGGCTCCCGAGGCATATCGCCATAATAATGGACGGGAACGGCCGCTGGGCGCGTTTGAGGCTCCTTAACCGCATAAACGGCCACCGCAAGGGCATAGACGCGGCCCGCGACACCGTAACGTCCTGCGCCGAGCTCGGGATAGAGTACCTGACCCTTTATACCTTTTCGCGGGAGAACTGGAACAGGCCTGCCCACGAGGTGCAGGCCCTGATGATGTTCCTGGAGAGCCACCTGAGGGGCGAAGAAAAGAGCATGATGGAGAACAACATCCGCTTCAGGCCCATCGGTAACATCTCCGAGCTTCCGGCGGGGGTAAGGGCCGTCATAGCCGACCTCGAGGCGAAGACCGCGAGGAATACCGGCATGGTCCTTCAGCTCGCGCTGAGCTACAGCGGCAGGGAAGAGATAGTCAGGGCCGCCAGGGAGCTTGCGAAGAAGGTAAAAGAGGGCTCGATGGAGCCCGAGGCCATAACCGAAGACCTCTTCGGCGCAAGCCTCTATACCGGGGACGCGCCCGACCCTGACCTCCTCATAAGGACGAGCGGGGAGAAGAGGATTTCGAACTTCCTCCTCTGGCAGCTCGCTTACACTGAAATATATATCACCGACGTTCTCTGGCCGGATTTCTCGAGGAGCGACCTCGAAGAGGCGATAAGGGACTATCAGGGCAGGGAGCGCAGGTTCGGCCTTGTAAAAGAGGGAGTGGCGGCGGGCTAAGGCCCGTTCGAGCCAGCTCGGGGTCCAAGGGGGAGGGGAATCTGAAAAGGGTAGTTACCGGTCTACTATTAATTCCCGCGGTAGTCTATATAGTCCTTTATACCTCTGCATTCTGGATACTCTCGGCAGCAACTCTTATCACCCTCCTTGCCTTCCTTGAGTTCAACGGCCTTACCGTATTGAAGGCGCGGGACAGATGGTTCGACGTCCTCGGGGTGCTGGCCGGAGTGGCGCTGCCCCCGTTGTTTTATTTCAAAGGCAAGCAGACCGCGCTGCCGTTATTCATGGGCGCGCTTTTCGTGTTTTTTTTCTACGGCATGGTAACGGCCAGGGAGCTTAAAGACTCCGCAATAGACTTGGCCTTCAAGGCTTTGGGGCTCCTGTATATAGCCCTGCCGCTCGCGTACCTCGCCCCTTTAAGGGAGATGGACAACGGGCAGTGGTGGATACTCTTCCTGCTCGTCGTCATCTGGTCGAGCGATACGCTCGCTTTTTTGACGGGCAAGCTCATGGGCAGGCACAGGCTTGCCCCGGAGATAAGCCCCAAGAAGACCATAGAAGGCGCAATAGGCGGGCTCGCGGGCGCGTTTATCGCGGCCTTTCTTTTTAACAGGTTCGCGGGCATGGGGATGGGGTTGAAGGGGGTGTCCGTGCTCTCGATAGGCATAGGCTTCATAGCGATGATAGGGGACCTCGCGGAATCGCTCCTTAAAAGGAGCGCAGGGGTAAAGGACTCGGGGTCGATAATACCGGGCCACGGCGGGATACTCGACAGGATAGATTCCATCCTCTTCCCGATACCGCTACTATATTATTTTCTGCTCTGTCAGTCCCTGCGCTGGGGCGGTTAGGAGAGGCTTTGAAGGGTGTCGCAATACTCGGCTCCACCGGCTCCATCGGCAGGAGCGCGCTGGAAGTGATCCGGTCAAACCCCGGAAGGTTCAGGGTCGTGGCGCTCGCAGCCGGGGACAATACCGAGCTTTTAAAGGAGCAGGCCGAAGAGTTCAAGCCTGACTTCGTATCGGTATCTGGCAAAGAGGCGGCCGCAAGACTTGGAAAGATACTTAAAGCGCCTGTGGGCGCGGGGGTCGAGGGGGCGGAAGAGGCCGCGCGATGCAAGGGGGCCGACGTCGTAATCTCGGCCATATCCGGGGCCGCCGGGCTTCTGCCGACGCTGGCAGCCATAAGGGCCGGGAAAGCTATAGCGCTTGCCAATAAGGAAACCCTTGTGCTGGCGGGCGCTCTCGTAATGGAAGAGGCCCGCAGACACGGCGCGAGGATAATCCCCGTGGACAGCGAGCACAGCGCGGTCTTCCAGTCCCTTGCCGGGCACAGGAAAGAGGACCTGAAAAGGGTCGTGCTTACCGCTTCCGGCGGGCCTTTTCTCAATAAGCCCGTTCAGGAACTCGACAACGTAACCCCGGCGGAGGCGTTGAAGCACCCAAGGTGGAGCATGGGCAGGAAGATATCGATAGACTCGGCCACCCTTATGAACAAGGGGCTCGAGGTCATCGAGGCCTCCCACCTCTTCGGCCTTCCGGGCGCGCGCATCTCGGTGGTGATACACCCGCAGTCGGTAGTGCATTCGATGGCCGAGTACGTCGACGGCTCGATAATATCGCAGATGAGCGTGCCCGACATGAAAGGCCCGATAGCTTACGCGCTCTCTTTGCCCGAGAGGATAGGGGGCGTCACAAAGCCGCTTGAGCTTTCGGGGCTCAGGCTCGATTTCATGGAGCCTGATCTGAAGATGTTCCCGTGCCTCGCCCTCGCGTACAGCGCGCTTCAAGCCGGAGGCACCGCGCCCGCCGCGTTAAATGCCGCCGATGAAGAGGCCGTTGCCATGTTCCTTAACGGGAGGATACCTTTTACCGGCATATACAGGGTTATTTCAGAGGTGATGGGCGCTTTCAGCCCTAAACCGATAAAAACAATAGAGGATGTGCTCGAGGCGGATAGAATAGCGCGGCTGGCCGCTGCAAGCGTTAAGGCCTTGAGCTGAAAAAGAGATGACAACATTAATATCGTTCATAATAGTCCTCGGGGTCCTTATATTCATCCACGAGCTCGGCCACTTCGTGCTGGCGAAGCTCCTGGGCGTGGGCGTTGAGAAGTTCTCGCTCGGCTTCGGCCCCAAGCTCATAGGCATTAAAAGGGGCGAGACCGAGTACAGGATATCGATACTCCCGCTCGGCGGGTACGTTAAGATGGTCGGCGAGGCCCCCGGCGAGGAGGTCCCTGAAAGGGACCTGAGCAGGTCGTTTACCAACAAGCCCGTGGGCAAGCGCGCCGCGATAGTGGCGGCCGGGCCCATGATGAACCTCGTGCTGGCGGCGCTTCTGCTGCCGGTCATATTCATGATAGGCGTGCAGGTCCCGGCATATCTCGACAAAGAGGCCGTCGTCGGGTTCGTGGCCCCGGATGAGCCCGCGGCAAAGGCCGGGATACGCGAAGGCGATATCATAACCTCGGCCGACGGTAAGGAGGTAGACGACTGGGAGGACCTCCTCTCGGCCCTTGCCCTGAACCCCGGAAAGCCGATGGAACTGGGCGCCGTGAGGGGCAGTGAAACAATAAAGGTCTCCATCACGCCGTCTTCATCAGAGGCGGGCGCGGGCTACGGCGGCATCTTCCCCCCGATGAGGCCCGTCATAGGCGACGTGGCTTCCGGCTACCCCGCGAAAGAGGCGGGCATTAAGGCCGGAGACGAGATATTGGAAGTTAACGGGAAGAAGATCGCCCACTGGGCCGAGCTCGAGGAGATAATACACAAGAGCGGGGACGAGAAGGACTTCATAATAAAAAGGGACGGCGGGACCCTTTCCTTCAGGGTAAAGCCGAAGTTCAACAAGGACGCGAAGATCTACCTTATAGGCATATCTCGGAAAGAGGAGCAGGTATTGAGGAAGTACGGCTTCTTTGAATCGATGGAAAAGGGCGCGGCTGCCTCAATAGACATGACCGGCAAGCTCTTCATCGTAATCAAGGGCCTTGTGCTCGGCAAATACTCCCTCAAGACGCTCGGAGGGCCCATAATGATAGCCCAGGTCGCGGGCAAGGCGGCCCAGGCCGGGATCTCCGACCTCCTTTCATTAGTGGCGTTCCTGAGCCTCCAGCTCGGGATAATAAACCTCTTCCCGATACCGGTGCTCGACGGCGGACACATACTCTTTTTCGGCATAGAGTTCGTGAAGGGCTCTCCCCTCAGCGAAAAGTTCATGGCAATCGCACAGCAGCTCGGCATAGCGCTCCTTATAGCGTTGATGGTGCTTGTCACGTACAACGACCTTTTCCGCATCTTCGGCTGATCTTCGGCCGGCAGGCTGCTGATAAAGTCCATCTGCTTCGTTGTCATCGAAGCCTCGTCATTGCGACGTACGAACAAAGTACGTCTCATTCCTAAGCTTCTTGACGCCTCGCGGACTCGATTCTGAGCAGCCTGAATAAATTCCGGGTTTTTCAGTAACCGGTTCGGGGGCAGATATTGAAGGTACTCGCCATCTCCACCTCTTCGGCCTCAGGGTCGATCGCCCTTGTCAATTGCAACGGGGAAAATGACGAGGTTGCAGCCGAGCTTGCCTCGGGCGCGGCCGAGAACCACTCCAGATGGCTCCTTAAGTCCATAAAAGCCCTGTTAGAGGGCGCAAGGTGCTCCATAGGGGAGATAGACCTCTTTGCCGTGGACGTCGGCCCCGGCTCGTTCACCGGCATAAGGGTCGGGGTAAGCACCGTGAAGGGGCTCGCCTGGCCGTCGAACAGGAAGGCCGCAGGTGTTTCCACGCTCAAGGCCCTCGCGATGAATATCTCCTCCGAAAGGCCGATATGCCCGGTGCTCGACGCGAGGAAGGGCGAGGTCTACGCCGCGCTCTACCTTCGGAAAGACGGCCGCTTCGAGGAGCTTATGGGGGAGTCCGCGATAAAGCCCCAGGCGCTCTTCGATAGGGTCAATGAGCTCTGTCCAGGCCCCGTGGTCTTTCTCGGTGGCGGGCTTGGCGTTTACGGTAACGAGATATTGAAAAACATAAAGGGCGCGGAGCTTGCGCCTGAGCGCCTCTGGCAGATAAGGGCGTCGAACGTGGCGCTTCTTGCCCGGGACTCAGCCCCCGTTGGACCTGAGGCGCTCAGCCCGGTCTATCTCAGAAAATCAGAGGCTGAGTTGAAGACAAAGGCCGGATAATCCCGGAGGTTTTTAAGGGAGCGGATACGCTCAAAGTTATTGGTATAAGGCCCTTTTGAGCCGGTATCGGCCTATCCTGTTGTTTTAATGAGTTTTATTGACAAGGCTACGGCGTTAGGTTAATATTTAAATTCGGGTATTTTCAGGGGTTTTCCGCGTTTTTAAGCCCGGGTATTGTTCAAAATGGCGATTCCTGCAAAAAGGAGGCTGGTCCACTAATCCAAAGACCCTAAAAAAATCCTTAACTAAGGAGGCCTTTATGGAAAAGCAGGAAGAAATGGTAAAGAAACTCCTTGCAGAGGACGATGCCTTTAAAAAGACCTACAAGGCCCATAAGGACTATGAGAACAAGATAAACCGGCTTGAGAAAAAGCCGCGCCTCTCGGCGGAAGAAACGGTTGAGAAGAACAGGCTTAAAAAACTCAAACTGGCGCTGAAAGACGAAATGGAAAAGATTATCTCCGAGCGCAGGAGAGAGAAAAGCAAGGAGCGGTAGCAGAGCAGATGCCGGCCAGAAGCGACAGGATAAAAAAAGGGCTTGAAAGGGTCCCTCACAGGGCCCTCATGTACGCCACGGGCATCCCCGGCGGCGAGATGAAAAAGCCCTTCATAGGTGTTGCCACGAGCTTCACGGACCTTATCCCCGGCCACATAGGGATGAGGGACCTGGAGAGGTTCATCGAGAAGGGCGTCCACACCGGCGGCGGATACCCGCTGCTATTCGGCCTGCCGGGGATATGCGACGGCATAGCCATGGGCCACAGGGGCATGCACTATTCGCTGCCTTCAAGGGAGCTGATAGCCGACATGATCGAAAGCGTCGCCGAGGCCCACGCCTTCGACGGCATGATACTGCTTACCAACTGCGATAAAATTACCCCCGGCATGCTCATGGCCGCGGCACGCCTGAACATACCCACCATAATGGTGACGGCAGGCCCGATGATGACCGGGAGGTACAGGGGCAGGCGGACGTCTTTCATAAGGAACACGTTCGAGGCCATGGGCCGATTCAGGGCGGGGGAGATAACGAAAGAGGAGCTCGATTCGTGCGAAAAAGGCGCCTGTCCCGGCGCCGGGAGCTGCCAGGGGCTCTATACCGCCAATACCATGAACTGCCTTACGGAGGTCATGGGCATGTCGCTCCCGTGGTGCGGGACCGCGCTGGCCAACTCCGCCGAGAAGAGAAGGATAGCCTTCGACAGCGGCGTCCGTATAGTCGAGCTGATAAAAAAGGGCGTAACTCCGAGGAAGATAATGACGAGGGCCGCCTTCGAGAACGCCATAAGGGCGGACCTCGCGCTTGGAGGCTCTTCGAATACCGTCCTCCACCTCCTTGCCATAGCCAACGAGGCGGGGGTGAAGCTCCCGCTTGAGACCTTCGACGTGCTGAGCCGCACAACGCCGCACATAACGTCCCTTGAGCCCGTGGGTGAATACTACATGGAAGACCTCCACTGGGCGGGCGGCATAGGCGCGATACTTTCGAGGCTCAAAGGGGTCGTCAAGGACAACCCGACGGTTTCGGGCAAGAGGATAAAGACGATAATAAGCGAAGTCGATTACATAGACGACAAGGTAATAAAGCCGCTCGACAGGGCGTACCACGCCGAGGGCGGTATAGCCGTATTGAAGGGCAACATCGCGCCCCTCGGGGCCGTTGTAAAGCAGTCCGGGGTCTCGGATAAGATGATGCGCTTCACGGGCAAGGCCCGCGTCTTCGATTCCGAGGAGGAGGCCATGAAGGCCATACTCGGCAAGACCATAAGGCCCGGCCAGGTGCTCGTAATAAGGTACGAGGGGCCGAAGGGCGGCCCCGGCATGAGGGAGATGCTCGCGCCCACGGCAACTCTAATGGGCATGGGGCTCGGCGAATCGGTCGCCCTCATAACTGACGGCAGGTTCTCCGGCGGCACAAGGGGGCCCTGCGTAGGGCACATCTCCCCGGAGGCCATGGAGGGCGGGCCCATAGCGCTCGTTAAGGACGGCGACACCATAGAGCTCGACATACCGGCAAGAAGGCTCGAGCTCAAGGTCGATGACAGGGAGCTTCAAAGAAGAAGGCAAAACTGGAAGACCCCTGAGCCAAAGATAAAGGACGGCTGGCTCGGAAGGTACGCAAAGGCTGTCACGTCCGCCAACACAGGGGCGGTATTGAAATAAGGATGCCATAAAACAGAGCGGGTCATAGTATGAAGAAAAACGGCGCACAGGTCTTTATAGAATGTCTTTTGAAGGAAGGGGTCGATACCATATTCGGCTTCCCCGGCGGGGCGGTACTGCCCATCTACGACGCGCTCTTCGACTCTCCAATGAGGCACATACTGGTGAGGCACGAGCAGGGCGCCGTGCACATGGCTGACGGCTACGCGAGGGCTACCGGCAGGCCAGGTGTGGTCGTAGTCACATCGGGCCCCGGCGCCACGAACACGGTCACTGGCATTGCCACGGCCTACATGGACTCGATCCCCCTGGTCGTATTCACGGGGCAGGTGCCGACGGCGCTTATCGGCAACGACGCCTTCCAGGAGGCCGACATAGTCGGCATAACGAGGCCCTGCACCAAGCACAACTACCTCGTAAAGGACATAAAGGACCTCCAGAGGATAATAAAGGAGGCCTTCTACATAGCCACAACCGGCAGGCCCGGCCCGGTGCTGGTGGACCTGCCGAAGGACGTCCTGAACGCGCCCTGCGAGCTAAAGTACCCGGACAAGGTCGACCTCGGCAGCTATCAGCCCAATTACAAGGGCCATCCGGGGCAGATAAAAAAGGCGATGGACTTCATCCTGTCGTCCAAAAGGCCGGTCGTGTACGCGGGCGGCGGCGTAATCCTTGCCAATGCTTCAGATGAGATGAAGGCCTTCTCGACCAAGCTAAACATCCCGACGACCACGACGCTCATGGGCCTCGGGGGCTTCCCCGGCACGCACCCGCTATTCCTCGGCATGCTCGGCATGCACGGCACCTACTGCGCGAACATGGCCATCATGAACACCGACTGCCTCATAGCCATAGGCGCGCGGTTCGACGACAGGGTCACGGGGAAGATAGACGAGTTCGCGCCGTTCGCCGGGATAGTCCACGTAGACATAGACCCGACGTCCATCAGCAAGAACGTCAGGGTCGATATCCCTATAGTAGGGGACGTGAAGAACGTATTGAAGGACCTCCTGAAGGCGATACCCCCGCAGGGGGCGAAGGACTTCAAGAACAATACGAAGGAATGGCACGGCCAGATAAAGAGCTGGAACTCCACCCATACGCTATCGTACAAGAGCGACCCCAAGGGCAAGATTAAGCCCCAGTACGTGATCGAAAAACTCTACGAGGCCACGAAGGGGGACGCCATAATTACGACCGAGGTCGGGCAGAACCAGATGTGGGCCGCGCAGTTCTTCAAGTACGACAGGGCACGCACCTTCATAACCTCCGGGGGCCTCGGCACTATGGGCTTCGGCTTCCCGGCGGCCATAGGGGCGCAGATAGCCTTCCCGGACAGGACCGTCATAGATATAGCCGGGGACGGGTCGCTCCAGATGAACATACAGGAACTCGCCACCGCCGTCCAGTACAAGCTCCCGGTAAAGGTGGCGATACTCAACAACATGGTCCTCGGTATGGTCAGGCAGTGGCAGGAGTTCTTCTATAACAAGAGGTACTCGCATACGTGCATATCGGTCGCGCCTGATTTCGTAAAGCTCGCCGAGGCGTACGGGGCCGTGGGATTGAGGGCCAGAAAGCCGGACGAGGTCGAAGGGGTGATAAAGAAGGCTCTTTCGATAAAGGACAGGCCCGTATTGATGGACTTCAGGGTCGACCCTGCCGAGGACGTCTATCCGATGGTCCCGGCGGGACAGCCTTTGAATAAGATGCTGCTGGTGTAAGGGGAGGTTTTTCGTGCGCCATACGATTTCAGTCCTTGTCACAAACGAATTCGGAGTGCTGTCGAGGATATCGGGGCTTTTCTCGGGCAGGGGCTTCAATATCGAAAGCCTGTCGGTCGCAGAGACCCTCGACCCTAAGATATCCCGGATGACCATAGTGACGAGCGGGGACGACAAGGTCCTCGAACAGGTCAATAAGCAGCTCAACAAGCTCATAAACGTCATCAAGGTGCACGACTTCACCGACGAGGAGCACATAGAGAGGGAGCTGGCCATGATAAAGGTCACCTCCAACGCCGATACCAGGGCCGAGATACTCTCCATAGTAGACATATTCAGGGCCAAGGTCGTGGACGTAAGCCCGAGGACGTATACGGTCGAGATAACCGGCGACGAGGAAAAAATTGGCGCGATAACGGAGCTCTTCCGCCCCTTCGGCATAAAGGAGATAGTAAGGACCGGCAGGATCGCAATGGCGAGGAGCCCCAAGCAGAAATAGTTAACAGGCTGCTGAAAAAGCCTCTACGGCGTCGTCTTCAAAATTCGTCACTGCGACTACAAAGTACGCCTCATTCCTCATTTTTCGACTCCTTGCATCTCGGGACTTTTTGAGCAGCCTGTATGTGATTTTGAGTTTTTCAGCAATCTGTTAATACAAGAAAATTACCCTTAGGAGGAGTTTTTGTAATGAAGGTCTATTACGACAAGGACGCGAATCTGGAAAAGATCAGGTCAAAGAAGGTGGCTGTGATAGGTTTCGGCAGCCAGGGGCACGCGCACGCGCTGAACCTTAAAGAGAGCGGCGTGAACGTCGTGGTGGGGCTCAGGAAGGACGGGGCCTCATGGAAAAAGGCCGAGGCCGCCGGGGTTAGCGTGGCAACCGTGCCCGAGGCCGTAAAGGCCGCGGACGTGGTGATGGTGCTCATGCCGGACGAGCTTCAGGGCGACACGTATAAGGCCGAGATAGGCCCTAACCTCAAGAAAGGCGCGTACCTCGCCTTCGCGCACGGCTTCAACATACACTTCGGCCAGATAGTGCCCGATAAGACCATAAACGTCTTCATGGCCGCGCCCAAGGGGCCGGGCCACCTCGTAAGGCACGAGTTTACCAAAGGCGCGGGCGTGCCCGCGCTCGTAGCCGTGTACCAGGACGCCTCGGGCGACACGCTCGACGTCGCGCTCGCATACGCCAGCGCCATAGGCGGCGGCAGGGCCGGGATAATAGAGACGACCTTCAAGGACGAGACCGAGACAGACCTCTTCGGAGAGCAGGCCGTCCTTTGCGGCGGCGTAAGCGCGCTCATCACCGCCGGGTTCGAGACTCTGGTGGAAGCGGGCTACCCGCCGGAGATGGCCTACTTCGAGTGCCTCCACGAGATGAAGCTCATCGTGGACCTCATCTACGAGGGCGGGATTTCGAACATGAGGTACTCGATAAGCAACACCGCCCAGTACGGGGACTTGACCAGGGGGCCGAGGATAGTGACGGAAGAGACGAAGAAGGAGATGAAGAAGATACTCGCCGAGATACAGACCGGCGCCTTCGCCAAGGAATGGATGCTCGAGAACAGGGCGAATAAGCCCGTCTTCAGCGCCCTTACGAGGATCGGGCAGGAGCACCAGATAGAGAAGGTCGGGGGAAAGCTCCGCGACATGATGCCATGGCTCAAGAAGGGCAAGATAGTAGATAAGAGCAAAAACTAAAACTCAGAATTAATTCAGGCTGCTCAAAAAGCTCCAGATGCGAGGCCCCTATTGAAATGGGGAGTGAGGAATGAGGCGTACTCCTTACGTTGTGACAAGACGAAGGCAACGAAGCAGATGGACTTTTTCAGCAGCCGGTGATAAGAGCAAGAACTGATGCGCATCCCGATAGCCAGGGAAGGCTACCCCTTCATACTGGCCGCTTTATTGGTTATAATAATAACGGGCATTCTGGGCCTTTTCTGGCTCGAGGCGATATTCGTCCCGCTCGGTGTCTTTGTCGTCGCCTTTTTCAGGGACCCTGAAAGGAAGGCCCCGGCCGACAAGAACTCGATCGTAAGCCCGGCCGACGGCAGGGTCATAAAGGTCGAGCGCCTCAAGGACGAGAGGTTTTTAAAGAGCGAGGCGCAGAGGATAAGCATCTTCATGAACGTATTTAACGTCCACGTGAACAGGGCGCCGGCCTCGTGCAAGGTAAGGAAGATACTCTACAACAAGGGCAGGTTCTTCAACGCGAGCCTCGACAAGGCTTCCCTTGAGAACGAGCAGAACGCCCTCATAGTGGAGGCCGAGAACGGCAAGACCTTCGCCTTCAACCAGATAGCGGGCTTGATCGCGAGGAGGATAGTCTGCTACGCGAAAGAGGGGACGAAGCTCGTGAGGGGCGAGCGGTTCGGCATGATAAGGTTCGGCTCAAGGGTAGACGTATATCTGCCGAAGGGATGCAAGGTGACCGTGACGGTCGGCGAGAAGGTGAAGGCCGGGACTTCAATACTGGGGTACTGGAATGTTAGATAACGAGATACATAATCAGGAAAGCGGGAAGAAGAAGCAGAGCATAAAAAAGGGAGTATACCTCCTGCCGAACCTCATCACCTCGGCGAGCCTCTTCGGAGGTTTCTACTCCATAATAGCGTCCCTTGACGGCCACTTCGAAAGGGCGGCAATAGCCATATTCATCTCCGCCATACTCGACGGCCTCGACGGCAGGATCGCCAGGCTTACGGGCTCGTCGAGCAAGTTCGGGGTCGAGTACGACTCCCTGGCCGACCTCATCGCCTTCGGCCTCGCGCCGGGGGTGCTGATATTCACGTGGGCCTTAAGGCCGTTCGGCAGGTACGGCTGGCTCGCGGCCTTCCTCTACGTCGTATGCGGCGCGCTCCGGCTCGCGCGCTTCAACGTGCAGATAACGACCGTGGAGAGCAAGCGCTTCAACGGCCTGCCGATACCGGCGGCCGCCGCGCTCGTCTGCACGACCGTGCTGATGTTCTTCTACCTCGGCAGGGGCGAGGAGATGGCCAAGCACATAACGGTCCTCATACTCGTATACGCGCTGGCTTTCTTGATGATAAGCAACGTCAAATATTACAGCTTCAAGGAGCTTAACCTGTCGCAGAGGATGCCGTTCAGGCTCCTCGTCGGCCTTATATTCCTCCTTATAGTGGTGGCCGCCGAGCCTACGGTGATGCTGTTCATACTGACGCTCGGCTACGTGATATCGGGGCCGATAACGACGCTCATAGACAGGAGAAAGCGCGTCCCCTTGAAGCAGAAGGGCGAGAAGAAGGAGCCGAGGGAGATGGGTTTCCACGGTAAATAATATGGACAACAGGGTAAGGATATTCGACACCACGCTCCGGGACGGCGAGCAGTCGCCGGGGGCCTCGATGAACGTCGAGGAAAAGATAATGGTCGCCAGGCAGCTCGCCAAGCTCGGCGTGGACGTCATAGAGGCCGGTTTCGCCTTCAGCTCGCCCGGTGATTTCGAGTCCGTAAGGAGGGTGGCGCAGGAGGTGGAGGGCCCGGTCGTGTGCAGCCTCGCGCGCGCAAAGGCGGAGGACGTCGACGCGGCCTGGGGGGCCTTGAAGGGAGCCGCGAGGCCCCGCATACATACGTTCATCTCGACGTCCGAGATACACCTGAAGCACCAGTTCAAGCTCACGAAGAAGGAGGCCATGAAGAGGGCCGTAGAGATGGTCGGGCGCGCGAGGGGGTACGTCGAGGACGTCGAGTTCTCGGCAATGGACGCGTCCCGCACCGAGCCTGAGTACCTCTACGAGGTGATAGAGGCCGTGATAAACGCGGGCGCGACCACCATCAATATCCCCGACACCGTCGGCTACGCGCTGCCTCAGGCCTTCGGGGAGCTTATAAAAGGAATCAGAGAGAACGTAAAGAACATAGACAGGGCCATGATATCGGTCCACTGCCATAACGACCTCGGCCTCGCCGTGGCGAATTCGCTCGCCGCGGTGGTGAACGGGGCGCGGCAGGTCGAGTGCACGATAAACGGCATCGGCGAGAGGGCCGGTAACTGCTCGCTCGAAGAGATAGTCATGATACTCAGGACGCGGAAAGACCTCCTCGGCCTCGATACCTCGATAATCACCGAGCAGATTTACCCGGCGAGCAGGCTCATAAGCTCCATCACGGGCATAACGGTCCAGCCGAACAAGGCGATAGTCGGCGACAACGCCTTCGCGCACGAGTCCGGCATACACCAGGACGGCCTGCTGAAGGACAAGACCACCTATGAGATAATGAGGCCCGAGTCCGTCGGCATCTCCCGCTCGAAGCTCGTGCTCGGCAAGCACTCCGGGAGGCACGCCTTCAAAACTCGTCTGGCCGAGCTCGGCTACGACATAACGGGCGAGGGCCTCGATAAGGCCTTCGAGCGGTTCAAAAAGCTCGCCGACAAGAAAAAAGAGGTCTTTGACGAGGACATCGAGGCCATAGTGCAGGACGAGGTCTTAAGGCTTGAACTGCCCGAGAGGTACAGGCTCCTGAAGCTCAACGTCAGGAGCGGCACCGATACGCCCCCGACCGCCGAGGTCGTAATCGAGGTCGACGGCAAGCCCGTATCCGAGGAAGGCCGCGGGGACGGGCCCGTGGACGCCGCTTACAATACGATAGCGAAGATAACCGGCACCAAAAGCACGCTCTTGAAGTATTCGGTAAACGCGATAACCGGCGGGACCGACGCCCAGGGAGAGGTCTCGGTAAGGCTGAGCGAGGGCGAGCATATCGTCCTCGGGCAGGGCTCGCATACGGACATAATAGTGGCGAGCGCGAAGGCGTACATAAACGCGCTTAACAGGCTTGAGTACAAGAAGAAGGAAAAGAGAGAGAACCTGATATTATGACATTGGAAAGGAAGAATTGACCGCACCCATGAGGCCGATGACGATAACAGAGAAGATACTTGCCAGGCACGCCGGGCTTAAAGAGGTAACACCCGGCGAGCTTATAAACGCAAAGGTAGACATAGCCCTCGGCAACGACATAACCGCTCCCATCGCGATAAACGAGTTCAGGAAGTCGGGAGCTAAGAAGGTCTTCAACAGGAACAAGGTCATCCTTGTCCCCGACCACTTCACCCCGAACAAGGACATCAAGTCCGCCGCCCAGTGCAAGGTATTGAGGGACTTCGCCATCGAGCAGAAGCTCACACACTACTACGAGGGCGGCACGGTCGGGGTAGAGCACGCGCTCCTGCCCGAGAAGGGCATCGTGGTCCCCGGGGACCTCGTCATCGGCGCGGACTCGCACACCTGCACCTACGGAGCGCTCGGCGCGTTCTCGACGGGCGTGGGCTCGACCGACCTCGCCGCGGTGATGGTGACGGGCGAGCTCTGGTTCAAGGTGCCGGAGTCGATAAAATTCGTCTTTACCGGCAAATTGAGGAAATGGGTGAGCGGCAAGGACCTCATCCTCCACTTAATAGGGGATATCGGGGTCGACGGGGCGCTCTATAAGGCTATGGAGTTCACCGGCAGGCCCATAGAGGCGTTGTCGATGGACAGCCGCATGAGCATGTGCAACATGGCGATAGAGGCCGGGGCCAAGAGCGGCATCATAGCTCCGGACAAGGTGACGAAGGCCTATGTCGACAAGCGCGCCGAGAGGCCTTATAAATTCTATTCGAGCGACGAGGACGCGGTCTATTGCGAGGTGAGGGAATACGACTGCAACGCCATAGAGCCGAAGGTCGCCTGCCCGCACCTGCCGGAGAACACGAAGAACGTCGGGGAGCTTAAGAATATCACGATAGACCAGGTAGTGATAGGTTCGTGCACCAACGGGAGGATAGAGGACCTCGCGGTGGCGGCGAAGATATTAAAGGGCAGGAAGACGGCCAAATACGTGAGGCTCATAATCATCCCGGCAACGCCGCACATCTACAACGAAGCGATGAAGAAGGGCTACTTCGACATATTCCTGAAGGCCGGGGCCGTCATAAGCCCGCCGACCTGCGGTCCGTGCCTCGGAGGCCACATGGGGATACTCGCCGCCGGAGAGAGGGCGGTCGCCACTACGAACAGGAACTTCGTCGGCAGGATGGGGGACGTTAAGAGCGAGGTCTTTCTTGCAAACCCGGCGGTAGCGGCCGCTTCCGCCATAAAGGGCAGGATCGCGCATCCCGATGAAGTCATGAAGTGACGCGGCGGGGTTCCAGGGCTCCATCAGGCCTTTGTGACCGTAAGTTGCACTCCCATTACATTTGATCCTAAAGTCCGGCCCCATGAGCGGGCGGTTTTTTGCATTACTTAAGATAAGAATTGATTTTGCGAGGTGGATGATGAAGTTCAAAGGCAACGCCTGGAAGTTCGGCTCCGATATAGATACCGACAGGATAATACCCGCTCGGTATTTGAATACCTCGGACCCCAAGGAGCTTGCGAAGCACTGCATGGAGGATGAGGACGCCTCTTTCGCCTCAAAGGTGCGCCCCGGCGACATCATAGTGGCAGACAAGAACTTCGGCTGCGGCTCTTCACGCGAGCACGCCCCCATCGCCATCAAGGCGAGCGGGATCGCCTGCGTCATAGCCAAGAGCTTCGCGAGGATATTCTACAGGAACTCTTTCAACATGGGCCTGCCGATACTCGAATCCGAAGAGGCGTTCGGCTCGATTGACGCGGGTGACGTGATCGAGGTCGATATGGACACGGGCGAGATAGTGAACGCCACTAAGAACCTGCGTTTCAAGGCGCGCGCGATCCCGCCTTTCATGCAGGAGCTTATAAACTCGGGGGGCCTCATGGAGGCGATCAAAAAAAAGGGAGCGGTATGAAGAAAGAAGGCGTAAAGAGCAGGATCCTCGCGAGCGAAAAGCTCCACATCGAGAACAAGACGCTTTTCGTGGACTTGAAGGAGAACGAGGTCGGAAAGTTCCTTCAGATAGCGGAACTGTCCAACGACAGGAGGTCAACGGTCGTTATCCCCATAAGCGGGATGCAGGCATTCCTGGAGACGCTCCAAAAAATCTCAAGCAGTTCTCTGTAAAAGCATATAATCCAAATAGTTAAAGATAAAACCTAAGAGGTTTTCTTATGGGGCCTTTTTTCCGGCCCCTCTTTTTATTACATTCCAAAGGAGCCGTTAATGGAGAAGTTCAATATCGCCGTCCTTCCGGGCGACGGCATAGGCCCGGAGATCGTCGCTGAGGCTGTAAGGGTATTGAAGGCGATCGGCAAGAAGTTTAAGGCTGATTTTATCCTGAAAGAGGCGCCCGTTGGAGGCGCGTCCATAGACGCGCACGGGGTCCCTCTTACCGATGAGGTTTTGAAGTTAGCGCTTGGGAGCGACGCCGTGCTTCTCGGGGCCGTTGGCGGCCCAAAATGGGAGGGGCTCGATTATTCCATCAGGCCCGAGAGGGCGCTCCTTGCGCTCCGGAAGGAACTGGGCCTCTTCGCCAACCTGAGGCCCGCGAGGATTTACAAGGTCCTCATAGACGCCTCAACGCTCAAGCCCGAGGTCATAGAGGGCGTCGACCTGATGGTCGTGCGCGAGCTTACGGGCGGGCTCTACTTCGGCACACCCAAGGGTGTTGAAAAGCTCCCCGACGGCACAGAGCGCGGGGTCAATACGATGGTCTACACGACCCCCGAGATAGAGCGGATTGCGAAGGTCGGCTTCGAGGTCGCCCGCAAGAGGAGGAAGAAGCTCCTGAGCGTCGATAAGGCGAATGTCCTTGAGACGACCGAGCTCTGGAGGAAGGTCGTAACGCGGATGGGGAAAGACTACCCGGACGTCGAGCTATCCCACATGTACGTCGATAACTGCTCGATGCAGCTCATCAGGAACCCCAAACAGTTCGACGTCATCGTGACCGAGAACACCTTCGGCGACATACTCTCGGACGAGGCCTCGATGCTCACGGGCTCGATAGGGATGCTCCCCTCGGCGAGCCTCGGGTCTACGAAGAACAGGGCCATGTACGAGCCGATACACGGCAGCGCCCCCGACATTGCGGGCAAGGGCATAGCCAACCCCATAGCAACGATACTATCGGTGGCCATGATGCTCAACTATTCGTTCGACATGACGGAGGCCGCCTCCTTGATAGAAAAGGCCGTCGAATCCGTCCTGGACAAAGGCTTGAGGACGGCGGACATATACCAGCCGGGCACGAAAAAGGTGACCTGCAGGGAGATGGGCGAGGCGATTTTGGGCGAGATGAAATAAAAAACCAAAGGCCCCGCGAAAGCGGGGTTTTTGTCTTCGGAGCAATGCGCAAAAGAGCCTTTTAAATGGTGGGCGGTGCCCACCCTACAGGACTGAACCCGCGTAAGATCTCATGATGAATGACATAGGAAATGACAAATTTGCCTGAAGTAGAATAAAAAATGACTGAAGAAGAGCTTAAGCGGTACGCCCGTTATTTAATGGATTCTTGCCCGGAGATCAACGAGACGGATGCCCTCGATATCGTCTATTGGGAACTTGAAGGTAAGCCCCGTGATCTCCCGCCAAAAGAAGCAAAAAAAGCCTTAATCCGAAGTGGCCTGTATCCCGGCAATAGGTGTTGGACAGAAGTCACCGCCGACTTAATCAGGGAGGGTCTGTGTAAAGAGGAGATACTCAAAAGACTTGCTGCCCCTTACATTGAAGCAGGTACGACCGAGGCGTTTGCGTATAGAAGGGCTTTAGAGAGTTACGAGACGATAGCGAAGATAATGAGACACAAGTAAAACTACAAAATGGAGAAAAACATTGAGGATACTAACCGAGGACGAGGTCATTGACGCAGTAATCGGTTTCCTTAGAGGCGAAGGCTGGGAAATCAGTTCGCGTGCCACGGCTAAGGCTAAGCAGCGTGGCTACGATATCGAGGCCACGCGAGGCACTGAGCGACTCATAGTTGAGGCAAAAGGTGCAGGCAGCTCTATAGATGGCTCCCCACGTCACGGTCATGAGTTCGATAGGACACAGGTATTCGATCATGTGGCCAAGGCAATCCTCAAAGCATTGCGGGTCGTAGCGGGTCATAGTGGACGTGCCGCCGTCGCGTTCCCAGACAACAAGAACCACCGTGAAGAAGTGAAACAGGTTCATGAGGCATTGATGACGCTTGGTATCATAATCTTCTGGGTTTCGGTAGATGGAATTGTAAGGGTTGACGGATTATAAGAGCAAAAAATCGTAATATCATCAATATTTAAACAACTCTGCCTAATAAAGGAGTGCGGTAGCTAAAATTTAATCCGACATTCCTCCAAACCCTTGCTGAATACCTGTCTCTTTCCTACTTCCCCATCCACTCCTTCATTATAATAATCGCCCCTCTTTTATCGAGCGGTTCGTTGTTGTTGCCGCACTTCGGGTCCTGCGTGCATGAAGGGCAGGCTACTTCGCATTCGCACTCCTCCATTATCCTTATCGTAGAAGCGAACCAATCCTCGACGCACTCGAAGCCCCTCCTCGTAAGCCCCACGCCTCCCTCGTGCCCGTCGTATATAAATATAGCCGGGCCGCCGAGTTCGGGGTTGAAAGGGTAGCTTACGCCCCCGAGGTCCATCCTGTCGCATAGCGCGTAAAGCGGCAGCGTCGCGATAGAGGCGTGCTCGGCCGCATGGAGCGCTCCGGCCACGCTGAAATTCCTCTCCCTTACCTTATCGAGTATCTTCTCATCGACCTCCATCCATATCCCGACGGTCGTAAATATCGACGGGGGAAGGTCGAGCGGGAACTCTCCGAGCTTCTGGTCGGTGTGGATATGCTTTTTCCTGTACCCGATGACGCGCTCCGTGACCTTGAGCTTGCCGAGGTTGATAGATACGTCCCTGACCCTTTTCTTCGCTTCTATCTCGATTATCTCGGTCTCCTCGCTCGTGATGGCGCGGGTGTAGTAGTGCGCGTCGTCGGCGGGCCTGCAGAAGACCTTCCGTTCCTTCATGTCGAGCTTCGCCACCCTGTACTGCATCCCCTTATGGAGGTATATGGCGCCGGGGTGCAGCTCGTAGAGGACCCTCGTCGAGCTCGACTCACCGAGCATGCGGCCGTCGTCTTTTACTATGGCGTAAGTCTCCCCGGCCTCTCTGATGGAGACCTCCATCTGCGGGTTGCGCCTCCTCGGGTACCAGATGTCGCCCTTGAGCCAGTGCCTCACCTTGCCCTCGGCCTCAAGCCCGTTCAATACCGGCTCGAGCGCCTTCACGTCGAAGAACCGATCATTCGGCCTCAGGTACGACTCGGCGGCGGCGCAGAGGAGATGGGATTTGAGTATAGGCTCGTTATTGCCGTCGAGCACGGCGGCCTCGACGTTCCTCCTGAAGAAGTCCTGCGGGTTACGCATGAAGTACTGGTCGAGCGCGTCCGCGAGCGCGACCATTATTATAAGAGAGTCCCTTCCAGACCTTCCGACCCGCCCGCTCCTCTGCCACGTCGAGCTTACGGTGCCGGGATAGCCCACGAGTATGCACACGTCGAGCCCGCCTATGTCAACCCCGAGCTCAAGGGCGCTCGTCGAGATGACCCCGGAGAGCTCCCCGCTGAATAGCTTACGCTCGATTTCGCGCCTCTCTTCGGGAAGAAAGCCCGCCCTGTAGGAGCTTATCCGCGGGACGAGGTCGGGGGAGGTCTCCTTTACCCACGCGTGCATCAGCTCGGTAATCTTGCGCGCCTTTGTGAAGGCGATGGTCTTGAACCCCGCGCGCACGGAAGACGTGAATAGCCTTGTCGCTACCGTATAAGGGCTTACCTCTGGGAGGGGGTTTATGAAGATGAAGTTCCTCTTGCCCTGTGGGGCGCCGCTACTGTCTATCAGCTCGAACGGAAGGCCCGTAAGCATCCCGGCCAGCTCTTTCGGGTTGGCGATGGTGGCGGAGCAGGCTATGAATACCGGGTCGCTCCCGTAAAGGCTCAAGATCCTCCGGAACCTCTTCAGGACGTTCGCCACGTGCGAGCCGAAAACGCCCCTGTAGGTGTGGACCTCGTCGATTATCACGTACTTCAGGTTCCTTAGATACCTCTCCCACTTCTGGTGGAAGGCGTTTATGGCGAGGTGGAGCATGTCCGGGTTGGTCAATACCACTGCCGGGGGCAGCTCCCTTATGCGCTTTCTCCTGTACGCCGTAGTGTCGCCGTCGTATATCTCGCAGAGTGCCGGGACAAAGGCCTTCCTCCTGCCCGTTGTTGGCGCGGCGGCCCTTTCGAGCGGAAGCCCCTCCGTAAGCTCGCGGAAGGCCTTCAACTGGTCCTGCTCAAGGCCCTTTAGCGGGAAGAGGTACATGGCGTGGGACTCGGGGTCTTGCAGAATTGACTCGACCACCGGTATGTTGTAGATGAGGCTCTTGCCGCTTGCCGTCGGGGTCATTATGACGGTGTTCTTATTGCCGCGTATGAGGTCAATGCCTTTTGCCTGGTGAGCGAAGAGCCTTACGATGCCGAGCCCCTCCAGCGCCTGCCTTACCTCCGGCATAATGGGCTCGGAGGTCTGCCCGTACACGGGCAGGTGGGGGTTTATCTCCTCATGGTGGACGACCTCCCGGAGGTCCTTCCGCTTCTTTATCTCGTCGATGAGCTCGTCAACGCGCATGAAAAAATAATATCATCTTTGGGGGGTCTTTGCCGGAAAATCACTCCGGCGGGAGGGGGAAGGGCCTTATGTCGTCCATCGTCAGGTAGCGCTCGAGCCTTCTTACTATCCTTGAGGGGTCAGCGCCGAGCCCCTTCGAGTTCAGGTTGAGCTTGAGCATCACTATGGAGTCGGCCTCGTCTATGGCATACGCCAGCCTGTACCACCCGCCGAAGAACCGTAGCGACATCGTGACGAGCACGAATATCCCGCTCCACCAGAGCACCGCTACGCCGGGGTCGTACCTGTAGCTCAAAACGGACGATTCGGCCGCGTCCACCAGAGTGACGCGGCTGCCGTTTATGTCGAGGAACCCGCCTAAGTCTATCTTCCCGATATCTTCATATTTTTCCTCGCCTGTCTTTAGCTTCACGAATGCGAACGGCTTTATCTTCTCCACGCTCCCGTCGAGGCGGTGGAGAGCGCCTGTCCTGAAAGTCCCGAATTTCAACGTGGCGTCGAGCCCCGGAATGAATGCGTCCTCGTCTGTCTTCACCTCAAGGGGTATGGGGTTGTCGTAGACCCGTATCTTGAGCCTCTGCTCGTACCCTTCCTGGTAGAACGTGTACCCGCCGAACCTGAGCGGGTCGTTTATCTCTATGGTCTTCTCAAGCAGCGTCTTGCCGCCCTGGACTACTTTTATCCGAGACCTCCAGTCCTTGACAGAAAGCGACTCGGGCTTCATCTCGTAGCCGGGCTTGCTCCAGCCGAGCCCTATGGCGAGCCTTGAGGTCTTGTCTTTGGGGAAGTCGAGCTCAGGGGATTCCGAGTATTCGGTGGAGAAGTCCTCAAGGAGGAGGTGAAAATCCGTCGGGCCGTGCTTCGGGTGGAAGAGGCCCTGGAGCCTCCCGTTGGTCGAGGGCGCCACGGTCTGCGCCTCGTTTGGGGCCAAAGTTATCGAATCCTCGAAGGCGAAGAGGTATGTGAGCATGAAGCCGAGGAAGCAGGCGATGATGCCCGCGTGATAGAGCCACGTCAGCCACCTGTAGGAGAGGCCCTTTTCCATGACTATCCAGTCCCCGTCCTTTGAAAGGAGCCTGAAGCCGAGCCTTTCCCTCAATAACCTCCTTACCTCGATATGCGCGTCCGGTATGTCGTGCGTGAGGGAAAGTATATGCGTCGGCTCGAACCCCTTCGGGAAGACCCTCCCGGACAGTAGCGCGGCATACCTTTCATAGCTGCAGACGATAAGGTTAGCTAACAGCAGCAGCGCGAGTATCAGGAATAGCGGGGATGTAAAGAGGTCGAGGAGGCCGAATATCCCCACGAGGTCTATGAACCTGCCGCCGGCCTTTATGTACTCCCCGAAGTCTTCGCCCTGCGGGAATATGGTCCCTATGACGAAGAGCAGGGCCATCGCCCCGAGGACGTAGACGGAAGTCCAGATGGAAGAGAGCTTCCTGTAGCACCAGCCGGAAAGCGCCTTCCAGCCCTCTTTTGACTTTAGCGCGAGTATGTATGGTCTTATTGTTTCAGATATCGACATGATTCAGGCTACACCGCGTAGATATGGAGGCTCGGGATGCCGAGGAGCTTCGCAAGCCAGTTTACCCCGAGGAACGTCATCATCATGCATACAAAGCCGAGCATGTTGAACGCCGAGGCGGGCGCGCCCTTAAGTCCCGGCGTGGCCTTTGAGTGGAGATATAAGGTAAAGACCGTCCACGTTATGAGCGACCATGTCTCCTTCGGGTCCCAGCTCCAGTACCTGCCCCACGCCTCGTTCGCCCATGCAGCGCCCGAGAATATGGCGAAGGTGAGGAAGGGAAAGCCGAATATAACGAGCTTGAAGGCGGAGGCGTGGAAGTCCTCGATATTGCCTTCCGTGAGGCCGTAGCCGCCTGCCGAGCCCCTTTTGATGAACGGTCTTATGATAAGGTAGGCCCCTTCCACGGAGGCGGCTACGACGAATACGGCGTATGAGAAGAAGGCGAGTATCACGTGCCACTCGAACCAGTAGCTCTGGAGGGCGGGGGACAGGGGCTCCACCGCAGGCGACCTCGAAAGCAGCGCGTAGAGGCACGCGCCCATGGAAAGGGCGGATACGAAGATGCCGGGGAGGTAGACGGACTCCCATTTTGATGATATATACAGGTATGTGAGCGAGGCAGACCACGCGAACCAGGAAAGGCTCTCGTAGAGCGTCTGGAAGGGGGCCCTGCCCGCCTCGAAGGTCCTTAAGAGAATGAGGCCCGCCTGCAGGACGACCGCCACGGAGAGAAGGACCTGCGCCGCCTTTCCGGCGGATGCCCTCCTTGTAAGTATGTGGAAAAGGAATATGAGCGTTGAGAGCCCGTAAAGGAAGGCCACAGACCAGAAAATGCGGAGTTCGACGCCAAGGAGGAACGAGTTCCTCGAAAGGATCAGGTCGTAATTTGACATTCAAGTAAATTTAACATAAACCAATTTGGTTTGACAAGCGGCTTCTTTAGGGTTAAGATTTAAAAAAGAAAAGAATGGTTGGGGCTCGCCAAAGTGTGTTCTCGTAAAACCCGAATCTTTTCAGGCGTTTACCAGGGGAAAGGGAAAATATTGATGCAGAAGTTAAGGTGTCATAACTGCGGGAGGGAGCTTCCGAAAGGCAGCCTTAAATATATAGTTGAGATAAGGAGCTTCGCTGACTTCGACGGCTATCTCGAAGAGTACGACGGGGACGTGGAGGAGGGGCTGAACGAGCTTCTCGACGCCATGGAGAACCTCGACCAGAAGGCGCTTGAAGAAGACGTCTCGAAAGAGCTTATCTATATATTATGCAAGTCCTGCAGGGACAAGTTCACGAGCGACCCGTTCCAGACCGGCAAGGCGGTCTTCGAAGGGGAGGACGTGAAAGGGACCATACACTGACCCGCCGGTAAGACCGCCCGTACAACACCGGAAAAGCCAATTTGCGCCACGCCCCGCCACCAATATGCGCTACGCGGTAATCTCTGACGTCCACTCAAACCTCGAGGCCCTGACCGCGTTCCTGACCAAGGCCGACAGGGCCGGATACGACAGGATAGTCTGTCTCGGCGACATCGTCGGATACAACGCCAACCCCAACGAATGCATTGAGCTATTAAGGGAGAGGGAAGCCCTTTGCGTAATGGGCAACCACGACTCCAGGGCCGCCGGGCTCGAGGACGAATCCGCGTTCAACTTCCACGCGGCCCTGGCGATCCAGTGGACGCGCGGCGCGCTCAAGGAGGAGAACAGGGAGTTCCTTGGAAACCTTCCGAGGGCATTGCAGGTAAACAGGAAGTTCCTCGCCGTGCACGGCTGGGTCAACGACACCGACCTCTACATACTCGGCCCGAGGGACGCCGCGGAGAACTTCAAGCTCATGAAGGACGCCAGGACGAGGGTCTGCTTTTTCGGGCATACGCACGTGCCCGCGGTCTTCACGGAGGTCGAAGGCGGTGCGGAGCTTGTGGACGGCGAACAAGTAAGACTGCTCAAGGGCGCGAGCTACCTCATAAACCCCGGCTCCATAGGCCAGCCGAGGGACAGGGACCCGAGGCTTTCGTTCGTGATATACGACACCAAGAAATCACAGGTGAAGTATTACCGGGTCGAGTACGATATAAGCGCCACGGCAGGAAAGATACTGGCCGCCGGCCTGCCGGACAGGCTCGCCGAGAGGCTGAAATTGGGGTGGTAGGGGGAGGTGGATATTCCCCGGTCTGACGCGGGTTAAAGAAAGTTCTTACGCGGGTTCAGGTTTGCAACCTGAACCCTTTTTTATTTTTTTTGGTCTTTTTTATTTTAAAAAAAACCGGGGGCGTAACAGGGTGTTTTTCGACACCCTCCGGGCTTATTTCGAGTTTATGAGCTTTTCTATCATAATGACGCTGCCGGGGCTCATCCAGTCGAGGCTTTCCTTCTCGACCTCGGCGATGGTCCCGTTCCTGTCGATGACATAGGACTGCGGCGCCTTCAATACGTTATACGCCTCGGATACAAAGCCGTTGTCGTCGCGCACGTTTATGAAGGTGAAGCCGCGCTTGTCGATGAGTTCGAGGACGTCTACGAGCGGAGCGCTGTGCATGGAGTCCTCGTTTATGGCCGCTATCACCAGGCCTTTGTCCCTGTATTTCCTGTTCAGCGCCTCAAGTGTGTCGAGCTCCTTCCTGCACTCGGCGCACTTCATCCTCCAGAAATACAGTATGACGACGCTCCCTTTTTTCTCGGAGAGCCTGAACGGGTTCTCCTTTATGTCGGCGTAGAGAAAATCCGTTGCAGGGTCTCCGGCCTTCGGGTCGGGGTTGAAGTTGGCCAGCTTGCCGTCGTCCTTCGAGCACCCGGCAAAGGCGAATAGAAGCAGCATTATCGAAATAATTTTTTTCATGGAAGGCCTCCGGCTGCAATGATAACAAAAAAGGGGCGTGAATTAAAGCGGTTTTGCTTTGCCCCGCTCCCTTTTTCAATTGAAAAGATCCGTGCTTATGTGTTAGAAAATCTAATTGGCATCGATACTTTAAAGGCTGCCTCTAAAAATTAGGAATTTTTTCTGAAGTCAAGGAAGGGCGGAAATAAAAAGCGCAGCATATATGTGAATATGTGAGCATTTTTATTTTCGTCCTGACGCAGAGGTCAGGAAAAAGAACAATTTTTAGAGGTAGCCTAAAATATATAAAGAGGGCAATTGATGGCAGAGAAATACGACCACAGCTCCATAGAGGCGCGCTGGCAGTCGGTCTGGGAAAATAAGAAGGCCTTTTCAACGTCGGGGGACAGGAAGGAGAAATACTACGTCCTCGAGATGTTCCCTTACCCATCCGGCAAGATACATATGGGCCATGTGAGGAACTACTCCATCGGGGACGTGGTGGCGAGGTTCCTCATGATGAGGGGCAGGAACGTGCTGCACCCCATGGGCTGGGACTCCTTCGGCCTGCCTGCCGAGAACGCCGCCATACAGCACAATATCCACCCCGCCAAGTGGACCTACGAGAACATCGAGAACATGAAAAGGCAGCTCAAGAGGATGGGCTTCAGCTACGACTGGGACAGGGAGGTGGCCACCTGCAAGCCCGAGTATTACAGGTGGAACCAGTGGCTCTTCCTGAAGCTCCTTGAAAAGGGGCTCGCCTACAAGAAGCGTTCTTCCGTCAACTGGTGCCCCGGGTGCGCCACGGTGCTCGCCAACGAACAGGTCGAGGAGGGGCGCTGCTGGAGGTGCGATTCCACCGTGGAGATAAAGGACCTTGAGCAGTGGTTCCTGAAGATTACCGCTTACGCCGAAGAGCTCCTTGACCATACATACAAAATGCCCGGCTGGCCCGAGAGGGTCTTGATAATGCAGCGGAACTGGATAGGCAAAAGCGTCGGGGCCGAGGTCAACTTTAAAGTCGACGGCTCCGATGATGCCATCAAAATATTCACCACGAGGCCCGACACGCTCTACGGCGTCACCTTCATGAGCCTTGCCGTGGGGCACCCTGTCATCCCCGCGATAACCGCGCCGGAGAGGCGCGAAGAGGTCGAAAGGTTTACCGCAAAGGCAAGGGCCGAGTCAAAGGCGAGGGGGGTTGAAGAAATAGTGAAGGAAGGCGTCTTTACCGGGGCCTACTGCGTGAACCCGCTCACCGGCGGGAAGGTCCCGGTCTACGTCGCTAACTTCGTCCTCATGGAGTACGGCACCGGCGCTGTAATGGCCGTCCCCGCCCATGACCAGAGGGACTTCGAGTTCGCGCGGGCCTACAAGCTCCCGGTGCGGGTCGTGATAAACCCGCCCGGAAAGACGCTCGACCCCGTTGAGATGGAAGAGGCGTATGTCGATGAGGGGATCATGGCAAACTCCGGGCCTTTCGACGGCCTTCAGAACACGGCCGCCATGGACGCAATTATAGACCTGCTGGAAGAGACCGGGGCGGGCAAGAGGTCGATAAACTACAAGCTCAGGGACTGGGGGATATCGAGGCAGAGGTACTGGGGCTGCCCGATACCGGTTATATACTGCGATAAATGCGGGACAGTGCCAGCGCCTTACGAGGAACTGCCCGTGATACTCCCGGAGAACGTAAAGCTTACAGGCAAGGGGCTCTCCCCCCTTGCCGGGGCCGAAGATTTCGTAACAGTGGACTGTCCCCGGTGCGGGGGGAAGGCCCGGCGGGAGACGGATACCATGGATACCTTCGTAGATTCGTCGTGGTATTTCCTGCGCTACGTCTCGCCGAAAGAAGATAGGCTGCCGTTCAAAAAGGACGAGGCCGCCTACTGGATGCCGGTAGACCAGTATATCGGCGGGATAGAGCACGCGGTCCTGCACCTGCTTTACGCGAGGTTCTTTACGAAGGCTCTACGTGACCTGGGCCTCCACGGCTCAGACGAGCCTTTCAAGAACTTACTTACGCAGGGCATGGTCTGCAAGGAGATATTGAAGTGCCCCGAGCACGGCTACCTCTACCCCGAGGAGGTAAAGGACAACAAGTGCGTCTTTTGCGGCAAGGCGGTGGAGGCGGGCGCGGTAGAGAAGATGTCCAAGTCCAAGAAGAACGTGGTGGACCCGGATAAGATAATAGAGAGGTACGGGGCCGATACCACGAGGATGTTCTCGCTCTTTGCCGCGCCCCCCGAGAAGGACCTCGACTGGAGCGAGGAAGGGGTCGAGGGGTCGTACAGGTTCCTTGGCAGGGTATGGAGGCTCGTGACCGAGAACCTTGACGCCCTTATGGGGACGCAGGCCTATGATGCTTCCAGTGACGGCGCGCTCGAAGGCGCGCTAAAAGACCTCCATCAGCAGACCCACAGGACTATAAAGAAGGTTACGCAGGACATAGAGGAGCGGTTCCACTTCAATACCGCCATTAGCTCCATAATGGAGCTTGTAAATACCCTATACCAGCTCCAGAGCGGGAGCGATTTAAAGACCGATATCGGGCGGAAGGCATTCAGGGAGGCCGTCGAGGCTGTCGTCCTCCTCCTTTCTCCCTTTGCCCCGCATATATCGGAAGAGCTCTGGGAAAGGCTCGGCAACGCCGCCCCGGTCTACGAAACCCCCTGGCCGTACTTAAGGGAGGACGCGCTGGCCAGGGAAGAGGTCACCCTTATCATCCAGATAAACGGCAAGGTCAGGAGCAAGGTGACCGTGCCGGTGGACGCCCCCGAGGAAGCGGTAAGGGAGGCCGTCATGAAGGACGACAAGACGAACGAGTGGATAAAGGGCAAGGAAATCAAGAAGTTCGTCTACGTGCCCAACAAGATAGTCAACATGGTGGTGGCGTGAGGATAAACCGTTCCATATTGCTCGTATTGCTCCTTGTCTTTTCGGGGTGCGGGTATCACATCGCGGGCAGGGGCGGCAAGATGCCGGGTGGCATCACGTCGCTTTCCATACCGGTATTCACGAACAACACCGCGAAGCCCGACATAGAGGCCCCGGTGACATCGGCCTTCGTGAACGAGTTCGTCAACACCGTCGTCGTAAAGGACAAGGGGGACGCGGTCATGAGCGGCGTCATAAAGTCCTACAGCCTCACGGCGGTATCCTACACGAAGAGCGACGTGAACCAGGAGTACAGGCTTGCGGTCGTCATGTCCGTCAAGATCGTGCGGCAGGGCACGGGTGAGGTCCTCTGGGAGGACGACAATGTGATCGATACCGAGGACTTTACCGTAAATATCGGTAACGTCACGGCCACGAAAGAGGCCGAAGACGAGGCATTGAAGAAGATATCAAGGGACACGGCGAGGGCGATAAAGGAAAGGATAGTCAACGACTTCTGACCGATGCAGTTAAAGCCCGTCTACTACATATACGGCGCCGACGACTTCCTCGTCGAGGAAGAGGTAAAGGCGATAAAGGCGGAGGCCTTGAAGGGCGGGTTCGCCTCCATGAACCTCCAGTCCTTCGAGGGCAAGGGGGTAAATGCCGCCAATGTCATTGCCGCGGCCTCGACCATGCCGGCCTTTTCGGACAGGAGGGTGGTCCTCGTGAAAGGCCAGTTGAAGGCGGCCGATGAAAAGGAGTTCATCGGGTATATAGAAGACCCCGCGCCCACGGCATGCCTCGTCTTCCTGCCGGGCTCGGAGAAGGTGAGCAGGGACTCCCAGTTCATAAAGACGCTCTCGGCGCGGGGGTACCTGAAGGAGTGCAAGAGGCTCAACGACGCCGAGCTTGTCCTCTGGTCGAAGAAAGAGGCGAAGAGGCAGGGCAAGGAGATATCCGACAACGCGGCCCGTAAACTGGTGGAGGCGGCCGGTACCCGGCTCAGGGACGTAAAGGCCGAGCTCGATAAGCTCGTGCTGTACGCGGGCGACAACCCCTCGATAACCGAGGCCGACGTTGAGGACTCCGGTCTCGACTGCCGGGAAGAGACTATATTCGGCCTATCCGACGCCATCGGCTCAAAGGACCTCAAGAAGGCGCTCAAGATATACGACAAGGTCTCGTCCGAAGAGCCCGTAAAGGTCCTCGGGGCGATAGCGAGGCAGATAAGGATACTGTTACGGATAAAGGCATATATAAGGAAGGGTATGCCGGGGCAGAAGATAATCCAGCTCCTCGGGCTTTTCCCAAAATACGCGGACGAATACATAAGAAGGAGCAGGAAGTTCTCGGAGCCGGAGCTTAAAAAGGCGGTCGAAAGGCTCTCTGCGGCCGATACGGACCTGAAGACAGGCCGCGTCCCCGTGGCCCTTGTGCTGCCGCGCCTCATAATGGAGCTATGCGGGCAGGGGTAAAGCAAAACCCGAAAGGAAACCGCCGTTCTTCAACTATCTTGAAACAAAAAACCCCTCTGCCTTTTCAGGCAGAGGGGTTTTGTTTTTGCCGGGCTTTAGGTCCTTACTTCGCCTTTACCGCGTTTACGGCTGAGGTAAGGCGGGATACCTTCCTTGAGGCGTTATTCCTGTGGAGCACGCCCTTCGATACCGCGCCGTCGAGGACTGACACTGCGGTCGTAAGAGATGCCTTGGCGTCTTCGGCCTTGCCGGATGAGATGGCCTCGGTCACCTTCTTTACCGCTGTCCTTATCGTCGATTTTATGGAGGTGTTCCTCTCCCTCCTTTTTTTGCTCTGCCTGTGCCTCTTTATCGCTGATTTATGGTTGGCCAATCTTGAATCCTCCCTGCTTTTGAATTAAATTCTGCTACCTTTTGAATTTTGAATTATGTTAATCTATCAAGTCAGCTTGTCAGGGGAACCCTGCCAAAAGTAAAATATTATTCTTTTTTGCCGCGTTTGTCAAGTCCTAAGGGGTCATGGCTGAAAAAGTCTCCCACGAAAGAAAGATAACCGGCGCCGCCTCGATAGTGGGGGCGGCAACGGTATTGAGCAGGATACTCGGCTACGTGAGGGACGCCGCCGTGGCCTATGTCTTCGGGGCCGGGCTCTACTCGGACGCTTTTTTCATGGCCTTCAGGATCGCCAACCTCTTAAGGAGGCTCGTGGGCGAGGGGGCCCTCACTTCCTCCTTCATCCCGATATTCACC
This sequence comes from Deltaproteobacteria bacterium, assembly GCA_016219015.1. Lineage (GTDB taxonomy): Bacteria > Desulfobacterota > GWC2-55-46 > GWC2-55-46 > GWC2-55-46 > JACRCL01. The sequence continues at coordinate 54,899 of JACRCL010000006.1, forward strand.
GAGGAGATGAACCAGCGCTCCAAGGAGTCTATCCGCAGCCTCGTATCGAGCGTCTTTACCCTTTTAACCATAGCGCTCATCGTCCTTACAGCCCTCGGGATGATCTTCTCGAAAGAGATAGTATGGGTGATGTCCCCGGGCTTTGCCTCTGACCCGGAGAAGTTCAGGATAACCGTAAACCTTACGATGTTCATGTTCCCCTACATGGTCTTCATAGGGCTTATGGCCATAGCCATGGGGGTATTGAACTCGTACAGGCACTTTACGGCCCCGGCGCTTTCGCCGGTTTTTTTCAACATCGTCATGATAGTCTGCCTGTTCGCCCTTGTCCCGTTCCTTGCCACCCCCGTGTACGCCCTTGCCATCGGGGTCCTTTTCGGAGGGTTCGCGCAGTTCGCGCTGCAGCTGCCGTACCTCAAGAGGTACGGCATGGTCCCGAGGCCGCTGTTCCATATAGACCCGGCCATAAAGAAGATATTGGTCTTGATGGGCCCGGCGGCCTTCGGGGTGGGGGTCTACCAGCTGAACATCTTCGTAACTCTCTGGTTCTCGTCCCAGCTCGCGCAGGGGAGCGTTTCCTACCTCTACTACGCCGGAAGGCTCATGGAGCTGCCCCTCGGGATATTCGGGGTGGCGGTATCCACGGCCGTGCTGCCGAGCCTTTCGGAGCACGCGGCCAAAAACGAATGGGACGAGTTCAGGGGGTCGCTCTCTTTCGCGGTGAGGATAGTGAACTTCGTGACGATACCGGCCACGGTCGGCCTTCTGGTCCTGAGCTACCCCATAGTGGACGTGCTCTTCAGGCGCGGGGAGTTCGGGGACGCGGCCTTAAACGGCACGGCGGTCGCGCTCCTTTACTACGCCGTAGGGCTGGTGCCGGTGTCGATATCCCGGATAATCACGTCCGTCTTCTACTCCCTCAAGGACACGGCCACCCCGGTGTGGGTAGCCTTGGTGTCGTTCGTCTTCAACGTCATATTCTGCTTCGCGCTCATCGGCCCCCTCGGCCACGGGGGCCTCGCGCTGGCGACTTCGCTCTCTTCGATAATAAACGTGGCGTTCCTCTTTATAGTCTTACGGAAGAAGTACGGGAGGTTCGGCGGAAGATTTATCCTCTCATCCTCCATAAGGTCGACCGCGGCCTCCATTATAATGGGCGGGGTCATATACCTCATCATGTTCAGGTCGGGCTTCGCCGCACATTCGGTCGCGATGAGGACAATGATAATCGGCGGGTGCCTCACGGCAGGTTTCGTAACTTACGTCATCGCGGCGAAATTCATGCGCGTGCAGGAAATAACGTTTTTAAAGGGGATTTTAAGGAAAGGCGGCTAAAAGACGGCATTTTGATAAGTGCGCCTAAAGGGGCTAAAGTCTTGTTTTTGAAAGCTAATTTGCTGGTTAAAAATTAGGCAAATTAGCGGAACCCCATGGATTACGGCGAAGCTGAATTTTGCATCTGGCGGGTTTTCAACAAGTTATCCACAACTGATGGGGACATCTCCAGAAGAGCTTGGTTTCGCTACTTTTTTTCCCGGGCCTTCGCTTCCTGCCAGAGCCGCTCCATTTCCTCTATCGGCGTTGCCGAAAGGTCGCCGCCTTTGTCCGCCACATTCCTCTCGATGAAGTGGAAGCGGTTGATGAACTTGCCGATTGTTTTTCTGAGCGCGTCCTCGGGGTTCACTTCGTAAAATCTCGAAACATTCACTATCGTGAAAAGTATGTCCCCCAATTCCTCCTCAATGCCCTCCGGGTTTTTCTTCAGCACCTCGTTACGGAACTCAGCGAGTTCTTCGGCCAGCTTATCGAAGACCTCGTTGACGTCCTTCCAGTCGAACCCGGCCTTCGCGGCCTTCTGCGTCACCTTGTGCGCGCGCAGCAGCGCCGGCAGGACCTCCGGGATGCCGGATAGGTAGCCTTCGCCCTTGTCTTCCTTCTTTTCCTTCTCTTCCTTCTTTATCTCGGCCCAGTGCTTCAGGACCTCTTCAGAGGTCTCGGCCTTCCTGTCCCCGAATACATGGGGGTGGCGTCTTACCATCTTCTCGAAGGACTCGTCGATCACATCGTTGATGTCGAACTGCCCGGCCTCGCTCGCTATCCGGCTCACGAAGATGACCTGGAAAAGCAGGTCCCCAAGCTCCTCCCTTATGGCCTCCGGGGAGCCGGAGTCTATGGCCGATACGACCTCGTAGGCCTCCTCTATAATGAAGGGCACGAGTGTGCCGAGGGTCTGCTCCCTGTCCCACGGGCAGCCCTTCGGGCCCCTCAGGCGCTCCATGAGGGCGGTAAGTTTTTCGAGTTCAGGCCTTTTCATTTTTTGTTAGCGCTCGCTTTTACAACACCAGCTATGCCGGAGGTTTTCAGACACCCTTGCCGCCGGGCTCATCAATGACCCTTTCCAGGTCTTCTTTTGTATTCACGTTCTCAACGGAAAGCTCGAACGGCAGCCCCCTCAAGTCTTCTTCCGTAAGCCTTTTTGCCTTTATCCTGTCGAAAAGGCCGGTTATCCTCAAGTCCCCGGCTTTTATCATCCCCTCGATTGTCCCGGCGCATCTTTTCAAGTAAACGGCATGGAGGGGGTGGAGCCTCCCTTTTATGAAGGGCACGGCCGAATCGTAACCTTCAAGGGAGCCTGCCACCCTGATTACGGTAGCGAGGTCGAGGTAAGGCATATCGCATGCCGCCACGAATACGGCGTCGGCGGTGGAATGAAAAAGGGCTGTATAGATACCGCCGAGACTGCCCGCGCCCTTGATTATGTCGGGGTAGACCGGGACGCCAAGCCCTTTATAGAGGGAGATGTCGTTGGCTATTATGTCGACTTTCCCGAACCCTTCCTTCAATACTCTTACGGCCCTTGAGATGATAGTCTCTCCGCCCGCCTTTATGAAGGCCTTGTTGAAGCCCATGCGGCTGCTTTGCCCGCCGGCGAGTATCGAGGCGGAAATGTTGAATGGTTTTAAACTCATAGGAATTTACTTATAACGGCGGCAGGGACTATTTCTTTATCTTGATCTCTATTTCCCTTGCGCCGGAGCACCCCTTGAGGCTTTTGATCATCCCTGTCACGCCGTCTTTTATGAGGTTTTCTATGAAAGGCTTCAATGCGATCGTCTTGCCGTCTACCGTAAGGTGTATCGAGGCGGGCTCCGCCTTCCTTATTATCTCTTTTTCGATGAGCCTTGCCACGCCCCTGTAATCGCCGAGCCTTAAAACCGGCAATTTCGTTTTGAGCTTCACGTCCGTCACATAGGCCATAAGGCGCCTGTCTTTCGAGCATACCGGGGTTACGGAGTTAGCCTTCCTTACGACCTCTATCTTGGGGAAGCCGGACTGCTTGAACCCTTCGGTCACCACCACGTCCACGTCCGAGAGGTACGACGATATTATCCGCTCCGGCCCCCACTCGGCCTTTACGTCCTTTATGACGGCGAACTTATCGGGGGACGAGAGGGCGACGGTGACGGCCCCGGCCTTCTTGTGCCTCCAGGAGTCCTTGCCCTCGTGGTCTATCTCGAACCCGTGGGCGTCGTGCTTTATGACCCCGACCCTGTACCCGCGTCTTTTAAGCTCGGAGATTACCTTCTCAAGGAGCGTCGTCTTGCCGCTCCCCGACCTCCCGACTATCGATACTATCGGCGCCATGCTCTAATTTTCAAGCTCCTTTATGGCCCGTTCCTCTTTAGCGGCCCTGTCCTCTTCCTTGCCGGCGGCGTCCCTTGCCCTGTCCGAGGACGTGGCAAGGGTCTCCCCGTACTTCCTCATTATCTCTTTCGAGGAGGGCGCGTCGCTTTTTTCCTTCGAGCACCCGGCAAAGGCGAGCGCAAAAAGCGCCGAAAGAAAGATTGCCCTGAACACACATAGCGAGCGCATTCCCCGCTGCTTGCAGCGGGGTTTAGCGAGCGAATCGAAATCGAAATCTTCCTTATGTGTCGAAGATTCCCCGCAGCTTGCCGCGGGGGGATTCAATATCTTTCCCATTAAAATCAATATACTATGGCTTGGGAACGGATGTAAATATCTTTATCTCCCCCCATTACTCCCCATTGACCGGGGCTGCGGGCTGATGTAAGATTGGGGCCGAAGGACTACCATGAAAAACGAACTGCTTAGAGAACTCCCCTCGGTGGACGAGCTTACGAGGGATGAGGGGCTCAAAGAGGCCGCCTCCCTCCACTCGGCCGCGCTCGTAACGGAGGCGGCAAGGGCCGCCCTCAGAGAAGTCAGGGCCGGGATAACGTCCGGGAAAAGGTCTGCTTTTTCAAAAGACGAGTTGATAGCCCTGACCTTATCAAGGATAGCCTCCATGACCGGGCCTTCGGTCAAAAAGATAATAAACGCCTCCGGCACCGTCATCCATACGAATATCGGCAGGGCGGTATTGAGTAAAGACGCCGTAGACGCCATTGTCTTCGCGGCGTCGAACAACACGAACCTCGAGTTCGACCTCGTCTCCGGCGAACGGGGGGACAGGGACAGCCTCGTAGAAGAGAAATTAAAGAGGCTCACGGGCGCGGAGGCGGCTACCGTCGTGAACAACAACGCCGCCGCTGTCCTCCTTACGCTCAACACGCTGGCCGAAGGCAAAGAGGTGATTATCTCGCGAGGGGAGCTTATAGAGATAGGGGGGTCGTTCAGGCTCCCGGAGATAATAAAAAAGAGCGGGTGCGTCCTTAAAGAGGTCGGCACTACGAACAGGACCCACCCCGGGGACTATTCTAAGGCCATAAACAATAACACCGCCCTGATACTCAAGGCCCATACGAGCAATTACAGGGTGGTGGGCTTCACGGCAGAGGTTGGGTTGAAGGAGCTTGCCGAAATCGGCAAGGAATACGGGGTACCTGTCGTTGAGGACCTCGGGAGCGGCTCGCTCGTGGACCTTTCGGAGTACGGGGTACCGAAAGAGCCGATCGTTGCGGACAGCGTCGCAAACGGGGCCGATATCGTCACCTTCAGCGGGGATAAGCTCCTCGGCGGCCCCCAGGCAGGCATAGCCGTGGGTAAAAAGGCCCTGGTGGAAAAGCTCAAGAAGAACCACCTCAAGAGGGCGCTCAGGGCCGATAAGCTGACATTATCCGCGCTTGAGGCGACCTTGAGGCTTTATCTGAACAGGGATACGCTTGTTGAAAGGCTCCCCACACTCAGGCACCTCTCCCGCCCATTGTCAGAGATAGAGGATACCGCCGTAAAGGCCGTCAGACTTTTGGAAGCCGCGCTCGGCAAAGGTTACGTTATAATGATAGAGGATGGGGAGTCGGTGGCGGGCGGGGGGTCACTCCCTGGGCAGGGCCTCCCTACAAAGGTCATCTCCATTACGCATATTGAGCTGGGGCCTCATGAAATATTCAGGAACTTCCTCAACAACGACCCGGCGATACTCGGAAGGGTCAACAGGGACAGGTTCCTCCTTGATATGAGGACGGTAGATGACCCTTCATCCGTCGTGCCTTCAGGCTGCTGAAAAAGCCCATCTGCTTTGTTGTCTTCGTCTTGTCACAACGAAAGGTGAGTACGTCGCATTCCTCGATGTCATTGCGAAGAGTGAAACGATGAAGCAATCTCTTGTTTGTTTTTTTAAAATTAGATTGCTTTCCCTTCGCTTTGCTCAGGGCTTCGGCTCACGCGCTCGCAATGACGAATCCATGAATTAATCAGGGGTGTTTTTAAAATAAAACAGGCGGGGCGCTTTGCCCCGCCTGTTCCAATAGTCCTTAATGTCAGTAGCCCCTCGTGCCCGCACCGCCTCCGGATGTGCCGCCACTCTGCCCGCCGCCAGACTCGCCGCCTGATGTCCCGCCGGGCGTCGTGCTTCTTCTTCCAGGGCCGCCCATCGTCCCGCCAGCCGCCCCGCCCGAGAGCTTCGCGTGCTCCATCGTCTTCTCGGCGCTGTCGAGGGCCGACTTCGCGTTATTTACGGCCTCCTTCAGGTGTTCGTCCTCGCCCGCCGTCCTCTGGGCCCTTTCGAAGTCCCTTATCGCCGCCTTCAGGTTATCTATGGCCTGCTGGGTCTGCTTCATCGCCTTCTGCGATTCCTTCGCGGTCTCCTTTGATGTGTCCGCCCCTGCCGCGGCCGATATCCCTGTAAAGACGGGTACTGAGAATGCTGCCAGCAATACGGAGAGGAATATTGCGTACAGAACTGAACTCTTCATAACCGTTACCTCCTTTTTTGCAAGCTGGATTTGTTTTGGCCATATCTCATACAGCGGGCGGCAAGAGCTCGCCGTCCGTACGAGCTTATCACCGCCCTTTTTGAATGGCCCGTTTTTCTAATTATATAGCAAGACGCCCAGCCCGCAACCTGACGCGGGTTTTTTACCGGCCTCCGGCTTTGCGCCTCTTCCGTATTCTCTTGATTTTTCCCTCTGTTCCGTTAAAATCTAATTATGCGCTTAAAAGCAATAAGGCTATTCCTTTCCGTTGTATTCCTCGTTTCATTCCTTTCATGGGCGCGCGGCATAGGCGCGGAGCCGCGGGCCCCGGCGCATGCACCGGCGGACAAAAGCAGATCAATAGCCGACGCCTTCCTGGACGAGGAACTCGTCTACGAGATAGGCTTCTGGCTCTTTGACGAGGTCGCTGTCGGAAAGGTGACGCTCAAAAAGGACAACGGGGAATACGCGGCCGTGCTTACGGCCTACACGACCGGCGTGGTCGATAAGATCCTCAAGCACAGGAAGGACACCTACGTATCGCGCATGAAGCTGGCCGAGGGCGGGAAACGGTTCGTGACCCTGAGCTTTGAGAAGACCATCGACACCAACGGCGAGGTGAGGAAGAGCGTAACCCGATTCGATTACGACAAGAACGTTATGACATGGAGGAGCTGGGGAGGGGGCAAGGAAGAGAAATCCGGCACAATAGACCTCCCGGAGGACAGGTACTGCGACGACCCCATAGCGGCTTTCTACAACTTCAGGTACGGGGTATACGGCCCGGCCGAGAAGGGCAGGGAGTACACCATATATTCCTTCCCCAAGGAGGACCGCCTCCCGAAGATATACCTCAAGATAGCGACCGACGAGGAGATGGAAAAGAGGCTTAATAAGCCCGTTGACTACCTTGCCGACGCGAAGATAGACAAGGAACTCTTCGGGTCGAAATCAGGCGATATAGAGATAGCCTTCACAAAGGATATGGTCCCTGTCGAGGCCGTGGCAAAGGGGCTTGTCTTTTTCGGTGACGTCAGGGGCAGGCTCGTGCACGAGGGCGTAAATACGTCTGATGTAGCCATCCCGGAGGCGGCCAGCCTCGAATAACCCAAAGACTTAAACCCTCCTGTTTACCGTTTTTTCGAGAAGGTGAATATAACGGCCGCTATCAGGGCCATGAGGCTCCCGTAGAGGAAAGTCGCCTCGGGCCCGGAATGGTCCCACAGGTAGCCTGCCACGATGCTCGCCGGAAGGAGCGCGACCCCGCTTACAGTATCGTAGACCCCGAAGGCCGTAGCCTTCTGCTGTGCAGGCGCAAGGGTTGCCAGGTACGCCTTCTGCGTCCCCTCGCTCATCCCTTTATATATGCCGTATGCCGGGAAAAGGACCCAGATGTGGAGCGGGGACGAGGAGAAGCCGACCCCGGCGTATACGACGGCGTAGAAGACAAAACTCAGGATTATCATCCTTTTAAGGCCGATCCTGTCCGCGATGGCGCCCATGGGCGTGGAGGAAATGGCGTAGACCACGTTGAAGGAGAGGTAGATTATGGGGATCAGGGCCTTGCTCACGCCGAGGTTCTCCGCCTGCAGGACGAGGAACGCGTCCGCGAAGTTGCCGAGCGAGAATATGCCTATGACGACGAGGTAGAGCCTGAACGGGCCGTCAAAGGAGGATACCGTAAGCCTCGGGAGGTCTCTTCTCTCGTCGGGGTGGCGCGTCTTTTCCTTTATGAAGATTATTATCACCGCGACCGCTATCAGGGCCGGGATGGTCGAGGCGTAGAAGACGAGCCTGAAGTTGTTCATGTAGAGGTAGAGTAGCACGAAGGAGATGCCGGGGCCGATCACCGCGCCGACGGTGTCCATGGACCTGTGGAAGCCGAAGGCCAGCCCCAGGCTGGAATTATCGGTCGAATCGGCGATTATGGCGTCCCTCGGGGCCGTCCTCACGCCCTTGCCGAACCTGTCTATGAAACGGGCCGTAAGGACCTCGAACCACGTCGCCGCGTTCGCGGTGATGGGGCGGCTTACGGCGGAAACCCCGTAGCCGATGGTCATCAGGAGCTTTCTTTTCCCGAGCCTGTCGGAAAGCCAGCCTGAGAAGACCTTCAATATCGAGGCCGTAGCCTCGGCGATGCCTTCTATTATCCCTACGGTCGTCTTTGTGGTGCCGAGCACCCCGGTAAGGAAAAGCGGGATGAGCGGGTAGACCATCTCGGACGAGATGTCCATGAAGAGGCTTACAAGCCCCGCGAAAAAGACGTTCCTGCTGAGCCCCCGTATTATCGGCCTGTCCTTCATATTTTGATTCTTACTTATTTTAAGGGCCTTTGCAAGTCTGAGAAAAGGGCAGGGATTATGTTTTTTCATGACAACGCCTTTTACGCACCCGCCTTCTCACCCCCGTCTTTTCACCCCCTCCCTACCCTCCCCCGTCAATGGGGAGGGATTGAACACGCACAGCGAGCGCATTCCCCGCTGCTTGCGGCGGGGTTTAGCGAGCGAATCGAAATTTTTTCCTTTTGTGTCGAAGATTCCCCGCAGCTTGCTGCGGGGAGATTCAAAGATGACCCGGCGAGCCACGAGGTATTCTCAAACTCCCCTCCCTTGACGGGAGGGGAAATAGGGGAGGGTTAAAACAGGAAAGGGCGTGGCCGCTAAAAGTCTTTTCCGGACGTCGTCAAAAACACTTGACAACACAGAGTAAAACCGTTAATATTTTACATTCAATATACTTGGAGGATACCGGAGATGTACGCTGTAATAAAGACAGGCGGAAAGCAGTACAGGGTGAACGAGGGCGATGTCGTGAACATCGAAAAGCTCCCGGGCGAGGTCGGCGCGAGGATAGAGCTCTCCGAGGTCCTGGCCGTAGGCGAGGGCGAAAGCATAAAGGTAGGCACCCCGACGGTCGCAGGCGCAAGCGTCACGGCCGAGATAGTAAAGCATGGCAAGGGGAGCAAGCTCATCACCTTCAAGAAGCGCAGGAGGAAGGGCTTCGCCAAGAAGCAGGGCCATCGTCAGCTCTTCACAAGCATAAAAATTCAGGGAATAAAGGCATAATATTTACAGGAGGATTTTTCCGTGGCACATAAGAAGGCAGGCGGGAGTTCGAGAAACGGCAGGGACAGCAACGGCCAGAGAAGGGGAGTAAAGAGGTTCTCCGGACAGGTCGTCTCGGCAGGCTCCATAATCGTAAGGCAGGTAGGCTCGAAGTTCTTCCCGGGCACGAACGTCGGACAGGGAAAGGACTTTACGCTTTTCGCCAAGATAAGCGGCGTAGTCCAGTTCGAAGACAGGGGCCAGAAGAAGTTCGTAAGCATACTCCCTGCGTAAAAAGGGGTCCAGATGGAATATAAGGGCGGAGAGGGAGGGCAGAAGCCTTCCCGCAACCGCCCTTTTTTTTGACCGGGGTAAGGCGGCCTTTTAGCCGTCATCGTGAGAGAAGGGTCAACCCTCCCCCTTGATGGAATTTTTTCTGAAGTCAAGGAAGGGCGGAAATTAAAAGCGGAGCATATATGTTTAATATGTGAGCATTTTAATTTCAGCCCTGACGCAGAGGTCAGGAAAAAGAACAATTTTTAGAGGTAGCCATAATTTATGAAGTTCATAGACGAGGCAAAAATATCCGTAAAGGCCGGGGACGGCGGCAAAGGCTGCGTAAGCTTTCGGAGGGAGAAGTACGTCCCCAAGGGCGGCCCTGACGGCGGGAACGGCGGAAAAGGCGGCAACGTCATCCTTATAGCCGACGGACGCCTGACGAGCCTATTGGACTTTCAGTACAGGCGCGAGTTCAAGGCCGAGCGCGGGGAGCACGGCATGGGGAGCCTTTGCAGCGGCAAAGACGGCCTCGACCTCAAGATAAAGGTCCCCGTCGGGACCGTCGTCAAGGACTTCGACACCGGCGATACCCTTGCCGACCTGACCGGCGACGGGCAGGAGTACCTTTGCTGCAAGGCTGGCAGGGGCGGCAAGGGGAACGCGCATTTCGCCACCTCGACCCACCAGACCCCGAGGTTCGCCCAGCCCGGAGAGCCGGGGGAAGAGAAGACCCTCAAGCTCGAATTGAAGCTTTTGGCCGACGTCGGGATAATAGGCTTTCCGAACGCGGGCAAATCAACGCTCATCTCGCACATCTCGGCCGCGAAGCCGAAGATAGCCGATTACCCTTTCACAACGCTTGCGCCCCACCTCGGGATAGTCAAGTTCGGGGACTTCGGCGGGTTCGTCGTGGCCGACATACCGGGGTTGATAGAAGGGGCGCATGAGGGCAGGGGCCTCGGCATAAAGTTCCTGAAGCACATCGAGAGGACGCGTATATTCATCCATGTGCTCGACCTGTCGCCCATTACGGGCAGGGACCCGAAAGAGGACTTCGAGGTCGTGAACAGGGAATTGAAGGCCTTCAACCCCGAGCTTGCCGAAAGGCCCCAGGTGGTCGCAATAAACAAGGTGGATATAACCGAGGCCGAAGACAAGGCCCGGGAGCTGTTGAAATTTTTCAAGGGTTTGGGTATAAAGGTATTTGCCATATCAGCCGCCACGGGAAAGGGGCTGGACGCCCTCGTCAAGCACGTGGGAAGCGAAGTGGAAAGGCTCAAGACCGTCCAGCATGACCAGTTATCATAATGAAGGACCTGCGTAAAAAGATAATAAAAAAGGCGCGCCGGGTCGTCGTGAAGGTCGGCAGCGCCGTCGTTGCCGGGAGCCCCGGCGTGTTTACCCGGCTCGGCTCCGGCATACACGAACTGAAAAGCTCCGGCAGGGAGGCGGCCATCGTAAGCTCCGGGGCCATAGCACTGGGCGTCCGCAGGCTCGGCCTCAAGGAAAGGCCCGCCACCATCCCCGAAAGGCAGGCCGTGGCCGCGGTGGGGCAGGGCAGCCTCATGGCGCTTTATGACGCCGCCTTCTCGGAGTTCAAGGAGACGGTCGCCCAGGTGCTCCTTACCCATGACGACCTGTCGGACAGGGGCAGGTTCCTTAACGCACGGAATACGCTCCTTACGCTCCTGCGGCTCGGCATAGTCCCCATAATAAACGAGAACGACACCGTTGCCGTGGAAGAGATAAAGTTCGGGGACAACGACGAGCTCTCGGCCCTTGCGACCAACCTCTTCGAGGCCGACCTCCTCATAATACTCTCGGACATAGACGGGCTCTTCGACCGCGACCCGAAGAAGGACGCCTCCGCGAAAAAGTTCGTCCTTATAGAGGACGTGGACTCCATCGACATGGACGCCCTCGGCAACGGGACAAACAGGCTCGGCACCGGCGGCATAAGGTCTAAGTGCGAGGCCGCTCGGAAGGCGGCGCACTTCGGGGCGGCTACGATAATAGCCGACGGCAACTCGGACGGCGTGATAGAGAGGATAATGGCAGGTGAGGACGCCGGCACGCTCTTCCTGCCGAAAGAGGATAGATTAACGAGCAGGAAGCACTGGATAGCCTTCTCCACGAGGCCTTCGGGCAGGGTCTTTGTGGACGAGGGCGCGAAAGAGGCGCTGATAAACAAGGGCAAGAGCCTCCTGCCCTCGGGCATAAAGGACGTTGACGGCTCGTTCGAAGCGGGAGAGGTCGTCCACTGCGTGGACTTGAAGGGCATGGAGTTCGCCAGGGGTGTTGCGAACTACAGCTCAGCGGAGATAAAGAGGATTAAGGGCCTCAAGACTACCGAGCTCGAAGCCGTGCTCGGGTATAAGATGTACGACGAGATAATCCACAGGGACAATCTTGTGGTGCTGTAAAAGATAATTATTCCGGATAGTTTACAGATTTCCTTAAAGGAGATTCTAATGTCTGTAAAGGACGTGGTCTTTAAAATTGCCGAAGACGCGAAGGAGGCATCCTGGGGCGTTGCGAGGCTCGGGAGCGATGTAAAGAACAGGGCCCTTTTGAAGATGGCCGACGAGATCGAGGCGAAGGCGGCTCTTTTAACGGAGGCGAACAGGCTCGACATCGACGCCGCCGTAAAGAAAGGCCTCACCAAGGCCATGATAGATAGACTGACGCTCACCGACAAGGTGATATCCGGCATGGCAGGCGGCCTCCGTGAAGTGGCCGCGCTCCCGGACCCGGTCGGCGAGGTCACGAAGATGTGGAAGAGGCCGAACGGGCTCCTCGTCGGGAAGATGCGCATCCCCATCGGCGTAATAGGCATCATCTACGAATCGAGGCCGAACGTAACGGCCGATGCCGCCGGGCTCTGCCTTAAATCCGGCAACGCCGTTATCCTTAGGGGCGGCAGCGAATCTATAAATTCCAACAACGCCATAGCGAAGGTCCTGTCCGCGGCCTGCGCCTCCACGGGCGTGCCGGAGAAGGCCATACAGGTCGTGCCCACGACCGAGAGGGAGGCGGTGCTGGAGATGCTCAAGCTCGAAGAGCATATCGACCTCATAATACCGAGGGGCGGGGAGGGGCTTATAAGGTTCGTCGTCGAGAACTCGAAGATACCCGTGATAAAGCACTACAAGGGGGTATGCCACGTCTTCGTGGATGAGAGCGCGGACCTTGAGATGGCCGAGAGGATAGCCTATAACGCGAAGGTGCAGAGGCCGGGGGTCTGCAACGCGATGGAGACCCTACTTGTGCATAAGGCAATTGCCGGGAGGTTCCTGCCTGTTATTCATAAAAAATACACGGAGGCGGGCGTAGAGCTCCGGGGCTGCCCCGAGACATTGAAGATATTGAAAGGGATAAAAGAGGCAAAGGAAGAGGACTGGGGCGCGGAGTACCTCGATCTCATCCTCGCGGTTAAGGTCGTCTCCGGCCTCGATGAGGCCATGGGCCATATAGCCCGGTACGGCTCTCTCCATACCGAATCGATAGTGACGAAGGACTACGCCAACGCGCAGAGGTTCCTAAAAGAGGTCAACTCCTCCACGGTCCTCGTCAACGCCTCCACGCGTTTTTCAGACGGGTTCCAGCTCGGCCTCGGGGCCGAGATAGGGATATCCACCACGAAGATACACGCCTTCGGCCCCATGGGCCTCGAGGAGCTTACCACCCAGAAGTTCATCATATACGGGGACGGGCAGATAAGGGAGTAGGGGGGCTCTGGATAAAACCGGGGGACCTTTTTTGTCTGCTTTTATATGCCGTCACTCTTCAAATTGATTGACAATGCGCACTGGTTTATCTTATATTTTACGTGCCTTTTTGGCTTCTGTCTGGAATGGCTGTGAGCCAAAAAACCTTTGATTTTCAATTAGTTATGGTCGGTTTTCACGCTTTCAAGCCCCGCTTAGGGTTAAAACAATAAAAGTATCAAGCACGTAAGCTTTTTTCGATTTGGCACCTAAATCTGACGCAGCCTGAGAGTTGTATATGAACACACACAGCGAGCGCATTCCCCGCTGCTTGCAGCGGGGTTTAGCGAGCGAATCGGAATCGAAATCTTCTTTATGTGTCGAAGATTCCCCGCAGCAAGCTGCGGGGAGATTCAAGGGTTTACTTCGAAGCTTACCGGTCATAGCCGCTTTGGCGGCGTGTCTTCTTATCCCCGGCCCGAAGGAAGCAAGGGCCGGGAGTTTAAGCCCGTATAGCCAGGCCGCGCAGGTCCAGGGCTACAGGGCCGACGCGTACCCGTCGGCCCAGCCAACCCCGCCAACGGGCACGTCTTCCATGCAGTCCATCCCCGGTATGCAACCAGCCCCTTTCCCGGCCCAGAAGACCGGCGTACCCTCTTCAGCCACAACCCCTTCAGCGCCGAAAACAGGATATCCTTTTGAGGCGGCCCCCCCGGCTTTAGGGACGTATCAGGGAAACGCCGGGGGTTCATCAATAGAGCCCGAAATAGCGCCTGAAGAGCCGATAACCCCATTTGAGGCGTATGTCTATTCCCTGACCGGTCTTACCGAGATAAAGAAGTTCGGCTACGAGTTCTTTAACGCCCCCCCGAGCACGTTCGCCCCGGCGGACAACGTCCCGGTGACGCAGGATTACCTCCTCGGCCCCGGAGACGAGATAAAGATAAGCATATGGGGCAAGCTCAACTCGGATTTCACCGGCGAGATAGACAGGGAGGGGATGATAAACATCCCGGAGCTCGGGATGGTCCGCCTCTCCGGCCTGTCTTTCTCCGAGGCTTCGGCGGCCCTTCAGAAGGAGCTTGCGCGCTATTACAGGCCTTCGGAAGTCAAGATGAGCGTAAGCATGGGCAGGCTCCGCTCGGTCAGGGTATTCGTCGTGGGCAAGGCAAGGAGGCCCGGCAGCTATACGCTCTCGTCGCTTTCAACCGTAATAAACGCGGTCTTCTCCGCCGGCGGGCCGGGCAGGGTCGGCTCGATGAGGGACATACAGCTGAAGCGCAAAGGCATGGAGACCCTGCATATCGACCTTTATGAGTTCCTCCTCAAGGGGGACAAGGTAAGCGACGTAAGGGTCATGCCCGAAGACGTCATATACATCCCGCCCTCCGGGCCCTCCGCCGCCATATACGGCACCGTAAGGGTCCCGGCCATATACGAGATAAAAGAGGGCGCGACCCTGAAAGAGCTTATAGAGATGGCCGGCGGGCTCGATGAGACAGCCTTCACCGGGAGGGTGCAGGTGGACAGGATAATCGATAACAGGCGGGAGGCGGTTTTCGAGTCGAGCCTCGAAGACCCGAAGGCCATGGCTATGGCCGTGCAGTCGGGCGACCTCGTCAGGGTCTTCCAGGTGGTGCAGGACAGGCACGTGGCGAGGCTCATGGGCGCGGTGCAGCAGGAAGGCGAATACGGCATAGGGAAGTCCCTTACGATAAAGGAGCTTATAGACCTCGCGGGCGGGCTGAAGACATACGCTTATACAAAGGAGGCGGAGCTTACAAGGGTGACCCCCACGCAGTCCGGCCCCGAGACCGTCAAGATAACCATCGACCTCCAAAAGGCCATGGACGGAGACACGGCAAGCAACATCCAGATCAGGGAGAACGACTTTCTCCTCGTAAGGGCCATACCCGAGTGGGACCTCTACAAGACGGTGAACGTCGCGGGCGAGGTCAGGTTCCCCGGCGTATACACCATAAAAAAGGGCGAGACCATCTCGTCGCTCATAGGGCGCGCCGGAGGGTTTACGGATAAGGCGTACCTGAAAGGCGCCGTCTTTACGCGAGAGTCCGTCAGGGAAATTCAGCAGACGCAGCTCGACGAGTCGATAAGAAGGCTTGAGATGGAGATGCTTTCCCAATCCGCCCAGTCCATCGAGGCGGCGCTGAACCCTGCCGAGGCTGCCCAGCAGCAGGCCGCCACGGAGCAGAAAAAGGCGCTTATCGCAAAGATGAAGGCCGCAAAGGCCAAAGGCAGGGTGAGCGTAAGCCTCAGCGCCCTCGACAAGTTCAAAGGCTCGCCGTCCGACCTTGCCCTTGAGGACGGGGACGAGCTGCAGATACCGGAAGTGCCTTCCGAGGTGCAGGTCGTGGGCTCGGTCTACAACCAGACCGCCTTTGTCTACAGCAGGCGGCTCGGGGTCTCGGACTACCTCAAGAAGGCCGGAGGCCTCACAAAGAACGCGGACGAGGACGAGCTCTACGTGCTCAAGGTAGACGGCACCGCCGTAAGCAGGCGCGAGGCAAGCTCATGGGGGTTCCACTGGGACACGGAGGCCAACCGCTGGGTAGGCGGGGGCTTCATGTCCTCGGGCCTCGACCCCGGGGATACGATAGTAGTGCCGGAGAAGATAGAGAAGGTAGCCTGGCTCCGGGAGTTCAAGGACATGACCCAGATACTCTATCAGATAGCCGTGACCGCCGGCGTCCTGATAGTGGCCTTTTAGCATGACGGCCCTCCCGGCCCCCGGCCGCCGTATCTTCCGCAGGGCCTCAAGAAGTCTCCCTGACCGAACTCACAACAGCCGCGGACACGGGGCCTGCACCCGGCTTCAAGACTGCTTTGCCTCCGGGAGGACGGCGGCGGCCCATTCAGCATGAGGCTTTTCGGTTTAATTTTCATATCAGGTTTTTTTCTTTTTTGTTTTCCGGCCCTGGTCCACGCCGCCGCGATAGACATACCGCTTGACGACGCGGCATACCCGGACTTTGAACGGCTCGAAGTAAAAGGGCTTGTAAAGAGCGGGATATTTTCCACGAAGCCTCTAAGCCGCCAGGAGGCCGCGCGGCTGGCGAATGAGGCCGAAAATGAGCATCAGGCGGCAGGCAAGGGAGATTATCAGGCCGGGAGCATCATAAAGAGGCTCTCCGACAGGTTCAAAAACGACGCCGGGGGCGCGGGGCCCGCCACCTGCGTAAAACCGCTCGAAAGGGCGTATTTCAAGTACCTTTACGCTGACAATGGTGCGCCGTTTTTCCCGAGCGTGAACAACAGGGGCGATTTTTTCAAAGAGGGCTCGAACCTCCGCGCGGGGATATGGTCTTCGGCAAAGCTCTTTGATACCGTATCAGTATTTTTGAACCCCGAGTACAGGCTCGACGCAGGCGGGTCCCGCGGCGAGCTTGTCGCCGGGTACGCGAGGCTTAACCTTGGAAATCTTGTTCTACTGGCGGGCAGGGACTCGATGTGGTGGGGCTCAGGGGCGCACGGCACGCTCCTCATGACCGACAACGCAAAGCCGTTCGACATGGTCAAGGTCACCTCGGAACGTCCCTTCCTCCTGCCCTGGGTATTCGGGCGGCTGGGGCTCTTCAGGCCGACGTTATTCCTTACGCGCCTTGAGAAGGACCGGGGCTTCCCCCATCCGAACCTCCTCGGGATGAGGCTGGACTTCAAGCCCACGGAAAGGCTTCAGTTCGGGGTGAGCAGGGTATTCATGTTCGGGGGGGAGGGCAGGAGGAGCCTGAGCCTCAGCGATTGGGGGAAGGTCTTCATAGCCTCTGACTCGGCCGAGCACAGCGGCTCCCCGATAGACGGCAACCAGATAGCTTCGATAGACGCCTCTTATGTATATGTGAACAGGGGCAGGCATCTCCCTTTTTCAGGCGTCAAGATTTATACGGAGTGGGGGGCCGAGGACTCCTCCGGCGACACCAAGACCCCGACCGGAAGGGCGAATATCTACGGGGCGTACATAGACGAGCCCTTCAGGCTCAAGGAACTCGACCTGAGGGTCGAGTGGGCCAACACGGCCCGGAGCCAGAGGTACGGCCCGCAGTGGTATTACCACGGCACGTACTACCCCGGCTACAAGTACGAAGGCGCGTTCATCGGCCATCACATGGGAGGGGACTCAAGGGACCTTTTCACGAGGGTCCAGTACCACGCCACCCCGGATGTGACCGTCGGGGCCGAGGCCGACCTTGAGTGGACGCGCGTCCATAGCGCCGACCACGGCAAAAGGAAGTGGCTCGGCTCGGACATCGTCATGAGGTCCGGGAAAGGGGCAGTAGTAAAAGCGGGCGCGGGCGTCGAGGACTTGAGCGACCCGCTCGACAGGCGCGGGACAACGGTGTCCGCGTGGTTAGGAGCTTCATGGGATTTCTAACAGGGTTTTTTTTGGGATGAGAGATATGAAAGGCAATGATACCGGCAGGGACGAGGTAATGTTCATAGATTACCTCAGGGTGCTCTTCAGGCGGAGATACCTCATAGGGGCCGTGACGCTCGCCTCCCTGATAATCTCCGTGATAGTGAGCCTCCTGCTGCCCAGGCAGTACGCCTCCACCACGAGCGTATTGCCTCCGCAGTCCGGAAGCTCCATAGGCATTCAGGCATTGAGCCAGCTCCAGTCCGGCGGCATAGGCTCCCTGAGCGGCATTCTGGGGCAGAAGACCCCGATAGACGTCTGGCAGGGCATAATCAGGAGCCAGACAGTCTACGACTCCATCATCGAGCGGTTCGGCCTCCGTGAGCTGTACGGCAAAAATACCATGGAGTCCGCAAGGGGCGCCCTTGACGGCAATGTTTCAATATCGCTCACGAAAGAGGACATCCTCGTCATAAAGGTATATGACACGGACCCGGCAAGGGCCGCGAAGATGGCCGAGGCGTTCGTCGAGGAGCTGGACAGGCACAACAGGGAGCTTGTCATGACCTCCGGCAGCAGGAAAAGGGCCTTCCTCGAAAAAAGGCTCGTGGAAGCAAAGGTAGACCTCGTCAGGGCCGAGGAGGCGATAAAGGCCTTTCAGGGAAGGAACGGCGCGGTCAAGCTCGACGAGCAGTCCAGGGCCATAATCGAAGCCTACGGCACGGTGAAGGGCGAGCTGATGGCCAGGGAGATAGAGCTCAACACCCTTCTTACTTACGCGGCCCCCACGAACCCAAAGGCGGAACTGCTGAGGGCCGAGGTGGAGGGGCTGAAGGGCAAGTTGAGGGAGATAGAGAACGGGGAAGCGGCGGACGGGCGCGGCAGCGGGGCCTTCATACCCTTGAAGAGGTTCCCGGAGCTTTCACTCCAGTTCGCGAGGCTTTTCAGGGACGCCAAGGTCCAGGAGACCCTCTATGAGCTGTTGACACAACAGCTCGAGCTTGCGCGCATAGACGAGGCCAACGACACCCCTACGGTGCAGGTGCTCGACCACGCCAAGGTCCCCGAGCAGAAGGCCAAGCCCCGGCGCGCGCTTATAGTGCTCCTTTCCACTTTTTCGGGCGCTTTCGCCTCCGTTATCATGGCCTTCGTCCTTGAGTATGCCGCGGCCCTGCGCGCCGCGTCAACATCGGAATGGCGCCGGATATGAGACGTCTTTGAAGAAGTTATGGGCAACGACACGCTGAAAGCTATCCGGCCCGCGGCAACGGTCCCGACCCTGAGGCACTTCCATGTCTTCCTCTGGGTGTTTTTCGTCTACGCCTCCACCGCAGTTTACAGCGCGGACAAGGCCGGAGAAGGGCTGGACCTTTACAAAGTCCAGATACTCTTTTTCACCTCTACGGCCATGCTCTTCTCCCTGATGTACATTTTGACAGGCAGGGCCGCGCACCTGCTTTTCCGCTGGCCCGTCGTGTGGCTGTTCGCCTACGCCGCGGTCGCCTTCATTACCGTCCCGTTCTCCCCGGACGCGGCCTTTACCTTCGTCAAGGCCGGGCAGCTTTTATCCGTCGCGCTCCTTGCCGTGGCGGCAGGGGCGGGGGGGAGGGAGAACGGGCCGGAGCGGCTTCTCAACGCCACGTATATCGCGCTCATCATCTGCATGGCCGTCGGGTGGGCCGTGGCCGTTTTGCGCCCGGACCTCGGCACGCAGATGTATATAGGGAAAGCTCAGCTCGGCAGGATACCTTTCCATTACACGACCTTGGGCGGGATGGCGTCGGTGTTGGCCGCGGCCTTTTTCGTCCGCCTGAATGACGAAGGGGGCATGACCAACCTCCTTGTGTTCCTCTTCGCGCTCGCAACGCTTCTGGCGACCCAGGCCAGGATGTCCACGGTTTACGTCCTGCTTGTGATATGGGCGGTGCTTTTCGTTTACAGGCGATGGGGATGGTTCATCGCCTGTAACGCCGCCGGCGCGTCGCTTTTCGCCATAGGCCCGGTGCGTGAGAAGATATTCGATTTCGTCTACAGGCAGCAGACCCTTGATACTCTTGCGAACCTCAACGGCAGGATAACCGCGTGGGTCTGGGGGCTCGGCAGGTTCCGGGACCACCCCATAATAGGGCACGGGTATTACACGGGCTCAAGGTACCTGCTCTTTGAAGGGTACAGGAGCCTTAACCTCAAGCAGTTCCATAACGACTTCATGAACATACTCTTTAATACCGGGACGCTGGGCGTCATTTGCGTAGCGGCCCTGTACGCTTCGACCATTTTTTACGTACTGCGGCTGCGGCGTAGCGGCCTTAAAAGGGTCTCGATAGAGCTTACTATGGTCATCTTCATAGTCTTTGCCACGGGCTTTGTCCACTCGTCGATAGGATGGGACGCATGGTACATGATGTTCGTAATGGCGGCGGTCGTGGTCACGGCCGCGAACTATCGCGGTCTCGCGGACTCAAAACGTGGAGAGAAGCAGGAACGCGCCTGATATTTAATATCATATCTATTGGAAAGAGGATCATAGGTTGAAGAGATCAAGGCACGCCGATATGGTCTCGGGCAACTGGGACAGCGAATGGAAGCGCCAGCAGGGCGAGAAGGGCGGCGGCTCCAGGGGGGGCGCCCTTGCCGGGCTTTTGGCCGGGGTTAAAGGCGCCATCGGCGGTTCCGCGCTTACGAGGGGCTGCTGTTCGGTTTTGAGGCGCGAGGCCGGAGGCGCGCCAACGGGTCTGTCAATGTTAGAGGCCGGGTGCGGCACGAGCAATATAGCCGTTGTCATGGCGGGGGAGAAGGCGCGCTGCTTTCAGTTCGACATCTCGGACACGGCCCTTGAGATATCAAAGGAGACCTTCAGGAAGGTCTCTCTGGAGGCCTGCCTTATCAAGGGCGACCTCTTCAGGATGCCGTTCGAGGACGCGAGCTTCGATATCGTCTGGAACGTAGGGGTCCTTGAGCACTTCCCCAAAGACCTCCAGGACTCGGCCCTCAGGGAGATGGTAAGGGTATGCAGGCCAAAGGGCAGGGTAGTCACCTTCAACCCGTACGCGCGGGGCTATATATACCGCGCGGGCAAATGGCTCGCGGAGAAGACGGGGCGCTGGACCATAGGGTACGAGGTCCCCGTAAAAACGCTCAGGCCGAACCTCAAGAGGATCGACCCGGCCCTCAAAGTCCACGAATACTCTTTCGGGTTCCTGCTCCAGTTTTTGGTCTTCAAGCACCTTATAAGGAAAAACAGGGCCGCCCTCGCGGTATACTCGGCCCTTTACGAGGCCGTGAACCTGGTCCTCGCGCCCCTGAACCGCCTGCCCGGCTTCCTTCTCGTCACTGTTATCGAGAGGGAGAGATGATGGCTGAGCGGCCTGACGAAAGGGAGGCCCTGGTCTCCGGCGCCGCTACGGGCAGAGGGTACTTAAGCGGCCTACCGTCGATATCGAGATTAACCAACGGGGCCGCGTTGAAGGGCTTCGTGTCAGTAGCCGACCAGGGCGTCGCCTCGGCCACGAGCTTTTTCCTGAACGTCTATCTCGCAAGGAAGCTCCCGGTAAACGACTACGGCCTTTTCGTCGTCGCCTATACCGTATTATACCTCGCCGCGTCCCTTCAGGACGCGGTATTCGGATATCCGCTCCTTGTGATAGGCTCGAAGGAGAAGGGGCAGGGGCTTAAGTGCTACGCCTCCGGCATATTTATCTTTCAGGCCGCCTTATCCATTGCCGTGGCCGGACTTATGATACTCGGCCTTTTAGCGGCTGAGGCCTTCGGCTGGGCCGGACAGGCCCGCGCGCTCGCGGTCTTCGTCCTTTTCGGCCTTTTCTACCTCGGGAACCAGTTTTTGAGGAGGCTCCTGTACCTCTGCGGCAAGGAGTGGATGGTACTTATTGTTGACGCCGTACTGGGCATAGCCCTCTTCGCGGCCCTTTTCATCTACTCCCGAAGCTCCCCGCCGGGATTGGCGGTCTCTAATGCCGCGCTCGCTGTTTCCGCCGCCCTTTCCTTCATAACGGCCGTTTTCTTCCTGAGGGGAGTCTTTACAATAAAGGGCCTCGGACTGTTGAGGGCCGTCCGGGAAAACCTGAAGTTCGGCAAATGGCTCGTGGCGCAGAATGTGTGCACATGGTGCACCGGGCAGATATATTACCTCGTCTCGGCGGCGGTCCTCGGCATGCAGGCCCCGGCGGCTCTTAAGGTGTGCGCGAACCTGCTCGCCCCGCTTCAGGTGCTCTTTCAGGGCATAGACAGCGTCATGACGCTCGCCATATCGAGGAGGCTCGATTCCGGCAGGGCGCGGCCGTTCATCATAAAGGCGGGGGCCGCGCTCGTCGGTTTCTCGGCCCTGTACTGCGTCGTCCTGCCGCTTTTTTCGGACGAGATAATACGGCTCTTCTACGGCCCTGCCTACGCGGGGTCGGGGCTGATCGTCTGGATCTTCGCCGTCGCCTTCTTCTTCAGGAGCGTTGCGGTAGTCCCCAACCTCGTCCTTATATCGATGAGGGCCACGAGGGATACCTTTTTCATACACCTTACGACCTTCTTTATCGGCCTTGCGGCGATGTACCCGCTGCTGCGCTGGGGGCAGGTGGCAGGGGCCGCGGTGGGCACCGTGCTGCTGCCGTATTTCTTCTGGGCGGTATTCATGCTCTGGAGGGTCTCAAAGGTATTTCCGAGGTACGAGACCTTATCCGGTCACGGCGGATAGGCCCCGTAAAGGAGCTATTTCAGAGCCCATGTCGAACAGGTTCCTGCCGATATTTTTTGATACGCTCCGCGCGCTCGGGGTCGAGTACGCGGTATTGCGTAACTACGATACGCTCCCCTGGAAGGTGCCGGGCACGGATATCGACATCCTCATAAGGGATGAGGACAGCGTAAGGATATTCCGCGCGCTGGAGGCGGCGGCAATGGAGTCCGGGTACAGGGTCTGGAAGTCGTACAGGAAGAACTTCGACATCATGCAGACGAGTTACGCCCCGCCCGTCTGCTCGGACCCGGAAGAGGTCCTGAGGGTGGATTTCTTCCTCGGGTGCGTCAGGTGGCGCGGTTTCGACATAATAAGCCCGGCTCTCCTCTGGAAAAACGTCGGCGAGCTTAACGGCATAAAGGTCCTGAACGACCCGTGCAAGACGGCGCTTACGCTCTTGAACTCCTTTGTCTTCGGCTCCGGCATAAAGGAGAAGTATATAAAAGAATACATGGCCCTTGACGCCGGGAAAAGGGCGGGGGTAAGGGAGATGGTATCATCCGTTCTCGGCCCATACGGAGCGGAAGTGGCCGGTGCGCTCGAAAGCGCCGGGGCTGGCCGCTCTTTCGCATGGCCCGGCCGGAAGGCCCTGCGCGCCGGGTTTTTAAGGTCGAAACGCTTTAACCCTTTCTCTTTTTTGAGGGGGATATTATCCGCGGCAAGGACGTCTTTCGGGAGGCTCCTTTCTCCTCCGGGGCTGTTCGTGGCGCTTACGGGCCCGGACGGGTGCGGCAAATCGACCATGAACAGTATGATGCAAAAGAGGTGCGCAAAGCTCTTCTCAGGCGTCGAGGCATTCCACCTCTTCCCGAAGCCGGGGATATTCGCCTTCCTTGATGAACGAAGCATCGACCGCTGGGAAAAAAGGCACGCAAAGGCCGATGAATGGGAGCTGCGGAAGAAGAAGGCCCCTCTGTGGAAGTCCTCGTTAAGGGCCGCGTACCTCCTTTTCAGGTTCTGGGCAGGGTATCTTGTCTGGATATACCCGAGGCTCGTGAAGGGCCGTCTGGTCGTCGGCGAGAGGTGGCGCTACGACCTCCTTACGGACCCGGCGTCAAAGGGCATATACCTCCCGTACTCCGCAAGGAAGCTCGTATATTCGCTCTGCCCGCGTCCGCCTTTGACGATCGTACTTTCTGGTTCTGCGGGTGAGATGGCCAGAAGGAAGGCCGAGATACCCGAGGAGGAGATATCGAGGCAGCTTAAGATAATGGAAAAGGAGCTGTGGGGAAAGAAGGGCGTCGTCTTCGCTGATTCCACGGGTGAAGTGGAAGGGACCTTCGCTACGGTCTTGAAGGCGCTGGTCTCGGCATGAAGGTAAAGGACAACAGGCAGATGATCCCCAAAGAGGTCAGAGAGACGCTTGAGGACGAGCGGGCGGCGAGCTGGAAGTACCTCCTTCCGGCCGGAAGGCGGGCGGACGTGCTGGTCATGGCCTCTTGCCTGAACAGCGTGCCGTTCGGCCTTGCAAGGTCTTTCGGCAGCGTTACGGTATCCGGGCTCGGCCCTGAGGAGGCGGAGACTCTAAAGCTGTGGGCTGAAGAGAACGGGCTTAATGGCCTCAAGGCCGTAGGGGATATCGGCTCCTTGCAAGGCCGCAGGTTCGACGTGATAGTGAACGAGGCTGGCCCCGGGGAAATGCCGGGGTTTTGCGAAAAGGCGCTCAAGCCGGGCGGGGTCGTGGTGTGTCTCGGGCGCTCTCGTCTCTCAAAGGCAAGCGGCCTTTCCGCTCGCAGGTGCGCCGGGGCATGGAAAAAAGACGGCTGGACTGTCGAAGGCGTCTACGCCTTCCTCCCGTCGCTCGATGAATACAAGCTCGTAGTTCCCGTAAGGCCGGCGGGAGTCTTTCGCTCGGGGCTTGAGATGCACAATACTCTCACTCTGCCGAGCGGGATAAAAAAGCTCGGGGTCAAGCTCCTCGGCTCCGTGGGCCTGCTTGAGAGGCTTATGCCGGGCTACGCGGTGGTGCTGACAATTGGAGGGGGAGGGGAAAGGCCCGAAGGCTGGCTCCGTAAGTATCTATCCGGCAAGACGGGCCAAAAGGACTTTTACATAGTCGTGCACAACGCCTCGCCTGGAGAGGGCGCGAAGGCTATCCTCAAGCTTACGGACGCGGCAGGCGGCCCGCTCGCGTATGTAAAGATAGCGGACAACCGAGCAAGGGGGGAGTACATAGAGAACGAATACCGGGCGCTGGTAAATTTGCGGGCCTTAAGCCTCAAGACCGGCGAGGTCCCCAAACCGGTCGCCTTCGACCTGGCCGACGGCCATTACGTCATGGTGCTTGAGCCGAGCGACGAGGTCTTCGCTGGCAACCTGCGTACGATAGACGGGCGGGCCATAGACTTCCTCATAGAGCTGTTTAAAAAGACGTCTTCAATAAAGACGATAGGGGAGAGCGGCTTCTGGAAAGAGGCGGCCCCGGTATTCGACGAGTTCGCGGCAGGGCCTTTTGGGAAAAGCTACTGGTGGCTTTCGGAGATGGGGTACGGGCTTTTTGCAAGGCTAAAGGGCGTCCGTCTGCCGTTCGGCGTGGCGCACAGGGACTTCACGGGCTGGAATATAAAGCGCTTGCACGACGGAAGGCTATATGTGATGGACTGGGAGTGGTCAAGGCCCGACCACATCCCTATGCAGGACTTCTTCCACTTCATCCTCCTTACCGAGTGGGCCAACTCGGGTAGAAACGTCGAGGAGATATTGAGGGACGCGTTTTTTTCCGGAGAGACGAGATACGCCGGGTTTTTGAGGAGATACGCTGAGGCCTTGGACATACCAGTTGAAACAGGCTACTATCTTTTGTTACTTTATCTCGTGGAGTGGACCGTCTTTCACATAAGGCAGATAGGCGGGGTCAGGCAATGGGCCGAGCAGACGCTCGATTTTCTCAATAGGGCGAGGGGTAACGGGGAATTCATCCCCGAAAGATGGCTCAAGGGCTGATACGCCCCCTTCAAGAACGCGGACAGCATGAGAATACTTCTTACGAACGTCAACAGGGGCGAACAGCGCCACCTTTACTTCCCGCTCGGTCTCGCCTACGTGGCCGCGCCGCTCCGTAAGGACGGGCACGGCCTCGCGTTCCTCGACGTCCAGGCCCTGTCCCTCGACGATATACCCGCGGCCATCTCTAAACATACCTTCGACGTGGTCTGCATCTCCGCCCTTATAACGGACTTCAAGTTCGTCCAGTGGTTCTCAAGGCTGGTCAAGGAGCGTTTCCCCGGCGTTAAAGTCGTCCTCGGGGGAGGGCTTTCAACGGTCTCCGAGCTGCTGCTGAAGAAAAGCGACGTTGACGTGACCGTCTGCCAGGAAGGGGAGGAGACGGTCGTGGAGCTGATGAGGGCCTTTGCTGACAATAGCCCTCTATCCGCAGTCAAGGGGATATTCTACAAAGATGCCGCAGGAGAGATAAAATCAACGGGCAGGAGGGCCCCTATCGAGGACCTCGATTCGATAGATTTCCCCGCCTATGACGTATTCAGCGTTGACAGGTACCTCCGGACGGAAAAACTCGGGTTCAGCCACCCGGTAAAGAGCCTGAGCGTCATCACAACGCGCGGGTGCCCCTACAGCTGCGTTTTCTGCGACAAGGGCGTCTGGGGAGGGAACTACCGCGCCCGCAGCCCCGAGAATATCCTCAAAGAGGTCGAGCATCTTAAAAAGAGGTACGGGGTGGAGGCGGTGGTATTCTCCGACGACCTCTTTGTCCTCGATAAGAAAAGGGTCCACGCGCTCTGCGACCTGATGATAGAGAATAAGACCGGCATCGCATGGTCCTGCAACGGCAGGGTAAACCTGATGGACGAGCCGCTCCTCAAGAAGATGAAGGCCGCCGGGTGCATGACCATAGCGTACGGCCTCGAAAGCGGGAGCCAGCGGATGCTCGACGTGATGAAAAAACGTATAACCGTCGAGCAGAGCAGGAGGGCGATAGCGCTCACCCGCAAGCACGGCATAGACATCCAGCCTTATCTTGTCCTCAACATGATAGGGGAGGACGAAGAGAGCATCGGGGAGACGGTCGGCTTCTGCAAGGAGATGGGGCTGCCCGTGGGGAAGTTCGGCCTCTTTACGCCCCTGCCGAACACAGAGCTATACGCCATGGCAGACAGGGCCGTGGGCATGCCCCCGCTCGATAAGCAGATAGAGCAGTGGAGGGACTGGAACGACGGCCTAACTGTTAACCTCTCGCGCCTGCCGGACGACAGGCTCCTTGAGCTTAAATCCCGCGCCGAGTCCGAGATAAGGGATTATTACGTAAGGCACCACAAGAGGCTCATCCTCCGGAGATTCATGCTCAGGTACAGGCAGATGGGCCTCCGTGTCGCCCTCGGCGTATTCCAGACCTGGGTCGGCAAGTACATGAAGTACCAGAAAAGGAAGTCCGCATGAGTCCGGGCGGCTCAGCCTTTTCAAAAAAGAGGGTGCTTATAAAGGCCCTCGATCTGTCGGGGAGACTCATATCACCGCTACGCGCGCGCGGAGCTCCCCCAAAGCAGGCCCGGAACATACTCCTCATGGAGCTATGGGGCATAGGCGACGTGGTCCTCTCAACGCCGGCAATAATAGCGCTTAAAAAGATATACCCCGGCTCAAGGCTCGCCTATCTCGGCAAGCCCCATGCCGCCGAGGTCCTCAAGGGCTGCCCGCATGTGGACGAGTTCATAACGTTCGATCTCCCATGGACAAGGCTCCATGGAAAATACAATATCCTTAAATGGGATTGCCGGGCCCTCTTTAGGCTCGTCTCGACTCTGCGGGCGCGGAGGTTCGACCTTGCCGTGGACGTGAGGGGCGATATAAGGAGCAATATCATCATGCGCCTTTCGGGCGCGAGGGCGAGGGTCGGGTACGGCGCCTTCAGAGGCGATTATACGCTCACCCACGAGGTCCAACGCCCTCCCGGTCCTTGCCACAGGGTCGATGAGTGGCACGGGATAATCAGATACCTCAGCCCGGATGCGGAGCTTCCATCGCCCAGCCTCTGGGTATCCGACATCGAGGCGCAGGCGGCCTTTCGCCGGGCCGGGGTCAAAGGAAGGGGCGGGGTCATCGCGGGTATACACCCGGGGGCGAGCAACAGGTCGAAGAAGTGGGGGCTTCCTAAATACGAAAGGCTCGGGCGATACCTCCATGAGAAGTACGGGGCAAGGGTCATATACTTCCCGGACCCGGACGGGTACGGCAGCGACCTTAAGACCCCCGGCTCGATAACCGTAGCTGGCTGGCCCCTGAGGGAAATGATGTCGCTCATCAAGCGCTGCGACGTCTTTTTCTGCAACGACGGCGGGCCGATGCACATAGCCGCCGCCCTCGGCGTGCCGACCGTAGCCGTCTTCGGCCCGACGCTTTCAAGCTGGTTCAGACCGTTCGGTGACGGCAACATCGTGGTTGAAAAGGACGTATGCGGATATAAGCCCTGCTCGGACTATTGCAGGTTCGATAGCCCCGCCTGCCTTGAGGCCGTAAGCTTCGATGACGTTATCTCAATAGCAGGCGAGATACTGTCAAAAGCCCCCGAAAAACCCTCTTCCGCCAGCGCGACCGTCCGTCCGGCGACATAGTCCCCGGCCTATTTTTGCCGATGCGAAGAAGCGTCTTTTTTCCGCTTTTTGCCGCGCGTTCGGACGTATTTTCCATTGGACTTAAAAATTCCAATCTGATAATATGTGCGCGAAAAATCAGTTTGTTCTTTCCCTTTTTTTTTCTGAAAATGCCTTGATTTTGGCGGTATTTATGTAGATCGACTCTAAGGGGATTGTTGCTGTCGCGATGATGAAGCCGTTAAAGAGGGGAAAGCTCCGCATATTGATGTTGAACCATCACCGGCGGTTCAAGAGCATCTTCCGCGCGCAGGTGATAGCCGAGCATCTCGTGAAATTAGGCCACAGCGTAACCCTCGTAGTCATTTCAGACAACAACCGCTTCGTCGTAAGGAAAGATCTCTGCAGGGGCGTCGAGGTCATAGAAACGCCGGACCTCCTCTGGGGCAGGCTCCGGTCAGGCTGGGACCCTTACAACACCATCGTAAGGACGAGGCTCCTTTCCTGCCTCAAGGAAGACTTCGACCTCCTGCATATCTTCGAGACCAGGCCGGCCACGATAATCCCCGCGCTCAGTTACCTGAAGAAAAAAAAGCTCCCGCTTATTATCGACTGGATCGACTGGTGGGGCGGTAAGGGCGGCCTCATAGAGGTAAACCGCCCCTGGTGGTACAAACATACCTTCGGGCGCGTCGAAGAGTTCTTCGAGGAGAACTTCCGGAAATTCGCCGACGGCACCACGGTAATCTCCACGGCGCTCGCGGAGAGGGCAAAGTGCCTCGGCGTCTTCGATGAGAGCATCATGCTCCTTCGCGGCGGGGTCGATACGGACCACTTCCGTCCCGTGCCCGTCGAGAAGGCCCGCAGGATGACCGGCATCGACCCCGGGGCAAAGGTCCTCGGCTTCTCAAGCCTCGATTCTCACCTCGACCTTGAACTGCTCCTGAAGGCGGTATCGATCGTCAAGGGGCGGGTACCGGGAGTAAAGGTCCTGATGACCGGGGCCGCGTCCAGCGCCGTTAAAAAGATGGTCTCGTCATGCGGCCTTTCCGAAAGCGTGATATTCACCGGTTTTCTGCCTTTTGAGGAGCTCCCCCTTTACTTGAGCGCCTGCGACATCTTCCTGCTCCCTTTCCCGGACATGCTTTATAACGCCGGGAGGTGGCCGAACAAGGTCACGGACTACCTTTCCATCGGCAGGCCGGTAGTCACGAACCCGACAGGAGAGCTGAAGGAGATTTTCGCGGGAGAGAGGTTCGGCCTCACCTGCGAATACGACGCTTCGGACTTCGCGGACAAGATAACGGCCCTTATAAACGACCCGGACACGGCGCAAAGGATGGGGGCCCAGGCACGGAAGTGGGCGGTTGAGAACCTCCAGTGGGAGAAAAGGGTCCTTGAGCTCGAGGGCTTTTACTCGAAGGTACTCATGCGAAAGGGTTTTGTCCCGGAGCCCCTGGAAAAGAAAGGCGCTTTAGCCAATACCGCTTAATCAAACGTCTTTGCATCACGGCTACGCAAACAACGGCTCTTCTTAGGTTACTACACTGCATCCTGGATATCGCGGCTATGATGGGACGTCCTCTATACAAATACGCGTTGGCTGTCGCCGACATGACTCTGGTCTACCTCTCTTTCGCGGCGGCGGTCTTCCTTTACCACGCCCTGAAAGGCCTGAGGCCGGACCTCTGGGCAACGCCCCTTTTAAGGCAGTTCGCCTTCTTCGCGGCCTACTCCGCCATGTCCTTTTTCATCTTCCACTACCATAACCTCTACAACAGCAGGGTCTTTACGACCACACTAAGGCAAATGGGCCTGATAGCGAAGTCGGTCCTTGCGCTGGCGGCGGGCATAGCCGTACTTTCGTTCGCCCTCAAGAACTCAATAGTCCCGGCCAGCCGCCTCGTCATATTCTTTTTCATCGTCATCTCAACGGCGTCGGTGGCGCTGTGGCGGGTGTTCGTGGTGAGGCCCGCGTACCTGCGCCTCAAGTGGCTGATGAACGGGCGCAACAAGGTGCTCGTAATAGGCAGCGACAGCGCCAACAACCTCTGCGGCTCGCTTCCGTCGTCTTCTGTCTTCAAGCCCTGCGGCTTCATTTCCATCCCTCCGGGGGCGGAGGGCAGGCCTGCCCCCGCGGAGCTTTTTGACAGGGTCAGGGGGTCCGTCGAAAGGCTCCGTCCGAGCGCGCTCCTTGTGGCCTATGACGGCCAGAGCTACGAGGCGCTCTTCGACATGATAGAGGCGTGCAGGAAGCTGAGCCTGAAGGTCTATGTATACTCCAAGCTCCTGAATGTAATACCGGAGTACGTCGTCGTCGAGAGGTATGGGGACTTCACGCTCGTGGACATCTCGCCGGAGGCCCGGACGAGCTTATCGGAGATGATGAAATCGCTCCTCGATAGAATCCTGAGCCTCGCCTCCATTATAATCTTAAGCCCGCTTTTCATCATGCTCGCCGCGGCCGTAAAGTTTACTTCGAGGGGGCCGGTCCTTTACAAGCAGACCCGGATAGGCAAGCGGGGCAGGCCCTTTACCTTCTACAAGTTCCGCTCCATGTACGCCGGGAGCGACCGGGACGGCTGGCGCATATCGAGCACCATAGACAGCATACGCTCCGGGGAGAGCGCGGGCGGCTCCACAAAGGTCGTCAACCGGGCGATGGTAACCCCCGTGGGGCGCTTCATGAGGAAGACCAGCCTCGACGAGCTGCCGCAGCTCTTCAACGTTCTAAGGGGCGAGATGAGCCTCGTGGGCCCGCGCCCGCCTCTGCCTTACGAATGGGAGCATTACAGCTCGTGGCACAGAAGGAGGCTTACCTCCACGCCCGGCTGCACCGGCCTCTGGCAGGTCACGGCCCGGAGCAAGGTGGGCTTTAACGATACAGTATTGCTCGACCTGTACTACCTGTACAACAGGAGCCTGTGGATGGACATGAAGATATTGTTCCAGACGTTCGCCGTGGTCGCGTTCGCAAAGGGAGGGGAGTGACGGATGATAAAGATAGGCATAATAGGGCTCGGGTACTGGGGGCCGAACCTCGTAAGGAACTTTAGCTCAACCGAGGGCGTTGAGATCAAGTACCTCTGCGACCTCGACCCAAAGGCGCTATCCGGCTGGAAGAAGATGCACGGGGTGAAGCTCACCGGAGATTACCGGGAGATACTCAGGGACCCGGAGGTGGACGCCGTTGCCATTGCGACGCCCGTATCGTCGCACTACGCGCTGGCGAGCAGCGCCCTTTCCGCCGGGAAGCACGTGCTCCTTGAAAAGCCGATGGCCTCGAACGTGCGGGAGTGCATGGAGCTTATAGAGAGCGCCGAGAGGAAAAACCTCGTCCTCCAGGTAGACCATACGTACATCTACACGGGCGCCGTGAGGAAGATAAAGGAGCTTGTGGCCGCCGGTGAGATAGGCGACATCCTGTATTTCGATTCCGTCAGGGTCAACCTCGGGCTCTTCCAGCACGACGTCAACGTCGTCTGGGACCTCGCGCCGCACGACCTTTCGATAATCGACTACATAATGGACAGGAGATGCGTCGCGGTGTCCGGCTCGGGCGTCGCCAACTTCGGCGGGGGGTTAGAGAACATCGCCTACGCCACGCTCTACTACGAGTCCGGGGCCATCGCCCACCTCCACGTCAACTGGCTGTCTCCCGTAAAGGTGAGGAGGATACTCATAGGCGGCACGAAAAAGATGCTGGTCTTCGACGACCTCGAGCCGAGCGACAAGCTGAAGATTTACGACAAGGGGGTTGACATAAAGAACGGCGACAAGGACGGGGTCTACAAGGCGCTCGTCCAGTACAGGACCGGCGACATGTGGGCGCCCAAGATAGATGGCGCCGAGGCGTTGAAGTACGAGTGCGCCCATTTTGCCGATTGCGTCAAGAACTCGAAAAGGCCTGCGACAGACGGGGCGATGGGGCTAAAGGTCGTGGCGCTCATAGAGGCGATAAACTCTTCCATTGCCAGCGAAGGGCAGAAGATATACATGGAGGGCAACTACATATGAAAAGGATACTGATAACAGGGGCGGGAGGCGCGCCCGCGGCCAACTTCATAAGGTCTTTGAGGAAATCAGGCGAGCCGTTCTACCTTATAGGCGCGGACTGCGACAAGTTCTACCTACAGAGGGCAGAGACCGACGAGAAGTACCTCGTGCCCACGGCCAACAGGCCGGAGTATCTGCCGGTCCTTACGGACTTGATAAAGGAGACCGGCGCGGAGCTGCTCTTCGCCCAGCCGGACGTCGAGATAGAAGTCCTCTCAAGGGTGAGGGAGTCCCTTCCCATCCGCACTTTCTGGCCCGCGCAGGAGACGATAGAGACCTGCATGAACAAGTACTCGTCCTTCCTCAAGTGGGAAGAGGCGGGGATAAAGGTCCCCAGGACGATGCTAATAAAGAAAGAAGGCGATCTCAGGGTCGCCTTCGCAAGGCTCGGCCCGAGGCTCTGGCTGAGGGAGTACAAGGGGGCGTTCGGCAAGGGGTCGCTCCCAACGGACGACCTCGACCAGGCGATAGCCTGGATAAACTTCCGCAAAGGCTGGGGCAACTACCTTGCGGCCGAGTGCCTGACCGAGGCATCGGTCACATGGCAGTCGATATGGGACAGCGGCGAGCTTGTCGTGGCGCAGGGCAGGCGGCGCCTTTACTGGGAGTTCGCCAACAGGGCCCCGTCGGGGGTTACGGGCCTTACGGGCACGGGGGTGACGGTATCGGACCCGCTCATAGACGCGCTCGCACTCAAGGCGATAAAGGCCGTCGATAAGAGGCCCCACGGCATCTTCAGCGTGGATTTCACCTACGACTCGGCCAATATGCCGAACCCGACGGAGATAAACATCGGGCGGTTCTTCACCACGCACCAGTTCTTCACGGAGGCGGGCCTCAACATGCCGTACATATACGTCAAGCTCGCCTTCGGCGAGGAGCCGCCGCTGCCTTCCAAAAGGGTCAACCCGCTCACGCCGGGGCTTGCCTGGGTAAGGGGCATGGACATCGAGCCGGTGCTCACGACCATGAGCGAGATAGAGATGCACGCGAAGAGGCTTAACGAAAGGCTTGAGAAGTTGAAGTGCGTGACCGCCTGAGGAAGAAGCTCCTGATAACCGGCGGGACAGGCTTCATCGGGAGCGCCCTCGCAAGGAGGCTTTCCGCCGCCGAGGGCGTGGAGGCGATAGTCCTTTCAAGGCGGGACGGAAAAAGCTCCGGGAACATAAGCTACCTGCGCGCCGATATAACCGACCAGGCGTCGATGGATGCCCTTGCCAGAGAGACGGGCCAGGTCGACTGCCTCGTCTGCCTCGCGTCGCTTATCCCGCATGCGGGGTCTAATGGGCCGGGGGCCTCGAGGTACGTCGCCCAGAATATCGGCTCCACGATAAACCTCCTGGGCCTCCTTGAGAAGCGCGCCCCTTCGGTCGTCTACGTCTCTACGCTCGACGTGTACGGGCCGATTAAAAAGCTTCCGGTAAACGAATCCCACCCGACGGAACCTTCCACCATATACGGGATGACAAAGCTCGCAAGCGAAAATATATTGGGGGCGGTCTGCGGGGAGCTCGGACTTCCGCTTTCCATTTTAAGGCTGTCGCAGGTCTACGGGCCGGGCGAGCCTGTCATAAAGGCGATACCTTCTTTCATGAGCGCGATATCGGCCGGGAAAGAGCCCGTGCTCTACGGGGACGGTAGCGACATGAGGGACTATGTCTATGTAGACGACGTTGTCTCGGCAGTCCTCAACGCCATTGAGAGGCGGGCCGGAGGCGTTTACAACATCGCGGGCGGAAGGGCGGCGAGCATAAGAGAAGTGCTCGATCTTATTTTAAAGATAAGCGGGTCGAGGCTCAAGCCGAGGTTCGAGCCGAGGACTAAAAAACGGATGGACATATACTTCGACATAAGCAGGGCGAAAGAGGGGCTTGGATGGGCCCCCGAAGTGTCGCTTGAGGAAGGCCTCGAGCAGGAGTTCCGTTTTTTTTCAGATATGGGCGGCAATACATGAAGATATTCCTTGACCTGGACGGGACTATCCTCGATGTGTCGCTCAGGTACTACAGGATATACTCGGACGCGCTGAAGGCCCTCGGAGGCGAGTCCGTCGGCATGGAGGCATACTGGGAGATGAAAAAGGAGCGCGTCCCCGAAGACAGGATAGCCGGGCTTGAGGGCGCGGCGTTCGAGAAATATTCGGCTGAAAGGACGGCGAAGATGGAGTCGGCCGAGTACCTCGCCCTCGATACACTTTTGGACGGCGCCTGCGACACGATAAGAGGGCTTTCGGAGAGCCACGAGCTTTTCATAGTGACGATGAGGAAGAAGAGGGGCCTGCTTATAGACCAGCTTGTCGGTCTGGGCGTTTACGGCTCCTTTACCGGGGTCTTCAACGCGGGCGAAAACTCCGACCCTCTCGGCGCGAAGGCCTCAGCAATGAGGTCGTTTAACGCGGTGCCGGGGCGAGACATAATGGTGGGCGACACGGAGATAGACATACGGGCCGGGAAGGCCTCGGGCTTACAGTCCTGCGCCGTACTTACCGGCATAAGGAGCGAGAGGCTCCTTCGGCTTGAAAACCCTGACTTTGTAATTGATTCGATAAATCAACTTTCCAGGAGCGTTATAGATGAGTGTGCCTTTCCTCGACCTTAAGACCCAGCACGCGGAGCTTTACCCCGAGATAGAAAAAGTCGTACGGGAGGCGGTGTTGAACGCCGCCTTCATAGGCGGGGCCAGTGTCAACGAATTTGAAAAGGAGTTCGCGGCATTCTGCGGCACGGCGCACTCGGTCGGCGTAGGCAGCGGCACCGACGCGCTGAGGTTCGCGCTTACGGCCTGCGGCGTAAAGTCCGGGGACGAGGTCATAACAGTGCCGAACACGTTCATCGCCACGACCGAGGCGATAACGCAGGCAGGCGCGGCCCCGGTCTTCGTGGACATCGACCCCGGTACGTTCAATATCGACGTTGACAGGATCGAGGAGAAGATAACCCCGAAGACAAAGGCGATAGTGCCCGTCCACCTGTACGGCCAGTGCGCTGACATGGACCGCATACTCGCCATAGCGAAAAGGCGGGGGCTTAAGGTCGTCGAGGACGCCTGCCAGGCGCACGGCGCGACATACAGGGGGAAGATGGCAGGCTCGATGGGCGACGCCGCGGCCTTCAGCTTTTACCCGGGCAAGAACCTCGGGGCCTGCGGCGAGGGCGGGGCGATAACCACGTCCGACGATGGCGTAGCCGCCCACTCAAGGATGCTCAGGGACCACGGACAGATAAAGAAATACTACCATTCGATCGAGGGATATAACGGCAGGCTCGACGCCATACAGGCGGGGATACTGAGGGTTAAGCTCAAGAGGCTCGGCGGCTGGGTAAAATCAAGAAGGAAGAACGCCGCCCTATACAAAGACCTCCTTGCCGGTGTGGAAGGTATTTCAGTCCAGCACGAGCCTGATTGGGCCGAGAACGCGTACCACCTTTTTGTCATAAGGGTCAAGGGCCGCGACGTCCTGCAGGAAAGGCTCTCCGGCATGGGTGTGGCAACGGCCTTACACTACCCCGTGCCGCTCCATTTGCAGGACGCCTACAGGCATATGGGGTTAAGGAAGGGTGACTTCCCGGTCTCGGAAGCGGCGGCCGAAGAGATATTGAGCCTGCCGATGTTCCCGGAGCTTACGGAAGAGCAGATAAGATACGTGGTCGAATCGATCAAAAAGGCGTTGTGAAAATGGAGGGGCCGCCTGCGGCATGCCGCAGGCGGCCCCAATCACCTGCTTGAGTTTACCTTCCTGTCATATCAAAGCCCAAAAGTAACGTGGGATGCGCGGTTATTTCCTGCGTCCTATCACGCCCGGCCCTGTAACGGCCCTGGGGGCGAGGAGCCTCTCCCATTCGTCTTCAGTCAGTATCCCTTTCCGGATTACGATTTCCTTTACC
Organism: Deltaproteobacteria bacterium; assembly: GCA_016219015.1. Lineage (GTDB taxonomy): Bacteria > Desulfobacterota > GWC2-55-46 > GWC2-55-46 > GWC2-55-46 > JACRCL01. Next base: position 90,689 of record JACRCL010000006.1, read on the forward strand.
GTCTTTCCGGTTAAGGCCGACTCCTTGGCGACCTGGGCGGCCTTTTCATAGCCTATGAGCCGGTTGAGTATCGTTGCGAGCCCGACGGAGTCCTCGAAGAACCTCCTGCACCGCCTCTCGTCCGCTTTTATCCCGGCAACGCATTTTCCGGTGAATGCCTTTATGGCTGCGGTAAGGATATCGATAGACTGGAGCAGGTTATAGTTTATGACCGGGAGCATGACATTTAATTCGAGCTGGCCTGCCTGCGCCGCAAGGTGGACGGTCAGGTCGTTGCCCATTACCTGGAACCCGACCATGTCGAGCATCTCGGCCATGACGGGGTTCACCTTGCCGGGCATGATCGACGAGCCGGGCTGGACCGCCGGCAGCGATATCTCTGACAGGCCGGTCCTCGGCCCCGAGCTAAGAAGCCTCAGGTCATTCGCTATCCTTATCAGCTCGACGGATAAGTCCCTCAATGCCGATGATAGGGCCGTAAAGTCCCCCATGCTGTTAAGGGCCTCGAACCTATCCGGCGCCTTCTTAAGCCCTTTTATCCCGGATTCGTTAGAGAGCATTTTCAGGACTGTGGCCCTGTAGCGGGGGTGGGTGTTGAGCCCGGTGCCGACGGCTGTCCCGCCGAGCCCTATCTTTTTGAGGCCGTCGCGCGTTGTTTTGATCTTCTGTGCGGAGCTTTTGACGGAAGCGGCGTAGGAGCCGAACTCAGCCCCGAGGGTCACGGGCACGGCGTCCTGGAGGTGGGTCCTGCCGGACTTTATTATCTTTGAAAATTCCTTCGATTTTTTTTCAAGCTCGGCAGTAAGCCCTTCAAGGGCCTCCATAAGGTCGGATGAGCTGATGAAGGCGGCTATCCTCAACGCCGTCGGCATCGTGTCGTTGGTGGACTGGCTCATGTTCACGTGGTCGTTCGGGTGGACGATATCGTAGCCGCCCTTCCTGCCGCCGAGCAGCTCTATCGCCCTGTTGGCTATCACCTCGTTGGCGTTCATGTTGTGGGAAGTGCCGGCGCCGGCCTGATAGACGTCGACGATGAACTCTTTATCAAGCCTCCCGGCCGCGGCCTCTTGCGCGGCCCTGAGTATCGCGGCCCCCTTTCTCCTGTCAAGGAGGCCGAGATCCATGTTGGCCCTCGCAGAAGCGGCCTTGACGATTGCCGTGGCCATGATGAATACGGGCTTCGGCAATATGCCGCTTATCGGGAAGTTCTCCTTTGCCCTCAGGGTCTGTATGCCGTAGTAGGCTTCCGCTGGCACGGGCTTTTCGCCGAGGGTGTCTTTTTCAATCCTGAATTTTCCGGGCATAATCGTCCTAACAGGTTGCTGAAAAACTTAAAATCATATACAGGCTGCTCAAAAAGTCTAAGATGCAAGGAGTCGAAAAATGAGGAATGAGACGTACTTTTTTCGTACGTCGCAATGACGAATTTTGAAGACGACGCCGCAGATGGACTTTTTCAGCAGCCTGTTAATTCCTGATTATCTTTCTGTCCGGGCCGAGGGGCAGACTTATGTCGATATGCCCGGAGAGAGTCTTTTCCCTTTTGCCTTCCACGAGCAGCTGGACTTCCTTGACCTCCGGGAAGTTGAGCGTCACCGTATCCACGACCGAATAGATGGAGAGCATCTCGCCCGTGGAGCCTCCGGCGTTCTTTTCCGCGAATTCTCTGCTCAGGTCTATTATGGCGGTCTTATCCTTCACCTTCACGCCGAGCAGGCGCGTGCCTTCGGGTATCGCGCCGTCGCCCTTGCTGTTCTTTATGAGGGCCTCGACGGCCTCTTCAATCTCGGACTGAAGCGGGCCCTTTGTCACGCGGCCTTTCATAGCCTTCAGAAGGCTGCCTTCGTCGTCTATCCCGTAGAGGCTTATTTCTTTCGAGGGCTTTTTCCCGAGGGGCGAGGGGAGTTTTTCACTGTAATAAAGAAGAAGGATAAGGCCCGCTATAACGGTCAAGAGGGCCGCTATTATTACGGTAGATAATGAACTGCTCGACGTCTTCTTTTTTTGTTTGGTTTTTTTTGCCATATTCTTTTTAGACTTCGAGGAGCGCGAGCCCTGCGTCGTTCAGCTTCTCGCCGAAGAACCTCTTGCCCACGTGCAGGAACCTTTCAGGGGAGTCGGTAACGAAGAAGCCGTGCACGGCCTTCTCCCCGGAGTCGTTCAATATCCCGTTCCCGGTAAGCACCTTCATCACCTCGGCGGCAGTGGACTCGGCCGAGTCTATGAGGGCGACGTCCTTCCCCATGACCTCCGAGATAGTCTCTTTCAAAAGCGGGTAATGCGTGCAGCCGAGTACGAGGGTGTCGATATCCTCGTTTTTAAGCCCCTTGAGGTAATGCTCCACCGTAAGGCGGGCCACGTCGTTGGACGTCCATCCTTCCTCGGCGAGCGGGACAAAGAGGGGGCATGCCTTGGTGAATATCACCATCCCGTTAGTCCTTATCTCGAAGTACCTGTCCAGGGACTTTTCCCCATGCTCCGTTATCTTTATCGTCTCGTCGTTACGCAGGGCGTTCATGGCGTTCACGTATGAGTTGCTCTTGATGGTGCCCTCTGTCCCGATTATGCCGATCCTTTTTGTCCGTGTCAGGTTCAACGCCGCGCGCGCGCCCGGCTCGATGACGCCGATAACGGGGATATTCAGCTCTTTTTTAAGCCTCGGCACGGCGTACGCCGAGGCGGTGTTGCAGGCCGCGACCAGCATCTTTATCCCGCGCTTCATGAGGAAGTTCGCTATCTCGAAGGAGTACCTCTCGACCGTCTCCCTGGACTTGCTGCCGTAAGGCACCCGCGCGGTATCGCCGAGGTATATGGTATTCTCATCCGGCAGGAGTCTGGATATCTCTTTTAATACCGTGAGGCCGCCAATGCCTGAGTCGAATATGCCGATGGGGTTTTGCTTTTGCTTCAGAGGCATCCTTAAGTTATCCTAATATGTAAAAAACTTGTAAAAGTGTAGGCAATGCCGTGTTTCTTGTCAACCAAAAATATTATATACTATAAATAGATTATTTAACAGGGTGCTGAAAGCTCAAGATGTGAGGCTGCTCAAAAAGCTCCAGATGCGAGGCGTCAAGGAGCGAGGAATGAGACGTACTCACCTTTCGTTGTGACAAGACGAAGACAACGAAGCAGATGGACTTTTTCAGCAGCCGTAAGAGGTGAGATGGAGAACGCCGACATAGCGAAAGTATTCTACGAGATAGCCGACCTCCTGGAGATAAAGGGGGAAGACCACTTCCGCATCCGTTCATACAGAAATGCCGGGCTTGTAATAGAAGGGCTCTCCGAAAGCCTCAAGAACCTCTATGCTCAGGGCGGGGAGGAGGGGCTTACCGGCATACCCGGCATAGGCGTAAGCACACGGGCCAAGGTTATCGAGATGCTCACTTCCAACAGGTGCGGCTACCATGACGAGCTTCTAAGGGAGCTTCCCGCCGGCATGCTCGATATCATAAAGGTCTCGGGCGTGGGGCCGAAAAAGGCGGCGTTACTCCATAAGGAGCTGGGCATATCGAGCGTGGACGCGCTCGAAAAGGCCGCGAAGGAAGAAAAGATAAGGGACCTGCCCGGCTTCGGGGAGCTATCCGAGCAGAAGATATTGAGGGCCATAACCGAGATGAAGACCATCGAGCAGAAGTTCAAGCTCTCGGTCGTATTGCATTACGCCGAGTCTTTCAGGGACTACATAAGCAAGGTCCCCGGCATAATAGAGGTCGTACCGGCGGGGAGCCTCAGGAGGTGGAAGGAGACCGTCGGCGACCTCGACATCCTCACCACCTGCGCCGACCCCGTGGCCGTGATGGACAGGTTCGTATCCCACCCCGACGTAGCCAAGGTATTGGCGAAAGGCGACACCAAGTCCACCGTGGTATTAAGGAACGGCCTCCAGGTCGATATAAGGGCGCTTGAGAAAAAGTCGTTCGGCGCGGCGCTCCAGTACTTCACCGGCTCGAAGGCCCATAACGTGGCGCTCCGCGACAGGGCGAAGCGGATGGGGCTCAAGATAAGCGAGTACGGGGTATTCAAGGAAAATGGGGATAAGTGGATAGCCGGGGTGAAAGAAGAGGACGTCTATAAGGCCGTTGGACTGCCGTGGATACCTCCGGAGCTGCGTGAGAACAGGGGCGAGATAGAAGCCGCCGAGGAAGGCAGGCTCCCCCGGATGCTCAGGGAATCGGATATAAAAGGCGACCTCCATGTCCATACGAAAGAGAGCGACGGAGGCTACACGTTGGAGGAGATGGCCGAAGCCGCCATGAAGAGGGGCTACGAGTACATGTCGGTCACCGACCACTCGAAGGCCGTCGGCATAGCCCACGGCCTCGATGAGGCGCGGGCGCTGAAGCAGATAGAGGCGGTGGATGAATTCAACGCGAGGCTCAAGCGGAAGGGGGAGAAGTTCCGGGTCTTGAAGAGCACCGAGGTCGATATCCGCTCCGACGGCTCGCTTGACCACACGGAAAGGGTGTTGGAGATGTTCGACTGCGTCGTCGCCTCAATCCACTCGGGGTTCAGCATGACCTCCGATGAGATGACGGCTCGGATGATAAAGGCGATACGGACGGGGCGCGTGAACGTAATCGCCCACCCGACCGGGAGGCTCATAAACGAGCGCGCGCCGTATCATGTGGACGTCGGGAAGGTGATGGACGAGGCGAAAAAATACGGGGTGGCGATGGAGCTTAACTCCTACCCGGACAGGCTTGACCTGAACGACGTCCATCTGAGGCTTGCCAGAGACAAGGGCGTGATGGTGGCGATATCGACGGACTCGCACTCGATACACCACCTCCAGAACATCACCTACGGCGTTCATACGGCCCGGAGGGGCTGGATCGAGAAAAAAGATATCCTCAACGCGAGGCCGCTGAAGGAGCTTATGAAGCTGATAAAACGCGAGGAAAAGCCGGCAAAGGCGAAGAAGGCGGGAAAACGGCAGGAGTAGGGATTTAATCTGAAAATGTCATCAAAAAAATGTCGGATAATCTTACTGATAGCCTTCCTCTTGTACGCGACGACACCTTTATACGGCGCCCAGCCTCCGGCAACGCGGCACAATCTCTGTACGCCGCCTTATCCGAGCGACAGCCTTCTGGAGTGGTCTTGCGTCAGGTTAAAACCGGGAGATACCCTCGAAAAGCTCTTTGGAGACTCGTGGCAGGACGTCGCCCGTTTTAACAGGATCGACAGGGTACACTCGATGCCCGGCACGCGCATTAAAGTACCTAAAACCCTCTCTGACATAAAAGGCTTTACGCCGCTTCCTCATACTTACGCCGAAAAAGCCTCTCTATCTAAATTCATACTATTAGACCTGACCGAGCAGTTCCTTGGGGCGTATGAATACGGAAAGCTCGTCTTCTCCGCGCCGGTAACGACAGGAGAGGGCACTAACAAGACCCCGGCGGGGGAATTCTTTATAACCGCCCACAGCCGTAACCACAAGTCCTCTAAATACAAGATACATAATACGGACATCCCTTACCCCATGAACTACGGGCTGCGCTTCCTCGTTACAAAGTCGGGCGTCTCATACTGGATACACGGACGCGACGTCCCCGGACGGCCCGCCTCCCACGGCTGTGTGGGCCTTTATGACGAAGCGATGCAGAAAAAATACTACGGCGTCCCCAAAGACCCGGTGCTTGAAGACGCAAAGTCGCTCTATGAATGGGCTACTGGTCAGACCGCTGACGGCGTCTTCAGCCTCCACACGGACGGCCCGCAGGTGCTTATAATAGGAGAGGCCCCTTAGAAAGGGGCCGCAAAGGCGAAAAAGGCGGGGAAAAGGTAGGTGGGCGGTGGCCACCCTATGGCTTCATATTAAAACTGCTCAGCTGAAATTTCATTTGTCCTGAGATTGCCATGTGGCTGCATAACTAGTTCTACGGTGTAGCCAGATATATTATCACCGCGAACTTCAAAATCAAATTTTTTGTCTGCTTCATTGTATTGAGTTGTCTTTGGTCCAAACAAGTGCTTAGTTCCATACCATTGCACCCCTGTCGCATACTTGAGTTTATATGATCCGAGCGGAACATAGACTTTAATTGACTGTCCAGAACGTATGAAGATTGTTAATATTAAATTGCCTGTATACCAATCAACAAGCTTAACAAAATAATGATGGCCACTGTCTGTTGTTACAATCTTTAGCGGTGCAATTGCTTCGTTAGCAACATATCTTTTGATTGCACCGTTTACGGGTAGGGGCTTAATTGGCTCTGTAAAAGTTGGTCCAGAAGCGGCAGCAAGTCTTTTGGAAGATTTCGTCTCATCAGATACTTTATCAAATACATCAGGCTGAGAATTTTGCAGTAATCTGTTAAGGGTATCTTCAGCTTGCTTTGATTCTTTCGGTATAATTTTTCTTGACGGTTCTGATTTTAATGCACCTATTATTTCGCTTATTATTGGCACAAGTACGATTAAGCTCAAAACTATGTACACGCCCCACTTTTTTTGATGACTTTTGTCACTCGGCTTTGTTTGCTTCGGCGGGCTTGAAGCGGGCGAATTATTCCTTATAATATCGGCTTCTTTGGAATTGGGGAATCTTCTCAATAAGTAGCGTGCTAAAAAGTTAGCTTGTTCTTCGTATTCCATGCTTTTATTGAATAATAGCGTGTCATACAGATCAGCAGGGGTCTGGTCTGCACGATAACTTCTTATTTCAATCTCATTTGTTTTAAAGCCACAACTACAAGTGAGATTATAGATATAATTAGTTCTTAAACATTCGGGACATATCCAGCTATTGTGAGGATTATGAGGTGGTGGCTGTTGATTAGCTGTTTTTTCCTGATTTTCATTTTTTTGCGATTCTTGTCTTTTATGGGAATCGTTCAGATGATTAATAATTCGTTGGTAGGCGTCATTTATTTCTTTTAATTTCTCTTCAACTCTTTTTTGAAGTTTGGCATCATGTGAAAAACGGTCAGGATGCCAAATATTTACCAAATCTCTGTATGACTGCCTTACCTCCTGCTCAGTGGCATTTGGCTGAATCTCAAGTATCTTATAATATTTCTCCATGATTTGACACCATAGCCCTGTAGATACCGTTTTGTCCGTCAAGCGATATTTTGCGCGTGATGCGGATTGAATGGCTTGCCGGTTTTTAGTACGCCGTAGATTATGTGAACGAGCTTTCGCATCGCGGCGCAGACGATGACCTTGCCGTTTTTACCGTTC
>JACRCL010000007.1 GCA_016219015.1 Deltaproteobacteria bacterium
ATAGGCGGCATGGCCAGGAGGCTCTATGAGCATGAGGAGGACACTCAGCACAAGAACTACGCGCAGAGGATAATAAAGTACGTCGAGCGGCTCGAAAGGATGCTCCTGCGGATAGACGAGTACAAGACGATACTGGTATCCACCCTTTCCAGGGACGATATAAACAGGGTGGTAAAGGGCGCCGTCATCGACATAAAAGAGATAATCGACGGCACGGGCAAGGATATCACCATAGAGTCCAAACTCATGCCCGAACCGCCGACGATAGACATGGACGCGGGGAACTTGAGGATAGCGCTCTTCAACATCCTCCACAACTCGGTCGAGGCCATAGAGAAAAAGGGCGGGATACTGATAGAGACCTACCCGCTCGACGCCAGGACGCTCGCCCTGAAGATAACGGACACGGGGGCGGGCATAAGCCAGGATGAGATAAGGAAGATATTCAACCCGTTCCAGACCTCAAAGTTCGAAGGGGCCGGAATGGGCCTGACGATAAGCTACAGGATCATCCAGGACCACGGCGCCGAGATAGAGGTGGAGAGCGAGAAGGGCAGTGGAACGACCGTGCTGATAAAGTTCCACCCGGCCCAGAAGGCCGCCGGCGGAGTGTAGGGGGCATTGCCCACACTTGGTTGCCGTATTACGGGACGCTGGAACATGCATAGCGAGCGCCCAGCCCGCGGCTTGTTGCGGGGAGCTTCAACGTCTATGGCCGCGTTACCACGCAGAGCGTGGGAACGATAAAAACCAAGCTGTCATTGCGAGCCGCCGAAGGCGGCGCGGCAATCTCCAACTTATTGATTTTCTTGAAGATGAGATTGCTTTGCTTCGCTCGCAATGACGGTAAAAATGAATTTTTCAGAGGTCCCTTTTTGATGTAGGTTTTTTTACAAAAGAATTTTATCGTAACCTATTGATTTACAAGAAAACATCGTTTTGCAGTCAAATATGTATGTAAAAAAAATTTACACTTTTCAAGTCTATAAAATCCGGCCATTAAACATTCCTCAAATAAATCAGTAAAAAGGACCGCCCGTCGGCTAAAACCGGCGGGCGATTTTTATTTACGATTCTTACGCAAATGCCTTACGAGCCCAGCTTAAGGAACGTGTCCTTCAGGAAGTTGACGTCGTCCCTCTCAGGGTAGTCGATGTTGTAGTGAAGACCCCTGGACTCTTTCCTGAGCGTGGCCGAGCGGATGATGAGCTCGGCCACGGTAGCGATGTTCCGAAGCTCCACGAGGTTGCCCGTCACCTTGAAGTCCCAGTAGTACTCGTTTATCTCGTGTTTGAGGAGGTTTATCCTCCTGCGCGCCCTTTCAAGCCTCTTGTCCGACCGCACTATGCCGACGTAGTTCCACATGAAGCGCCTTATCTCGTCCCAGTTCTGGGTTATCACGACGGCCTCTTCGCTCACTACCGCCCCCCTCGTCTCCCAAGGCGGGATGGGGGGTATCTCCGCAGGGGCCTTTGTCACGAGGTCCACGGCGTGGATAGAGGCCCTGTCGGCGAGGACAAGGGCCTCGAGGAGCGAGTTGGAGGCGAGCCGGTTCGCGCCGTGCAGGCCCGTGCAGGCGGCCTCACCTATGGCGTAGAGCCGCTTTATCGTCGTGCTTCCGTCGCTGTCCGCGACCACACCGCCGCAGATATAGTGGGCCGCCGGCACCACGGGTATCGGGGCCGTCGTCATGTCTATCCCGAACTCGAGGCATTTTTCATGGATGTTCGGGAAGCGCTCCTTTATGAAGCCCGCGTCCCTGTGGCTGATGTCGAGATAGACGCAGTCGTCCCCGCTCTTTTTAAGCTCCAGGTCTATGGTCCTCGCCACGATGTCCCTGGGCGCGAGGTCCGCCATCGGGTGGTACTTCTTCATGAACGGGGTGCCGTCCTTGAGCCTCAAGACCCCGCCTTCGCCCCTGAGGGCCTCGGATATGAGGAAGCTCTTGGCCTTGGAGTGGTACAGGCACGTCGGGTGGAACTGTATGAACTCCATATTGGCTACCGTCGCCCCGGCCCTGTACGACATCGCTATGCCGTCGCCGGTGGCCACGTCCGGGTTGCTCGTGAAGAGATAGACCTTGCCGGCCCCGCCTGTGCCCACGATTGTGGCCCTGGCGAGGAACGTATGTATATCCCCGGTCTTCTTGTCGAGCACGTACGCGCCCCAGACGGTATCCTGCGCCGTCGCCTCGACGAACTTGGAGTGCGTGATAAGGTCCACGGCTATGTGGTTTTCGTAGACGGTTATGTTCTTGTGGCTCCTGACGTTGTCCACGAGAGCCTCTTCCACGGCCTTGCCGGTCAGGTCCCGCGCATGGACTATCCGCCTCTTGGAGTGCCCGCCCTCCTTTCCGAGGTCGAGCTCCGCGCCCGCGCCCTCCACGGTCTTCATGCTGAATCTGACGCCGAGCCGGATCAGCTCGTTTATCTTCGCGGGCGCGTCCCTTACGACAAGCTCCACGATGTCGCGCCGGCAGAGCCCGGCCCCGGCGTCGAGGGTGTCCTTTATGTGAGCGTCGAAGGTGTCTTCCTTGCTCGACACCGAGGCTATGCCCCCCTGGGCGTAGTACGTGGCGGACTCGCGGATGTTCCTCTTCGTGATGAGGGCCACGGTGCCGGCCCTGGCCGCCTTGAGCGCGAAGCTCAGGCCCCCTATGCCGCTTCCTATTACCAGAAAATCGGATTTTATTTCCAAAAAACGCTCCTTCCCGATAAAAAAGGTTTAAACCGGCAGGCTTTTTGACGATAAGGCTGATAGGTATGGAAAGATTATGACAAGTCGGGCGCTTTGTCAATTCGTATTGTGACAAAAATTCTTGCCCTTTTCATTTGGGCGTTGTAGACTTTACACAGGGATCCGCTCATCCTGTGCATCTCATCATGGCTGTATGTTCCTTTGAGGACGCTACTGCCGCGATTGCTGAAGGGCTTTTGTCGCGGCGTGCAACCCCAGGCGATGAAAACCCCGGGGCCTTCGGGACGTTGAAAAAATGGCGGTGCATGGCGGGCGAATATGAAAGAGATTAATCCCTTATTTTCAGGATGCGCGCCGTTTTTTTCCCGGGGCGGCCTCAAAAGGTTTCTCCCGTACATTTTTTGTGTTATAGTAGTGCTTCTGGCGCATGATTACGCCCGCGCGGATTTCTACAGGTATGTCGACGATGAAGGGGTGATACACATCACGAACGTCCCTACCTCGTCCAAGTACAGGTGGATGATGAACGAGAGGCGGGGGCCGAGGATACCGGCCGCTCTGTCCAGGACCTCGGTCAAGGATTACGACGTGATAATCCGGGACACGGCCTCCAGGTACGGAATAGACCCGAAGCTCGTAAAGGCGATAGTGAAGGCCGAGTCGGATTTCGACGCAGGGGCGGTCTCCAGCAAGGGGGCCAGGGGACTTATGCAACTGATGCCGGAGACCTCCAGGCTCATGGGGGTAAAGGACGTCCACGACCCTGAGGATAACGTCGAGGGTGGGATACGCTACTTCAGCAGGCTCCTGAAGATGTTCAACTGGAACGTCCCTCTCGCGGTGGCGGCCTACAACGCCGGGGAAAACGCGGTGCAGAGGCACGGGAACAAGATACCCCCGTATTCCGAGACGCAGTCATACGTCAAGAAGGTGCTTTATTATTACAGCGTTTACAAGGGCGAGTAAAGGCCATTTTGCGCGCCCATGCCCGCATCAGGGTATGGAGGGGGTCTGAACAGACCCCCTCCGGCCTGCCCGGTGATGGTGATAATCCGGGTTTTGAACGTACATATAGCGGTGATAGGCCCGCGGCTTGGGGCAGGGATCAAGCGAGCGAATAGAAATAGATATTCCATATATGTCGAAGATTAAGCGCGGCTTGTCGCGTGGAATCTTCAATCGTCCGCGCGGATAGCGCGGCAGGTTCAACACCCCGGATTACAATTAGAACAAAACAACGGTACGACCATACGACACCCCCGCGCCGGTCTGTGCTTAAGCGGCGGCAAGCGGCGGCGGTTTTTTGGCGTTCCGCATCCCCCCTGGGCACTCAAGCGAGGGGAGGATTCACTTTTTGGCGTTCTGACCCCCCCTGGGCATTCAAGCTCCGGGAGGTCTCACTTTTCGGAATCAAACTATGCGGACAAATTCAGGCGCGAGCAGTCTCAACCTTCCGAACCGGCTCTCCATCATAAGGATATGCATGGCGCCGGTGCTCGTAGTCATGCTCCATTATCAGGGCGAGGGCTTGAGCGTGGCCTCGGCCATAGTATTTTCGCTGGTCTGCGCCACGGACTGGCTCGACGGGTATCTCGCACGGAAGAGGGGGATAGTCACCACGCTCGGCAAGTTCCTCGACCCGCTCGCGGACAAGCTCTTGATAACCACGGCCTTTATCATGCTCATACCGCTTGGGAGGGTCCCCGCCTGGATGGTCGCCCTCATGATAAGCAGGGAGATGGCGGTAACAGGGCTCAGGGCCATAGCGTCAAACGCGGGGGTCGTGATTCAGGCGAGCCGCCTCGGGAAGTTCAAGACGATCTCCCAGATAATCTGCCTCGTGCCGCTCATAATCCACTACACGTTCTTCGGCGTGGATTTTCACATGATAGGGTATCTGCTCCTCTACCCGAGCTTTATATTGACAGTCTGGTCCGGCGTCGATTATTTCGCAAGGTTTTTCAGGGATTATTCACTCCCCGGTGATTGACAAAACTTGAAAAAATAGCTAAGATTAATTAATTGACGCTTTCCCTGAGCGGGGGTCTATTCAAAGCCTGGTAATCACCGGTACAGGCACGCCCCCTGCAAAAAACAGAGCCCTTGAGAGCGGCTTACGGCCTCTCTCCCCTTCATAGCGCGCATCACGATCTCCAACCACGGTTTCCATCCCGGACAGGACGCGGCAATATTCGCTTTTCAAGTCTATTCCCATTCGCTCGCTTGACGCCGCGGCAATGCCTGCGGGCCTTGCGCCCGCCATCCGCCGCAACCCTATGCGTAAATGAGGCTTAAACTATCACGCAGGTTCAATCTCTACATAGGCGGCATACTCCTGTTGGGTATGACCGTATTCCTGTATTACGACTACAGGTCGAACGAGGAACTCTTATGGAGAATCGGGGTAAACGACGCCCGCAGGCTGTGCGAGACCGTGTTCGATCAGCTCTACGAAACCATGAGACGGGGCGGGGCAAGGGAAGAGAGCAAGGCCATTGTGGAGCGGTTCAGGAAGATGGACGGCGTTGCCGATGTCAGGGTCGTACACGGTCGTTCCATCGACATTCAGTACGGCATCGAGGAGGACGAGCTCCCACGGAATGAGATGGAGAGGAACGCCCTCGACGGCAGGTCTACCGGCACGGTCCAGAAAAACGATCACGGCTACAGTTCGGCGAGTTTCGCCATGCCCTTTTTTATAAAGGAGGAGTGCCGGAGATGCCATATAGGGGGCGGCAACGACGTGGCCGGGGCCGTCACCGTCTCTCTCAAGAGATACAGCGCCGACGTGTCGACGCACTGGCAAAGGTCGTTTTTCTGGGGCGGCGTTATCTTCATGTTTACGTCCGGAGCTGTGCTTTTAACGGTGCACAGGAGGCTGGTTGAGCCCCTTGAGGTGCTTGAGGCGGGGGTGGACGCGATAGCCGCCGGAGACCTTTCACACAGGGTGGGGATCAACACCGGCGATGAGCTGGAGGACGTGGGCCTGGCGTTCGACCGCATGGCCGCCTCCCTCCATACCGCCGCAACCGACCTCAGGGAACTGGGCGAGAAGCATTCCATGCTCGTGCGGATGGCCGCCGACGCCATAGTCCTCAAGGACTGCGGGACAAAGAAGTTCGTGGACGCCAACCCGGCCGCCGAAAACCTTACGGGGTACTCAAGGGAAGAGCTCCTGCGGATGCGCATGGAGGACATATTCCCGCCGGATAAGCTCCCGGAGTACCTGGAGGTGTTCAAGCGGTGGCACCATGACGGGAAAGGGTACCTCTACGGCGCCATACTGGTAAAGAAGGACGGCTTTACCGTGCCGGTCGAGATAGGCGCTTCGGTCATGGAGCTTAACGGGAAGAAGTACATCCAGGAGATATGGAGGGACCTCTCTGAAAGGAAGGGGTTCGAGGAGGCCATAAGAAGGCATATAGAGGAGCTTGAGGATACGGTCAGGGAGAGGACGGCCGAGCTGAATAAGTCCCTCTCCGACCTCGAGGGCGCGTACAAGAGGCTCCAGGGCTCGGAGCAGATGTTCGTGGAGTCGGCCAAGCTCATCTCGCTCGGCGAGATGGGGGCGAGTATCGCCCACGAGCTCAACAGCCCCCTGGCCGGCATCCTGAGCATAACCGAGGTGCTCCTCGGCAGGCTGGGCCCCGGCGACCCGAACCGCTTCATGCTGGAGAAGATAAAGGACGCCGCCGTGCGCTCCAAGTACATAATAGTGGACATGATGACGTACGCGCGGCCCTCCAGGGGCGTCTACGAGCCGATGTTCCTGAACGAGTCGATAAGGGCGACTCTCACGCTCTTCATATCCGAATTGAAGACGAGCTCCGTTGAGATACAGGAGGACTTCGACCCGAACCTCCCCATGATAACCGGCAACAAGGGGCAGATAATGGAGGTGGTGCTCAACATAATCAAGAACGCGAGGGACGCCATGCGCGGGACGGGCAGGATATTCATATCCACGCGGACGGCGGCCGTTGACGGAAAAGACTTCGCCGTGGCCGAAATAAGGGATACGGGCCCGGGCATACCGCCTGAGATAATGGACAAGATATTCGACCCGTTCTTTACGACCAAGGAGAAGGGCGGGGGGCTCAATATCGGGTTGGGGCTGTCCATATCCAGAAGCATCATAAACGCGCACGGAGGCAGGATAGAGGTCGAGAGCAGACCCGATGAGGGCGCCGCGTTCAGGATATTCCTGCCCCTCTCCACCACCCCCGGCGTCTTAAGTACGGAGCGGAACCGACGAAATGAAAGGGAGGGCCGGGGATAGAATGTCAGCGGCTGAAATTGATAAGAGGATACTCATCGTCGATGACGAGGAGACGGTAGGGATAGGCATGTCCGAGATGCTCAAGGACGCGGGGTATGAGGCGAAATACGTCACAAGCGGCAAAGAGGCCGTCGAGGAGGTAAAACATTTCAGGTACTCTTTGATATTCATGGATATGGTAATGTCCGGGATGAACGGGCTTGAAACCTACAGGCAGATAAGAAAGTTCAACCAGGACGCCAGGGTCGTCTTATTTACCGGATATTTCAAGGACGCGGACAGGACCATCTACGATGGCGTGAGGGAAGGGATGATAGACCTTTCCATAAGAAAACCGTTCTTTGCG
>JACRCL010000009.1 GCA_016219015.1 Deltaproteobacteria bacterium
ACAGACTTCAGTAAGATAACCGATAAACAGATTGCAATAATCGAATCTCTAATCAACAACAGGCCCAGAAAATGCCTGGGCTTCAAAAAACCAATCGAAGTAGCTGCTCCCTTCGTTGCACTTCGAGGTTGAATTCGGGTTATAAAAGAATCCGACCTTGAAAAAAATCTTTTTGCGCATTGCCATGCGCTTCCGGGGCACAGGCTCAGCTCAACCTAAACTCCCCCTTTTTTCTCAAAGGCCATTATGATGACCTCGGCTATGTCCGTCATCGATTTTCTCTTGTCCATGCTGATCTTCCTTATCCTTGCGAAGGCCTCGGCCTCGGTTATCTTCTCCCTTTCCATGAGAAGCCCTTTCGCCTTCTCTATAGATTTGCGCGCCTGGAGCGCGCCCTTGAGCTCTATGTTCTCATCCCTTAACGCCCTGAACTCCTGGAACCTCGTTGCCGCGAGCTCTATGGCAGGGGCCAGCTCCTCCTGCCTCACGGGCTTTATGAGATAGCCCATCACCCCGGCCTCGGCCGCCCTCTTTATAGTATCCTCGTCGTCCCTTGCCGTAAGGAGTATTACCGGCGTCGGGCAGGTCTGGCTTATCTCAGAGGCCGCCTCGATGCCTTCCTTTACGGGCATCTTTACGTCCATTATCACGAGGTCGGGAGACCTCAATCTGCATATCTCGACGGCCTCGGCTCCGTTCGAGCCTTCGGCTATTATATTGTAGCCGCTGTCCTGGACGAGCCCCTTCAACACGAGCCTTTCAGATGCGTTGTCGTCGATTATCGCAATATTCCTCATGAAAGGGAATAATAGCAAATTCAGTGCCAAGCGGGTTTACTGCGGTTTCGGCGCGGGCGGGCTAACTGCGGCTTTTGGTCTGCGTGTTTTTAGGGCTATGGTGGTCAACTTTTAGGCAGTTCTTGATGGCAAGGCGGTACAGCTCCATGTACCTCCTTGCGGACTCCTCCCATGAGAAGTTCTCGTCCATGGCCCTTCTCTGAAGCTCCGCCCACTTCTTTTTATCCTTATAAAGCTCAACGGCCTCCCTGACCTTCTGTACCAGGGCTGAAGCGGAGTACTCCTTGAACTTGAAGCCGTTGCCGTCGTTATCCCTGTAGTCGCGTACAGTGTCCTCCAGCCCGCCGGTGGCCCTCACGACCGGGATGGTGCCGTACCTCAAGCTGTATATCTGGTTGAGCCCGCACGGCTCGTACCGGGACGGCATCAGGAACATGTCCGAGCCCGCCTCCACGAGGTGCGAAAGCCCGTTATTGAAGGCTATCCTTACCGAAAGCCTTTTCGGGTAAAGTGCGGCGAGCCCCTCCATCAGGTCCTGGAACTTCTTGTCCCCGGAGCCGAGGACGATCAACCCGATATCGAGCTTCATAAGCTCCGGCATCGCCTCGGCGAGGATGTCGAAGCCCTTCTGGGCCGCGAGCCTCGATATCATGCCGATAAGCGGCACATCCGGCTTGAGCTTCAACCCGAACTCCTTCAAGAGCTTTTTCTTGCAGGCGAGTTTTCCCGAGAGGTCCTCCGCTGAATATTTTTCGGGCAGGCGCAGGTCGCTTGAGGGGTCCCATTCCCCGTAATCGACGCCGTTCAAGACCCCGTGGAGGTCGGACTTCCTGTTTTTCAGAAAACCCTCGAGGCCGCACCCGTACTCCGGGGTCTGTATCTCCTTGCTGTACTGCCTGCTTACGGTGGTGAGGATGTCGGCGTACGCGAGCCCGGCCTTCAAGAGGTTCACCTGCCCCCAGAACTCGACACCCTCGGGGTTGAACAGGGCCGGGCTCAGGTGCGTGAGATCGAAGAGGTCTCCGGGGAAGAGCCCCTGGTACGCGATATTGTGGATGGTAAAGACCGTCGCCGTCCTGGAGAAGAACGGGTCTTTCCTGTAGACGTCTTTCAGATACGCGGGCAGCAGCCCGGTCTGCCAGTCGTTGCAGTGTATTATGTCCGGGGCAAAGCCGCCGAAACCTCCGGCCTTCAAAAGCTCGAGCACGCCCCTTGAGAAAAAGGCGTATCTTTCGAGATTGTCGAAGTAATCTCCCTCAGGCGTGCCGTAAAGGTAGGTCCTGTCGTAGAACTCGTCCCTTTTTATGAAGTATACGGGCACTCCGTCATGGGAGGACAGGAAGACCTGACCGGAGATATTGCGCTTCCCTATGGGGACGGTTATCTCGAGGCCCGTCTGTCCGGGCCTTGCGCCTTTAAGCTCGACATGCCTGTAATAAGGAAGGACGAGGATGACCTTGCAACCGAACCTTTTAAGCGCGAGCGGGAGCGACCCGGCCACGTCCGCGAGGCCACCCGTCTTTGCGAAAGGCTCGGCCTCGGGGGAGGCTATGACCACGTTCAATCCGCTCTGCTCCATAGCGCTAAAACTTAACAGAAAAGAGAGATGGTTGCAAGGGGGGGGAGAGAAGAGGTTTATTTCAGTGGGCGTGTGAGCCGAAGCCCTGAGCGAAGCGAAGGGGAAGAATCCCGGGCTGATGAAATAAAGAAGCTGCGAGATTCTTCGTCGCCTCCGGCTCCTCAGAATGACGACTTTGGGGGCTTTTTTAGCCACTGCTAAAATATTGCGTCATCTTCTTTTCATTCCGTTTGCCTCTTCAAAATCTTTATGTTAAAAAATTAGTATCAGAATTTTTCCGGCAATCGGCCGAGGGAAGATTTTTATCCATGCTCCTTAAATCCTTAAACACCATGCAGGCTGAGGCGGTCACGTTCGGCGATGGGCCGCTGCTTATTCTTGCAGGCGCCGGCAGCGGCAAGACCCGTGTCCTCACGGCCCGGATAGCCTACCTCATCCTCAAAAAGGGGGTAGCCCCGGAGAGTATCCTCGCTGTCACGTTCACGAACAAAGCGGCCGGTGAGATGAGGGAGCGGCTTTTTAAGCTCATTGGCCCCGAGGCCAAGTCCCTCTGGCTCGGCACGTTCCATTCGCTCGGCCTACGGCTGCTGCGTAGGGAGGCGCGCGCCGCCGGGGTCACTAACGAGCTTACGGTCTATAACGACGACGACCAGCTCGCCCTCATAAAAGAGGCTATGAGGGAGCTCTCCATAAACGAAAAGTCCTATTCGCCCAAGGCCATCCTTGCCCGGATTAACCAGGCGAAGAACGAGAACATCAGCCATTCGGAGTATCTTAACCACGCCGACGACTTCCTCTCGGAGAGAGTAGCCAAGGTCTATTCCCTGTACCAGAAAAAGCTCCGCGAGTTCGGCTGCATGGACTTCGGCGACCTTATCTGCGAGCCGATAAACCTGCTTAAAAATAATCCCGCCATACTGGGGAAGTACCAGGCCCATTTCAGCCACATCCTCGTTGACGAGTACCAGGACACGAACAGGGCGCAGTATATGTTCACCAACATGCTCGCGTCGGGCACGAGGAACCTCCTGGCGGTGGGCGACCCGGACCAGTCGATATACGCGTGGAGGGGGGCGGACATCTCGAACATACTCGACTTCGAGAAAGACTATCCCGACGCCACTGTCCTCCGGCTTGAGCAGAACTACCGCTCCACGAAGAACATCCTCTCCGCCGCCAACTCGGTGATAAAGAGGAACAGGAAAAGGCTGGAAAAGACGCTCTGGACGGACAACCTCGACGGCGTGCCCGTAATATACGAAGAGGCGCAGGACGAGTACAGCGAGGCCGGGGCCGTAATAAAAAAGGTCAAGGCCCTCAGCAAGGAAAAATCCCTCTCGTACAGGGACTTCGCCGTCTTCTACAGGACGAACGCGCAGTCAAGGGTATTCGAGGAAAGGCTCATAAGGGAAGGCATCCCGTATATAATCGTCGGCGGGGTGAAGTTCTACGACAGGATGGAGATACGCGACGCGCTCGCTTACCTGAGGTTCATAGCCAACCCGAACGACTCCCTGAGCCTGAAGCGCATAATAAACACCCCTCCGAGGGGCGTCGGCGCGGCCACCATAGAAAAGGTCCAGGCGTTGAGCGTACAGCTCGGGGTGCCGCTCTTCGAGGCGTTCAAGGAGGCGCTTGTAAGGGGGCTCCTCCAGAAGACGAAGGTAGCGCGCTTCATCGAGGCCTGCGAGGACTTTAAAAAGGGGCTCGGCACATTGAGCCTCCACGAGCTGGCCCTCAGGCTCCTTGAGGACTCCGGCTACATGCTCATGTGGCAGGAGGAAGGCAACGAGGAGGCCCTTGAGAGGGTGGAGAACCTTTTCGAGTTCACGTCGGCCATAAAGGACTTCGAGGCGGCCAACCCCGGCGCAACGCTCTCCGGGTTCCTCGACCACGTGGCGCTCATAAGCGATATCGACAGCTACGAGGAGAAGGCCGACAGGATGACGCTGATGACCCTGCACTCGGCCAAGGGGCTTGAGTTCAAGGCCGTATTCCTCGCCGGGATGGAAGAGGGGCTTTTCCCGCATTCAAGGTCGATCGACGACCCGGAAGGCATAGAGGAGGAGCGGAGGCTCTGCTACGTCGGCATGACGAGGGCAAGGGAGGAGCTATTCCTCCTTTCGGCAAAGACACGGACGATATACGGCGAGACCAGGGCGCAGATACGGTCGAGGTTCATAGAAGAGATAGCCCCGGAGTTCCTTACCATCATAGAGGCCGAGGACCGGAGGATAAAAAAGACATATTCCGACGAGGTCTATTACACCACCGAGGACAGCCAGACGCCCCACACGGAGCAGGTCTTTTATGACGAGCCCGTATCCGAGGTCTGGAGGGTAGGCGCGAAGGTGAAACACCCGGCCTTCGGCATAGGGGTCATAAGGGAGCGCTCAGGCCGGGGGGATGAGATGAAGCTTACGGTGAGCTTTGAGGACAAAGGGGTAAAGAAGCTCGCCGTAAAGTACGCGCCGCTGACGCCGGTCGGATAATCCTGCTTAAAATTTTATTTAGAAAAACTCTCTTTTTAAATAAATTCTTGAATTTCTAACCTCAATTCTTTATAATCAATCCAAAATCCAAAACAAAAAAAAGCCCCTCGCTTGCGCGAGAGGCTTTAAGGTTTACCCCGTTCGGGGCTATCCTGCGAAGCTTTCGCTTCTTATTGTGGAAAGCAGGGCAGGCATTTGTTTGGTATGGCATTAAAATAATAGAATACGCTGAGAATGTCAAGGGGCAAAATGAAAAATACTGTTTCAACGCTTGGACTCGACATCGGAACCAACTCCATTGGATGGGCTTTGGTCGAGCATAACAACAGCCGGGAGCCTTCGGGCTTGACCGCATGCGGCTCAAGGATATTCTCCGAGGCGGTTGACCCCAAAACCAATATTCCCAAAAATCAGGCGCGCCGGGCCGCACGTTCCGCGCGAAAACTCGTTGCGAGACGGAAGATGAGGCGCAATAAAGTGCTCAATCTACTAACTGGAAATGGCTTGCTTCCTGAAGATGCAATCGAGCGCCAGAGATTATTTACTGATAAATCCTTCGACCCTTATAGGCTCAGGAAGATATCGCTCAACGATAAGCTTTCGCCGCATGAATTAGGAAGGGCATTATTCCATTTATCACAGAGGCGCGGCTTCCAGAGCAGCCGGAAAACGTCCTCTAAAGACGAAGGCATGATAAAAAGCGCGATAAGCTCGCTGCGTCAGGAGATGACCGACACGAAAAGCCGCACATTGGGAGAATTTCTGGCAGAACGGCCCAAAAAGCGGAATCGTTTTACAGACCGAGCCATGTATCAAGAAGAGTTCGAGCTTATATGGCGGACGCAGCAAAAATATCATCCCGAACTGCTGAATTCCGCCCTCAAGGTGGCCGTCCATAACGGAATATTCTTCCAGCGCCCTCTAAAACTCCAGAAAAACCTTGTGGGGAGATGCACCTTCGAGCCTGGACGAAAACGCGCGGCCAGGGCCTTGCTCGAAACTCAAAGGTTCAGAATCCTTCAGGACCTGAACCATCTCGCAGTTAAAAACCCTCTCACCCGAGTATTTAGGTCGCTTACAGGCGCGGAGCGTCAAAAGCTGCTGGAGCTTCTTGAGAAGCAAAAAAACCTGAGTTGGAATAAGGCCCGCTCTGCGTTAAAACTTCATGAAGGAGAAGTTTTTAATCTTGAGGAAGGTAAAAAGAAAGAACTTATCGGCAACCGCACCGAGTATGCCCTGCGCTCAGTTCTCGGTGAACATTGGGATAAGATATCGTCGAAGGAACGGAACTCGCTTATTACCGACATGCTTACAATTGATAACGAGAAAGGTTTCCTCAAACGAATGACAGAGCACTGGGGCTTTGATGCTGAAAAAGCGGAAAAGCTTGCCAAGACTGAACTGGAGCCGGGCTATGCAAGGCTTTCATTTAAAGCAATAAATAAAGTCCTGCCCTATCTCGAAGAGGGTTTGACTTACGATAAGGCCTGCCTCGCGGCTGGATACGACCACTCCAATAATAACGAGATAACGACATCGAAAAGCCTTGGAGAGCCGCCCTCCCTGCGTAACCCCGTTGTGCAGAAAGCGCTCTACGAGACACGCAGAGTCGTAAACGGGATCATCCGCCAGTACGGCAGGCCCGCGGTCATACGGATAGAGATGGCGCGCGACATGAAGCTGACCCGGAGGCAAAAGACAGAGCTTCAAAAGGAGCAGAAGAACAGGGAAAAGGCAAACGAGCTGGCGCGGGGGATCCTGCAAAACGAGTTTGGCATCCAAAACCCTTCAAGGGATGATATTCAGAAATACCAGATGTGGAACGAGTGCGGGAATATCTGTCCATACACGGGTACCGTAATTTCCAAAGAGATGCTCTTTTCACCCGAAGTGGATATAGAGCATATCCTGCCTTACAGCCGCTCACTCGACGACTCCTACATGAACAAGACCCTTTGCACAGCTGCCGAGAACCGCTCCATAAAACACAACAGGACGCCTTACGAAGCATATAATGCCGACGGGGAAAAATATCAGGCGATACTCCAGCGTGCAAAAGCCCTCCCACACCCCAAGCGCAGGCGCTTTGAACAGAAGGAGATAGATACGGATAAATTCGTGGAGAGGCAATTAAACGATACGCGCTATATATGCGTTGAGGTCAAGAGATACCTT
The DNA here is from genome assembly GCA_016219015.1 of Deltaproteobacteria bacterium. Classification (GTDB taxonomy): domain Bacteria; phylum Desulfobacterota; class GWC2-55-46; order GWC2-55-46; family GWC2-55-46; genus JACRCL01. The sequence goes on from JACRCL010000009.1 coordinate 7,044, forward strand.
CAGCAGACCGGCGCAACCATCGAGGTCAGCAAAGGTGCGGCCACCGCAGCTCTGCGCAGGCGCTGGAACCTTAATAAAATCCTTTCCGCTGACGGCTCCGGGGAAAAGAACCGCTCGGACCACAGGCATCATGCGATAGACGCCACCGTAATCGCGCTCACCTCAAGAAGCCTGTTTCAGAAGCTATCGAGGCTTTCGGCAGAAACCGGCGCAAGCTTAAGCGAGCGGGGGTTCCACCTTGATAAGCCGTGGCCTTCCTTTTATGACGACGTGCGGGGGAAGATAGAAGGCATTATAGTATCCCACGCCTCACGCAGAAAAATAACCGATGCCTTTCATCAGGATACCGCATACGGATACATAAATGGGAACGGGTGCTTTGCTTATAGAAAACCGCTGGCGGATTTAAGGACATTGAGCATGGTCGAGGATATAGGCGATTATAAAGTCAGGGAACTCGTAAACAAAAGGCTCAATGAATTCAACGGGGATTTCAAAAAAGCCTTCGGCAACCCCGAAAACCCTCTTCTGCATCTGGATGGAAAAACTCCGATAAAATCCGTAAGGCTCCATGTAAAAGCGAACGAAGCCTCCATGCACCCCGTAAAAAAAGACGGCAAGGCCTACAAATATTTTAAGCTGGAGAACAACCACCATGTCGAGATAATAGAGAACGTCACGACAGGCAAACGGGAAGGCAGATTCGTACCCACAATAGACGCCGCGCGGCGGGCGAGAATAGATAAAAAAACTATCGTCAAGCGCGACCATGGCCCGGAATGGAAGTTCATCATGTCCCTTTGCATAAATGATATGGTGGAGATTACCGATAAGGACGGGGGAAAAAGGTATTACAGGGTCAAGGAGATGTCCGGGCCGATAAATAGGATTGTTTTAAGAGATCATCTCGTAACTGCCACGAGCGATAACGCTGGAATCTTGAGGTGCACCCCCAATTCCCTGCCGTCATCCTGCAGAAAAATTTCTGTAGATTGCCTCGGAGATGTAATGCCCTGCAACGATTAAGAAAACTTGCGCGCCGGGATTTGTCTGGTATCCTTATCTGGCATGATCAAAAGGGTGGTGGAAATAAGCGCCCCCGCGCGGCTGGCCCTTAAGAACCGTCAGATGTCGATCGAGCGGGAGGGGTATGACCCTGTTACGGTCCCGGTCGAGGACATCGGCTTATTGATATTGGACCACCCCGCCATCAGCCATACTCAGGGTCTCCTTGCCGCCTGTTTTGAGAATAACGTCGCCGTGCTCTTATGCGGCACCAGGCGCCTGCCGGGCGCCGTCCTTACGCCGCTTGAGGGCAACAGCCTGCAAAGCAGGACCATAGCACAGCAGGTCCAAATCACAAGGCCCGTTCGCAAGCGCCTCTGGCAGGCGATAATCAGGGCGAAGATACGCCAGCAGGCAACTGTCTTAAGCCATGCGGCGGAAGGCGAAAACCCTCTTTTCGCCTATGCCGCGAGGGTAAAAAGCGGCGACCCTGACAACATCGAGGCTCAGGCCGCGCGCATTTACTGGCAAAGGCTCTTCGGCAAGGACTTCCGCCGTGACCCGGATACCCCCGGCATCAACAGCCTGCTTAACTATGGCTACGCCGTTATGCGGGCGGCGGTTGCCCGCGCGTTGGTCGGCACCGGCCTTCATCCCTCCTTGGGGATACACCACCATAACCAATACAACAGCTTCTGCCTTGCGGATGACCTGATAGAGCCTCTTAGGCCGGCTGTAGACCTCAGGGTTTACATGATCGGCAAAATGACCCCGCCAATTGAACTGGAGCTTACTCCTGAAAACAAGCGCGCGCTATTGGAAGTATTAAGCTGGGACTTTCTGATTAACGGCGGACGCTTGCCTTTAATGCCTGCGCTGCACCACTATGCCGCAAGCGTCCGGAAGGCAATATGCGGTGAGGTTGAAAAAGTGGAGATACCCTGTCTATGAGCTTTGGAGGGTTCCGTAGCATGTGGGTGATAACAATGTTCGACCTGCCTACCGACACCAAGGCGGCCCGCAAGGCTTATCACGATTTCCGTGAGGCACTGCTGAAGGACGGCTTTGTCATGCTCCAGTTCTCGGTCTATGCCCGCCACTGCCCGAGCGAAGAAAACGCAGTTGTACACGAGACCCGCGTAAAAGCTGTTCTGCCGGGTGACGGGGAGGTACGGATGTTGACCATAACCGATAAGCAGTTTGAGCGTATGAAGGTTTTTTATGGAAAGATACGGAAGGCTACAGAAAAAGCGCCCGAACAAATCAGTTTTTTCTGACCTGTCCGGGCGCTTTCACGAAAAAAAACACTACCTTGGAGCTAAGCCATTATACCAAACAAATGCCTGCCCGCAAACCACAACTAGTTATATGTCTGGCTCCCTGAAGCTACCATTATACCAAACAAATGCCTGCCCGCAAACCACAACTGCAAGGCTGCGGCTCCTCCTGACAGATTAATTATACCAAACAAATGCCTGCCCGCAAACCACAACTATCTAAAAATTTTAAAGTTAAAAAATTTGATTATACCAAACAAATGCCTGCCCGCAAACCACAACTTAGCCATTATACCAAACAAATGCCTGCCCGCAAACCACAACAGACTTAGAAAGCAGGACCTGGATCTTCCTATTATACCAAACAAATGCCTGCCCGCAAACCACAACTTATAAGGCTCAGGGAGAGTTTCAAGATGTATTATACCAAACAAATGCCTGCCCGCAAACCACAACAACCTTTTCGTTGCTATGTATGCGACAAGAATTATACCAAACAAATGCCTGCCCGCAAACCACAACTGATCCCAGAAGGGCTTGTAAGTATCAAAATTATACCAAACAAATGCCTGCCCGCAAACCACAACATATAACCAGCATCAGATTATACCAAACAAATGCCTGCCCGCAAACCACAACTGAAGAGTCAGTCCAGGTGGTCGAGGCCAGATTATACCAAACAAATGCCTGCCCGCAAACCACAACGTCCACGGCGTTCGTGTCTATCGTGATTATATTATACCAAACAAATGCCTGCCCGGATTATAGAATTATCCCCCTCCCCCTGCCCTTGACTTCCGGCGAAAAACTTATTATTATCCGTTGATGAAGATTAAGAAGGCCGTCTTCCCCGCGGCCGGTTTCGGCACCCGGTTCCTGCCGGCCACAAAGGCGATACCCAAAGAGATGCTCCCGCTGGTCGACAAGCCCCTCATCCAGTACGTGGTCGAGGAGGCGAAGGCGTCCGGGCTCGAGGAGATGATAATCGTCACGGGCATGGGCAAGACCGCCATAGAGGACCACTTCGACACGTCCTTCGAGCTCGAGATACTCCTCAAGGAGAGGGGCAAGGACGAGCTCCTCAAGATGATAAAGGAAGTCTCCGGGCTGGTCCACTTCGCCTACACGAGGCAGAAAAAGCCCCTTGGCCTCGGCCACGCGATATCGATAACCAGAAACCTCATCAATAACGAGCCCTTTGCCGTATTCCTCGGAGATGATATAATAGATTCGAGGGTCCCGGCCATGAGGCAGATGCTCAAGGTATACAAGGACTACGGCACGAGCATACTGGCCGTCCAGCGGGTCCCCCGGTCTCAAGCTCACCTTTACGGCGTGATAAAGGCCGAGAAGGTCGCGCCGAGGGTCTACAGGGTCCTGGACCTGGTGGAAAAACCGAAGGGCACGCCCCCCTCGAACCTCGCCATCATCGGGCGGTACATACTCTCGCCCGGCATCTTCGGCGCGCTTGAGGAGACAAAGCCGGGCAAGGGCGGGGAGATACAGCTCACCGACGCCCTCAAGATACTCGCCGGGAAAGAGGAAATATACGCCTACGAGTTCGAGGGCAACAGGTACGACGCCGGCGACAAGCTCGGGTTCCTGAAGGCCAACGTGACGCTGGCCCTCAAAAGGCCCGATATCAAGAACGACTTCAGGAAATTCCTCAAGGGCTTGAAGTTCTGACGGGTCCGCCCACGGCGCGGTAATCTTCAAGCCGCAAACCGGACAGAACAGAGGTAAGTCTTTTATATGGCAAAGATGTCCAAAAAAACCCCGATCACCCCCGCGGCCGTCGAGATAGACAACCTGAGCCAGTTCATATTCGAGGGCATGGAAGACGCGAGCTTCCTTCAGCCGGAGCCCCTCACGCAGATACCTAACGTGGACGTCTTCTCGAACACGTGCGAGCTCGTGATAGAGGTGGAGCTGCCGGGCGTGAGGAAAGACGACATCGACGTCACCATTTTTAAAGGCACCCTGACGATAAGGGCCCTCAAGTTCGAGTGCTTTGAAGAGGACAAGGTCAACTACGTCTGCATGGAGAGGGCCTTCGGGAGGCTGTACCGGGCCATAGAGATCCCCTTCCCCGTGGACACGATGAAGATAAAGGCCGTTTACAAGGACGGCGTCCTTACGATAATCGTCCCGAGGGTGGAGGACAAGCGCTGCTCCTCGAAGCGCGTCCGGATAGAAAACTCGTAGGGCCGCGCGCGGGGGCGCCTTCGTCCCTTTTATTCATTGCGGCGGTGCTTGAACAGGCATGGCTCGCTCCTCTCCGCGGCTTTTCCGCGGAGAATTTTAATCGATACAGGAGAGGAAAAAATTAATGGCAGAGGAAGCCAAAAAAGACGAAGAACAGCTGGTCATCCCGGACGTGCTGCCGCTCCTGCCCGTGCGGGACGTCGTCATATTCCCGTTCATGATAGTGCCCCTGTTCGTGGGAAGGGAGCGGTCCATCAACGCCGTTGACGCGGCCCTCACGAAGGACAGGCTCATATTCACCGCCACGCAGAAGGACATCACCAAGGAGGACCCGGACCCCGAGGACCTCTACGAGTCCGGCACCGTCTGCATGATAATGAGGATGCTCAAGCTCCCGGACGGCAGGGTAAAGATACTCGTGCAGGGCCTTGCCCGCGCCGCCGCGGCCAAGTTCATCCAGACGAAGCCGTCCTACACCGTGAGCGTGGCGAAGGTAAAGGAGATCGCCCCGGAGGTCTCGCTTGAGGTCGAGGCCCTGATGCGGAACGTCAGGGAGCAGCTCGAGAAGCTCTCCACCCTCGGCAAGGTCGTCTTCCAGGAAGTCATGATGGTCCTCGACAACATCCAGGACCCCGGCAGGATGGCGGACCTGGTGGCCGCCAACCTGGGGCTCAAGATAGACGAGGCCCAGTCCGTGTTAGAGACGCTCGACCCGGTAAAGAGGCTCGAAAAGGTGAACGACTACCTGGTGAAGGAATTGCAGGTCGCGCAGATGCAGGTCAAGATCCAGTCCCAGGCCAAAGAGGAGATGGACAAGACCCAGAGGGAGTATTATCTCCGCGAGCAGATGCGCGCCATCAAGAACGAGCTCGGCGACATAGAGGAGTCCTCCGAGGAGATGGAGGAGTTCAGGGAGAAGATCCGCAAATCCAAGATGCCGTCCGACGTGGAGAAGGAGGCGTACAAGCAGGTCGAGCGCCTCGAGATGATGCACCCGGACGCCGCCGAGGCCGCGCTCATAAGGACTTACCTTGAGTGGCTCGTGGACCTGCCGTGGGCGAAGCAGACAAAAGACACAATCGACATAGACAAGGCCAAGAAGGTCCTCGACACCGACCACTACGACCTCGAAAAGATTAAGGAGAGGATACTCGAATACCTCGCGGTAAGGAAGCTGCAGAACAAGACCAAGGGGCCGATCCTCTGCTTCGTGGGCCCTCCGGGCGTGGGCAAGACCTCGCTCGGCAGGTCGATCGCGAGGGCCATGGGCAGGCAGTTCGTGAGGATATCCCTCGGCGGGATAAAGGACGAGGCCGAGATAAGGGGCCACAGGCGCACCTATGTCGGCGCTTTGCCGGGCAGGATCATACAGGGCATAAAGCAGGCGGGCACCAACAACCCCGTCTTCATGATGGACGAGATAGATAAAATCGGCATGGACTTCAGGGGAGACCCGTCTTCGGCCCTCCTTGAGGTGCTCGACCCCGAGCAGAACTACGCCTTCAGCGACCATTACCTGAACCTGCCGTTCGACCTGTCGAAGGTCATGTTCATAACCACGGCGAACATGTCCGACCCCATACCGGACCCGCTGCTCGACAGGATGGAGCTTATAAACCTGCCCGGCTACACGGAAGAAGAGAAGCTCGAAATAGCGAAAAAATTCATAATACCGAGGCAGATAAAAGAGCACGGGCTCACGAAAAAGCTGCTCGTCATACCGGACGAGACCTTGAAGAAGGTCATATCCGAGTACACGAGGGAGGCCGGGCTCCGTAACCTCGAGCGCGAGGTCGCCTCCCTTTGCAGGAAGGTGGCGAAGAAGGTCGCCTCCGGCAGGACCGGGACGACGGTTATAACGCCGAAGCTCCTGCAGGAGTTCCTCGGCATATCGAAGTTCCTGCCCGAGGCCGAGCAGGAGGCCGACGAGGTCGGCGTGGCCACGGGGCTCGCGTGGACGCCCGTGGGAGGCGAGATACTGTACATAGAGGCCACCGTCATGAACGGCAAGGGCCAGCTTACCCTTACGGGCCACCTCGGGGACGTGATGAAGGAATCGGCCCACGCCGCGCTTAGCTACGCGAGGTCGCGTGCGAAAATGTTCGGCCTCCAGCCTGACTTCTACAAGGACCTCGACATACACATCCACGTGCCCTCCGGCGCCATCCCGAAGGACGGCCCTTCCGCGGGCATAACCATGGCCGCCGCGCTCATCTCGACGTTGACGCAGAACCCCGTGAACAAGGACGTCGCGATGACGGGGGAGATAACGCTACGCGGCCGCGTCCTGCCGATAGGCGGCGTGAAGGAGAAGTGCCTCGCGGCCCTGCGCGCGAAGATCAAGACCATAATAATCCCCGAGAGGAACAAGAAAGACCTCGAGGAGATACCGAAGGACATAAGGAAGAAGCTCAACTTCGTGCTGGTAAAGCACATGGACGACGTGCTCAAGGTCATCTTCAAGAAGAAGGTAAAGGCGCCGCAGAGGCCCCCCGGCATCAAGAGCGCGAGGCGAAAGCACGCGAGGGCCTGAAAGACCCAAAAAATACATTGACCTTTTCATCCGGGCCTTGCTTGCCGCGCGGATGCGGGCGCGCTATATGCTGCTTAAGGGACTCGGCGAGGACAGGATAATAGAGGGCCTTAAAAAGAGGTCCGGGAAAAGGCACCCCCGCCTCGTCATGGGCATCGGCGACGACACGAGCGTCACGCGCCAGAAGGCCGGGCTGGTGACGCTCGCCACCGTTGATACGCTGATCGAAGGCACACACTTCGACCCAAAGTACACACCCCCGTATCTCCTCGGAAGGAAGGCCCTCTCCATATCAGTATCCGATATCGCCGCAATGGGCGGACAGCCGCTTTTCTTCCTCGTCTCCCTGGCGCTTCCGGAAAAGACCGAAAAAAGGTTCCTCGACGAGCTCTACAGGGGCATAAACGACGCGGCCGGAGAGTACGATGTCGTCATCGCGGGCGGCAATATCGCGAGGTCCGTTCTTACGGCCGTCTCCACGACGGTATTCGGCGAGGCAAAAGAAAAAGAGGTGGTCTACCGGAGCGGCGCCCGCGAGGGCGACATTATCTATGTCACGGGCACGCCGGGGGATTCTGCGCTGGGACTGAAGGTGCTGAGGAACCACGGGGCCCGCGCGTTGAAAGGGCGTTTCAGGAAGGCCGCGTGGAAGCACCTCGACCCGCGCGCGAGGATAGACGCGGGCAGGGCCCTTGCCCGCCGCGGGCTTGCCAGCGCCATGATAGACATAAGCGACGGTGTGGCGCTCGACCTTACGCGGATATGCAAATCGAGCGGCAAGGGCGCGATAATCGAGCTTGAAGACTTCCCTATTTCAGATGAGATGAAAAAATACCGGGAGGCGGCGAAAGACTCCTCCTGGATAGACCTTGCGCTCTCCGGGGGTGAGGACTACGAACTGCTCTTCACCTCGCCGGAGCCGGACAGGAATAAAATAGCCTCGTTGGCCAAAACGCTCGGGCTGAGGATAACGGCCATCGGGCGGATTACCGACAAGAAAGGCCTCAAGGTGCTCGGCAAGGACAAGAGGCTCTACAGGCTCAAAAAGGCTGGGTTCGAGCATTTTTAGGCATCCTTTAATCACTTCCGCAAGCCTCTCTGTCACCCGTTAAATCGAGTTTAAAGGCCCCAAAACCCGCCTATTGCGGTTGACTTCCTTGCGGAAACAATTCTATAATATGGCATTTGCTGGGCAGGAGTCGTGAACATAAAGATACCGATAGGCTATAAATTCATACTCGGCTTCATAGCGGTTGTCGCGGCCGCGGCGTTCGCTCCCGACCTCATAGAAAAGACCGAGGTCACGGAATGGCTGAGGCAGCCGCTGAGCTTTTTAACCGCCATCATCATCGGCCTGATACTCGGCTCGATATTCACCAGGACCTTCACCAGGCACTTCAGCCTCCTTACGGGCATGGCCCAGAGGATAAGCAGGGGCGACCTTACCAACTCGGAGGGCCCCAGGAAAAAGGTCCTGAAGGACGAGACAAGCGACCTCGAAGAGGCCATAGCCCTCATGTCCGAAAGCCTCCGCGGGCTGGTCGAGCGGATAAAGAACACGGTATCCGAGCTGGCAGTGGCGCAGGAGGCCCTGAGCGAGGTAGTAAAGAAGGGCAACGAGACGTCGAAGGAGGTCATCTCCGGCACATCGGACATCTTCGACGGCGCGCTCGAACAGGCCAACCACATAGGGGACGCGTCCTCGACCGTAAAGACCATGGCCGAGCTTGCCGACGACGTGGCGAACAAGGTGACCGAGAGCGCGAACGCCTCCCAGAAGGTCAACTCCATGGTGCAGAGGGGCGCCACCACCGCCACGAGCGCGATGGAGAAGATGGAGACCATCTTTAACGGCATAGAGAATACCGAAAGCGCGGCGATACGGCTCAAGGACAAGCTCAACGACATACCGAAGATACTCGACGTAATAACGCATATATCCCGCCAGACCGATCTGCTCGCGCTCAACGCCACGATAGAGGCGTCGAAGGCGGGCGAGCACGGCAGGGGCTTCGCCATGGTAGCGGAGGAGGTCCGCAGATTTGCCGACAACACCAACAACAGCGTTCAGGACGTGGCCATGATAGTCAAGGACCTGAAGCTCGAGGTCGAAAGGGTCGTGGCCTCCGCGAGCGAGGGCACGTCGAACCTCAAGGGCGGCAGGAACGACCTGAGGAAGATACGCGAGATACTCGTCGATATAACCAACTACACCTCGGACGTCGCCGAGAAGGCGACCCTCATCCTCGGCCTCACCCACAAGCAGAAGGAGAAGGCCGAGAAGACAGTCGAGATAATAACCCAGGTCGCGGACATAGCGAAAGAGAACCTCACCTCGACTGAGAGGGTGGAGGCGGCGGTGGAGAGGCACGGGGCCGCTATAAGCGGGACGATCGCCGCGTCTGAAAGGCTCTCGGAGCTCTCAAACGAGCTCAAGGCCGTGGTGGCGAAATTCAACCTGTAAGGGTCTGTCCCGCGAGGGGCGGGGTTGCCGGATGGACGGAGACAAGCTCGTGATAGAGCTCGAGGGGACGAACCTTGGGCTCGATACAAAGGCGGTGGCCGGGATAGTCGAGCTGGAAAAGGTCCCTCTCATGCCGGGGCAGAGCGGCTTCATAGCCGGGATCATAAGCTTCAGGAACGAGCCCGTCACCGTAATAGACGTCCGTAAGGCGTTCCGCTCGCCCGCCCAGGCGGGCGGCCGGCACAAGGTGGTAGTGGTCAGGGACAAGAACAGGCTCCTAGGCCTGGACGCAGGCCCTTCGGTAATATCCTTCCTCTGGGAGGATGAGATAAAGGCATTGAGCCCGGCCCGGGGCGACGGGGAATATACGAAAGAGACCATCGAGCTTGAAGGCCGCATCGTCGGCATGATCGACTGCGCGGCCCTCTTCGAAGAGGCTTCTCGGATACTATCAACAGAGGTGACGGGTGTATAAGCGAGTAGTCATAGCCGACGACGCGGCGTTCTTCAGGACGGCGCTGAGGGATATACTTTCAAAGGGCGGCTTCGAGGTCATCGGAGAGGCCGTGAACGGCGCGGAGGCTCTCGAGAAGGTCCAGGCGCTCAGGCCCGACATAGTCATCCTCGACGTGGTCATGCCGGTAAAGAACGGGCTCGAGGCCGCTAAAGAGATAAGCCTCCTCAAGCTGCCGCTCAAGATAGTGATGTGCACTTCTCTCGGCTACGAGCCGATAGTCGAAGAGGCGATGAAGTCCGGCGCCTGCGCCTACATCATAAAGCCGCTCTCCGAGGCGAAGGTCCTGGATACTCTTAACGGCCTCGGCGGGGCGCACGGCCTTTAACAGGTTGCTCTTCAAAATTCGTCACTGAGGCGTACAGGGTAAGTACGCCTCATTCCTCATTTCTCGACTCCTTGCATCTCGGACTGATTTTGAGTTTTTCTGCAACTGTTAAAGGCTACCTCTAAAAATTAGATATTTTTTCTGAGGTCAAGGAAGGGCGGAAATAAAAAGCGCAGCATATATGTGCATATGTGAGCATTTTTATTTTCGCCCTGACACAGAGATCAGGAAAAAGAGCAATTTTTAGAGGCAGCCTAAATCAGGGGTCTCGATGGACACATCCAAGTACAAGGCCCTATACCTACAGGAGACCAACGAGCACCTCTCGGGCATCGAGAAGGGCCTGCTTGCCATAGAGAAGGGCTCCGTCCAGTCCACGGACCTCGACAGCCTCTTCAGGCACTACCATTCGATAAAAGGCATGTCCGCCTCCATGGGATACGATTCGATAATGAAGCTGTCCCACGCGCAGGAGGACCTCCTGTCGCTCCTCCGCTCAAACAAGCTGGCGCTTACCATCGAGATCGCCGCCGCGCTCCTTTACTGCCTCGACGCGCTCAAGAACCTGGTGAAAAGGGTCGAGGAGGACCTCCCGCTCGACGTAGACATCTCCACTTTCGTAAACAGGCTCAAGTCCGCGATAGAGGGCAGGCCCCCCGAGATCAGGGCCGAGCCCGCGCCAATAACGGAGCTTAAGCTCTCGAACGTCATGAAGGTCGAGGGCAAGGTCTTCGACGACCTGCTCGCCATCGTCGGGGACCTGTTCATGACGCTTTCCTCCTTCAAGTCCCTCTCCCACAACTCGCGCTCGATAGAGTTCAAGGACAGCGTCTACCTGCTCGGAAAATCGCTAAACGGCATCCACCACAACATCCTTTCGGCGCGCATGCTCCCGATAGAGGACCTGACCGAGAACCTGCCGAGGGTCGTAAGGGACATCTCGAAGCAGAGCGGCAAGAACGTCGAGCTCAAGATCGAAGGGGCTGACCTGAGCCTCGACCGCGCGATACTCGAAAGCCTCGGTTCCCCCATGGTGCACATCATAAGGAACGCCGTGGACCACGGCATAGAGCCGCTCTCCGACAGGATTCATGCGGGCAAATCGCCGGAGGGGAACATAACGGTAAGGGCCTTCGCGAAAAAGGACAAGGTGATAGTCGAAGTGGCTGACGACGGCAAAGGCATAGACTGCGCCAGGGTCAGGGAAAAGGCGATAAAGGGCGGGCTCCCCGAGGGGCGCGTGAGGGCGATGTCCGACAGGGAGGCCATGATGCTCGTATGCCTGCCGGGCCTCTCGACCTCGGATAGCGTCACGGACACTTCGGGCAGGGGCGTGGGCATGGACGTGGTAAAGGATACGATAGAAGGGATCGGCGGGACGCTCGAAATAGACTCCGTCCCCGGGAAAGGGACGAAGATAACCCTCGACCTGCCGCGCACCACCTCAATCATAAAGACGCTCCTTATATGGGTCGAAGGGGAGCCGTTCCTCATACCGCTGTCGAAGATAGAACGGGTGGCGGAGGTCGGCCGGGAAGATATCTCGGGCGGGGTACTCGGCCATAACGGGGCCGAAGTCCCGGTGGTGCCGCTGGCGGGCCTCCTCGGGATAGAAGAAGGTACGGTAAGGCCTCTTTACACGATAATAATCGTTGAGAACGGGAAGGGCGCCCAAGGAAATGACGGCCTCATCGGACTAAGGGTCGATGACTTCGGGGACGAGATGGAGGCGTACATAAAGCCCCTTGTGCCGCCCATGTCGCGGCTCTGGGGCGTGACGGGGATAGCCGTCATGGGCGACGGCAGGCCGGTATTCCTCCTTGACCTGCCGCAGATAATCTCAAGGGCTGCGTCACAGGCATTCTAAGCGTAAAAAAATATGAACATAAATATCTTGAAAGAACTCCTCGAAGGCGTGAGGGACGGGAAGATAAAAGTCGGTAGCGCACTTGAGGAGCTTAAGACCCTCCCTTTCGAGGAGCTCGAGTTCGCAACCGTCGATACCCACAGGTCCTTGAGGCAGGGCTTCCCGGAGGTCATCTTCGGCGAGGGGAAGACGACGCAGCAGATAACGGCGATAATAAGGAGCATGCTTAAGAGGAAAGAGAACGTCCTTGTTACGAGGGCTGACAGGAAAAAGGGCTCCGCGCTCAAGAAGGCCTTCCCGAAAGGGAGTTATAATAAATTATCGAGGACCTTCTTCATAAAGACGCACGATATAAAGGACAACGGGCGGGGTTTGATACTCGTCATCTCCGCAGGCACCTCCGACGTGCCCGTTGCCGAGGAGGCGGCCGTCACCGCGGAGGTCATGGGCAACCGCGTCCAGAGGCTCTACGACGTAGGCGTTGCCGGGATACACAGGCTGCTCCATAAGAAAAAAGAACTATTCGCGGCGAACGTATTGATCGTCGTCGCGGGCATGGAAGGGGCTCTGCCGAGCGTCGTATCCGGGCTTGTCGGCAGGCCCGTGATAGCCGTGCCTACGTCCGTGGGCTACGGCGCGAACCTCGGCGGGCTTACGACCCTGATGGCGATGCTCAACTCCTGCTCGGCGGGGATATCGGTCGTGAATATCGACAATGGTTTCGGGGCCGCTTACGTCGCGAGTTTGATAAATAAGGAAGCAAGCCCGTGAGACAGTGATTCCCTTTATGAGCAAGTTCTATAACTTAAGTTTTTAAAAAAAACCTCAAGGTAAAACATGAAAGTCCTCTACTTCGACTGCCCAATGGGCATAAGCGGCGATATGTGCATGGCCGCGCTCATCGACATGGGCGTGGATTTCAAGATGGTATTGAAGGAGCTCAGGAAGCTCAAGGCCGACAGGATAGACGTCGCCATCAATAAGGAGGCCCGCCATTCGATAACCGGCACCACCTTCAGGGTGAGGATAAAAGAGTCCCACCACCACAGGACATTCAAGGACATAAAAAGGCTCATAAGCGCGAGCAAACTCAACAAGGACGTGAAGGAGCTGAGCGTCTCCATCTTCAAGGAGATAGCCATAGCCGAAGGCAAGGTCCACGGCATCCCACCTGAAGAGGTGCATTTCCACGAGGTCGGCGCGATGGACTCGATAATCGACATCGTCGGCGCCTCCATCGCCATCAGGTCCCTAAAAGCCGATAAGATAATCTCCTCCCCCATACCGCTCGGCTCCGGTTGGGCGGATACCATGCACGGGAGAATTCCCATCCCCGCTCCGGCAACGGTCGAGATACTCAAGGGCGCGCCGATAGTATCGACAAACATCCCCTTCGAGCTTACGACCCCCACGGGGGCGGCGATAATAAAGACGGTGGCCGACGGGTTCGGCCCGCTCCCCGACATGGTCATTGAGAAGACCGGCTACGGCGCGGGGAAAAAGGACTTCAGGGAATCGGCGAACATACTCCGCGTTATGCTCGGCACGGCGAAAGACGCCCGCGCCAATAAGGAGCCGGCGGGACTGCTCGTGATGGAGACGAACATAGACGACATGAGCCCGCAGACGGCCGGGTACCTGATGGAGCGGCTATTCGAGGCGGGCGCGCTCGACGTCTTCTTCACGCCGGTGCAGATGAAGAAATCGAGGCCCGGCGTGCTCCTTACCGTCCTTACGGGAGAGGACATGAAAGAAGGCCTCCTTGATATCATCTTCGAGGAATCGACTTCCATCGGGGTAAGGACATACCCGGTAGAGCGGGAGTGCCTCGAAAGGAGGGTCGTAAGGGCGAAGACCCCTTACGGGGTAGTGCGCGTGAAGGTCTCGCTCCGCAAGGGCAAGGTCGTCAACTCCCAGCCCGAGTACGAGGACTGCAGGGACCTGGCGAGGAAGAAAAAAGTGCCGCTCAAGAAGATAATAGAGACGGCGAAGGCCGCCTCAGGGGATTAAAAAAGCCGCCCAAAAAGCCCATCTGCTTCGTTGGCATCAAAGCGTTCGAGCCGTTAAACTTGCCTTTACTAAACATTTGACTAAAGTCACTTATCTGTTTATAATACGGTGCTACAATCCTTAAAAGCAGGTGCAGGCCCTCTATGAAGCCTTTGTCCAACGGCCTGCGTACCGCTTCCTCTGTATGAAAAACAGATATAAAGGGACGATAGGTTGATTATACGCTGCTGGGGATCGAGGGGGTCCATAGCCGTATCCGGGAAGGAGTTCACCAAGTACGGCGGAGACACCACCTGCATTGAGGTAAGGAGCGACTCCGGGGACCTCATCATAATCGACGCCGGCACCGGCATCCGGGCGCTCGGCAGCAAACTCATCCGCGAAAAAAGGCGCGACATAAACCTCCTGCTTACGCACGCCCACTGGGACCACCTCTCCGGGTTCCCTTTCTTCAAGCCCATCTACAGGAAAGACTACGAGATAAAGGTCTACGGGCCGCAGGCCACCCAGGTCTCCCTGAAGAAGATAATCTCGAAGACCATGACGGCCCCTTACTTCCCGATCGAGCTCGAGGACATAAACGCGAGGATAACCTTCCTCGGCATGGGGCACAAGAGCTACTCGATAGGGTCCGTGAAGATAGAGACCATACCCCTCAGCCACCCTAACCAGGGCGTAGGCTACAGGCTCGAAGAGGACGGCAAGTCGTTCGTCTTCCTCACGGACAACGAGCTCAACTACCGGCACCCGTACGGGCTTGAGTACAGGGACTATGTGAAGTTCTCACGGGGGGCCGACCTCCTGTACCATGACGCGGAGTACAGCAGGGAGGAGTACAGGGAGACGAAAGGCTGGGGGCACTCCGTTTACCTCGACACCGTTGACCTCGCCCTTGACGCCGGCGTGAAGGCGCTCGGGCTCTTCCACCAGAACCAGGAGAGGAGCGACGCAGGGGTCAGAAAGATCGAAAGGGAGTGCAGGAAGATAATAAGGGAGCGTGGCTCGAAGATGAAGTGCTTCGCGGTGGCGGAAGGGATGGAGGTAAAGCTTTAAGAGGCTGCTGAAAAAGGCAAACTGCTTTGTTGGCATCATAGCTCGTCACTGCGGCGTAGACCGCAACTAACCCCTACTCTCCCCTTATGTCCCTCGGCACCCCGGCTATCCGGGCCTCTCTCCTCAGGTCATCGAGTTCGTTCTTCAAAGTCGTAAGCCTGTCCTGGTCATCGGGCAGCTCCTTCTTGTACCTGCTGTAGGTCTCTATCTCGTTCATGCCGAAGGTCTGGCCGAAGCCCCTGCCCCTCTCGTATATGTCTATGAACTGCCTCTTGGCCGTCACGTTCGATTCTAACATCTGGGCCTCGCCCGTTTTCCTCAGGAAGGTCTGCCTCCACCATTCGAGGGTGTGGTCGCCGTAGAGCTCGACCCCTCTTTCCGGCGGCAGCGGCGCCGGGGCTACGGCCTCGGTTTCGGCCTTCTTCTCCTTCGGGGCCGACTCGTAGACCTTTACCTTGTCCCTGTAAGCGTCCGGGACCTTCTCAAGGCTGTCGGTTATGTGGATAACGCCTTCCCTGTCCTGCCACTGGTAAAGGTCGGCGAGGGCGGCGGTGGCTGAGAAGATCGTTAAGACGAGGATGAGGGTTAGTTTTTTCATGGTCAGCGCCCTTGTTTTTTTTATAAAAGGCTACTTCTAAAAATTAGGAATTTTTTCTGAGGTCAACGAAGGGCGGAAATAAAAAGCGCAGCATACGTCCATTTTTATTCGCGCCTACGCAGAGATCAGGAAAAAGAACAATTTTTAGAGTAGCCTTTAAAGTATATACTACCGATTGCCTCCGGTCAAATAGCCCCTTACGTTATAGCCCTTGCCGTCCGACTCTAACATGACTGCGCCGTCAACGTCGGTCCTGAAGACCTTCGCGCCCGTTTTCACATACCTCTCAAGAGTCTCTTCGTGCGGGAACCCGAACTGGTTATTCCTGCCTGCCGATACTATCACGGTCTCGGGCCTGACAACGGCGAGGAAACCCTCCGTGGAGGAATACCTCGACCCGTGGTGCGGGGCCTTAAGTATCGTCACCTTTGCCGTCTTTTTCGATAGTATCGACTCGACCCCGGCCGTTATGTCGCCGGTAAACAGGAGGCTGAAGTCCCCGTACTTGAGCCTCAAGACGAGGCACATGTCGTTCGGGGGCAGCCTCATCCCCTTTTCAGGGTGCAATAACTCGACGGTCACGCCGTCGATATCGATGGCAAGAGGGCTGCTTACCTCCCTTATCTTTACGTTTTTCTTTTCGAGTATCCTTCCGAGCTCTTTCAGGTCTCCGTCCCCGTTCCACCAGAACTCGCCCACGTTGAAATTACCGGCTATGAACTTAAGCCCCCCCATGTGGTCGAGCTGCGGATGGCTCAGCACCATGTAATCGATCTTCCTGACCCTCCTCGACCAGAGGAACGGGGCTACGACCGATTCGCCCACGTCAAAGTCGGTACCGTACATCCCTCCCCCGTCTATGAGCATGGTCTTGCCGCCGGGGAACTCTATCAGCTCTGACTCACCCTGCCCCACGCTTATAAAGGCCGCCCTGAGCGGGCCGCCCCTGCCGGCGTAGTAGCCCCAATACCCCCAGTCAACGAAGATGGCAAGGAGTATCAAGGCGGACGAGTAGGCGTAGACCCGCCGCTTCCTCGCGTTTACAAGCGATATAACCAACCCGTAGTATAGGATGACCTCGATGATAGTCGGCGCCGCCACCCGTATCGACGAGTAGGGGAGCGCGGAGAAGAGCTTTATGACCCAGACAAGGAGGCTGAAGAGGATATCCGATACAACGAGAAGCGCCTTCGCGAGCCCTGCCCAGAGCGGGCTAAGAACGACCGAGACGAGGAGCAGGGGTATTATCGCGCCCGACAGCGGCACCGCGACAAGGTTCGCCAGAAGCCCCGTAAAAGATACCATGTTGAAGTGATAGGCGAGTATCGGCGCGGTGCCTACACCCGCCGCCAGCGTCGCAAGGAGCACGCTTTTCAAGGGCTTTATCCTTTTTTCCCATAACCTTCTTAAAAAACCGCCGTCCTTAAAAGGGTCTTCGTCCTTTTCCTTTTCCTTTTCTTTTTCTTTGCCCTGTACGATTAGGAGCATGAAAAAGACCGCCGCGAAGCTCAATTGGAAAGATGCGTCCCAGATGGAGTAAGGGTATAGCGCGAGGATAACGAGCGCCGCGAGCGCGAGCGTATTGAAGTAATCCCTGCCCCTGTCGAGGGCGAAGGCCGCTACAAAGGCGATGACCATTATGACCGCCCTCTGCGTGGGAACGGGAAAGCCCGCCAGGAGCCCGTAGACGACCACCGGCATGACCGTCATGGCAATGGCGGCCTTCCTGATATTGACGGCGAGCGTCAGCCTCTCCGAGCGCCTCAAGGCAAAGAAGAGTATCTTGTAGAAAAAGAGCGCCACTATCCCGACGTGGAGCCCTGAGATCGAAAGTATATGCGCCGTGCCAGTCTTCCTGAACGCCTCCCAGAGGTCCGGGCTGAGGGTCCCGGCATCGGATATCACCAGGGACTTTAAAGGCCCGTTGTTACGCAGCCCGGAGCCGTCGATAAAGTCCCTTATATACCCCCTGATGGGATCGATATCAAAGAAACCGTTGCCACCCTCCTTGAGCCTCGTTATGAGCCTTCCGTCCTTAACGAACCCCGTAACGAATATCGACTCGTAGCCAAGGCGTTCCTTGCGGCTTCTCTCGCCGGGGTTTCCGAAGTCCGACGGGGCCCTGATGCTCGATATGAACCTGACGTAATCCCCCCTCTTGAGCCCTGCTTCACCCTTCACGGTCAGAAGGATAAGCCCCGATGCGCCCCTCCACCCGCCGTCTTTATGCAGCCTCTTTGCCTCGACCCTCATCCTTGTATTGCCTTTAACCGACTCCGGGGAAGAGGCTATAACGCCCTCAATTGCCGTTCCAAGCGAGCTGAATTCGCCCTGAGCGCGCCCTGAGCCGATAAGGTTCATCAGATGGTCCGGGGGGATCGAGGGCCTTGCCGAGGGCAGCGTAATGAGCGCGCCGAGGAAGAAGAAGAGCGGGGCCATGAGCAGATGGCCGTTTCTTTTTAAAAAAAGCGAAATGAAGGACAGCAGGAAAGACCCGGCAAGCCCGGCATACGCGGCTTGATAGGAGAGGCCAGGGTCGAAGGTGAAGACGACCCCGAAGATAAAGGACAATAAAACCGGGACAAGGGGGCGCATGGCTCGTTTGTGTCTTTCATTTCCGGTTTAATGTATGGGACAATATACCATCTAAATCAAACGGAGAAAACATTTTTTGAGGCCACGCCACTTGACAGCAAGCCCCCTGTTATATAGTCTTTAAGCAGGTGAAAATGGCGACAAAATACCCGCACCATATATTTTTCCGCCTGTCTTTCGTAATCCTCCTGCTTGCGGTTGTGTCGGCGCTCGCCGGGGTATCGGCCGGCCTTGGCACGAGGCTCGGCCTCTGGGCCTTCGGCACCGGTTTTACCATACTGAGGTTCGCGGCTTACGGAGGGCTTGTCGCGGCCCTGTCTTCGCTTATCATGCTGCTTGCGGGCTTTGCGCTACGCGCCCCCGCCTCTACGTTTGCCGTAACCACACTCGCGCTTCTGATAGGCGGGACGGCCTTCTACGTGCCCCTGTCCTTGTGGAGGGAGGCCAGAAGGCTTCCTGTCATCCACGACATAACCACCGATACCGACGACCCGCCACAGTTCAAGGCGGTGCTGCCTCTAAGAAGGAACGTCCAGAACCCCTCGGAGTACGGCGGGGAGCAGGTAGCCTTGAAGCAGAGGCTCGCCTACCCTGACATCAAGCCGCTCATCCTGCCCGGGGATGCGGATGCGGCGTTCGACAAGGCGCTCGGCGCGGCAAAAGGGCTGGGCTGGGAGATAGTGGACGCGGATAAAGGGCAGGGGCGCATCGAGGCTACGGATACGACCTTATGGTTCGGCTTCAAGGACGATATCGTAGTGAGGATAACGCCGCTCGGGCAGGGCTCGGCCCGTATAGACGTGCGGTCGGTTTCACGCGTGGGCAGGAGCGATATCGGGAAGAACGCGCAGAGGGTCAGGAAGTACCTGGGGCTTCTGTCACGTGGATAATGAAGAAAAGCCGGGTTTTTATAAAGGTTTTGATTAAAATCCTGATTTATATATAATAGTCTATCAGGTTGTTAAAAAACCCAGAATTTTTCAGGCTGCTCAAAAAGCTCCAGATGCGAGGCGTCGAGAAGCGAGGAATGAGGCGTACTTTTAGTACGCTGCAGTGACAAGCGACGAAGACAACAAAGCAGATGGACTTTTTCAGCAGCCTGCTCTACCACAGCCTGGAGCATGCAATGACCAAGAGGATGGCCGGACTTCTCGCCTTGTTATGCATTTTGCTGATCTCCTGTTCAAGCTATTTTGTCCCGAACAAAAAGTCCGTCTCCAGACCGGCGGAATTCAAGATGGCGTCAGAGCGCCTCTGGATAGACCATATCATCCTGGTAAGGTCGTTCGTATCGTACAGGCTGGAGGGCAACACCGAGGCCGTGAAGATGATCGATAAAAAGGTCGTGAGAAACATGAATGAGATAGGTTACCTGATAGCGCCTTTCTACGGCAAAGGGACCTACGAACAGTTCTCCACCCTGCTTTCCCGCCACTACACCGCGGTAAAGGAATACCTGGACACATCCCTCACTTCTGACAGGTTCGCCAGAGAAAGGGCGATCGACAGGTTGAACGCCAACATGGAAGAGATCGCCGACTTTTTAAGCTCCGAGAATTCGGACATCTCCATGGAAACCATCTCGTCCCTTCTCAGGGCGCACGCAGGCTACAACGTTGCGCAGATAGACGCCGTGAAGGCGAAGAATTTCACGGCGGAGCAGGAGGTGTGGGAGGCGATGGAGAGAAACGTATACAGGATAGCCGACGCTCTGGCTGATGGGATGATAAAACAGTTCCCGGACAAGTTCTGACTCGGGAAGGAAGACCTTTCAGGCCGCCTTTGACTTGGAGGCTGCCTCTAAAAATTAGGAATTTTTTCTGAAGTCAAGGAAGGGCGGAAATAAAAAGCGCAGCATATATGTGAATATGTGAGCATTTTTATTTCCGTCCTGACGCAGAGGTCAGGAAAAAGAACAATTTTTAGAGGTGGCCTTTTAGCCTCTCTTTTATCTCAATGGCAAGCTTCTCGGTAACTCCGGGGACTTCCATCAGTTCTTCTACCTTTGCCTGCCTGATGGCCTCGATATCGCCGAAGCGTTCGAGCAGCGCCTTTTTCTTCTTCTCCCCTATGCCGGGGACCTCATCGAGGATAGAGGTTATCTTCGAGCGGAGCTTCCTGTGGTAGGATATGGCGAACCTGTGCACCTCGTCACGGACCCTGCGGAGCAGCAAGTCCGGCCTCGACCCTTCCTTAAGCATTATCGGGTCTTTTACGTTCGGGAGATAGACCCGCTCACCCTTCGGGCGCACCCTGGCCATAAGGTCGTCGGGCCTTTCTTTAGCCAGGGCCGCGACCTGCACGCCTTTAAGGCCGAGCCTTTCGATCACCTTAACCGCTATATTGAGCTGGCCTTTGCCGCCGTCTACGAGTATGAGCCCCGGCGCGGGCAGGGCCTTTCCTTCTTCGGCGGCCTTCCCGTACCTCCTTGAGAGCACCTGCTCCATCATGGCGTAGTCGTCGGGGCCCTGAAGGCCTTTGATCTTGAAGAGCCTGTAAGAGCCCTTGTCAGGGACGCCGTCCCTGAACGTGACCATGGCCCCGACCGCCTGGCTGCCGCCGATATTGGATATGTCGAACGCCTCAATGCTCTCCGGGGTGTTCTTCAGATGGAGCCTTGTCTTCAGCTCTTCGAGGAGGCCCGACCTTACGGACTTCGCCTCGGCCTTTTTCCTGAGTGTTTCCAGTGCGTTCGATTCGGCCATTTTGAGGAGCTTGAGCTTGTCGCCCCTGACGGGCGTTGTAAGGGATACCTTCCTCCTCTTCTTCTCCGTAAGCCATTCTTCTATGACGCCGCTGTCCTCGAGCCGCGCAGGCATTATCAGCTCGTCCGGGACATACCTCTCGCCCCCGTAGTACTGCGCCAGGAAGGAAGAGAGCAGCTCGTCTTCCGGGAGGCCCGTCTCATGGAAGAAGTGGGAGCCGCTTCCAACGAGCCTGCCGCCCCTTATGAAGAGCGTCTGTATCACGAACCCGCCGTCGCCCCGGACAAAGGCGAATATGTCCTGGTCCACGGCCCTGTGGGTCACGACCTTCTGCTCCTCGAGCATCTCTTCTATCGCCGCTATCCTGTCCCTGAGCTTGCCGGCCTCCTCGAAGTCCAGCCTTTTGGACGCGGCGTTCATCTTCTCCTTGAGGAGCTTTATTACCTCTTTGTCCCTGCCTTCGAGGAACATTATCGCGCCGTTTACGAGCGCGTGATAATCGTCTTCCGGGATATAGCCCACGGCCGGGGCCGAGCATAACCCCAACTGCCAGTCGAGGCAGGGCCTCAACCTGTTCCGGAAGACCGAGGCGCTGCAGACGCATAACGGGAATATCCGCCTTATGAACTTGATCGTCTCCCTGACGCTCCTTGCCGAGACGTACGGGCCGAAGTACCTTGCGCCGTCCTTTTTTATCTGCCTCGTGACGAGGATGCGCGGGAACTTCTCGTTTACGGTCACCTTTATCGAAACGTAGGTCTTGCTGTCCTTGAGTCGTATGTTGTAGCGCGGCTTGTGCTGCTTAAGCAGGGTGTCTTCGAGGAGGAACGCCTCTTTTTCGTTGTTCGTGACGATGTAGTCGATTTCCTCGGCCTTCGCGGAAAGGAACTTGACGGAATACCTCGTGTCCCCGGTGTCGCGGAAATACGACCTCACCCTCGACCGCAGGCTCTTGGCCTTGCCGATATAAAGGACCTCCCCGCCCCTGCCCTTCATTATATATACGCCCGGCAAGGCCGGTATGTTCGCGAGCCTCTCTTCGGTGACCATGATTATATTATTGCATAATAATAACGGATATTACAATTTGGGGGTCTTAATCCAACCTCTTAAAATAAAAAGGCCCCGCCGAACGGCGGGGCCTTTTAAGAGGTTGCTGAAAAACTCGGAATTTGTTCAGGCTGCTCAAAAAGCTCCAGATGCAAGGCATCGAGGAGCGAGGAATGAGGCGTACTCAATTCGTACGTCGCAATGACGAGCGACGAAGATAACGCAGCAGATGGACTTTTTCAGCAGCCTGTTAAAAAAAAACGGTATCGCCGGGCTTATCCTTTCGCCCTCTCCAGGTACTTGCCTTCCCCGGTATCGACCCTTATGACCTCGCCGACCTCGATAAAGGCCGGGACGTTGACGACGAGCCCGGTCTCGAGCGTGGCCGGCTTCTGGGAGGCCGTGACAGTGGCGCTTCTCATGTTCGGGGTCGTGTCCATGACCTTGAGCTCGACAACCTTCGGGGGCTCGACCCCGACGGGGGCCCCGTTATAATATTCGACCATCAGCTTTATATTTGGGATGAGGTAATAGACGTTGTCGCCCAGTATCTCGACCGAGAGGGAGACCTGCTCGTACGTCTCGCTGTTCATGAAATGGTAATCCGTGCCGTCGTTGTAAAGGTACTCCATCTCGTGCTGCTCGAGTTGGGCCTTTTCGAGCTTGTCCTCCGAGCGGAACCTGTTCTCAACGGTCGAGCCTGTCTTCAAGTGCTTCAGCTTGGTCTGCACCATGCCTCGCCAGTTGCCCGGCGTGATGTGCTGGACCGTGACAACCCTGTAAGGTTCCTTGTTGAAGAGGATGGTCATCCCCACCCTGAGTTGCGTTGCGGCTATCATCTTTTACGACACTGCTCCTTTCAAGGTTAAAGATATTAAAACAGTATAACATACCCGCCTCTGTATTTCATTTATTCTTTTTCGGGCCTGACAAAGGGCGTCTCCATTCCCCTAACCCACGTATTTTTTCACGTACTGGGCGGTGTCCTTCGCGTTCAACTGGGTGAAGTAGAGGTCGAAGCGCGCCTCGAGCTCGGCGCCTATCTTCTTCCTCCTCTCCTCTTCGAGCGTCCATATCCGCTCCTTGAACGGCCCGAAGCCCTTCTTACGCGTCTTGTAAATGAACTGCTCCTCGGTGTCGGCGGGCTTTCTCTCGTCGGAGTGCTTGTCCACGAGGTGCCTGTTTATCTCCTTCTTCAGGTCCTGCGGGAAGGCGGGGCTGTCATAGACCATGTTCTGGAACCCGGTCGCCAGATGGACCTCGGCCGCCCCCCTCGCTACGAAGATGTGGAAGGCGTCGTCCGGCAGGGTCGAAGCCCCGTGCTGGACCACCCCCGCCATGCCGTACTGGCGCGCCGCCTTCGATAGTCTCTCTATGGTGTCGAAATCGACCTTCACCTTTGCTATCGTCCCGTCGGGCAGGACGACCCCTCCGTGGGACGTGCCCGTCTGGATGCTTATCTTGCTTATCCCTTTCATCCCCTTGGGGAGCGCGCCGAGGTACCCGTCCATGAACGCCCTCAGCTCCTCCTCGGTCGAGTTCTTCCCTCCAACCTCGCCTATCTCGCCGCCGACCGATACGGTTATCCCGTTCGGCTCGTTCTCCCTTATATAACGGGTAAGGGCGGCGGTAGTCTCGAAGTTCGGCCTCTGCTGTTCGGCTACTTCGGATTTGGAGAGGTCTACTACAGTGGAGGCGTCGATGTCGATATTGTAAAAATCCCCTTCTATCGCCTCTTTTATGAGCTTTTTAAGGTCGCCAATCTCGGCGTTCTTGTCCTGCGCGAACTTCTTCGCGTTCACCTGGAAGTGGTCGCCCTGAATGAAGACCGGCCCCCTGAACCCTTCCTTTATTGCCGCGGCAAGCAGGCACGCCGCGTACTCGGCCGGCCTCTGGTCCGTGTAGCCTATCTCGCTTTTGGCTATCTCGAATATGAAGGCCCCGGCGTTATTCTTCCTGGCGGACCTGAAAAAGGCCCTGGCCGTGTCGTATGTAAGCCCCCTTATATTGACCGCCGGCACGGTAAACCCGCCGACTTCGCCCCTGCCCATGGCCATATACAGGCCGTGTATGGAGGCGGGCCTCGTGCCGAGCGCAGAGGCGAGATACTTTATGAGCCTCCTCGATTCGTTCAGGACCTCTTTATTGCGGCTGAATACAGCGTTGAAGACGAGGCTGTCTATCGGCGCGCCCCTCAGGGCCTTCTCGTCGACCACTTCCACGGCGCCCCCCTTCTCCCTGGCCGCGCCCTTGAGCGAATCGTAGATAGCCCCTACTGACTTGAACTCTTCCATAAGCCCTCCTTTTAAAGGCCATTGATTTTCATGCGCCCGCCGTAATAGAGCGAGTATAGCTTGAGCGGGGACGCGCCCAGGAAATAAAGCGAAAGGATGAACGCGTTCCTTAAAGTGTTCCGTATCGTCCCTGCCCTCCTCCATCTCCTCGGGGAGGTAAGGACGCTTTCTTTCAATAAAACGACCTTGCCGAGCCTCCTTAACCTCTTAACACAATCGATGTCTTCCATCAAGGGGAGACTCAAGAAGCCCCCTGCCTTCAGGAAGCCCTCTTTCCTTACGAACAGGGCCTGGTCCCCGTAGATGAGCCCGAGCGCCCTGCACCTTACTGCCGCCGCCCTTTCGATTAGCCTGAACCTCTTGCCCTTTGAATCTATCCTCAGCCTGAACGCTCCGGCTATTGTCCTGCCGTCCCTGAGGGCGTCCATTACGGCGCTTTGCCAATTTTCCGGGAGCCTGGTGTCGGCGTGCAGGAAAAGGAGGACCTCCCCCCCTGCCTCCGCCGCGGCCGCGTCCATCTGGGCCCCCCTGCCGGGTGGGCAACCCACGACCCTGGCGCCGAGCCTTGCGGCTATGGCGCGCGTGTCGTCAGTAGACCCGCCGTCCGAGACTATGACCTCGGTATCCGGCCCAACCGAAGCGACGGCCCCTCCGATGGAGCCCGCCTCGTTCAACGCCGGTATTATCACCGATATTTTCACAGGTTTTTATTATAGCAGAAGATGTGCGGCCCCGTCGGCCGTTTAGGCCAGCACCTGTTTCATCAGCTCAATGAGCTTCTTGGGCTCGAAAGGCTTAAGTATGTACGGGCAGTTGGTCTTGGTGAGGAACTCCTTGACGTCGTGGCTGAAGACGTCGCCGGTAAGGAGTATTATGCGGTCCTTCAGGTAGTTGTGCTTCAGCATTATCGACTCGTACAGGTCCGTGCCGCCGTAGCCGGGCATCTTGATGTCGGTTATTACCAGATTTACTTTGCTCCTGGCGAGCAGGTCAAGGGCCTCCCTGCCGTCGCGGGCCGTGTCCACCTTGAAGCCTTCCCCGGTAAGTATGTCGTAGAGCGCCTCCCTGATCGATTTTTCGTCGTCCACCACGAGTATCTTTTTCCCCGTGAACCCCTCGGCGGACGCGCCCCCGGTGCCCACGGCCTTTTTCACCTCGACCCACTGCTCCTTCTCTATTATCGGGAGCTCTATCGTAAAGACGGCCCCGCCCTCCTCCGGGCTCATTATGTCTATGGTGCCGCCGTGCTCGGTCACTATGCCGTGGGTGATGGAAAGCCCGAGCCCGGTCCCCTTGCCGACCTCCTTGGTGGTGAAGAACGGGTCGAATACCTTGTGTATTATCTCCCTCGATATGCCGGGGCCGTCGTCCCTGAAGGCTATCTCGATCTTCCTCCTGCCCTTCCGGGTGGATATCTCGAGCCTGCCCCTGCCCCTGTCCGCCACCATCGCGTCCTCGGCGTTGTTTATGATGTTTATGAAGACCTGCTGGAGCTGGAAGAGGTCTACCATGGTCTTCGGCAGGTCCTCGGCGAGGTTCAGAACGACCTGGATGTTGTTTGCCTTTAGCGAATACTCCCTGAGCTCTATCGTGTGCCTTATGATGTCGTTTACGTTGTGGTACTCCCGCTCGGTCTTCTTCGCCCTCGCAAACGTCAGGAGGTTCTGCACTATCTTGGCGGTCCTCAAGGACTCGTGGTAAATTTTGCGGAGCTTGTCCTTTATGTCGTCGAGCTTCTTGTCCCCGGGCGTGTCCATCAGTATCTGGCTGAAGCCCATGATGCCCATGAGCGGGTTATTGAGCTCGTGGGCTATCCCGGCGACGAGCTTGCCCATCGACGAGAGCTTCTCGGCGTGGAGGAGCTGCTCGCGGAGCATCTTCTCCTGCGTTATGTCCCTCATGACGTGGACGCTCGCCCATACCTCGCCGGACTCGTTAAAGACCGGGAAGGTCGTCACCTTGTAGGTGCCCTCGAAGACCAGGTCGTCCACCTCGGCGTCCGCTATGCCCGCCGTCTGGAGGGTGCGGGAATGGGGGCAAGAGTAGTTGGGCTCGTGCCTGCAGTACAGTAGCTCGTAGCACCTCTTGCCTATCAGCTCCTCCGGGTGGGCGTTGAACTTCCGGGCAAGGGCCTTGTTTATCTTCAGTATCCGGTAGTCCCTGTCGTGGATGGAGATGAGGTCCTGGATGGCGTCGAACGTGGCGACCCATTCCTCCTTGCTCTTCGTGACCAGCTCGAAGAGCTTTTTGTTCTCCTCGGCCCTCTTGCCCAGCGTATCGAGCATGTTGTTGAACGCGGCCGCGAGGTACCCTATCTCGTTCTCCTCCGTGACCTCGACTCTCTCGCTTATGTCGCCCCTGCCCTCGGCTATCCTCTTAATGACCTCGACGTTTTTCTGTATAGGGCCGGTTATCGACCTCTTTATGAGGAGCGAAAGCAGCACCCCGCCGATGGAGATGGCGAACAGGCCCGATATTATCCACTGGTCCCTGCCCTTGCCGAGTATCTGGTACATCTCCTCGAGGGAAGTCCTTATGACGAGTATGCCCCTCGCGCCCTCCGTCTCGTGGCAGGTGCTGCACTTCGCCTTCTTCTCTATCGGGAGGAGGTACGTGAACACGGGCTTTTCCCCGCTCCTGTCTATGTAGTAGATCTCCCCCTTCGCCCAGTTCTTCTTGAACGCCTCCAGGGCCTTTTTGAACTCGGGGTTATTGACGCCCCTGGCCACGTTATCCTTGACGTCCAGGTGGTCCGTGAGCCACTCGGGCTTTATCTCGCCGTACTCCTTTTTAACGGCGTTTATGGTCTTTAAGTCCTTGAATGCCTCCTCTACCCCGTTGTTCCTCACGATATAGAGCGAATCGAGGCCCCGCGATTTGCTGAGAGAGCTTACGAGGTGCCGGGCCATGTCGGCCCTCTCCTCGAGCATGTCCTCGTAGATGGCCGTCATAACGGGCTGGGCCATGAAGCGGCTCGCCCTGAGCTTCTCGTCGAGGAGCTCCTTTTCCCTGTTCTTAAGCTCCCAGAATATCGAAATTATCACGCCTACCGAGATAAGGCCGATTATCAGGAAGAGTATCCTTGAATGTAGGCTTCGTTTCATACGCTGTAGCGGAATAGATTACACGATCCGGTTTTTTTTGAAACTGTACCAATATACGGGTAAAGGACCCCCGGCAAAACGTCGATATAGGCAGTCTTGAACACGCATAGCGAGCGCATTCCCCGCAGCTTGCTGCGGGGTTTAGCGAGCGAATCGAAATCGAAATCTTCCTTATGTGTCGAAGATTCCCCGCAGCTTGCTGCGGGGAGATTCAATGATTAAATGATTAAATCACTTATCGGCTGGAACCGTAAAAAAGTTTAATCGTTTTCGGGGCTTATTCGCCCTTAAGCTCCCTCGTCATAAGCTCGAGGACAGCGTCCTTCGGCGGTCTGCCTTTGTAAAGGACGTTGTAGACCTCCCCGGTTATCGGCATATCGACCCCTTTTGAGGCCGCCAGCTCCATTGCCGCCTTCGAGGTCCTGACCCCTTCGGCTACCATCCTCATCGAATTCGTGATATCCCCCGGTTTCCTGCCCCTCCCTATCTCAAGGCCGACCGTATAGTTCCTGCTCAGGGCGGCGGTGCAGGTAAGGACGAGGTCCCCGAGCCCCGAGAGGCCAGAGAACGTCAGCGGGTTCGCGCCCATCCTTGTCCCGAGCCTTGATATCTCCGCAAGCCCCCTCGTGATGAGCGCGGCGCGGGCGTTGTTGCCCAGCCCGAGCCCGTCGGAAATCCCCGAGGCTATCGCGATGACGTTCTTGAGCGCGCCCCCGAGCTCCACGCCGATGACGTCGGAGTTCGTATATACCCTGAAATAACTTGTAGAGAAGGTCTTCTGGACGATATCGGCGGCGTCTTTCGACTCCGAGGCGGCGCATACGGCCGCGGGGAGCTTCCTTGCGACCTCGTTCGCGAAAGAGGGGCCGGAGAGGACGACTATCCCCCCGTGCTCGCCCCGGGGGAGGACGTCGCTTATTATCCCGTGGGGTGTAAGGCCGGTAGTCTCCTCTATGCCCTTCGTGGCGCTGACTATTACAGCTTTTGCCGGGATGAACGGTCTTGCGCGGGAGATTATCTCCCGGAGGCCGTGGGAAGGTACCGCGCTTACGATGAGCCCCGCGCCTGAAAGGGCCTCTTCGAGCGAATCGGTGGGTGTTATATTCCTGGAGAGCTTTATGCCGGGCAGGTACGTCTCGTTCTCGGACTTTTCCGAGATCGACCTGCAGAGCGCGGAAGACCGCGCCCAGAGGGTGACCTTCGCTTTTTGGGCAAGGACGTCGGCAAGGGTAGTGCCCCAGCTGCCGGCGCCCAGTACAGTGAAGCGTTCTATCAAACTATTCTCCCGAGGCCGCAAGAAAGGCCTTCTTGTCAGGCTGCGCCCGCAAAGACCCTTGCGGCCTGAATGGCGCCTTACTTGCCCTGCTTGCCTTACTCCCCTTGAATCTCCCCGCAGCAAGCTGCGGGGAATCTTCGACACATAAGGAAAAAATTTCGATTCGCTCGCTAAACCCCGCTGCAAGCAGCGGGGAGTGCGCTCGCTATGTGTGTTCAACCGGACCTGCCTCGTCCTCCTCTTCCTTTTCGGCTATCGGGGCTATGCCGGTTATCTGCTCGTCTTTTTCTATGTCCATGAGCTTGACGCCCTGCGTGTTCCTGCCTATTACGGCGACATACTTCATGGCTATCCTTATGATCTTCCCGGCGGACGTGGATATCATCAGCTCGTCGGAGTCCCTTACCTTCACGATGCGGGTCACGGGGCCGTTCTTGTCGGTTATCTTTATGTTTATGAGGCCGCTGCCGCCCCTGCCCTGCCCCCTGTACTCCGAGAACTCGGTCCTTTTGCCGTAGCCCCTCTCGGTGACGGTAAGGACGGTCGCGCCCTCCTCCACAATCTCCATGGACACGACCCTGTCGTCGTCGGAGAGCTTCATCGCCTTTACGCCCCTCGCCAGGCGGCCCATCTCCCTTACCTCGTCCTCGTTGAACCTTATCGCCTGCCCGAGGCGGGTGCCGACGAATATGTCCATCTTGCCGTTGGTGAGTCGCGCGGCTATGAGGCTGTCCCCCTCGTCGAGGTTCACGGCGATGAGGCCGCCGGAGCGGATGCTTGAGAACGACATGAGGTCGGACTTCTTTATTACCCCGTGGGCCGTGGCCATCACTATGTAATTCCCCTCCACGAACTCCCTTACCGGGAGGAAGGCTGTTATCCTCTCGTCCTGCGCGACGTTGATGATGTTGACTATGGCCTTGCCCTTGGCCGCCCTGCCTGCCTGCGGTATGTCGTAGACCTTAAGGGAGTACGCCTTGCCCCTGTCCGTGAAAAAGAGTATGTAGCTGTGGGTCGAGGCTATGAACAGGTTGCTTACGAAGTCCTCGTCTTTCGTGGTCATGCCCATCTTCCCCTTGCCGCCCCTCTTCTGGATCTTAAACAGGCTCGTGGGGTTCCTCTTTATGTACCCGCCGCTGGTTATGGTGACGACCATGTCCTCTTCGGCAATTATGTCCTCGAGGGTTATCTCGCCCGCCTCCTCGACTATCTGGGTCCTCCGCTCGTCGCCGTACCGCTCCCTTATCTCATTGAGCTCGTTGACTATAACGTCCATCAGGAGCTTTTCGCTGGCGAGTATCTCCTCGAGGCGCTTTATGATTTTGAGGACCTCTTTGTACTCCTCCATTATCTTTTCCCTCTCAAGGGCCGTCAGCCTCTGGAGGCGCATGTCGAGTATCGCCTGGGACTGTATCTCTGAGAGGTTGAAGTTCTTCATGAGCCCGCCCCTGGCTTCCTGCGGGCTCTTCGAGGCCCTTATGAGCTTTATGACCGCGTCGAGGTTGTCGAGCGCGATCTTCAACCCCTCCAATATGTGCGCCCGCTCCCGCGCCTTACGAAGCTCGTATATCGTCCGCCTCGTCACGACCTCTTTCCTGAATCTTACGAACTCCCTTAAAAGATTGGGCAAAGGGAGCACTTTCGGCTGGCCGTCGACTATGGCGAGGTTTATTATCCCGAAGGAGGTCTTCATCTGGGTGTGGAGGTAGAGGTTGTTGAGGATGACCTCAGCCACCTCGTCCCTCTTCAATTCCACCACTATCCTCATGCCCTCGCGGTCGGACTCGTCCCTGACGTCCGAGATGCCCTCGATCTTCTTGTCCCTCACGAGGTCCGCTATGGCCTCTATGAGCCGGGACTTGTTCACCATGTAGGGTATTTCCGTGATAACTATCGACTGGCGGTTCGTCCGGGGGTTCTTCTCGATGGACGCCTTCGCCCGGAGCTGTATCACGCCCCTCCCGGTCGTGTAGGCGTCCCTTATCCCGGCCCTGCCGTTGATGAAGGCGGCCGTGGGGAAGTCCGGGCCGGGTATGAGCTTCATAAGGTCCTTTACATCGGCCTGGGGGTTCTTTATCACGTATATGAGGGCGTCTATCACCTCGGTAAGGTTGTGGGGGGGCATGTTGGTGGCCATGCCGACGGCTATGCCGGATGAGCCGTTCACCAGCAGGTTCGGGAATGACGCCGGAAGCACGGTGGGCTCTCTCAACGACTCGTCGTAGTTCGGGTTGAAGTCGACCGTCTCCTTCTCTATGTCGCCCAGGAGCTCGGATGAGAGCCGGGCCATCCTGACTTCGGTGTAACGCATGGCGGCCGGGGGGTCGCCGTCTATGGAGCCGAAGTTGCCCTGCCCGTCTATGAGCGGGTACCGGAGAGAGAACGGCTGGACCATCCTCGTTATCGCGTCGTAGACGGCCATATCGCCGTGGGGGTGGTATTTACCTATGACGTCCCCGACGACGCGGGCGGACTTCTTGTAGGGCTTGTTCCACTCCACGCCCATCTCGTGCATGGCGAAGAGTATCCTCCTGTGCACGGGCTTCAATCCGTCCCTTACATCCGGAAGCGCCCTGCCCACTATTACGGACATGGCGTAGTCCAGATAGGACTTTTTCATCTCGTCTTCTATGTAAACGGGTCTTTGTTCCTGGGCCATCTTCCCTCTCTCTTGCGGCTACCTCTAAAAATTGTTCTTTTTACTGACCTCTGCGTCAGGTCGAAAATAAAAAATGCTCACATATTAACGTATATGCTGCGCTTTTTATTTCCGCCCTTCCTTGACTTCAGAAAAAATTCCTAATTTTTAGAGGCAGCCTTAATTTATGGACACGCACTCTTTTAGCCTTGATTTATTGACAGCACGCACCCTAAAGGCAGGGCTTATCCCGCAAGGCCGCAGGCCGGAGAAAACCGTGTATAATTAGTAAAAAAAACGGCCGGCGTTAAAGGCGGCAAAGGCTTTCGGGGCGCGCAATATTTTATAATATGAAAGTTTTAGTGTCGCGTCAAGAGCATTAAAGGGCCCCAGGCCCCATGTTTATTAGGTATTGGACTTTCGCCCCGGATTTTGTTAATCTTCTGTTTTTATTGTTGCCTCGGAAAGGGGAGAACCTGCCCGGGACCGGTATTTTTTTATTTAAATCGCAAAGTTAAGACCGACCTTATTTTGTTTGGAGGATATATAAGATGGCCAGAAAGTTCGTTTACTTCTTCGGCGGCGGGAAGGCCGAGGGAAAAGGGGAGATGAAAGAGGTCCTCGGAGGCAAGGGCGCCGGGCTTGCCGAGATGACAAACATCGGGCTGCCCGTACCGGCCGGCTTCACCATCACCACGGAGGTCTGCGATTTCTATTATAAGACCGGCAAGAAGTACCCCCCCGGCTTCCACAAGGAGGTCGAGAAGAACATAGCGCGGCTGGAAAAACTCACGGGAAAGAGGGTCGGCGACCCGGACGACCCGCTGCTTGTCTCAGTCCGCTCCGGCGCGGCGCGCTCCATGCCCGGCATGATGGAGACCATCTTGAACCTCGGGCTGAACGACAGGTCCGTGGAAGGGCTGGCGAGAAAGACCAGCAACAGGCGGTTCGCGCTCGACGCCTACAGGCGCTTCATCACCATGTACGGCGCTACGGCCATGGGTGTGCCGAGGAAGAAGTTCGACGACGAGTTCGACGACATAAAGGACAGGAGGACCAGGGTCCGCCTGAACAGGCGTACCGGTGCTATCCTCGATACCCACGTAAACGAGCAGGAGCTCGAAGAGCTTATCCAGAGGCTCAAGAAGGTCTACAAAGAGCAGACCGGGAAGGACTTCCCGCAGGACCCCAAGGAGCAGCTCTGGGGCTCGATAGACGCCGTCATAGGCTCATGGATGGCCGAGAAGGCCGTCACCTACAGGAGGGTCGAGAAGATTACCGGGCTCCTCGGCACGGCCGTAAACATAGTCCAGATGGTATTCGGCAACATGGGGGATAACTCCGGCACGGGCGTATGCTTTACGCGGGACCCGAACTCCGGGGAGAACATATTCTACGGCGACCTCCTAATGAACGCGCAGGGCGAGGACGTCGTTGCGGGCATACGGACGCCCATACACTTAAACGACCTCGAGAGCATAATGCCGAAGGTATACAGGCAGCTCATCCAGGTAAGGGCAAGGCTCGAGAGGCATTACAAGGAGATGCAGGACATAGAGTTCACGATAGAGGAAGGCAAACTCTACATCCTCCAGTGCAGGACCGGCAAGCGCTCCCCGATGGCCGCCTTCAGGATAGCCGTGGACATGGTGAAGGAACGGCTCATAACAAAAAGGGACGCCCTCCTGAGGATAACCGACAAGGACATAGAGGGGCTTTTCTACCCCGTAATAGACCCCAGGATACCGCAGGATGAGCTAAAGGCGAACCTCTTCGCTACCGGCATAGCCGCCGTCCCGGGCGCGGCCTCGGGCCAGGTCGTATTCAGCGCAAAGGACGCGGAGGACTCGACCGCGCAGGGCAAAAAGGTCATCTTGGTGAGGAAGGAGACGAGCCCCGAGGACGTCGGCGGCATGCACGCGGCCAAGGGCATACTCACGGCGACGGGCGGCAAGACCTCCCACGCGGCGGTGGTCGCGAGGGGCTGGGGCAAGTGCTGCGTCGTAGGCTGCGAGGACCTCCTTATCGATTACGAGGCAAAGACCATGTCGGTCGGCAATACCGTGATAAAGGAAGGCGACGAGATAACGATAAACGGCTCCACCGGGGAGGTCTTCAAGAAGGCCCTTAACCTCATAAAGCCCGAGCTGCCGGAGGCGTACAACTCCCTTATGAAGTGGGCGGACGACGAGCGGGTGCTGAAGGTAAGGACGAACGTCGATACCCCCTACGACGCCGAGAACGCCGTAAAGCTCGGGGCCGAGGGGATAGGGCTCTGCAGGACGGAGCACATGTTCTTCGACACGGACGTCCGGAGAATTGCCATCCAGAGGATGATAATAGCCGAAGACGAGGAGACAAGGAAGAGGTCGCTTAACGAGCTTTTGCCGTTCCAGAAAAAGGACTTCATAGGCATCTTCAGGGCAATGGACGGCAAGCCCGTGACCATAAGGCTCATCGACCCGCCGCTCCATGAGTTCGTCCCGCATACCGAGGAGGAGCAGAAGCACCTCGCCCAGAGGCTCAACATACCGTTCCACCAGGTGAAGAGGAGGATAGACAGGCTCCACGAGGCCAACCCCATGCTCGGCCACCGGGGGAGCAGGCTTTGCATCACGTACCCCGAGATACTCGACATGCAGGTCCGCGCAATAATGGAGGCCGCGTGCGAGAGCAAGAAAAAGGGCGGCAAGGTATACCCGGAGATAATGCTGCCGCTTATAATAGACGCCAAGGAGCTTCTGATACTCGCCAACAGGACCCGCAAGGTCGCCGAGACCGTCAAGGGCGAGCAGGGGGTGGAGTTAAAGTACCTGATAGGGACGATGATAGAGGTGCCGAGGGCCGCGCTCCTGGCTGACCAGATAGCGAAGGTGGCCGAGTTCTTCTCGTTCGGCACGAACGACCTTACGCAGATGACGCTCGGGATGTCGAGGGACGACGCCGGGAGGTTCCTCCCGGACTATGTAGATGAGAAGAAGGCCGGGATACTGAAGAGCGACCCGTTCCAGTCCCTTGACCAGGAAGGGGTCGGCCTCCTTATAAAGATGGCCGTGGAAAGGGGCAGGAAGGTGAAGCGGGACCTGAAGATAGGCATCTGCGGCGAGCACGGGGGCGACCCGTCCTCTGTCGAGTTCTGCCACAGGAACGACTTCGATTACGTATCATGCTCTCCTTTCAGGGTGCCCATAGCGAGGCTTGCGGCCGCACAGTCGGCGATAAGGTCCCCGAAGAAGAAAAAGAGATAGCCTTTAGCTTAGGCTCACAATCGCCAGTGGCTGTTTAATGAAGCGCGCCCTCCCATTAAGGGAGGGCGCGCTTTTTTGATGCAGGTTCAGGTTTGCAACTGAACCCTGATGTTCTAATACAGATTATCTTTTAGCCGGGACCTTTTTGCGCATTGCCATGCGCTTTCGGGCATAAGCTCGCTCCCTGCATCCTCCTGCCGCGGGCGAGCCCGCCGAACCTTCCTCAAGATACGCCTTCCGCCCCGCTCGCCCGCCCATCCTCCATCCCTACGGTCGCTACGCCCTATGCCCTGTGGTTTTTGAAAAAAAGAAATGAAAAAAATAGCGGGTTCAGGTTGCAAACCTGAACC
Organism: Deltaproteobacteria bacterium; assembly: GCA_016219015.1. Classification (GTDB taxonomy): domain Bacteria; phylum Desulfobacterota; class GWC2-55-46; order GWC2-55-46; family GWC2-55-46; genus JACRCL01. The sequence continues at coordinate 42,158 of JACRCL010000009.1, forward strand.
CGCACGCGGTAGAACAGGGCTTTTTCAGCAGCCTGTTAAAATGCAGGAAAGCCTCCCTTCAAAATTCCAAAGGGGGCTTTCCTGCTCCTTGGAAGACAGCCTCTTCGGCCACCCTCCAGGCTAACCGGTTAGGATGGTTAGATCTCGTACTCTATCTGTACATGCACGACCCTGTTGCTGGCCGGGTCGCCTACCACCACGACGTTCTTCTTAACTGAAGCAAGGCTTGTGAACCCTTCAAGGGAATTGAGCATCTGGATACCCTCGGGCCCCGTAGACTTGCTGTCGCAGAGGTTGATAGACTTGAAGCAGATCGTTACTGTAGTGTCCTGGTCCGCCCTGAACGGGACATCCCTTATCTGCGGGCCAAGAAGCCCAGGCACCTCTGTCCTTACGAGGAACTCCTGCCTCATGGGGTCAAAAGCGGTAAGAGTCCCCGCAAAGTAGAGGGCTTCACCTGTTATCGGCTGGCCCAGCATACCTTGCGGCTGCTGCATCTGCTGCTGTTGCTGAGGCATCCTGCCGCCCCATGCGCTATAATCCCTCGCCATTACGCCGGTCACAAGAAGAACCGTGAATAAAGGCGCAAGCGAGAGAGCCTTAAGGACTTTCATAAAAAACACCTCCTTGAATTTTTAACTAACCGGTTTTCCGCACTAATATAAAAATGCAACCCCCGTGCCACTGGAGCCGTGCCTGAAATCCCTTGGAAAAAGGCCTTTTTAACGCCAGCCCTCGATCGCCCAAGTATATGATCCTTAGCCGTTTTATTCTAATATTATGTCTTTATCCCGGCCTTTAAAAGACGATCTTTTTGTGTACCCGTCATCTTTAAGCCCCTATATATGGTGTATTATTATTTTTTTTAACACTTTGTATTGTGTATTTTTTCCTTTACAAAGCCCGGCAACTTTGTTACGATTTGCAACCAAAACCACTCCAGGAACCCATGATTTGAAGATAAAAAAACTCTCCATACACGGCTTTAAATCCTTCGTCGATAAGGTCACGCTCCATTTCCCCATGGGCACATCCGGCATAATAGGGCCGAACGGGTGCGGCAAAAGCAACATCGTGGACTCGATCAGGTGGGTCCTCGGCGAGCAGAACGCCCGGCACCTGCGCGGCAAGCACATGGAGGACATTATCTTTAACGGGAGCGATTCGAGAAAGCCCCTTGGCATGGCCGAGGTGGTGCTGACCTTCTCGAACGAAGAGGGGCAGGCCCCCGCGCGCTTCGCCAACTTTACCGAGATCGAGATATCGAGGAGGCTCTACAGGTCCGGCGAGAGCGAATACTACATAAACAAGGTCCAGTCGAGGCTGCGGGACGTCGTTGACCTCTTCACCGACACCGGCATAGGCACGAGGGCGTATTCCATAATAGAACAGGGTCAGGTCGGCTGGCTCATAAACGCGAAGCCCGAGGAGCGGAGAGTCATACTGGAAGAGGCCGCGGGCATAAACAAGTTCAAGCACAAGAAAGAGGCGGCCCTCCGGAGGCTCGAGTCGACGAAAGAGAACCTCACGCGCGTAAACGACATCATAAGCGAGGTCAAAAGGCAGCTCAACTCCCTCAACAGGCAGGCGAAAAAGGCCGAGAGGTACAAGGTGCTGAGGGAGGAGCTGAAGGGCATAGAGCTGCTGCTATCTTCCCTTGAGCTGAAGAAACTGAAAGACGAGCTCGCATCGTCAGTCAAAAGGCTCGACTCGATAAAGGACGAAGAGCTCGCCCTCACGACCCAGATAGGGGCGAAGGAAGGCCTCATCGAGGAGATAAAGGCCGAGTACGACAATGTCGAGGGCGAATACAAATCAATACGTGAGCGCGTCTTCGAGCTCGAAAGGGCCATACAGGACTCGGAGAGAAGCGGCGCGCTCGCGAGGATGCGCATAGACGAGCTAAAGAGGAACGAGGAGCGCCTCGCGATAGAGATAGAAGAGCTTAAGAAGATGAACGCGGCCTCCTCCGAGCAGGTGCGGGAGCTTAAGGCCGCGCTCACGGAGATAGTCTCCGCGATAGATAACGAGGTGGAGAAGCTGGAGAGCGACTCCGCCCTGCTCGACGCCATCACGGCGGAGCTAAAGGAGAAGGAAGAGGCGCTCCGGTCCGTTCAGGCACAGTCCCTGAGCCTCTCGACGAGGCTCGCGGACCTCCGCCACTCGATACAGGCGCTCATCAGGGAAGAAGAAAGCCTGCGCGTAAAGGCCGCGAAGGCCGCGAACCAGAAAGAGGCCGTAATCAAGTCGATAGAGTCGAGCGAAGGCCCGGCCCGGTCGTTGAAGGAAAACCTCGCTTCAGCCATAGGCTCGAAAGACGCGAAAGAGGCGGAGCTTAAGGAGATAAAAGAGCGCATCGCTTCCCTGGAGTCCGGGCGCGGGACAAGCACGGAGGCCCTTAAGGCCCTTAAGGACGAATACTCGATAGCCGCGGCGCGTCTCAAGACCCTCGAGGATATGGAACGGAACTTCGAGAGCCTAAAGGGCGGGCCGAGGGCCATAATGCTCAAGGGCGAGAAGGGCGGCATACAGGGCCTGCTTGCCGACGTGATAGAGGCGAACCCCGGCTATGAGAAGGCCGTGGAGGCCGTGCTCGGCGACAGGCTCCAATATATAATAGTTGAAAGCCACAGGGAAGGCATCGCCGCGATAGAGTACCTGAAGGCGCACAGCTCCGGCAGGGGCAGCTTCCTCCCGGTAAGGGACGCCCGCGCGGGAAACCCGGTGCCCGTGCAGGCGGGGGGCTTCGACGACGCCGGCGCAAAGGAGCTCGCGGGCGAGGTAAAGGTAAAGGAAGGCTACCACGCCATAGTGAACTGCCTGCTGGGCGACGCCCTCATCGTCGAGGACCTCAAGTCGGGCCTCGAACTCTGGAAACGGAACGACGGGATGTACAAGACCCTCGTGACCCCGGAAGGCGAGATGATTGACGCGCAGGGCATCATAACCGGCGGCTCTCTTTCGGGCAATGACGCGGGGATACTCCAGAGAAGGGGCGAGATAAAGGCCCTGAAGGCAAGGACGCTCGGCCTCGAAGCGGAGATAGAAAAGGCGCAAACTGGGCTCGACGGGATAGAAGTGGGGCTTAAGGCCGCGCTCGCCTCGCTCGACTCGACAAGGGACGCGCTCCATACCGTCCAGATAGAGATAGTCAACATGGAGAGCGGGCTTGGAAGAATCGAGGCCGAGTCGGAAAGGCTCTTGAAGGAGAAAGCCGCGCTCGATACGGAATCAGAGGAGTCGTCAAGGCGTATGGCCGAGATAGCGGCGAAGAAGGCCGCGCTTTCAGCGGAGCGGGAAACCTTAGAGAAGGAACTTGCGGATATCGAAGGCAGGGCCTCGGCTCTTTCAGGGGAGATATCCGGGCTTGAGCGGAGGAAAGACGCACACCTCGGGGTCGTGACCGAAGGGAAGGTGCGCCTCGCGCAGGCACGGGAGCGGCTCGACTCGATAAAGAAACAGATAGCCGAGAAGGAAGAGTCCATCGCCGGGCGCGAGACCCGGCTCAAGGTAAAGCAGGAGGAGATAGAGCTCGGCATAGGCGAGTCCAGAAGCAAGGCATCCGAGCTTGAGGCCATAAAAGAACGGCTCGACTCGCTGCTCCTTGAGGTAGACGGCGTAAAGAAGCAGGAGGTCTCGAAGACAGAGGAGCTGAACGCGCTCACCGCCAAAGTCAAGGACGTTGAGGCCGAGCTTAAGGGGTTCAAATCCGAGTTCTCCGAATTGCAAGAGCTTAAGGGCGAGCTGAGCATAGAGATAAAAGAGGCGGAGCTGTCGGTAGCGCACCTCAAGGAGAGGATAGCCGAGAGGTACGGCTCGGATATCGAGTCTTACAGCGTGGCATCAGAAAATGAGAACGGCGAGCACCCCGACATGGATTCCCTCGAAGTCAAAAGGGAGGACCTGAGGGCGCGGATAGCCGAGCTCGGCGAGGTAAGCCTGTCCGCCCTTGAAGAGTTCAACGAGCTCGAAAGGAGGCACCAGTTCCTCCTTGACCAGCAGGCCGACCTCACGAAGTCCGTAGAGGCCCTGCACGCGGCCATCACGAGGATAAACAGGACCACGCGCGAGAAGTTCAAGACGACCTTCGACGAGGTGAACGAGAAGTTCAAGGAGACCTTCCCGAGGTTCTTTAACGGCGGCAGGGCCGAGCTGAGGCTCTCCGACGACGGCGACATACTCGAAGCGGGCGTTGAGATAGTGGCGCAGCCGCCGGGCAAGAGGCTTCAGAACATCACGCTCCTTTCAGGCGGGGAGAAGGCGCTTACGGCCACGTCCCTGATATTCGCCATCTTCCTTATTAAGCCCTCGCCCTTCTGCCTTCTTGACGAGGTAGACGCGCCTCTGGATGACGCGAACATCGACAGGTTCAACTTCTTCGTCAAAGAGATGGCGAAGAACAGCCAGTTCATGCTGATAACGCATAACAAGAAGACGATGGAGATGGCCGACGCGCTCTACGGCATCACGATGGAGGAGCCCGGCGTTTCAAAGGTTATTTCGGTCAAGTTCTGACAGTTCATCAACCCTCATCTTGACGGGGTCCGCGAAAATGCAATTCAACTTTATCCTCGAAGACCTCACCAAAAAGGCCGGCGCCAGGGGCGCGATCATGCTCGACAGCGACGGCGAGATAGTGGCCTCACACAGCGAAACCCCTTCACTTGATATAGACCTCATAGGCGCGCACCACGGCATAGTCCTCGACATAATCAAGGACGCGTCCACAAGAAGCTCGCTCACCGGGGTAAAAACCGTATCGATTACGACCGACAGGAGCAGGCTCGCGATATCGACCCTGAAGGAAGGGTATTACCTCCTTCTGGCGATGGCCCGCTCGACCCCCATGGGCAAGGCGCTCTTTGAATCAAGGATGGCGGTCGAGAGGCTTGAGGAGGAGATGGGGTAGAAGAAGGGCGGAAGATTATTGATAAAAAGCCGGTGGGCGGTGCCCACCCTACAGGTGGACTTGGGGGACATTAAATGAAACGCGCCGCAAGCATTGAAGCTCTACTTGAGAAATCCAATGTGACTTTCGCTGAACTTAAACGCGCCTATGAGGCATCTCTTCACGAGAAGAATGTTCGGGGAGACCTCAAGGTGGATATCAAAAACATTTTCGAGAATCTGCGGTCGTGCTTAGACTACTTGGCGCATGATATCTTTGAAACCTGTTGCGCTTCGTCAGTAAAACCTGACCGACTTTATTTCCCAATCCGTCCTACAATGACCGAGTTCAATCAAGCCGTATCGCACTATCCCGGACTGCAAACAACAAACAAGTCTGTCTACGACGTTTTGGAGGCGGTTCAGCCCTACCACGACCCGTGGCTAGACCATTTCAATAAGCTCAACAACGAAAATAAGCATCAAGATCTGGTAGAGCAAACCAGAACGGAGTCTCGCCACGTTACTGTCTCAAGCGGTGGAGGCTCAGTGTCCTGGGGGCCTGGCGTGACTTTTGGTGGGGGTGTGAGAATTAACGGTGTGCCCATCGATCCCAGGACGCAACTTCCGGTTCCAAACAATCAAGTAAGAACAGAAATAGTCGTTTGGGTGGACTTCCTTTTCAAAGAGAATGGGCTATCTGTACTCCCTTTCATTGAACAGTCGCTGAAGAAAATCGAGCAGATATTTCGTGATCTTCAAAAGCACATCTAATTTTATAGCTCCTTGCGGGTTCAGGTTTGTAACCTGAACCCTTTTTTAATTTCGTATCACCATTTACGCTGACAATGACTTTAATTGTAAGAGGATATGCGAATTACCGGGTTCAATTTGTAAAATTGAACCCGCGAAACACTCTAAAATTTATCCCCCTCCCTTTTCCGCCTTCCTATACTCCTCCTCAAAGACCCCTACCCTGTGCCGGCCGAGGTAGCAGTGGACGTATATCCTCTTGCCTTTCGATGAAAGGGCGTGCGCGACGGCGGCATTGATCCGCTCCATGTTGGCGTCGCTCCTCAGGTTAAGAAAGCTCAACGGGAAGTTCAGATACTCTATCCCGTTCTTCCCCGCCGCGTCCCTCTCCACGTCTATTATCTGCGCCTCCAGCGGCATAGACGGGTCCATGAGGCTTATTATCTCCTGTACCCCCTTCTCCTTCAACCCCGCGACCTCGTCCCTTGAAGGGTAAGGCCCGGCGATAAGCCCCGGTGCTATCTCCCTTACAGGGCCGCGTATAAGCTGTATCGGCCCTTTGTCTGGACGGAAGACGCTGTAGACCCCGAGGGCGAAAAGGCATGCAAAGGCGGCGATAAGGAGCCAGAATTTTTTCTCTGTGTTCATTCAAGACCTGCTAAAAGGTTGCTGAAAAATTCGGAATTTGTTCAGGCTGCTCAAAAAGCTCCAGATGCGAGGCGTCAGGAGCGAGGAATGAGACGTACTCACCTTTCGTTATGACAAGACGAAGACAACAAAGCAGATGGACTTTTTGAGCAGCCTGCTAAAATAAATAATTGATCCCCGCGCTGTACTCGTCATACCTTGTGCCGGCCGCGCTTTCGAGAGCGGACCTGGTCCACTTGTAGCCCGCCTCCACCGAAAGGTTCTCCGTTATCCGGCCCAGGAGCCGGGCCTTGAAAGACGATACGTACTCGCTCTGTCTGTTAAAGCTCTGTACGCCGAGAGTCCCGGTGAGGTTGTATTCAAAAATTTCCTTATAGAAGCCCCCGGCGAGAGTTAAGTATGCGGCTGTCGAGAGTATATGCGGCGGGTTGAAGTATCCGCTCTGGGTCGTTTCAGAAAACCTGCCGTACTCCGCCGTAAGGCCCGCTATAAGGGACGCGGGCTCGTCGATAAGCCTGTAAGACGCCCCGGCGGCGACACCCCTCCTCGAATTCCCGTCCGAATAATGGCTCAAGGTCCCGGCAATGCTGAAGGTCGCGTCCCTTACATCATGCAGCAGCGCCACGGTCCCCTCCCGCACCCTTATGTTATTCGCTATCAGGCGCGCGGTGTCCAGAAGGGGCGCTGAAACATAAGAGGCTATTATTCTGGTGTCCGCATGGGGCCGCCAGTCGAGCGAGATACCGCCTCCGAGATACGTACTGCCTGTGCCGTTAGAGCCGGTATCTGTCAATGAAAGCCTCGGGATGAGATATACCCCTTTGTCAAGGCGTATCGTGTCCTTTACCGATAAAGTCTTAGCGTGCGCGCTCTCCTCGAATCTTTCGGCCTCGAAGATTGACAGGTCGAGGTCGAGCTTATGCCGCGGGCCCGCGTTTAAAAGCGCGCCCGCCCTGTAGACCCTAAGCGTGTTCGAGTCGGTATCCGAGACCGTCGAAAAACGGAAGCGAAGCGCGGGCCCCTTCGCCTCTTTTATGCTCCTCCGGAGCTTGAGCGCCTCTTTACCGGGGGCAGTAAACCCGTCGAGCGCGGCAAGGGACTCATCAAGCCTGTCCTGCCAGAAAAGGGTCCTGGCAAGCCCGAGGCGCGCGTCATTGTTGCCGGGGTCTTTCGATAGTATCTCCTTATAGGTCCTTATGGCGCCGTCGAGGTCGCCCTTCCATGAAAGAATCCGGGCTATTCCCGCCTCTGCGGCAACGTAGCCGGGCTTCAACTCCAGTATCTTATTGTATTCGGCTATCGCCTCGTTGTACCTCCCGGCCCAGCTGAGGTTCGAGGCAAGCCCCATCCTCGCGTCGATATTTCCGGGGTTTTTCCTTATGAGCCCTTCGTAAAGGCCGATGGCCCCGCCGAAGTCCCCGCTCCAGCCGAGCACTGCCGCAAGCTCCGTCCTGACCTCGTCCTTCCGGCCTTCCGGCGCGGCCTCAAGCGCCCTTTTGAAGTATTCGGCGGCCTGGCCGAACTGTTTTTCTGATTTCAAGACCCTGCCTTGCTCGAAGAGCGAAATGAAATCCGCCGCGGGGCTGTCCTGGGCCTGCGCCTTGCGGGGCCGCGCGCATTGGACAGCGCAAAAGGCGAAGATGATAGTCAGGAAGAATATCAGTTTTTTCACGGTCTACTCCTCCTGGGTGTCTTCAATGGCAGGCTCAAACCCGTGCTTTTTCACGAACTCCCATTTCTTCTCTTTCGCGTAGACGAACTTGAATACCGCCAGCGTCCGCCAGTACGACATAAGCTGCCTGTACCCGAAGTTCTCTATCACGCCGTACGCGAGGAGCACGAGCAGGTCCTTGAACTTCGGGTACCTCCTGTACGTCAGCTCCTCAAGCAGGATGGCGCCCGTGGAGAAGAATATCCCGACCAGGATGGCCATCGTAAGGAAGAGCATGAAGAACTTCGTGTCCACGATCCCGAAAAAGAACGAGGCGGTCACCACGAAGTACCCGAGCACCTCTATCACGGGCCCGAGCAGCTCTATGAAAAGCTGGTACGGGAGCGCGAAGAAACCGATCCTGCCGTACCTGAATCTAAAGAGCATGTGGCGGTAGATGAATATGGACTCCGCGAGCCCCATGTGCCACCTGCGCCTCTGCCTTTTGAGCATGGCGAAGTCCCTCGGCGCCTCAGTCCAGCAGATAGGGTCGGGGACGAAATTTATCAGGTACCTCCGGTTAGTGTCGAGGAGGCATTTATGGAGCCTCACCACAAGCTCCATGTCCTCGGTAACGGTATTGACGCTGTAGCCCCCGGCCGCCTGCACGGTCTTCTTATGGAACATGGAAAACGTGCCCGATATTATAAGGAGCGAATTTAGCGCGCTAAGCCCCGCCCTGCCGAAAAGAAAGCTCCGTATGTACTCGACCACCTGCAGCCTTGAAACGCTGTCAACCGGGAGCTGGACCCTGATTATCCTTCCGTCCTTTATGACGCTGCCGTTCGCTATCCTCACTATGCCGCCGGTCGCCTTCACGTCCGGGTTTTCGACTATCGGCCTCATGAGCCTCATTATCGCGTCGCCCTCGAGGACCGAGTCCGCGTCCACTGAGCAGAAGTACGGGGCCCGCGATACGTTAATCCCGGCGTTAAGGGAGTCCGCCTTGCCGGCGTGCGCCTTGTCAACGACGGTCAGTTTGGGGAACTCGGGGTTGGCGTAAAAGGCGTTCACCCGCGCCGTGGGTATGACCATGCGGTAGATTATGTTCACCCGTTTTAATCTGAACTCGTCTACGAGCCTTTTTAAGGTGGAGTCCGTTGAGCCGTCGTTTACGACTATTATCTCGTAGTCGGGGTAATTGAGGTGGAAGAGAGATTTAACGCTGTCTACTATGTTAGGCTCCTCGTTGTGGGCCGCGAGGAGCACGCTTACCGGAGGGGCGGTCGAGGGGTGTATGGACTCCTGGTACTTGCCGTAATTGAGCCTCAGCAGGTGGACGACTATGAGCCATACTGCCATGACAAGGAGGACCAGGTAGATGGCGTTGGCCGCGGTGTAATACACCAGCACCAGGTAATTGAACCAGCCGATAAACTTTAAAAGGTAGCTTCCCACTGCTTTTGGGCCCTTACGAGTCCTATCCTTCCAGGCTTAATATGGCCTCAACGGCCTCATCCACCTCCTTTTCGCCAAGGTCCCTCGAGGCGAGGCTCTTAACGGCCTCCCTGCACCTTCTCTCCCCGGCTTCCTTGAGCTTAAGCGCAAGGCCCCGGAAAACGGCGGACCCGAGGCCCTCTGGTTGAGGCGGATTCTCTTTTATATCGGCAAAATCTCTTGAATTTTTAGGGGCCTCCAAATTCCGGAGGGGCCCGATAAGTTTATCCATCACCCCCGCCTTCTCAAGGGTAAAGGCGGCCTGCTCCTTCGCGTAGCGGTCGTCGTCATTGAGAAAGACCTCAAGAAGGGCCGGGTACGCCGCGTCCCCAAGCTCTCCAAGCGCCTCAGCCGCTACCCTCCTTACCTGCCAATTCCTGTCAACGAGCCCTGACTTGACCGCCTCGATAGCCCGCGGGTCGCCTATGAGGCCAAGCGCCCTCGCGGCATGGAGCCTGACTACCCAGAAGGGGTCTCTTAACGCGCTGCAAAGGTGCGGCAACGCGGCAACTGACCTGATCTTGCCGAGGCCTTTTGCCGCCTTTGCCCTTATGTCCTGCTCAGTGTCCGAGAGCGCCTCGATAAAGGCGGCCTCTATGCCGGGGCTTGCTATCTCGCCTGCTATCTCTCCAAGGATATCCGCTGCCGCGGCGCGCACCTGCCATACAGGGGACTTAAGCTCCTCCATGAGGTCCGGCAACGCCCCCTCTCCGAAAGAGATGAGCGAGGATTTTATTATCCTCAAGGAGACTTCCTCGTCCTTCTCGACGGATTCCTTCAATAAGGCTATAAGGTGCGGTAAAGCCGCCCTGTCCCCGATCGCGCCGAGGGAATGGACTGCCATGTTCTTGACATCCCTGCCCTTTCTCCCGAGCGCCTCGATAAGTCCGGGGACGGCTTTCCTGCACTTGAGCCTTCCGAGCTTGTCCGCGGCAATAGCCTGCTCCCAGTAATTGCCCTCCTTGAGCTTTTTGATGTAGCCGTCCGTATACCCAAGCTCATCGAAGTAACGGTATATATCCTCTATCGGGCGGGCTGAGTTGAAATCCCCGGGGCATTGCTCCGGAGGGCGCGCCCGTGAGATATCTTCAAGGGCCTTGAAAAGGTATTCTTCAAGGGCCTGTCTGCCCGGCCGCCCGGCATTATTAAACTCTTTTACGTCGAGAGGAACGCCTGAGACGATAGAATCGTAAACGGGCCTGTATCTCTCCCGCTCGGAATCGAGGAGCCTGTACTTCCTGTTCATGTAGAACCGCCTGAGGAGGACGGCGAGGAAGGTAAAAGAAATGAGGGAAATGATCGCCCAGATGACAAAGATGACTATAAGGCGGGTCACTGCCCCTCACCTCTTAGAATAAATTTAGCTTTTGCAGGAACAAAGGATTCTTGAAAATTATAACAAATACAACATAAGATTCAAAGGGTTATTTGAAAGAATCTTGTTTGGAATCATTCCAGGATGAAAATTGCACATATGCACATTGGCTCTCAGGTATTACGAAGGGGTAGGGGGGGTGTTATCTTTGGACAAGGACCTCTTTGCGCATTGCCATGCGCTTTCGGGCATAGGGCTCGGCTCCCTACAGCCTCCTTCCACCGGGCGAGCCCGCCGAAGCTTCCTAAGAAATACGCCTTCCACCCCGCTCGCCCGCCCCTCCTCCAGCCCTATGGTCGCTACGCCCTATGCCCTGTGTTTGTAAAAACAAAAGATAAAAGAAAAAAAAGGGGGGGGCTTTTTGGCCCCCCCCTTTGTAATCACTTTTTCTCTTAACACTGTTGTTTCGAGCTTTGACGCCGACGAAGCAGATGGACTTTTTCAGCACCCTGTTAATTCGTCCAATCCTCAACCCAGGTCTTTCTCTGCACGTCCGTCCACTTCCTCCAATCCCCCCTTAGCCTTGACTTCTTCACTGCGTCCCTTGCTTCTGCTTTTGATACCGTCTTGTATATGATGAGTATCTGGTCCGGCCGTATTACGTCGGGGCCCCTGAGCTTCGCCATGTTATACCTGTATATGAGCGGCCACATGAGGGGGTTCCCCAATACGTCCTTTCTCGATGCTATCTTCCAGAGGCTGTCGCCCTTCTTCACTATGTAGAAGCTCAGGACGTCCTCGACGCTCATGTACTTTATTATGTCCTCGGGTTTGACCTCGCCGGTTTTGAGCTTTGCCACGATCTTTTCCTTAAGCCTGCCCAACTCATCCTGGAGGTTGGCGAACTCGCCGGCTTTCGCGCCGCCTTCCTTCCGCAGCGCCTCGGCCTCCTTGCTTATCCGGGTGATCTCGACCTCAAGCTCTTTTTTAACCTCGGCCTCTTTCGCAAGCCTTTCCTCGGTATCCTTCAGGTTCTTCTCAAGCTGCTTGATGGCGCTCCTGGAGACCTCGGCGTCATCGCGCTCCTGTAATTTGGCCTCAAGGACTTTCCTGGACTCAAGCTCGGCCGCGAGCCTTGCCTCGAGGTCCTTCTTCGCCTGAAGCTCGACCACGAGCTTTCCCTCGATGTCCTTCTTCTCCTGAAGCTCGGAAGCGAGTTTTCCATCGAGGTCCTTGTTGGACTGAAGCTCGGCCGAAAGCTTCGTCTCTGCCTCGGCCTTTGCGCGCTCAAGCTCGGTCTTCGAGCGCTCGAGCCCCTCTATGGCGTTCTCGGCGACCTTCTTCGCGTAATCGGTATCCTTGAGCTTCGCCTCAAGGGCGGTCTTTTCTTCGGCGCCCTTTGCCAGCTTCTCCTCGAGGTCCTTCTTATTCGCCTCGGCCTGCTTGACCGAGACCTCGACCGCGAGCCTCGCCTCCTCGGCATCTTTCAGGCGGGCCTCGATGGCCTTGCGCGCCTCTACCTCCTGGAGGAGCCTGGTCTGGGTCTCTTCCTTGGAGGATATTATATCCTTTACGGAGGCCTCGCCCGCCGCCTTCGCGGCCTCGGCTTCCCTGAGCCTCGCCTCGAGAGTCATGCGTGACTCCGACTCCTTCAGGAGCTTGTCCTCGATGTCCCTGCGCGCCTGCACAAGCTCGTCGAGGGCCTTCGAGTCCCCTCCCCTGAGCGCCTCGTCTTTCTTGAGCCTCTCCTCCAGCTCCCTGTTCTTCGTGTTCAGCTCCTCTGCCATGAACCGGGCCGCGTCGGCCTGGGCGAGCGCCTCTTCGGCCTTCCTTATCCTCGATTCAAGCTCGAAGTTCTTCTCGTTGAGCTGATCGACGACCGATGCCGAGGACTGGTTCTTGGCGAGCACTACCTCCGCCTCCTTCAACTTCGAGGCGAGCTCCCTGTTCTGGGTTATCACGGTATCGGCCTGGGTCCTTGCGGCCTCGGACTGGTTGAGGGCGAGCTGTGCCTCCTTCAAGCGCACCTCAAGCTCGGTGTTGCGCTCTATCAACTTCTGCGCCACGTATGTGGCGGCCTTGCCCTGTAGGTTTACGAGCCCCGCCTCCTTGAGTTTCGCCTCAAGCTCCGCGTTCTTCGAGATAAGCTCTTTGGCCATCTCGTTCGCGGCCTCGGTCTTTGCAAAGGCCTGCTGCGTGTCCTTCAGCTTTTCCTCAAGCCCCCTGTTCTGCTCGGCCAGGTCCCTGGAGCGGACCTTCAGGTCCTCAAGCTCGGCCCTGGAGGACTCTTCCGACTTCTTCTTCGCCTCTGCAGCCTCGGAGAGTTTCTGTTCGAGGTCCGAGACCTTTTTAGCGAGATCATCCCTCTGCCGTTCCCTGTCTTTGACCGTCTCATCGCTCAAGACAATGGGCCTTTCCTCAAGCGCCTTCCTTAATGACTCTTCCTGCTTTTTCGAGTTCTCAAGCTCCGTCTTTATCGAGGCGAGCGTCTGCGCGCCCTCGGCTGCCTCGGCCTTTATGGCCGTCTTTTCCCCGTTTATCCTCTCTATCTCTTTTTGAAGGGCGGCCACTGAGGCCTGCGCCTCTTCCACCTTCTTCTTCGCCTCGTCCCGCGACCTTTCGAGCTCGGCCACCACTACCGAGGCTGAGGCGGCCTCCTTTTCAAGGGCCGCGTATTTCTCGGCGCTTACCGCGCCGGCGACCTGTGGCGGACTGGGTACGGCCTCCTTCGCTACTGCCGCGGTCTTGGAAGATTTGGCCCGCGTGCCTTCGAATTCCTTCAGGCGCGCCTCAAGCGTGGTGCGCGCCTCCTTTTCCTTCACGAACTTCTTGTCCGCCTCTTTCCTGGCAAGCTCCTGGTTCTTGAGTGCCGCCTCGATAGCCGCGCGGGCCTCTTCGACCTTCTTGAGCTTCGCCTCAAGCTCCTTGTTCTTTACGGACGACTCCTCGGCCCTCACCCTGGCGAGCTCAGCCTGGGTCCACGCGGCCTCGGCCTTTTTCCGCGCCTCTTCCTCAATCTTCAGCTGCGTTTCGGCCTCGAACCTCTTCTTCGCTTCCTCCACGGCCAGGATTTTCGCCTCAAGCTCGGAGATTTCCTTCTTGGCCTTTTCCTCTATCTCGGCCCTGATCTTCTCGCGCTCTTTCTCAAGGTCTGACTCGCTAATGTTGCCCTCGAGCCTGCGCTGCCTCTCCTCGAATGCGAGCGCCCTTTCAAGTTTCCTCTTCTCATTCAGCTCTTCCTTCAGCTTGGCCTCGAGGTCCTTCAACTGCTCGGCGTCCTTCGCCGACTGGGTCTTCGCCATCACGACGTCTTTCTCGAGCTGGGTCTCGGTCTGCTTGCCTTCCTTGACCTTGTCTTCGAGGCGGGCCTTCTCCTTGTCGCCGGCGACCCATGATACAGCAAGAGAGAACATGAGGAATATGCCTAATACAGCTCCTAAACCACCCATAAGAAACTCCTGGATTCTTAAAACACCGGGCCCAAGGCCCCCACATAGAGGATTGTAGAATTATATAACGCCGCGCGCCTTGATTTCAAGACGAATGCGCCCGTAAGGCCGCCGCCCTTCCGGCAAAAGCCTGCTCCTGAGCTTAGAGTATTATTATTATTTAAGAAGATTAAAAAAAATATATTTTTTTTATTAAAAACCAATTTAAGGAATAAAATTTCCGGGACACCCTCTTTTACCTTTAAAATTGGGCAAATCCAGAGTATTTATGCTTGACTTTTCACCATCATTTCAGTATTGGTATATCTGCCGTGTTTTTTAAGTATTTTTGAGGAAATGGGGCGTTTGGCGCGGGTAACCCGAAGTGAAAATCAAAATCATCGTCTCCGCACGCCTGGACTTAAGGTGAAAATCATGTACTGGAAAGCCCCTGGAATAGCCGGCGTCCTGGCAGGGGAGATAAACGGCGCGTCGATAAAAAGGGCGGCGCGTTCCGGGGCCGACCTGACCGAGGTGCGGGTAGACACTTTCAGGGAGAGGGACCCTGATACACTGGCCGAAGGCCTCAAAAGGCTCAGGTCAAAGGCGAACCTGCCCGTTATCCTGACCGTAAGGAGCAGGAAAGAGGGCGGAAAATACGCCATAGGCGATAAGGAGAGGCTTGAGTTATTTAAAAATTTAATGCCTTTCGCGGATATCGCCGATATAGAGCTAAGCTCAGGCGGGATAATAAAAAATGTGGTAGACTCAGCAAAGGGTCACGGGAAAAAGGTCATAATCTCCTACCATAATTTTAAAACCACGCCAGGGGACAGGATACTTCAGGAGATAGTCAGGAAGGCCCGCGCAAAGGGCGGCGATATCGTCAAGATCGCGGCCTTTGCCAGGGGCCCTCAGGACCTTAGAAGGCTTGCCCGGATCCTCACGGATTCCAAGGACTTGATAGTCATAGCGATGGGAAAGGCCGGCTCTGCATCGAGGGTGCTTTTCCCGGCCATAGGCTCGCTCATCACATACGGGTCCCTGACGGATAAGACGGCGCCGGGGCAGATGAGCGTAAAGGAGCTGAAGACGGAATTCAGGCGCTACGGGCTTTAGGTTTGTTTGACATTTAAAATTTGAAAATTTCGGGTAGAATTTAATCTATAAGACATTGTTTTGACATAACTAAGGATTATTGGCTAATTTAGCAGGTTGCTGAAAAACTCGGAATTTGTTAAAGGCTGCTCAAAAAGCTCCAGATGCGAGGCGTCGAGGAGCGAGGAATGAGACGTACTCACCTTTCGTTATGACAAGAAGAAGACAACAAAGCAGATGGACTTTTTCAGCAGCCTGTTAGACTTTTAAAATTTTTTATCGGAGGGGAAAATGGCAGTAAGGGTCGGCATAAACGGCTTCGGGAGGATCGGGAGGAACATACTCAGGGCGTCTCTGGGGAATAAGGACATCGAGTTCGTGGCGATAAACGACATCACCGACGCGCCGACCCTGGGCCATCTCCTTAAATACGATTCCATTTATGGAAAGGCGAATGCCGATATTTCCGTAAAGGACAACTCCATCGTAGTAAACGGCAAGGAAATTAAGATCATAGCCGAAAAGGACCCGGCCAAGCTCCCGTGGAAGGACCTGAAGATCGATATCGCCCTCGAGTGCACGGGGCTTTTCACCAACAGGGAAAAGGCCGAGGGGCACATAACCGCCGGCGCGAAGAAGGTCATAATCTCAGCCCCCGCGAAGAACGAGGACATAACCATATGCATGGGCGTAAACCATGAGTCCTACAACCCCTCGAAACATAACATAATATCGAACGCCTCTTGCACCACCAACTGCCTCGCCCCGGTCGCGAAGGTATTAAACGACAGGTTCGGCATAGTAAAGGGGCTTATGACCACGGTCCACGCCTATACGAACGACCAGAAGATACTCGACCTGCCCCATAAGGACTTGCGCAGAGCCAGGGCGGCAGCCCTTTCGATGATACCGACCTCGACCGGCGCGGCAAAGGCGGTCTCGCTCGTGCTGCCGGAGCTGAAGGGCAAGCTCGACGGCATGGCCATAAGGGTGCCGGTGCCGACCGTGTCCGTAGTAGACCTCGTGGCCGAGATATCGAAGACGGCCACGGCCGAGGAGATAAACGCGGCCATGAAAGAGGCGGCCGGAGGCAAGCTGAAGGGGGTGCTCGAATACACGGAAGAGCTCCTCGTATCAGTGGATTTCAGAGGGAACCCGCACTCTTCGATATTTGATGCGCCCTCGACGAAGGTCATAGGGAACAACATGGTAAAGGTCCTTTCGTGGTATGACAACGAGTGGGGCTTCTCCTGCAGGATGCGGGACGTGGTGCTCCTCGTCGCATCGAAAGGGCTGTAGAAAATCTGGCTGCGGGCAGTTGAAATTTTCCGGAAAAATACGGCTCACCGTCAGGGAACATGGCGCAACGGAGGTCTTGACTTGGAGGTTTTGAATTGAATAAGGGTATAAAATATATCGACGAGATCGGCCTCAAAGGCAAGCGCGTCTTTATAAGGGTCGACTTCAACGTACCGCTCGACGACCACGGCAATATAACCGACGATACGAGGATAAGGAGCGTGCTGCCGACCATCAACTACGCGCTCGACGAGAACGCGAGGGTCATACTCGCCTCGCACCTGGGCAGGCCCAAGGGCAAAAAGGTGCCCGAGATGAGCCTGTCGCCCGTGGCCAAGAGGCTCGGGAGGCTCTTGGAGAAGGACGTGACCCTTGCCCCGGACTGCGTGGGAGATGAGGTAAAAAAGCTTGTAAACAACATGAAACCCGGGGACGTGGCGCTCCTTGAGAACCTGAGGTTCCACCCGGAGGAAGAGAAGAACGACGAGGAATTCGGCATGAAGCTCGGGGAGCTGGCCGATGTCTATATAAACGACGCATTCGCCATGGCGCACAGGGCGCACGCCTCGAACGTGGCCATAACAAAGTACGTGAAAGAGGTCGGCGCCGGGTTCCTCATGAAAAACGAGCTCCAGTACTTCTCGATGGCCATGGAGAAGCCGACGAGGCCGCTTGTGGCCATAGTCGGGGGCAAAAAGGTCTCCGACAAGGTCGGGGTCTTATCGAGCCTGTGCGACAGGGTCGATAAGCTCATAATAGGCGGCGGCATGGCGCTGACCTTCTTCAAGTCCCTCGGCTATGAGATAGGGAGTTCCTTCTGTGAGGACACCGCGCTCAATTCCGCAAAGGAAGTTATCGAAAAAGCGCGGGAAAAACATATAAAGCTCTATATGCCCGTTGACTTCGTGGTAGCCGACAAGTTCAGCCCCTCCGCGGAGACAAAGGTCGTGACGTACCAGGAGATACCGAGGGACTGGATGGCGCTCGATATCGGCCCTGCCACGGTCACGCTCTTTACCGAGGCCATACAGAACGCCAAGACAATAATCTGGAACGGCCCCATGGGGGTCTTCGAGATAGACGCCTTCAGCCGCGGGACCTTCGCGATGGTCCAGAGCGTGGCTAACACCTACGCCATGACCATAGTAGGGGGCGGTGATACGGACGTCGCGGTCCACCGCGCCGGTGAATACGCGAAGATGAGCTATATCTCCACCGGCGGCGGGGCATTTCTTGAGATATTAAAGGGGGTCGAGCTCCCTGGCATAGCCGCCCTCAGGGAGAAAAAGCCCCGGAAGGCGGCGGCGGCGAGCTGAAGCAGGGCGTGACCCCTTTCCTTTTGAGGCGATTCTCAAAACACAGACCAAATCCGGGACAGAATGCTCAAACCGCTCATAGCAGGCAACTGGAAGATGAATACCACGGTCCATCAGGGTGTGGACCTGGTGATAAAGCTGAGGGAACTGCTCAAGGGGGCAGACCCCGATGAGGTAGAGGTCGTCCTTGCCCCGCCATTCACTTCCATCCACCATATAAGCCATATCATCGCCGACAGCCACATAAGGCTCTGCGGGCAGAACCTCCATTGGGAGAAGGGCGGCGCCTACACCGGCGAGGTCTCTGCCGATATGCTCATCTCCGTGGGGTGCCGGTACGTCATCATCGGCCATTCGGAAAGAAGGGAATTATTCAAGGAAACCGATGAGATGGTAAATAAAAAGGTGCTGGCCGCGTTGAAGGCGGGGCTCCGACCCATCATCTGCGTCGGGGAGACCCTTGACGAGAGGGAGCTGGGCAAGACCATATCAAAGGTGCAGCTCCAGATCAAAAAGGCGCTCTCCGGGCTTGCGGGCGGGGCCCTGAAGGACATCGCGATAGCATATGAGCCGATATGGGCCATCGGCACAGGCCGCACCGCCACACCTCAGATGGCCGAAGAGGTCCATAACGCCCTGAGGGAGCTCCTATTCGAGCTCTATGACACCGATTCCGTTAAAAGTACCCGCGTAATATACGGCGGGAGCGTCAAACCCGACAACATCGACAGCCTTATGGCCCAGCCCAACATAGACGGCGCGCTCGTCGGAGGCGCGAGCCTCAAGGCAGAGGACTTCGCGCGGATAGTAAAGTTCCGGCATCTTTAGCAGGCTGCTGAAAAAGCCCATCTGCTTTTATCCCGGACGCAATAAATGTCTTTATACTTTGTTGTACTCCTCGGAAAATCCTCGACGTACAACACAAGTACGCCTGCGGTTTTCCTCGTCGTCCGCCTCGTCTAAAGTCATTTCTTGCGTCCGGTTGAAGACTTCGGCGTTTAGCGGGTTCAGGTTTGCAACCCGAACCTAAGAATTAGTAATCCCTGGGGAAGCTCTGATTAATCAGGGATTTCTTAGGGCTGCTATACCCCCCCTCCCGGTCATTTCCCTAAAACAATTTAACCCCTTCTAAAAAACCGCTTGCATTTCCTGTCCAAAAAAGTAAAATGATTGTTTACGAAAAAGTTATTGCAAACCGTATCCAAAACTGGTAAAAAATTTATCTTTGACGGGGAGCTTGAAAAATTCCCGGAGGGGTTATGCTTCTTACGATAGTCTCAACAATACACATTATAGTAAGCATCATAATGGTAATAGCCGTGCTCCTGCAGGTCGGCAAGGGGGCCTCGATAGGCTCGACCTTCGGGGGCGGGGCTTCGAGCCAGACGATATTCGGCAGCGCCGGCCCGGCTACGCTCCTGGCCAAGGTCACATACGCGTGCGCCGGCATATTCATGCTTACATCGCTCTTCCTGACCTATTCGGCGAGCAGACGCAGGTCTTCATCGATAATGCAGAACGTGCCTGCGGCCACAGCCCCGGCACCGGCGGCGCCAGCGCAGCCTCAGGCGCCCGCTGCACAGCCGAAATAGCCTGATTTCAGAGCAAATCGCTTGACTTACATACTGGCTTTTGTTTTAATCGGGTTTGCCAGCCGGGCGTTCCAGCCCATAATAAACCCAAGAGCCGAAGTGGTGGAATTGGTAGACACGCCATCTTGAGGGGGTGGTGGGGAGACCCGTGGGGGTTCGAGTCCCCCCTTCGGCACCATATTAAAAGAAGTAAAAACAAGGGGTTGGCTTTCGCCAGCCCCTTTGATTTTAGTGCCCCAATAGTGCCCCACGGATTCTCTTAAAACTGTATTCCTCCCTTTATCCAGAAATCGAGTCCCCCCTCCGCCTGGAGTATCTGCCCTCCTACGACGAAGGGCCCCATCTTCCGGTCGACATACCCGCCATATCTTTTGTCCAGGGG
>JACRCL010000008.1 GCA_016219015.1 Deltaproteobacteria bacterium
TCCTCGGCAAGCATGGTGGTTATCAAGTCTCTTTCAGACAAAGACAGGTGTACATATTCTCTTTTTGACATAGCCACTTAGGATAGCATCTTCCTTCCTGCTCTCCCAAGTGTTGCACTTCGCTATTGAACCGGCGAAGTAAAGCAAATTGGTCTTTAACAAATTTAATAAATTTTTTACTATGAAGATATTGCTTGAGGTTCTTTTTCTCAGGGGATTCTTCAATAAGTGCAGTCTGAGTGTAACCAATTATAGCGACCCTCGACAGTAGATTTTGTTCGACCCCAGCAAATTCGGAAAGATACCATAGATACTTACGTGCTTCTTTAAAATGATCCTTGTCATGAACATTATTTTTAGGCACAATCACTACTCCAAAATCAGCTTTTTTGTGCTTTATAGCAGCAAAAATTTTCATAAAATCAAACCAGATAGTTTCCTGCTTTGTTTTTTCAATTTCGATAACAGCTACTAAATCGTTTCGTTTTAACAAGGCGTCAGGATTTATCCCCCCTGTTTCTGGAATCCTAAAATCAGCTGGATTCAAATTTTCCCAACCAGCGTCTTTCATTTTTGTTTTCCATTCTTCATCAAAATCAGATCTTAAGTATGGCCTCTTTTCACTTCCGGGTTCTGGTCCATAATAACAACAAAAAACAAGCTCATTGATTGTAGTCTTAATATCGTCAATGCACTCAAGCATCTCAGGAGAATGATTTGGTTCCTTCATATTCTTATGGCAACAGGAATGCTCAACGTCTATCGCTATGGAACAAAACACATATTGTTTTTTGAAATTGCTATTCACAGGCATAATTTTACCCCTCATTTTTGGCAGTGGAATTTTGATAAAAAGCGAAGAGCATCTTAAGATGATAAAAACATCTAGGCTGACAGCCTTATGTCATTTAGCGGAATTCAGACGTGGGGCTTAAAGCCCCTTCCCATAGACCTTTAGCGTCTCCCTCATCTCCCCAATCATCTCATCCCTCAATTCTGGAGGAGATAGAATCTTGCAATGCGGTATCCAGTGGTATAGCCACCACTTGAGCTCTCGTGTCCCCTCCACGGTCACCTTGAATATTATCGAGCCGTCAGGCCGCTCTTCAATCTTCTGAGTTGGATGCCATTTGCGCCGCGTTATCCAGCGCGCGTACTCTTTCGTGAACTCAAGTACAACCTTGACCGGCTCACCGTATCTCAGCATCTGCCAGCCGGGCTTGAAGTATTCATCGAGTCTAAAGTCAGCAGGGATGCTGTAGTGTCTATCGGTGAGACTGAAGTCCTTTATGCAGTCGAGGGCAAAGACACGGATATCTTTACGAAGGTTACAGTACCCTATCGCATACCAGAGTCCGTACTGGAAGACCAGGCCGTACGGCGCAACAGCCCTTTTGGTCTCCTTCTCGTCCTTCATCGCTTTATAAACAATCTCAAGCTCAACCTTTTTGTCCATCGCCTCGTTTACGGCATTATACTGCCTCTCTATCTGCTCAAAACCTTCCGTGGGGTCTATATCAACCCAGAGCCACTGTTTTTCTTCGAGCCTTTTGGCCTTCTCGCGGGTCTTAAGGCCAGTATCCTTGCGCACTTTCATTAAGATGGACTTGAACGCATTTTCAAAAGGCTTACCGAGGCCCTGAGCCATCTGCCTTCCGACAAGAAGGGCCTTAAGCTCATTATCATTCAAATCGAAATCGCGGAGGGTAAAATCGGGGTCAGCGAACCTATAGGTGTTCGCTTCCTTATCGAAGGTTATCGAGAACCCGGCCGAGTTTAGGTCGTTTATGTCCCTGTAAATGGTACGTTCGTCGATGTCGAACTTCCCGGCCAGGGCTTGAGGGGTCAGCCTTTCGCGGTTGTCGAGTTTGCGGAGTATCGAAAGGAGCCTATGAAGTTTTTTTGTCTTGTCCTGAAACCTTTTGGATTTTCCAGTCATCGTGAACTCAATGTAAGTTTTAAAGATTGTAAACCATAACTTGTTATTTTAAAAGCCTTTTGTGAGTATTTTAAAAAACACCCATCACAGATACTTGGGAGTTTTTCAGGTCAAAAAGGTAATACACAGCTATGGAGCTAAAACGCTCTAAATTCAAAAGGAGCGGGTCGCAAGGAATGAAACTACTTAGTATTAAAGAAATCTGCGCGCTCATTCAGGCAAAGCCCTC
Source organism: Deltaproteobacteria bacterium (assembly GCA_016219015.1). Taxonomy (GTDB): domain Bacteria; phylum Desulfobacterota; class GWC2-55-46; order GWC2-55-46; family GWC2-55-46; genus JACRCL01. Next base: position 2,169 of record JACRCL010000008.1, read on the forward strand.
CACCATCTATCAGTGGGCGGAGCTCGGGCAGATCCCGTGCTTCAAGATAAACAGTCTCCTGCGGTTCGAGGAAAGAGAGATCCTCGACTGGCTAAAGGACCAGAAAAGGGTGTATAATACCGGCCGTGCAGGTAGAGGGCCCGGAAAGGAGGTATAGGCAAATGGGCCTCTACAAACGAAAGGACTCGCCGCACTGGTGGATGTCCTTCAGGGTCGAAGGCCGACGGATTTATGAATCCACCGGCACGGAGAACAAAAAGCTCGCTCAGCGAAAGCACGCAAGCCGGTTAATCGAGCTGGAGGAAAGGCAACTCGGCTCACCAGCTAAGATCGATGGGAAGACGCCTTTTTGTGACCTCGCGAACCAGGTCCTAAAGTGGGCGGAATGGCAACGGGCCTACAAGGACAAGAAAACCCATGTCAAGTATCTCATTGAGGCGTTCGGCAGGCTTGAGCTCAAGGATTTCACGACGCGAACGGTTGAGCTCTACTACCGCGGGTTTACCGATTCCGGCAGGACTGTCTCAACGGCAAACAGGTACCTTCAAACATTGAAGGCGATGTTCACCAAGGCCGTTGAATGGGAGCTGGTTGAAGAGGATGTCTTGAAGCGCGTGCGCCGGGTCAAGCTGTTGCCGGAGAACAACAGGCGCTTACGGTTCCTTTCAAGGGTGGAAGGGCAGGCACTTATAAACGCCTGCGAGCCGCACCTGAAGCCTATCGTGATAACCGCGCTCAACACCGGCATGCGTAGAGAGGAGATACTTTCCCTCGAATGGGGAAAGCATGTTGACCTGAAGCACGGGTTCATACTCCTCGACAGGACCAAGAACGGCGAGCGACGCGAGGTTCCAATCAACCAGACCCTGAAAGGCGTGTTCCAGGGCCTTGTCCGGCACATCAACAGCCCCTATGTTTTCACGGACAAGGCTGGCAGGAGGTTCAGGGACCTGAAGCGGTCTTTTTCATCGGCTTGCAGGAAAGCGGAATGGGACAAATGTTCGGCCTGTAGCTTTGAGCGGCAAAAATCCGAGGGAGAGAACCCGGGCAATTGCCCTCAATGCGGCAAAGAGGTACTCCGGGTAGCCGGGCTCAACGACTTCCGCTTCCACGACTTAAGGCATACCTTCGCAAGCTGGCTTGTAATGGCAGGGGTAGACCTTACGACCGTGAGCAGGCTTCTTGGCCACAAGAGCCTGACGATGACGCTTCGGTACTCGCACCTTGCGCCGTCGCACATGGTAAAGGCGGTCGCTGTCCTTGAAAACGGTTACGATTTGGTTACGCTGGGTGAAAAAGAGGGTAGAGAACGACGCGCAACCCCATAAGCAGAAAGGCCGTAACCCCTTTATTTTCAAAGGAATTACGGCCTCAGGAATTTGGTAGCGGGGACAGGATTTGAACCTGCGACCTTCGGGTTATGAGCCCGACGAGCTACCGGACTGCTCCACCCCGCAGCAATTTATCCACCCACTATAACAGATAGTCAAAAGCCTTGTCAACCTGTTAAAAATATTTTCGGAAAAAATCATCTAAGTAAGCTCTGATTGATTATGTTTCCTTGTCATTCTGAGGGAGCTATAGCGACCGAAGAATCTTGTTTTTATATGCGAGATTCTTCCCCTTTCGCTTCGCTCAGGACTTCGGCTCACAAGCTCAGAATGACGTCAACTAAACAGGTGGTTTTTTTTCAGCAGTCTGCTACATCTTGACCGGCGCGGATACACCAAGGAGGCTCAGGCCGTTCGCCGCCACGGTCGCCACCGCCCCGCATAGGAGGAGCCTCGCGTCCGTCAGCTCCCTGTCTTCCGTCACGACCCTGTTCTTGTTGTAATACGGGTGGAAGAGGCCCGCCAGCTCCATCAGATAAAAAGTAATCCTGTGCGGCTCCATGGCCTCCGCGCCCCTCTCCACGACCTCCTCGAACGAGCCGAGGTGCTTTATTATGTCGGTCTCTTCCTTCAGGTCGAGCCTTTCCAGCAGCTTTAGATCGAACCTTGCGGGCGGCTCCATCCCCTTCTCTTTGGCGAAACCTATTATGCTATGTATCCGCGCGTGGCAGTACTGGACGTAATAGACAGGGTTCTCGGGGGCCTGGCTCTTGGCCAATTCGAGATCGAAGTCCAGGTGCGCGTCAGACCTCCTCATCAGGAAGAAGAACCTGCACGCGTCCGTGCCCACCTCTTCCATCACCTGCCGTAATGTGACGAACTCCCCTTCCCTCTTGCCCATGGGCACGGGCACGCCCTTACGGAGGAGCGCCACGAGCTGTATGAATATGACCTTCAGTACCGAATCGTCGTACCCGAGCGCCTTTATAAGCGCCCTCACCCGCGCCTCGTACCCGTGGTGGTCGGCTCCCCACACATCGACAAGGGTTGAAAAGCCCCTCTCGACCTTGTCCCTGTGGTAGGCGATGTCCGAGGAGAAGTACGTCATCGAGCCGTCGGCCTTTATAAGGACCCTGTCCTTGTCGTCGCCGAACTCCGTTGTCCGGAACCATAGCGCGCCCTCGGCCTCGTAAATGTGTCCGCGCTTCTTCAATTCCTCTATCGTCGCCGTTACGAGCCCTTTCTCATGGAGGGACTTTTCGCTGTACCACGCGTCGAACTCGATTCCAAAGTCCTTCAAGTCCTTCCTGATCCGATCGAGCATGGCGGCCCCGGAAAATGCCGAGAAGGCCGGTATAGCCTCCGCCTCGGACGAGACTTTGTACTTGTCGCCGAACTTGAGGATGAAGTCCCGGGCAATGTCCTTTATGTATTCGCCCTTGTACGCCTCCTCCGGCATCTCTATCTTCTCGCCGAGGAGTTCTTTGTACCTTAAGAAGACCGACCTCCCCAAAACCTCCATCTGGCGGCCTACGTCGTTTATGTAGTATTCCTTCGTCACCTCGAAGCCAGCGGCCTTGAGGATATTGGCGAGCGAGTCCCCCACCGCCGCGCCCCTGCCGTGGCCTATGTGGAGCGGGCCCGTGGGGTTGGCGCTGACGAACTCGACCTGCACCCTTTTGCCCTGCCCGAGGGTGCTTTTGCCGAAGTCCCCGCCCTTCGAGATTATCCTTTCAAGTATCGAGAGCCAGTAGGACTTCTTGAGGAATATGTTTATGAAGCCCGGCCCCGCCACCTCGCACTTTTCCACAAGAGGGTCTGAGGCTATCCTGCCCACGAGGGCTGAGGCTACCTCGCGCGGGGCCTTCTTCTCCAGAGGGGCAAGCAGCATCGCGATATTCGTCGAGAAGTCCCCGAACTCGTCTTTCTTCGGCCTCTCGATTATTATCTCAGGCAGCCTTTCGCCCTTTATGACGCCTTCCTTTATGGCGGATCCAAGGGCGGCCCTGATTATCTCGACGGCGCCGCTTCTCATGCCTTATCCTCCGATATCCCCTTATATTCGCCGGGCCGCCTGTCCTTCAGAAAGACCCATTCGTTCCTCACGGTTGCCACGTCGCCCAGGTCTATGTCGGCGAGGACCACCCCTGTTGACGACCCGCTCGGCTTGTGGACGAACTCCCCGTCGGGGCGCGCGCAGAAGCTCCTGCCGTAGAACTCCTGCTTGTCTTCCCTGCCTACCCTGTTTACCCTCATTATATAAAGGCCGTTGGCGTGCGCCGAGGCGCAGACGGCCCGCTCCCATTTCTTGTGCGAATGCTCGAAGGCCGAGGCCGTGGGCGCGACCACAAGCTCCGCCCCCTTGAGGGCAAGCATCCTCATCCCCTCGGGGAAAAATACGTCCCAGCATATCTGGACGCCGAGCTTCCCGAAGGGCGTGTCGAATACCGGAAAGCCCAGGTCGCCGGGCCTGAAGTACGCCCTCTCTTCCCAGAGCGGTATCATGGGGACGTGCACCTTCCGGTACTTGCCTATTATAGCCCCGTCAACGTTTATCACAAAGGCGGTATTATAGAAGCTGCCGTTGTCTTCTTCGAAGATGGCGGCCACTATGACCGCCTTATGTCTGGCCGCGGCCTCCCGCATGGCGGAGATGGCCGGGCCGTCAGCCTTTTCAGCGAGCGAGAAGTTCTTCTCGTCTATCTTATGGGCGAACCAGCGCGTATTGAAGAGCTGCGGCAGGGCGATTATCCTGGCGCCCTCGCCGGCGGCAAGCCCCACGAGCTCCCCTGCCTTCGACAGGTTCTTCTCCCCGTCAGCCGAGGGGGCGAGCTGGAGGCCGGCTATTTTGACTGTTCTATCCATAATTTTTAGAGATAGCCTTATCAGGCTGCTGAAAAAGTCCATCTGCTTCGTTGGCATCAAAGCTCGTCACTGCGCTGAGTAGCAGCATTTCTAAGCTTCTCGATGCCTCGATCCGGAGCTTTTTGAGCAGCCCTCTTTAAACTTTGAGGTTTCCAGCACCATGCTAAAAAATCCAGCGCGGATTCTAAAAGTGCGATATATTGTCACGGAAAGCTTTCCGGAACTCTGGCGGGCTTTAAGGCTTAACGGGGTCTTCCAGCTTGTAGACCGCTTCGTTTCTGCCGATCATGTTGAGCTCTTTACGGGCTATGTACCCGATGTAGCGCTTGTCTGTTTTGAGGAGCTCGATCTGTTCTTCAAGGTCTTTGTTCTCATCCTCAAGCGACCTGTTGTAGCTCAATATGCTGTCGCGTTCCTTGCCGAGCCTGTAAACATCGACCAGGCCTTTGTCACCGAAGAACGCGAAGGCGGCCACCAGCAGGATACCCGCTACCCCGGCCAGGACAATATGTTTTTTGTGGTTCCCGGTAAGTTTACCTCTCACGATTGTTTAGGATTATCAGAGTAACCGCGAAAAGTCAAGGATTCGATAGGTTTTCGGGGTTATAGGGGCAAAAAACCGGCTGCGTTTTGAATAGATTAAATATAAGCTTAAAAAAAAGGGCCTGCTTGAAATTTATTGACAATAATTCCGTTATTGTTATTATATAAAGGCCCAAACCGTCAAAAATATAACCTGAGAGGGGTGGAGATGAACAAGCTCAATTGCCCGAGGTGTGACAATGCGTTCTACACGGCTGCGAGAGAGTCTCAGCTCCCCTGCCCGCATTGCGGCTTTGAGATGAAGCCGAGCGATCCGGACAGGCGCATACAGACAAGGACCACTTCACAGAAGGTCTGCGACATACTCAAGGGGGAGGTAAGGGTCCCCGCGAGGACGGTCGATATCTCCGATACTGGGATGGGCATCAAGATGATGGGCTACCTGCCTTTTGACCAGGACGAGACCGTCGATATCTTAGTGAAGGAACTCGAGATCGAGAAAAAGGCGAAGGTAGTCTGGACAAAGAAGTTCTACGGCATCTCAAGGGCCGGGCTGATCTTCTGCTGAGACTTGAGAAAAACCGAATGACGTTAACAGGAGCCCGGCGCTTCACGGCCGGGCTTTTTTCTGTCCCGCGCCCAAAAGTTCTTTTCAATAGGGCCGTTTTTATGTATCATATCGTCTGCGTTCTATCGGATAAATCTCGGCTGTCTCTAAAAATTAGGAATTTTTTCTGAGGTCAAGGAAGGGCGGAAATAAAAAGCGGAGCATATATGATAATATGTGAGCATTTTTATTTTCGCCCTGACACAGAGATCAGGAAAAAGAACAATTTTTAGAGGCAGCCTTCCTTCAAAGGGCGTTAAGGATGGGCCGCAACAATTCAGGGGTCTTAAGCTGCCAGCAGCTTAAGAAAGCGATAGCGAAAAAACAGATAAGCTCGAAAGCCCCCATCCCGGACGGCCAGGTCCAGCCAGCGTCAATGGACCTGAGGCTCGGGCCGAAGGCGTACAGGCTTGTATCGAGCTTCCTGCCCGAGAACCACGAGGTCATAGAAAAGCTCTATACCCCGGACATCTACGGCTCCGACCTCGTGATGTACGAAACCGACATCTCAAGCGGCGGGATACTCGAAAAGGGCCATGTCTATCTGATACCCCTCATCGAAGAATTAAACCTGCCGAAAGACATCAGGGGAAGGGCGAACCCGAAGTCCACGACCGGCAGGCTCGACATATTCGCCAGGGTCCTTACGGACAAGAACCCGCGCTTCGACGACATAGCCTGCGGCTACAGGGGCAAGCTCTTCCTCGAGGTCATGCCGCGCTCGTTCACCATCAAGGTAAAAGAAGGCCTCTCGCTCGTTCAGCTCCGCCTGTTGAACGGGGAATGCGCGCTGACGGATTCGAAGCTCAAGGCCCTGCACAGGGACTCACGCCTTTTATATAACGGAGACAAACACCTCAAGGACGAAGAGATAAGGGTCTCAAAGGGCCTTTTCATGTCGGTGGATTTAAGCGGGGACGCGAATACCGGCATAGTCGGGTACAAGTCGAAGCGGAACAGCCATGTCGTAGACCTGACAAAGAGGGACCATTACAACATCGCCGATTTCTGGGACCCCATACAGAGGAACTCCAAGGGGACGCTGATACTCGAGCCCGAGGAATTCTACATCTTGAGCTCCAAGGAAAAGATACGCGTCCCCCCGAGGTACGCTGCCGAGATGGTCGCGTATGAAGCCGGCAGCGGGGAGCTACGCACCCACTACGCCGGGTTTTTCGACCCCGGCTTCGGCTACGGGCTCAAGGGCGAGGTCAAGGGCACGAAGGCCGTGCTCGAAGTGCGCGCGCACGACGTGCCGTTCATGATCGCCGACGGACAGACCTTCTGCAAACTCTACTTCGAGAAGATGATGGAGGTCCCGGAGAAGGTCTACGGCCCGAAGATAGGCTCGTCTTATCAATACCAGTCCATAACTCTAAGCAAGCAGTTCAAGGCCTTTTAGCAGGCTGCTGAAAAAGTCCAATCTGCGGCGTCGTCTTCAAAATTCGTCACTGCGACTACAAGTACGACTCGCTCCTAAGCTTTCGACTCCTTGCATCTTGAACTTTTTGAGTGGCCTGCATGTGATCTTGAGTTTTTCAGCAACCTTTTAGCCGTTTACGAAGCCGGAGAAGATGGCCAGACCTCAAAGACCCGATCCGAGAAATTCGAAAGATAAAGGGCTCAAGCAGGAGATTTTAGGCATAACCCTCCTCGCGCTGGCGCTCTATTCCGCGATAAGCCTTTTTTCCTACAATAGCGCCTCGAACTGGGGCGGGGCCATCGGGGTATTTCTCGCAAAAATCCTTCTTAAGACTATCGGCTATACCTCCTATGTCTTCCCCTTCATACTCGCCGCCGTCTCAGTAGGCTTTCTTTTAAGGAGGCTTTACGGGTTCAAGGCCTCTGTCCCGATAAGCTTCGCCTTCTTCATAATCTCCTTCTCGGCTTTCCTGAGCCAGCTCCTGCTGAAAGACGAGGCTGGCGGGTTCATAGGGGCGCACTTGAGCAGGATATTGACCGGTTACGCGGGCGGGACAGGCACGCTCATAATACTTTTCGCGGCGGTGCTTATAACGATACTCGTGGCTACCGGCATCTCGCTCGTGCAACTGGGCGTAATGATCGTCCCTCCCGCCGCGTCGGTCTTTAAAACCATCTTCTCAGGGAAAGATAAAGAGCCTGACGGGGACGACGAGGACGAAGACGAGCAGGAAGAGGCCGAAGAGAAACCGAAGAAGCCGGAGCCGAAGCCTGCCGTAAAGGAAAGGGCCGCGGCGCCCGCCATCATCACCCCGAAGGCCCCGTCCAGGAAGGCGACCGAGGAGAGCGATAGAGAAGAGCTTGAGTTCTCAAGCCCAAAGGGCACCTTCAGGCTCCCGCCGTTAAGCCTGCTTGACCAGGTCCCTGAAAAATCCACCTCCATAGACAGTAAGACCCTTCTTGAGAACTCGCATGTGCTGGAGAAAAAGCTGCTGGACTTCGGCATAGAGGGCCGCGTCCTGGAGGTAAGGCCCGGGCCGGTTGTGACCATGTACGAGTTCGAGCCCGCGCCGGGGGTAAAGGTCGGGCGCATCACGAACCTTTCGGACGACCTCGCCCTTGCCATGAAGGCGATGTCGATTAGGATAATAGCCCCGATACCCGGCAAATCGGTCGTCGGCATAGAGGTCCCCAACCAGTCGAAGGAGATGATACGCCTCCGTGAGATGCTCGAAGGCCCGGCCTTTCAGAAGAGCCGCTCCCGCCTGAGCCTCGCCCTCGGCAAGGACATCTCCGGCAACCCGTACGTCGCCGACCTCGCGAAGATGCCGCACCTGCTTGTGGCCGGGGCCACGGGCACGGGCAAGAGCGTATCCGTGAACGCCATGATACTCTCGATACTCTTCAAGGCCACGCCCGAGGACGTAAGGTTCCTGATGGTAGACCCGAAGATGCTCGAGCTCTCCGCTTACGAGGGCATCCCGCACCTCATAACGCCGGTCATAACCGACCCCAAAAAGGCCGCCGGGGCGCTAAAGAGCATCGTGACCGAGATGGGCAGGCGCTACAAGCTCATGGCCGAGAAGGGCTCGAAGAACATCGAGAAGTACAACCAGCAGCTCGAGGACGACGGAGGAGACCCCGAGCAGAAGAGGCTCCCGTATATCGTGGTAATGATAGACGAGCTGGCGGACCTCATGATGACGTCGGGCAAGGACGTGGAAGAATGCCTCGTGCGCCTCTCCCAGATGGCTCGGGCGTCAGGCATACACCTCATGATAGCCACGCAGAGGCCGTCAGTGGACGTGGTCACCGGGCTCATAAAGACCAACTTCCCGGCGCGTATCGCCTTCCAGCTCCCTTCGCGGACGGACTCAAGGACGATACTCGACGCCGGAGGGGCCGAAACGCTCCTCGGGGAGGGCGACATGCTCTTCCTCCCGCCCGGCACTTCGAAGCTCCAGAGGATACACGGGGTATACGTCTCCGAGACGGAGATAAAAAAGACCACCGAGTTCTGGAAAAAGCAGGGGAGCCCGCAATACGACACCGCCATAATCGAGGAGGCCTCCTCGACCGCGGACGGGGAAGAGGAACACGACGACGAGTTCCTCCGCAGGTACGACGAGGCCGTGGCCATGGCCTCCCAACTCGAGATGATATCGACCTCGTACATACAGAGGAGGTTCAGGATAGGGTACAATACCGCCGCTCGGATAATCGAGAAGATGGAGAAGGAAGGGATAGTCGGCCCGGCTCAGGGGAGCCGCCCGAGGGAGGTTTTGCTGAGGAAACAGCAGTAGCCTTGCCCTAAAGGCTGCCGAAAAAGTCCATCTGCCGCGTTGTCATCGTCGCTCGTCTTGCGAAAAAACTGGTATATTTGATTTAAGAAATCTCCAAGGTCATTCTGAGCGTGTGAGCCGAAGCCCTGAGCGAAGCGAAGGGGAAGAATCCCGTCGTGCAGATAAATAGCAAATTACAAGATTCTTCGGTCGCTGCGCTCCCTCAGAATGACAACATACTGATAGGAACTTAAAATTTAGAAAGGTTCTTTTTGCCTTGCATATAAAAAAATTAATCATATCTCTCCTTATATCTTTCCTCCTCCTGCCCGCGCTTGGAGCGGCAGAGGGGATGGACAAGGACAAGGCCGTATCAAGCCTCCAGCACGCGTACGAGAAGATAACCTCCATAGAGGCGGACTTCACCCAGGAGGCCTTCACGAAGTCCCTCGGCAGGGCGCAGACGTCCGAAGGCAGGGTCTACTTCAAGAAGCCCGGCAAGATGAGATGGACATATAAGAAACCCTCCAACGACGAGATAGTAAGCGACGGCAGGACCATCTGGCTGTTCCAGGGCGACTTGAACCAGGTTATAGAAAAGCCCGTTGAGGAGGCCGCCTCCCTTGCCGCCGATTTCCTCTCCGGCATAGGCGACCTCAAGAAGGACTTCGACATCGACTCCTCGACCGGGACAAAAGACGGCTTCAGGATAGTCCTCAGGCCGAAGGCGCAGCAGCCTAACGTGAAAAAGATAACGCTCGAGGTGAACGGAGAAACGCTCCTCGTTGAAAAGACCATTGTTGAGGACCTCTTCGGTAACGAGACGAGGGTCATGCTCAGGAACATGAAGGTCAACCCCCCTTTGAAGGACTCCCTGTTCGAGTTCACGCCCCCCAGGGGCTCGTCAATTGTAAGGCCGTAATAAAAATAGCGGAGGTAGCTGATGCCGTCATTCGATATCGTTTCAAAGGTGGACACCCAGGAGGTGGACAACGCCGTAAACCAGGCTGTAAAGGAGATGCAGCAGCGGTACGACTTCAAAGGCTCGAAGAGCGAAATTAAATGGGAAAAGAAAGAGGAGATGACCATAACCGGCGACGACGACGGGAAGCTCAAGGCCGTGGTAGACATACTCCAGACAAAGCTCGTCAAACGCGGGGTCTCTTTGAAGTCTCTCGATTACGGCAAGGTCGAGGACGCCTCGGGCGGGCTTAAAAGGCAGGTCATAAAGATAAAGCAGGGCATACCAACTGAAAAGGCGAAGGAGATAACAAAGCTCATAAAGGAGCTCAAGGTAAAAGTCCAGTCCCAGATAATGGACGACCAGGTAAGGGTCACCGGGAAGAAGATAGACGACCTTCAGGAGGTCATACAGGCCCTGAAGGCGAAGGACATGGATATCGACCTGCAGTACTTGAACATGAGGTCATAACGGATATGGCGGCCGAAGGCACTGCCTTTTTTATGCCAAAAAATTCAAGAAAAGACTGGATAGAGATCAAGGCTGCAGGCCCGTGGGAGAGCAGGGACGAGGCCGCTTCCCTCCTTATAAAGGCCGGCAGCCCCGGCATCCTCGAAGAGGACAAGGAAGCCCCGCTTGGCGCGCTCGTGCCCCATAGCGTCTGGCTTGAGAGCGCGGGAGAGCCGAGGGTCCACCCAAGGGAGATTACCTACATAGCGTACCTCAAGGCCGCGTCGGACCAGAGGCGGCTTGAGGACGAGCTTGAAAAGATAGGGTGGGCCTGCTCGTCTTCGGTATTCAAGGACCGCGACTGGACTACGAAGTGGAGGTCCGGGATAAGGCCGGTAAGGATAACCGGCGCGCGGGCGTCGATATTGATAAAGCCCACGTGGAAGGAAGTCAAAAGAAGGCCGGGTGAGATAATAATAGAGATAGACCCGGGGCTCGCCTTCGGCACCGGCGGGCACGCCACGACAAAGACCTGCCTCAAGGCCATGCTCTTTGTGCTGAAAGACAAAAAGGCAGGCTCCTTCCTCGACGTCGGCACCGGCACCGGCGTGCTCGCCATAGCCGCGAGGAAATTAAGGGTAAAAAAGGCCGTGGGCATAGACATAGACCCGGCGGCGTTAAAGGTGGCCCGGAAGAACGCAAGGCTCAACAGGACGGATATAGCATTGAGCGGCAAACCCGTTGGCGAGGTCAAGGGCGCATTCGACATAGTCGTCGCGAACATACTCGCGGGGGAGTTGAAAAAGCTGAAATACGACCTCTATAAAAAAATAAAGCCCGGCGGCTTCCTTATACTCTCAGGGATATTGAGAGAGGAGGCTCAAGATGTAAAGTCCGTGTACCTCGGCCTCGGCCTTAAAGACATGAAAACTTATCTTCCGGCTGAATGGGCGGCGCTGGTGCTGAGGAAATGAGAAGGTTCTTCGCCGGGGATATAACCGAAGGCTCGACAATATCGAGGATCATGGGGGACGAGTTCGTCCACCTGAAGAAGGTATTGAGGCTCACCAGAGGCGAAGAGGTCGCCCTCTTCAACGGCAAAGGCCTTGAGCTTATCGGGGTGATAGAATCGATAGGCAGGGACAACGCTGAGGTAAAAATAACCCGGACTGTGAAAGAGTTCAGGGAGAGCTCCCTGAACTTAAAAATTCTTCAAGGCCTTTTAAAGTCCGACAAGCCCGAGCTTATAATACAGAAGGCTACGGAGCTCGGGGCAAAGGAGGTCTCTTTCTTCCAGACCAGAAGGACGGTGCCGGTAGCGTCCGGCAAAGGCGCGAAGGAGAAGAGGTGGCAGAGGGCCGCGATAGAGGCGGCCAAGCAGTGCGGGAGGGTAACGCTCCCGGAGATAAACCTGTTCAATGACCTCGATACGGCGCTTGCGGGGCGCGGCAGCATGCTGAAACTCGCCCTCTGGGAAGAAGAGCGCGTAACGGGGCTCAAGGAGGCGCTGAAAGGCAGGGACGCGAAAAACGGCGTCGTCGTCCTCGTCGGGCCTGAGGGCGGGCTTTCGGCGGAGGATATTGAAAAGGCCCGGCAGGAGGGCTTCCTGCCGGTAAGCATGGGACCGCGGGTATTGAGGGCCGAGACAGCGGCTATAGCCGTCCTGTCGGTCATACAGTACGAGCTCGGCGACGCGGGCTGAACAATCCCTTGACAGGCTGCGGAAAAAGTCCTTTCTCTCCTTAAGCTCCCCCCACCCCCCGCCTTCCTTCTCATCCCTCCATTTTGCTGGTATAATTTCAGCAGGGGGTTCATATGGGTAAAATCAAAAGCTCAATTCTGATTGCAGCGGCGTTGGTATTGATTGCGTCCGCTTACGGCTTCAACTACCCCGCCAAGCTCTTCGTCCCCTTGAAGGACAGCCTCAAGGGGGGCGCGTCGGGAGAGGCGACGGTAGAGAGGTTCGACCGCTCCCCGGGCCTGCGCATACTCGGCGTGACCGTATACAGGCTCAAGCCCTTATCGACATACTCCGTATGGCTCGCCAACGACGAGCCCCAAAGGGAGATAAAGGCCGCGGGGATAGAGGTAAACCACTTCAGGACTGACGGCTCGGGCAACGGGAGGTACGTGACAACGGTATCGGAATACGAGCTCGACCACTGGAGGTTCATCGAGGTCAACCTCCACCCTTACGGCGACCCGAGGAATACGAAGGATATGGTGATAAATCTAAGAGGGGACCTGAAATACGGGGCCCATTCGTAAAGGACCTCAATTGCCCCTGAGCCTGTAGGCGGCCTCCAGGAGCCTGCGGTTCTGCCTGCCCGAAGGGTCTTCCTTTACGTTCCTCTCAAGCTCCGAGATAATCCCGTCAAGTTCAGCCCGGTCTTTGGGCTTGAGCTCCTCGTACGGCTTCGCGTATCTGTATTCATATCTTTCGATAATCCCGCTGTTTTGAGGGGTCCTTTTCAAAAAGACCATCGCGAGGTCGTCCCAGTGGACGAGCGCCATGCCTGCCGTGAAATACGGGTCTGACCTTACGTACTCGGCGTTCCGCTTTCTCAGGTTTATGACGGCGTAGTTTATCCCATAATGGTCCGCGATATTCTCGAACCCCTGCGAGCCGAGCATCCCCTCCCTTGAGATGACCTCCGTATAGATATCGGCCCTGCCGTCGATATAGACCTTCCTTTCGGGATAGGTCCTCCACAGGAGATACCCGCCGAGCTCGTAAGTGTTGTACATATTCCCGCTGATGCCGGCCTTATCCATGAACTGCACGGCCTTTTCAGGGAACCAGTAATCCCTCAGCCCGAAGCCCCACAGGCCGCTCCCTACGGTAGAAGAGATATAAAACGCCGCGAGCGCCGCTATGCCCGCGGCCTGGAGCGCGAGGAGATACGAAGGTCTTCCGGGCCTCTTCTTGAAGCCTGAAAGGATATCCTCAACGCACAGGCTTAAGACCGGGGCCGTGATTATCGCCCAGACCGCGATGTTCCTCCTGAACCGGAGGGCCGATAGCGAAAACAGGAGGAAAAGGAACGTCTGCGCGAGCGGCGCCTTCCTGAAATTGACGGCGATGACGACGGCCGAGACCGCGAGACAGATGAAGAAGAACCGGTAGCCTTCCCAGTTGGGCGGCGTGAACTCGGCTATGCTGATGCCCGTTTCCCTTATCACGCCGAGGGCGGTGAAGGGATAGGTATAGGCGTGAAAGGTGTTGGGGTTCAGCAGGCCCGTCAGCAGGGCAGCCGCCGTGACAACGAGGACAGGGAGCGCCCTATTTTTTCCATCCTTCTCTCCCCTCCCCCTTCCAATGAACCCGTCCGCGAAAATACCGAAAGTATAGACGCCCATTATGGTTATCCCGAATATCGCGCCGGAATGGGAGTTCGCCCAGACGGGCATTAGAACGGGCATGGCCCAGAGGTACTTGCCTTTGAGTCTGCCCTGCCTGTATCCTTCGAGGATGAAAAGCCAAACGACCGTAAAAAGATAGGTGAGCAGCTCCGGCCTCTCCAGATACCTCTCCCTTGAAAGTATGGCCGCGGCTATCAATACCGGGGTTATTATGAAAGGGCTTACGCCCCTTTTGCGCAAAAATACGAATAGCGTCCCGAAGACGGCCGCCGCGAAAAGGACCTTCATGACTATGAGCCCGTTCACACCTCCGATCGAATAGACGAGTTGCAGGAAGACCTCGAAGAGCCACTCGTGGGTTACCCAGGGGTGTCCGTAGGCCGTATACGAGAAGACGTCCGCCCTCGGGATGGTCAATGTCTGGAGGATGTACTCGCCCGTCTTCAGATGGAACCAGACGTCGTAGTCGTAAATCTTCAAGAAGGAGAGCGAGAAGACGAAGGCCAGCGTGAGCGCGAACAGGGTCCGCGTGCGCGCCTTTTCTCCCGGGTTGTTTTGCGGATTATTCACTTGAGGCCCAGTAATCAAGATAAGGGGGAAAATACCACAAAGAGGGCTAAAAATCATGCTAAAAGGCGTTTTGAGCGCATGATCCCTTTAATTATTTTTAATAACCGCTTTTTTATAATGGTGGCGTGGTCGATAGAAAGGAAGTAAGAGAAAGGAGGAGGCCATGACGCCGCTCTTCAACAAAGTCGCTATAGGCTGCCTCTAAAAATTAGAAATTTTTTCTTAAGTCAAGGAAGGGCGGAAATAAAAAGCGCAGCATATATGTGAATATGTGAGCATTTTTATTTTTGCCCTGACGCAGAGGTCGGGAAAAAGAACAATTTTTAGAGGTAGCCTAAAATCATCGCCTCGAGCATCTGGCTCTACGGGCTGGCGACGGTTTTAACCAGCAGAGTCTAAGCTACGGACGCAAGAAATGGCTTTAGACGAGGCGGCCGACGAGGAAAACCGCAGGCGTACTGTTGTAGTCGAGGATTTTCCGAGGAGGACAACGAAGTATAAAAACATTTATTGCGTCCGTACAGGGCTCAATCGAGCTTTTCGATAAACGCCGTCTCGAACCTGCTCATCCCTATCCTCTGGTATATCTGGCAGACCTTGTCGTGCAGATTGTTCATGTTGCTCGCGTTCAGTATGAGATGCGTGCACTCCCTCTCGCGGGCCCACTTGCGGGCCTCGAATACGAAGCTTATGCCCTTGCCCCTGTGCTCCGGCAGAGTATACCAGTAATGGGCGTTCGCTATCTTCTGTCTCCCTATCGGGCTCTTATAGCAGGTTATGCCCATAAGCCCGATTATCCGGCCGTCGACCTCCATGACAAGGAGGTCGCAGTCGTCGAGGTGTATGAGCTTATAGACCTCGTTTATATAGTCGGTCACCTCCATGTCTATGCCGAACTCGTTCGAGCCGCACTCCTCCACCCATGTCTTTATTACCGGGAAGAGCCGCTCTATGTCTTCATCTTTCCTGAAGGGCCTTATCATAATATAGACTACCAGATATAGACTACCAGCTTGCCATAATATGATAAACTGAAGCGCCGAGGAAGTAAAGGCCGACTTCGGCCCGCACTTGCCAGCCGCGTACTTTTGTGTTAAAAGTAAGAATAATGACATCCTGATCGTCATCCGACGAAAGACGGGGATCGAAGGGGGCTCGATATGGCGGACGTTATAATCACTATCACCTGCCCGGTATGCAAGAAGGAGTTCAGTAAGAAGGCGAAGGACCTGCGCGACGGCACTGTCGTAAAATGCCCGGGCTGCGGCGAGAAGACCACCATAAGGGGCACCATGTTCACCGACATGATCGATAAGCTCGATGACGGGCGCTCGGGCCACGCCTGAGACGGGTTTTAGCCGCCTGCTAAAAAGAAAAAGGGCTGACCTTCCGGTCAGCCCTTTTTCTTTTTACGCTATCGCCTTTAATAGACCCACAATATGGGGCACGGCGTGTTCTTGGTAACGTGGTACGAGATAGAGTCCGAGAAGAGCTTCTCTATGAGGGAGGCCCTGTGGGTCGCCATTACTATAAGATCCGCGTGCTGCTCGTGGGCGACGGTCACTATCTCGTAGGCCGCCTCTCCGTCCTTAAGCTCTTGTTTTATGTACCCTGACCCTTTTTTCTTGAGCCTTTCCTCCTCCCTGTCGAGGAGTTCCTGCCCTTCCTTGAGCCAGTCTTTGTGTATAGCCTCCCACTCGGCTGAATCCGTTATAAGGAGGTCGGACCTGTAATGGTGCCACTTCTGCATCACATGGAGGAGTATGAGGCGCGCTCCGCTCAGCTTGCTCAGGTAGGCGGCGATGTCGCCTGACTTCTGCGACAGCTCCGAGCCGTCAGTGGGGCATAGTATGCACCTGTATTCCATCGACCCGTTTCTTGTTTTCTCTGTCCTGCCCGTTTGACTGCGCCGGATGATAATCTTCCCACAAATCCCCGGCGTTCGCAACAGGTAATTTGCGCTACCTCCTTAAGGGATAAAGCCGCCCGCTTAAGCCTCTTCGCCCTCCGTGACGAGCGCCTTGCCGCCTTTGCCGACCCAGCTGGTAGTCCACCTCCTCTGAACGAAAAGGAGTATGCCGAGCGCTACGATGGAAGAAAGGCCGTACACGAGGAACCCGAGGGAATAGTCGCCTTTAGTCTCCATCGAAAGGCCCATGGCAATCGGTATGAAAGCTCCCCCGAGCGCGCCGAACTCCCCTACTACGCCCGAGGTGATGGCCTTGGCGTGCGGGAACCTCAACGGCAGGAGCTGGAATACCGAGCCGTTGCCCACGCCTATGGCGGCCGCCATCAACACGAGGAAGAAGACGAAGAGCGGTAGCGGCGGCAGGAAGAACGCGCCTGCGGCGCCGATGAGTATTATGACGTAAACGCCCGTGAGCGAGCGGATCCCGCCGTAGCGGTCGGAGAACCAGCCGCCCAGCACCCTTACGGCGCTGGCCGTGAAGCCGACGAGGATCATGAACTGCCCGGCAGTCACCTTGCTTATGCCGTATGAGTCGGCCATGAGGGTCGGTATGAAGCTCGAAAAGCCGACATAACCGCCGAAGGTCACCCAGTACAGGAGGTTGAAGACCCAGATGTCCTTATCGACGAGCACCTTGAGGTACGAGCCGATCGATTTCCTCTCCATCTTGTCCGGCGGCTCTTTCGCGAAGAACCACATAAGGGCCATGACGATGACTATCGGTATGGCGAAGTAGCCGTAAACCGCGTTCCAGCCGTAGGCCTTGGCCAGGGGCGGGGCAAAAAGCCCGGCGAAGATGGTGCCGCTGTTGCCGGCGCCGGCTATGCCCATCGCGAGCCCCTGGTGCTGCGGCGGGAACCAGCCCGCGCCGAGCGGGAGGGCCACCGCGAAGCTCGCGCCGGCTATGCCGAGGATGCCACCCATTATGAGGACCTCAGTGTAGGTGTGCACGAAATAGAAGCCGTAGAACATGGCAAGCACGGTGATGCCGAGGCCGATAAGCGCGGCGGTCTTCCTGCCGACTATCTCGGCCACGAGCCCGAGGGGGATCCGGAGGAACGCGCCCGCGAAGACCGGTATCGAGAGCATCAAGCCTTTCTGGGCGGGGGAGAGGTGGAACTCCTGGCTGATGAACGGCGCCATGGCGGCGTTTATCATCCAGACCATGAAGCTCATATCGAAGTATAGCAGGGCCATCAGCAGGGTTGGAGGATGGCCGGATTTCCAGAAACCCTTTGTAGACATTGTACTAATTCTCCTTTCCTATTATAATATTAAGTGCAAAACCAAAAAGGCCGCCGTGCAAACAATCCGGCCCTCTTAAAACCGCACACGGATGCGCCAATGCGAATGGCGCTGCCCCGCCCCTGGAACGTCTTATTCAGTTTTGGAAAAGTTTTTGGTGAAGGATTTAGTAACTATTGCAACCGTCTTGTCTCTAAACTTAGCAAAGGGTATGCCAAACCCTGATTAAGGTTTTACCCTTGGAAATCGCTGTTTTTGGATGATTAGGCGACCGGGGCTGGCGTCATCTTGCGGGGCTTTTTGCCGCACCATGAGGCTTTATGCACCGTAACTATGCCTCATGTGAGGACAGATAGGCGCGGCGCAATTGGCCGTCGCTATTCCTCCAGAAAATCATATTGTAACTATTTGAATTACTTAAAGATTTAAAAAAACCTTTAAAAATTAGTGGATTTAAGGAACATTCCCAAGATATAATTTTAAAATCGGGGCAACCTTACTTAAGGTCAACGTCCCCTTTCACCCTTTAAAAATCCGGAAAAAGAATATGAGAATAAAGGTAAAGATCCTTTTTTTCATAATAACCACCCTTCTGCTCATACTGTTCGTCTCCACGTATTATACGCACAGGGTCGTGGAGAAGAGCCATGAGGCCGCGCTGAAGGAAGAGGCAGGCAAGATAGTAAAAGAGATAGAGCTGACGATGGCCACGGCCGGCGAGGCCAGGGGCGAGAACCTCGACCTCGTCAAGATGCTCTACTACAGCTCCAAGATAATCCCCGAGACATCCGCGGGGGAAAGCCGCCCCGCCCTGCCGCCGGCGCAGAGGGAGGCCCGGATAATAAAGTCGCTCAACGACACCCTTGAGCGGCTGATGTTCATAAGCTCGCATATCGTCCGCGTCGACCTGTATACCTTCAACCCGGACGGCTCGTTGAAGCCTTTCTTCACGAAGATAAAAGGGAATCTGCCGGCCCTGGAGCCCAGGGCCGACGAGCTTGCCTCCGTAAGGCAGGGGGAGACGGTGCTGAACTTCGAGGAGGTAAACAGCCTCAATTACGGCAACGTCGCCGCCCCGGTCCATTACAACGGCTCGGTATACGCCATGGCCGGGATAAAGGTATCGAGCGAGGCGTTCGACACCCTCTTGAGCACGAAGCGCAGGACCACGCTCCTGTTCGCGGGCCTGGCCATAGCCCTCATAGCGGGCGTGCTCATATTCTCGATGGACTATATGGTGAACAGGCCCATACAGAGCCTCCTTTCCGCGATATCCGAGGTAAAACGCGGCAACCTCAAGGTGAAGGTCGAGCCGATGGCGGGCGACGAGATCGGCAGGCTCACGGAGCACTTCAACTCCATGCTCGAGACGATAAGGCTCAACAGCGAAGAGAAGGAATCGCTCCTGAAGCAGATAAATATGCATAACGACGAGCTGCAGCATAAGATAAAGCTCGCCACCGAGGAGCTATTGAGGAGGAACGAGGAGCTGAGCTACGCCAACCAGTCGATATACAACTTCCAGAAAAAGCTCGGGCACTCCAGGAGGCTCGCGGCCGTGGGCCAGCTCGCGGCCACGGTGGCGCACGAGCTGGGCACGCCTCTGCATTCGATCTCCGGGCACCTCCAGCTTCTGGTGGAAGAGCCCGGACTTTCATTGAACAAGGAGATAACGAGGCGCCTCGACATAATGCAGTCCCAGCTCGAAAGGATAACAGGCTCCATCCAGAACATCCTCGATACCACCCGCCAGCCGAGCGCCAACTTCGTCATGGTGGACCTGAACAAGCTCCTCGACGACGTGACGATACTCCTGATGCCGGAGATAGTCTCAAAAGGCATAGCCGTAAAACAGGACCTGCGCGCCGGGCTGCCGCCGGTGTACGGCGTAAAGCCACGCTTCGAGGAGGTATTTTTAAACCTCCTCGATAACGCCATAGACGCCTCTCCCGAGAAAGGGACGATCGTCATTTCGAGTGAGGTGTCTGGCCCGCCCGATAACTCGCTCCTGCCGGCCGGGGAGCTCTCCGAGGTCCCGTGGGTGAAGGTGGTCGTAAAGGACAACGGCAGGGGCATACCCGAGGATTACTTCCAGGACATATTCAAGCCGTTCTACACCACGAAGGCCCACGGCCACGGCACCGGGCTGGGTCTTGCCATCTCGCAGGAGATAGTGGCCGGCCACCGCGGAGTAATACTGGTGGAGAGCAGGATAAACGAGGGGAGCGCGTTCTCGGTGCTCCTGCCTGCCGCTGAAAAGGGAAAGCTATGCCTTTAGGGGCTTCCATACTCGTGGTGGACGACGATATCGTCGCGGCCGAGCTCCTCTCCGAGGTGCTCACGAAGGAGGGCTACGCCGTGCGCATAGCCACGCACGGCAAGGAGGCCGTAAGGCTCGGCGAGAGCGAGCCCTTCGACGTGGTGATAACGGACTTGAAGATGCCGGACTTCACCGGCCTCGACGTGCTCCACGCCTTCAAGCGGCTGAACCCCCAGACCATAACCATAGTCATAACGGCTTTCGGCTCTTTCGAGACCGCGATAGAGGCCATACAGAACGGCGCGTACGACTACATAGTAAAGCCCTTCAAGATCGACGAGATAAAGCTGAAGGTCGCGAGCTGCCTCGAACAGAAGGCGATATTGTCGGACAGGGGCGAGACGGCCGCCGCCCCCGGCGACAACTTCACCTTCAGGACCATAATCGGCAGCAGCCCCAAGATGCTCGAGATATACAAGACCATCGCCAGGGTCGCCGGAAGCGACGTGCCGGTGCTCATACAGGGGGAAAGCGGCACCGGGAAGGAGCTTATCGCCCGGGCCATACACGACAGCTCTCACCGGGCCTCAGGGCCGTACGTGGTCATAAACTGCGCTACCTTCCCCGAGCACCTGCTCGAAAGCGAGCTTTTCGGCTACATAAAAGGGGCTTTCACGAACGCGCTTACGGACAAGAAAGGCCTTTTCGAGGAGGCGAAGGGCGGGACCTGCTTCCTCGACGAGATCGGCGACATGCCCCTGAACCTACAGGTGAAGCTCCTGCGTGTACTGCAGAAAAACGAGATAAGGCGGGTCGGCTCGACCCAGAACATAACGGTGGACGTCCGCTTCCTCGCGGCCACGAACAGGGACCTTACGACGCTCGTCAAATCGAAACAGTTCAGGGAGGACCTCTTCTACCGCCTCCATGTCGTTAAAATCAACCTCCCGCCTTTAAGGGAGCACCTCGAGGACGTCCCTCTGCTCGTGGACTACTTCTTCCACAAGATAGTGAAGAAGACGAAAAAGGACATCCACAGCATCGCTAAGGAGGCGATGGACATCCTTATCAACTATAACTGGCCGGGCAACATCAGGCAGCTCGAAAACGTCATGGAGCGGGCCGTGGCGCTTACGAACAACAAAGTCCTCCTCGTGTCCGACATACCGGGCGAGATATACCAGAGCAACAGGGACGAGACCGTGATGGAGCCCATGGGCCCGAGGAACTTCCCTTCCCTGGAGGAGATGAAGCTCAATTACATAGAGCAGATACTCAAGCACACCAACGGCAACCAGAACATGGCGGCCGATATCCTCGGCATAGACCGTAAGACCCTCTACCGGATACTCAAAAGGACAAAGGACGGGGGCGGCCAGGCCGAGGAGACAAATTAACCAGTTAGTCTGTCATTCTGAGCGTGTGAGCCAAAGCCCTGAGCGAAGCGAAGGGGAAGAATCTCTATTCAACAGTACGAGATTCTTCGGTCGCTTTGCTCCCTCAGAATGACAGGAAGACATAATTAATCAGAGCTTCCCTGAATTGTTTGTAAATAAGACCCCTTACAGCCCTAACCCCTTGTTTTACCTATTAAATTTAAAGCCTGCTAAAAATTACCTGTCTTTCGGCCGCTCCCCCTCCACTCTCTAATAATCCCTTAATCTCGCCTGAGTATAATGGGAACTGTAAAGAGGATAGAGGATAATAACGTAAGGGCAGCAAGAAAAGAGGAGGGTAAAATGGACAGGCAGATAAAGACACTCAGCAGGGTCTACGACATAGTGACGATAGCGTTGACAATAGCGATCCTCGTCGGATACAAGCTTGTGACCCTTTAAAAGGGTCCCCGTAATGATAAAAAAGGGCCGCGGTTCTCTAACCGCGGCCCTTTCTATTTTTTATTTTTTTACCTGCCGAATACACTTAAGCGTCGGCGGGAGGCAACGGGCTCAGGTGGTCTTCTCGAGGATATAGTCTTTTAGCATCTTCTGGTCCTGGTGGTCGACCTTGTCGAACTTCACCCCGATAAGGGACCCGTTTATCCACATCACCTTCCCGTTTAGCTGAAAGTGGCCGACGGTGCCGGGCTCCCTGAAGTGTACGGTCAGCTCCTTCCAGAGCTTCCCCATGTCAGCCCTCCTGCCCGCGTCGATGCAGATGCCCGAAAGGCTTATGTTGACCACGTTCGCCTGGCTGAGGTTCGAGACGCCGGAAACGGCGTACTTCACGTCCGCGCTTTTCAGCTCGTACCTGGCGTTGTTCCTGCACCCGTCGAGCAGCTCCTTCAGGTTGGAGACGAACGAGGAGAGCGTCCTCGAGGATATCTCGTACGGCTTGCCGGCCCCGGCCTTCTTCCTTATCTCCGAGACCTCGTTTTCGGCCTCTATGAGGAGCCTTTTGTATTTGAAGATGTTCTTGCTGAGTATGTCCCTCGCGATGAGGAAGGAGCCCGAGGAGACATAGATGTCCTTGACCTGTATCATCTCGGAGCAGGACGGGCACCGCGTCTCCTTCACTTCGGTCTGGAAGGGCAGGTGGACCCACTCGTTGCACTTCGTGCACTCTACCTTGAGCATCAGCCCATTCCTTTCGGCAGGATGCGCGAGGGCTGCAACTCCGCGGCCATGGCGAACCCGGGGGTCTCCCCGAACCGCCAGCCGCCCTCCCTTGCGCTGAAATACCCGCCCTTGCCGGTCAGGATGTAATCGTGGACCAGGAGGTCGACCGCGAGCGCGGCCCTGTCGAGCACCTCAATTATCCTGCGGTACAGCCCGGGGTCAACTGCCTCTTTTCCCGGGCACATAAGCGCGAATACCACGGAGCGGGCGTTATGCTTGAACGAAAGCGAAACCGCCTTCCTTGAAAGCGCGGAAAACCCGCCCTTAATGGAGCCCTCATGGAGCACATCGATTGACAGGAACTCGTTCGCGGAGCTAAGGTAGATCGCGGCGAGCCTTTCAGCCTTCGGCGCGCCGATCCGCTTGAGGCAATATATCACATCCCCCTGTCCCCGGACTATATTTTTTTTCTTCGCCCTGTCCTTCAGATACAGGCTGGATACGCCCCCGACAAGCCGTAAAAGCGAGGCAGGCGCAGCACCCATGCCGGGGGCCGCCTCAAGCTCCTCCTGCGGGGCCTCCACGATGCCTTTAAGGGAGCCGAACCTATTTAAAAGCCCCTTTACGGCCATGTCCAGCTCTTTGCCGGGCAGGGCGTAGGATAAAAGCAGCGAGAGCGCCTCTTTCTCCTGAAAGCTTTCAAATAACGTCTTCTTTAAACGCCTCTTCGACAATCTTCCCCGGTGCTTATATTTTTTTTTGCAGGCAAGGTGGATTTTGCTTAAAGTGTATATATCATTCAAAAACCATACCAGAATGATAACAATTAGGGTCATTCTGAGGAGCCGCGGGCGACGAAGAATCTTGTAAACTGTTGTATAGAGATTCTTCCCCTTCGCTTCGCTCGGGGCTTTGGCTCACACGCTCAGAATGACAGGCTAAACAGGTTTGCAACCTGAACTCGCTTTTTCTTTTTTTTCTTTTCGTTTTACAAACCCACAGGGCATAGTGCCTGTCTTTTTTCTAAATGCAGAGCTTTCGTCTATAGATGTCGCTTATCGAGTCCACGGCCTTGAAGGCCTCACCGAATTCTTCCCTCAAGAACATGCCGATGTCCGCGAGGTCCTCATTCGTAAGGACAGTTCCGAGGTTAGGATTGAGTTCCGCCATACTGCTCATAAGGACGAGAAAGGGCATGACCTTCCGCTTGACGTCATTTATTATCTCGATACAGTCGTTGATGCCTTCGATGCCCTGACGCACGCCATTTCTGTTGCACATGTAGCACCTCCTGCAGGTTGTTTTTAGGCATTTTTCGGGCATAAAAAAAGCGCGCCCGCAGATGTGCTAGTGGCTTCCAAGGAGGCCACCCCGATACCTCACGGTACAGGGCATCTGCGGGCGCGCGTGCGCCCACATTGAGCCACCTCTGTCCATGAAGACAGGGGTAGCCCCTTGGAATTACTAGCACTAAAAAATATAACAAAGAGACGTTAGGATGTCAAAGGCTTGTATGTGAGTAAGGGCAAGAAGGCTTACATCCCCCCCTCCTCTTCCTTGACAAACCATCTTATTGCCATAAACTCGGATTAGGCTTTTTCTGTCCCTGGACCGGTCCGTACCCCTGATACCACTCACTCTAAGAAAGCCTGAAAAGACCCTGCAAAGAAGGCCTTAAATGGGAGATTACCCGCAACCTCTATATGTCTGCCGCCCCTTAAGGCGGCCCGTGGCGCGCGCCTTGCGCCGTGGGGGATTTATGCGTCATGGGTAGGTCCGGAGCGCTCTTCATAGGGGCCGGCGGGTATATCGCCACGGCCGTTATCAGCGGGGCCCTTGCCTTGAAGAAAGGCCTTTGCGCACCCGTCGGCATGGTGACCGGGCTCGACGGGTTCGCGGGCCTCGATTTGGCCGCGCCTGAGGATATCGCGTTCGGGGGCTGGGAGATAAGGCGCTCCGCCCCGATTGAGAACGCGCGGAACTTCTTCAGGGGCGTCCAGCTCCCTTTCGACATCCTGCCGGAGATAGGGCCGGAATTGACGGAGCTTCAAGCGGACATATATGAGGGGGTAGCCACGAACTGCGGCCGCGCCATCGAGGCCCTCGCCCCTGCCCTGCCAGCCGCTCCCCTGAAGGAGCAGGTACGTAGATTAAGGGCCGACATAAGGGACTTCAAGAAAAGAAACGGCGTGGACACGGCTGTCGTCGTCAACCTCGCCTCGACCGAGCCGTTGCTTGAGATGAAGCCCTGCCACGATACCCTGAAAGGCTTTGAGCAATGCATCGATGGTAACAGGGCCGATGATGTAAGGGCCGGCAGCCTCTACGCATTTGCCGCGATACTCGAAGGCTGCCCCTACATAAACTTCACCCCATCGAACAGCCCCCTTGTCCCGGCCCTCGTCGGGCTTGCCGGGGCCGAAGGCGTACCCGTGATGGGCAGCGACGGCAAGACCGGGGAGACCCTGGTCAAATCCGCCCTGATACCGATGTTCACCGCGCGGAACCTCGAGGTCTTAAGCTGGGAGGGGTTCAACATCCTCGGGAACATGGACGGCATGGTCCTTGACGACCCGGAGAACAAGGAATCGAAGCTCATGACAAAGGACCGCCTGCTCGGGAAGGCGCTGGGCTATTCGCCGCACTCAGGCGTCCACATCCACTACGTGCCGTCCCTCGACGACCAGAAGACCGCGTGGAACTTCATCCACTTCAGGGGCTTCCTCGGGGCGAAGATGTCGCTTCAGTTCATCTGGCAGGGCTACGACTCGATCCTCGCGGCCCCGCTCGTAATAGACCTCGTCAGGCTCTCTTTATACGCGAAGGACAGGGGCGAGGCCGGGCTTATGCCCCATCTCGCCTCTTTTTTCAAGGCGCCTCTCGGGGTAGCCGAGCACAGGCTCGGCGAGCAGTTCGCCATGCTCGTTGATTACTGCAACGCGCGTTCCAAAAAGAGATGAGGCTTTCCTTCAGCACCAACGCCTTCGTGAATTACCCGGTATCCGAGGCAGTGGAAAAGATCGGGGCCATCGGGTACGAGGGCGTGGAGCTCCTTGCGGACGCCCCCCACCTCTATACGAGGGCCCTGAAAAGGTCCGACATAGATGAGCTTAAGGCGGCGGTATCGAGGGCCGGGGTGAAGGTGTGCAACATAAACGCCAATACGGTGCGGGGGTGCTACGGCAGCGAGGTCTGGGACCCGCTCTTCGAGCCGTCCCTTTCAAACCCCGACCCGGTCGCGAGGGCGTGGATGGCGGAGTACGTGAAAAAGTGCATCGACCTCGCCTTTGAAGTAGGCTCACCGAACATCAGCGTCAACTCAGGCAAGATCATGCCCGACACCGCCCCGGAGGACGCGCTCGGCATCTTCAAGGACTCCCTGAGGGAGGTCCTTGCCCACGCGGCAACAAAGGGCGTCAGGATAGGCGTGGAGTACGAGCCCGGGCTCCTGATAGAGTCCTGCGAGGAGCTATCCACCCTCATATACGAGATAGGCTCTCCCCTGCTCGGCGCGAACCTCGACCTCGGCCACAGCCATGTGATGGGCGAAGACCCTGAAACCGTGGCGAGGTCCCTTTCAGGCAGGGTCTTCCATATCCACGCCGGGGACATAAAGGGCAGGGACCACTTCCACCTGATACCGGGGCTCGGGGACATGAACTTCCGCTCGATCTTGAAGCTCTATGACAACGGCTCCTATAAGGGCTATTTTACGGTGGAGCTCTATACCTGCCCGGATGAGCCCGAGTACGCGGCCAAAGAGGCGTTTAATTTCCTGAAGGGGATTAAATTGTAAAGCGGTCTTATTTGAAGGGGCACGGTTGGGGGGGGATGATGCGGCCCGTTGTGTTGCCCGCTTTACGCGGCCGCCGGCAGGCCCTTTACCATCTCTTTGAGCTTGAGCGCGTTCAGCGCGGCGTAGCCCGCCTGGTCGTTGTCGAAGTAGCAGTATATCTCCCTTACATCCCTTATCCACTTCGAGAAAAGCCCCGCCCACCCGGCCAGGGCCGAATCGGAGTACGACCCCGCGTACTTGCCCTCCGGGCCGTGGAGCCTTATGTAGATGAAATCAGCCGTTATCTCCTTTGGAGAGAGGACGCGGTTGAAGTCGTAGATGCAGAAGGCGATATTGCGCCTCTTTAGAAGCCCGTATACCCTGTGGTCGAACCAGGATGTGTCCCGGAACTCGAACGTGTATCTGTGGTCTTCGGGCAGGGCGTCCAAAAATTCATTGAGCCGCCCGATATCAAGCCCCCAGCGCGGCGGCATCTGGAATAATATCGGCCCGAGCTTTTCCTTCAAGGGCTTTATCCGTTCGAGAAGAGGCGGGAGGGTCCTGCCGGGGTCTTTCAACTTCTTCATGTGCGTTATGAGCCTGCTCGCCTTTATCGAGAATATGAAGCCCTCGGGCGTGGAGTCGCGCCACTGGACTATCGTCTTCTCATCGGGCAGGCCGTAGAACGTATTGTTCACCTCCACCGTGTCGAAGCGCCCGGAGTAGAACTTAAGGAGCCTGCTGTCCGGGGTCTTCTCGGGGTAGAAGGGCCCCTTCCAGTGGCCGTAGTGCCAACCCGACGTGGCGATGCGGACTGATCTCACGTTCACGCCTCCCGTGGAGTCGAGCGGGGTTTCTTACTTCTTTGTCTGGGCAAGGGGGCCGGACTTTATCGGCAGGGTGTTGAAAACACCCTGCCATGCGATACTTTGATGGATAGCTTCCGGGTGCTCGCCGAGTTACGAGCTTTGATGCCAACGAAGCAGATGGACTTATTTGAAGCCTGTCAGATGCTCGCGAAGGCGTCGTTTATCGACCTCTCTATCTCGTCCGCCGTCTCGTTGAGCCTTGCCCTGAACCTGTCCCATTCCGGGGCAACGGACTTCTTGAGCGCCTCCAACTGTTCGCGGGCGCCGTCCTCTTTTTCCCTAAGCTCTTCTATCGCCTTATCGAGCCGCCTCCTCCCCTCGCCCGTGGCCTTCCTCGCGGAACTTTGCAGCTCCTCTGTCCGTTTCTCGAATTCGTTGAGCCTCTCCTCCATCTGCCGCTGGTATTTATCCTTTACCCCTGGCGCTTCAGGGGAGGCCTCAGGCTCCGCGCCGTCCCGGACAGCCGTCGAAGGCGCGGGCCCGGCGCAATATCCGTATCGGCCCGGCACTAACATGGCAAAAAGCAACATAATCGCCAGTGCCGGCAGTTTCATGGGGACATTTATCATCGGAATAATGGGCCTTTTACTTTTTAGAGGGCGCGGTCTGCATGGGCCCGCCCGGAGGGGCCGGTACGGTGGTGGCCTCCATCTTTCCTCTCTCAGCGCCGCCGGGCGAAGGGCTGGCCTCCATCATTCCTCTTTCTGCGCCGCCGGGGGCCGGCTGCTGCTCCTTTTTCTTGCAAGAAGATATCAGCCCGGTAAAAGCGAACATCGCCACGACCATCAATATCCCGAACCTTTTCATTCTCTCCTCCTCTTTCGATATTTTTTTAAAAATGTACCATTGCAATAGTTTTCTAAAGACGCTCCTAAGGGTGGGTATTTTTTAAATAAGCATAGCTCCCAAGCCCGCTATTGTCAAACATCGGTAATAAAAAAATACGCCCCTTATGGCCCGCGTCAAGAAAGCCCCTGTCCCGGCATGACGCGCCCCGGCTCCCTGCCCCGACCTGCCGCCCGCATATTACCACAAAAATATTCCTGTATTTTCGGCAAGTTACGGCTTTCCTGGCCTCCCGCCTATCCGGGCCAACGACCCGCTGGCACATATCTTGCGTAAAATATCGCTAAATATTTCGGACATTCTTCCGAAGAGGTACTTGAAATCAAATCCGGCACGGAAGGTCATTGACGGCTACCTACCGCCGTCCAGGCGCATTTCCGTGCAAAACAAGTTTAACAGCAAAGAAGGAGGACCAAAAACGGTGAAGATTAAGCATAAGTTCCTCTTGATTTTCGTTATCCTTATCCTGGTGGGGTTGAGCGTCAACAGCTACATAAACTTCAAGACGACCGAGACCGCCGTGGTCGCCAACGCGCTGAAGGCCATGGAGAACGAGCTCGGCCAGGTCTCCGGCCAGATATCGGCCTTCCACGAGAAGGCGGGCAGCGAGCTGGTCTTCGCGCTCAATTACCCGGTCTTCAAGGAATACTTCTCCCTAAGGGAGACCCGGAGCGGGAACAGGTACAACTCAAAAAAGACGATCCAGTTCTCAGCCGAGCAGCAGAGACTCAAGCGCAAGATCGACGACTGGACCCTATTCGTCCAGAGCAAGTTCCCGGTCGAGGAGACGTGCGTCATAGACAGGACCGGACAGGAGCACTCGAGGATAACATTAAGGCAGGTCGCGCCCGACGACGACTTCTCGAACGAGGAAAACGGCGCCCCCTTCTTCGACCCGACGTTCAAGCTCGGCAAGGGGGAGGTCCACGTGGAGTACCCCTATATGTCGGCTGACGCGAAAAAATGGGTATTCGCCTACACCTCGCCGATAGTGCTCGACGACGGCTCCAAGCCGGGCTTTTACCACTTCGAGATCCCGATATCCTACTTCCAGGAGATCGTCGCCAAGAACACCGCGGGAAGGACCTTCGTCCTCGACCCGCTCGGCATGGTGGTGGCGGACAGCAAAAAGACGATCGACATCAATTTAAAGAGCGGGCAGAAGGAGGACAGCCAGCTCCTGAAGGACTACCTGCCCTCAATAGACACGATCTCCGCTGACGGGGCGTTCAGGGCTATCATAAGCGAGATGAAGGCCGGCAAATCCGGCCACGGGACCTTCGAGATGAACGGGGAGCTGCATTACGTGGTATATAAGCCGCTCTCCACTTTCAACTGGTCGGTGGCGCAGGTCAAATCGTACTCCGAGCTCCTCGAGGGCAAGACCTCGCTTTCAAAAATAAAAAAGACCATAGCCCTTACGGTCTTCATGACCCTTGCCACGGCGATAGTCGTAATATTCGTAGTTTCCGACAGGATAACCAAGCCTCTTATCCTCATAACCGAGGCCACTAAAAAGGTCGCCGGCGGGGACCTGAGCGTGGACCTCCCGGAGATAAAGTCGAAGGACGAGATCGCCCACCTCCACGGGGCCATGAAGGACATGGTGGGCAAATTGAAAGGCATAGTAAAGGACGTGGAAGAAGCCGCCGACAAGGTGACCGAGGCGAGCGACGAGATAAAGCAGGGCTCCGAGCACATGTCAGCGGGCATAGGCGAGCAGGCCAGCAGGGCCACCCAGATAGCCACCTCGTCCGAAGAGATGTCCCATACGATAACCGAGATAGCGAGGAACACCACCGAAATAGCCTCCACGGCCACGAAGACCACGAACCTCGCGAAGAACGGCGAGCAGATAGTGGAAAGGTCCATCAAGGAAGTCCAGGCCATCTCCGAGATGGTCCAGGGGCTCGCCACGAGGGTCGAATCGCTCGGCGAGCGCTCCCAGCAGATAGGCAAGATAGTAGGCGTCATCAACGAGATAGCCGAGCAGACGAACCTCCTGGCCCTTAACGCGGCCATCGAGGCCGCCAGGGCCGGCGACCAGGGCCGCGGGTTCGCGGTGGTGGCGGACGAGGTGCGTAACCTCTCCGAGAGGACCGCGAAATCGACCCTCCAGATAAACAACATGATAAAGTCGATCCAGGACGAGGTGCAGGCCGCTATAACCTCCATGGACGAGGGCACGAAGAAGGTCGGCGACGGCGTTCAGTTCTCGGCCCAGGCGGGCAAGGCCCTCCATGATATCGTCGAGAGCGTAAAGAACCTCAATTCGATGGTCGAGCAGATAGCCACGGCCACGAACCAGCTCTCCAACGTATCGGAGCAGATAAGCATGGACATAGGCACCGTGGCGTCGGTATCGAAGGACAGCTCGGCGGCCACGGAGCAGATAACAGGCTCCACGACCGTGCTTTCGCAGCTTTCAAAGGGTCTGCAGGAGGCGATCAGGAGGTTCAGGGTTTAAAGCGGCGTAAAAACAGAAACAGCAGGCCCCGCTCCCCAAAGGGAGCGGGTCTTTTTTCTTTAGTCAATGCTTTTTTTTGGGGGGGGACGAGGGATTACGAATTTCAAGGGTTGAATTTCCCCGCAGCAAGCTGCGGGGAATCTTCGACACATAAGGAAGATTTCGATTTCGATTCGCTCGCTAAACCCCGCTGCAAAAAGCGGGGAATACGCTCGCTATGTGTGTTCAGGTTGCAAACCTGAACCCGCGTTAGGACAAAAAGACCAAAGTCGTACTACGTACGAGAGGATTTTACGAGGAGCACAACAAAGTATAAAGGAACCTCTGATTAATTCGCAACAATATGTCATTCTGAGCGTAGCGAAGAATCTCGTAGTATACAAATCAGCAAGTTACGAGATTCTTCGGTCGCTCCGCTCCCTCAGAATGACAGGGAGGCATAATTAATCAGAGCTTCCTAAAGGCATTTATTGCGTCCGGAATAAAAGCAGATTGATCTTCTGAAACCTGACGCCCTTACTCCACCTGCACCTTTACCTCCTCCGAGAAGAGTATCCTCCCTGAAGGCCTTTGGAAGAACCCCGCCCTGTCGGTATTCTCGGTGCCGTAAAGAAAGGCCGCGGCAAGGGTGTATGCGCCGGGTTTTTCCGGGGCCTTTAGCGTGTAGGTCACGACCCCTTCGGGGAAGACGTCCTTGCCGGGGTCGGACCTCTGCTCCTCCACAAGGACGAAGTTCAAGTTCCTTGGCAGGCCCTTTATGCGCCTCTCCAGCCAGGTCCTCTGCGCCTTCCCGTCCTGGCCTTTTACCTCGGGCTCCCCGGTTATCATCCACCCGTCCGCCGAGACCGGCCTCGACTGGTACCTAAGGGCCCTGTCGACCAGCATCACCCCTATGGAAGGGCCGTTGCCGCCGCGCGCCTTTATCGTGACGGTCATCTCCTTGCCCGCCTTAACCCTCCGCGGGGCGAATAAAGATATGGAGGACTTCGAGTCTATGAGCTTCGCGTCGTTTATTATCTTCTCCTTCTGCTCGTTGGTCAGCTCCACGTACGGCGAGGGCTGGGCGTTCATGCGGACGAGCCCGTAATGCTTGTTCTCGGGCAGTTCCTGTTTCGCGGCCTCAGGCGGGAACTCCGGGGCGTATTCCGCCTTCACGGCCGAATGGCAGGAGGCGCAGAACGGCCCGGTATCCGTCAGGTAATGGGTAGGGCCGTTCGGGTACCCGAAGGCCGCCGTGGGCAGCAAAAGGAGCGGGAGCAGCAGGGCGAGTCTGTTCATCTTATCCTCCTTTTTTACGGATTTTTCTGACTCTACATAAGATATCGCCGGGTGTCAAGGGGGTGTCAAGAGGGAGGGCGGGTAATAGCTACTCTGGGTTTGATGGAGCAGCCAATGTCCAAATTAGTGTATAATTAAATAGGGATTTTGTGGAGTACCCTGATAAATGGACGAAAAAAGAAAAGATACAGACAGGTACCGTAAGACAGACGCGGTGAGGCCGTCCCGTTCTCCCATAGGGATACTCGCTATCATGGCAGGGGCGATATTCGTGGCAGAGGCGCTTGTGATGGTCCTTTTTTATGCCATCTCCCCCCCGGAATGGGTGAAGCCCGTGCTCGACCCGGCGCTCCTGGTCCTGCTCCTGTCGCCCATACTCTACTTCTTCCTCTTCAGGCCCCTTGAGGCGCTTGTCAAGGAGGGGGGGAAGCCCCACGGGTTCGCGGCCCTTGTGCTCGCCGGCACCGCCGTGTCGATCTTCGTGGCCGAGAGCATCGTTATGGTCATACTATCGCTTCTCTCCCTCCCGGGGTGGCTTGCCGTCCTCCTCGACCCGGCTTTGCTGTTGATTATGCTTCTGCCGGTGCTCTACTACGTCCTTTTCCGTCCGGCGGCGCGCTTCGTTGAAGAGAGGGGCGCCGAATACGAGTACGGCTCTCCCGTAAGGATACTCATAATAACCGCCCTTTCGATATTCGTAGCCGAGGCGGCGGTAATGGTCGCGTTCATCTACCTGCCAATAGCGGCGGAAGAGCCGCTTGTGCACGCGCTCCTCGACTCGACTCTCCTCATAATAATACTTTCCCCGGTCCTTTATTTCGTCCTTTTCAGGCCGCTCATAGCCCTGGTGAGGGAAAAGACCGGCGCCGAGACAGCGCTGCTTCGGGAAAAAGAGACGCTCAGGAAGTACCTCGATATCACCAGCGTGATCGTGCTGGCCCTCGACTCCGGCGGAAAGGTCGCACTCGTAAACAAAAGGGGCTCGGAGATACTCGGCTATGACGAACGGGATATACTCGGCAGGGACTGGTTCGACAGCTTCGTCCCGGAAAGGATGAGGGACGAGGCCAGGACGGTCTTCGACAGGCTCATCGCCGGGGAGGAGGAGGCCCTCGGGTTCTTCGAGAACCCTGTCCTTACCAGGCACGGCGAGCGCATGATCCTCTGGCACAATTCCATGCTCAGGGAGGATGACAGGATCACCGGGGTCTTGAGCTCGGGCGAGGACATAACCGAGAGGAAGAACGCCGAGCGGGCGCTCCGCGAGAGCGAGCGCAGGTACCACCAGATACATAATACGGCCTTTGACGCCATAATAGTGGCGGACGCGGACGACAGGGTCATAGACTGCAACCCGAGCGCCGAGAAGGTTTTCGGGTACAAAAGGAGCGAGCTTATCGGGTTGAGGATAGTGAACCTCATGCCCGAAAGGTACAGGGAACGCCACTCGATAGGGCTCAAGTCCTTCCTCGAGACGGGCATCAGCGCCATACAGGGCAAGGTGGCCGAGTTCGACGGGCTCCGGAAGGACGGGGAGGAGTTCGCCATGGAGCTGGTCGTAAACAGCTTCACCGTGGGCGGGGTGATAAACTTCACCGGCATGATGAGGGACATAACGGAAAGGAAAGAGGCCGAAAGGGAGCGGGAGCTGATACAGGCGCAATTGAACCAGTCCCAGAAGATGGAGGCGATAGGCAAATTCGCCGGCGGGATAGCGCACGACTTCAACAACATCCTTACCGCCATCAGGGGGAACGCCGAGCTCGCGATGGAGGGGATAGACAAATCCGACCCGCTCTACG
Source organism: Deltaproteobacteria bacterium (assembly GCA_016219015.1). GTDB lineage: Bacteria > Desulfobacterota > GWC2-55-46 > GWC2-55-46 > GWC2-55-46 > JACRCL01. The sequence goes on from JACRCL010000008.1 coordinate 35,632, forward strand.
GAAAACTGAACGGCATAATACTCTCGGTAATGCTCGCCTCCAAGCTTACGAGGCAGCTCCTGCTTTTCAGCAAAGGCCAGCCGTTCGAGCTGATCCCGCTCAACATCAACACGGTCATAGAGGAACTCCTTGTGATGGTGACCCGACTTATAGGCGAAGAGATAACCGTCTCCACGGAGCTCGCTCCGGAGCTCTGGAACGTCAGCGCCGACATCGGCAACATCGAGCAGGTCATAATGAACCTGGCCGTCAACGCGAAGGACGCGATGCCGAAGGGCGGACAGCTGACGATACGGACCGGCAACGCCGTCTTGAGCGAGGAGGACGCGAAGAAGATACCGGATGCGCGCCCCGGCGAGGCGGTAAAGCTCACGGTATCCGACACGGGCACCGGCATAAGGAAAGACCTCGTGCCGAGGATATTCGAGCCCTTCTTCACGACGAAAGAGCCCGGCAAGGGGACCGGCTTCGGACTATCGGTCGTATACGGGATAGTAAGGCAGCACGGAGGATGGATAACCGTTGAGAGCGAGCCCGGGCAGGGCACCACCTTCAACATATATCTCCCGGCGCTGCTGGCTCCCAGGGAGCCGGCCCCGGAAGGGGAGCGCGCCGCGCTCAAGAGGTACGACGGGGCCGGAGAGAAGGTCCTCGTGGTGGAATCCGACCCGAAGGTCCGCGAGTTCACGGTAACGGCGCTCCGAGAACACGGCTACGAGGTCGCTCAAGCCAGGGACGCTGGCGAGGCGTTCGAGGTATTCGGGAACGGGCGCGGGGGCTTTCACCTGATCCTCTGCGACGCGCTCCTTCCGGACAAGAGCGGGTTCGAGCTGGTGGACATGCTTATCTCGACAAGGCCGGGGCCGGGCGTGCTCATGACGAGCGGTTTTCTGAACAAGGACCAGTGGGCGGCCATAAGCGAGAAAGGCTTCAGCTACATACAGAAGCCCTTTTCGCTGGCCGGGCTCCTCAAGGCCGTAAAAGAAGGCGTCGAGCATGGCAATATAAAATCCAGCTGACCGCGCGCCCCTGTCCGGGGACCCACCCTGAAAGACACCCTAAGAAAATTTGATTTGCTTTTCGGCTATATTATGTTTAAAAATAGGGGACTCTTTTTCGAGGAGGTCTTATGGAAGAGAAGAGGAAGTCCAGAAGGCGTCACCTTCTGGCGGAGGTACGGATAAGGCCTGAAGGAAGCGGCTGGATAGAGGCGGTGCTGATGAACATAAACAGGGGCGGGATCGGCCTGTACGCCATGCAGCCGCTTAAGCAGAAGGACAGGGTCGAGATAAGGATCACTTACCTGGAGCACGCCGAGCTTAAGACCGTCGAGGAGATACCCGGGGTGGTGCGCTGGGTCCAGCCGATAGGGAAACATCACGCCGCGGGGATAATGTTCGCCGAGAAAGTCACGAAAAGGAACTTCCCCGTATTGAGCCGGTGCCTCGATTACGCGAGGACCGGGGATTAGACCGCCTGAAACAACATCCCGACTGATACAAACCAACACAAGCGGCGTCCTGCGAACGCAAGCAATGCTTTAGACAGCGTAAGGAGGAAAACCGCGGGTTTCTCGACCCCGCACTGCGGTGAAATTTAACGGGGTCCTGAAAAACTACTGTAGTCTGTCTGAGCGACGAAGGATGATCCCGGAGCCAATGAAATCAACAAGTTACGAGATTCTTCGTCGCCTTCGGCTCCTCAGAATGACAACTTCGTGGACTTTTTCAGCGGCCTGGTTTAATCTTCCGCCGCCCTCCGCAGACTCACCGGGCACCCTATGATCCAGCCGTTGTCCCTCGCGCTGAAATGCGCGCCCTTGCCGATTATCAGGTGGTCGTGCACAATGAGGTCGACGGCGAGGGCGGCCCTGTCGAGGACTTTGGTCAGCTGCCTGTCCACGTGCGACGGCGTGGCGTCCCCGCTCGGGTGGTTATGGACGAAGATTATTCCACTCGCGTTATGCTTGAACGCCCTCTCTATCGCCTTCCTCGGGTATACGGCCGTCTGGTTTATCGTGCCCTCGTGCAGCACCTCGACGGCCAGCACCTCGTTCCGGGCGTTAAGGTATATCGCCAGGAACTTCTCCACCCTCTCCCCGGATAGCTTCATGTTCAAGTAATCTATCGCCTCTTTAGGCGAACGGATTATGTCCCTGCCCATCATCCGCTCCTCCAGGTATATGCCCGCCATCCCCTTAAAGAGCTTGACGAGCACCGCGGCGCTGCCTTTTATCCCGGGTGTGGACTCAAGCTCTTCCATGGAGGCATCGAAGACGCCCCTGAACCCGTTGAACCTCTGCACAAGGGCCCTGGCCGCCGTAGCGGTGTCGCCGGGCATGGCATAGGACAGCAACAGCTCGAGGGTCTCCGAATCGCTCAAACCCTCGCACGGGCTTTTCCTGAACCTCTCTTTAAGCCTCTTTATCTGCTCCCTGCCTGAGACGCTTTTTTCAAGTGCGCTGGTATCGCTCATCTCGTTGAAGGACTGACCGGAGGGACTCTCCGGTCCCAAATGGGCTCAAATGGGCTGCGGCGCTGCGGCGCCCGTATAAGGCTTTAAGGCCCAGGCTGATCCCTCTTGTCCACCCCCTTCCGCTCTTTTGGAAAACCCGCGCAGGCCCTCTCAAAGAATCTGCGAGGACGCCGTCGATTTTATGGATGGGGTGATTATAAGAAATCCCAGGCCCGTTTTCGCCTGTCCCTTCGTACAGGCTCCAAAACTTTTTATTTTACAACTTTTCGCTATCGAAGTGAACTGCAACGCCTGACAGTTACTTTAAAAAAGAGTTTCTGCTAAAAATCCATGCATGGAGCTTGTTTTTCACGAAAACGGCTTAACAATAAAGACCCTTTCGACCCATGACGAGGTGGAGGCCGGGCTTAAGCTCAGGCACGAGGTCTTCAGCTGCGAGCTTAAATGGGTGCCCGTCTCCCCCGACGGCATGGAAAGGGACGCCTATGACGGCTTTTCCAGCCATATCGGGGTCTTCGACCACCACCAGGAGATAATGGGCTACGCGCGCCTGATAACCGCCCCCCTCCCGTTCATGGTGGACAGGGAATTCGCATGCCTCATGCCCAAGGGCAGGACCGCGAGCAAGACCCCTGACGTGGCCGAGATAACGAGGCTCTGCATCAGGAAGGAGGCGCGCTCAGCCGAGTCCTACATCAATGTCTCCCGGCACCTGTACAAGGGGATATACCATTGGAGCCTTAATAACGCCGTAAGGCACATGATAATGGTCGTGGACTACAGGTACTTCAGGCTCTTGAAGCTCAACGGCTTCCCCGTGGAGGCCATGGGTGATTTCAAGACCATGCCGGACGGGGTCCGGGCAGGCGCCATCACGCTCGATTGGCGCGAGTTCGAGGAGTATGCCGGGCGGAAGAAGCCGGACTTCCTCGATTGGATGTCTAAGCTCCCGGTCCCCTATCCATCGCGAGGGCTATCGCATGGGCTTTATTTACAGCGTTGAGCTTCTTTATGATGTTCCGCGCGTGGAACTTTACCGTACTGTGGCTTATATTGAGCTTTAACGAGATCTCCCAGTGGGTCTTGCCTTCCCCCATCCACTTCAGCACCTCCAGTTCTCTCCGGGAAAGCTCCCCGACGCGGCGCCCCCATTCGGCTGAGGGGCATACCCTCAGCAGGGCCTGATGGAGATGGGGGATGACGCTGTCGAGGACCTCTTTGTGGCGCTCCCTGAACCTGTCCCGGCTTGAGGAGAAGGAGAAGATGCTCCCCCTGTACCCCTCGCCGTTCACCCCTCCGGCTATCCCGTACCTGAGGCCGAACTCCGTGGCCATGTCCATAAGGCCTTTGCAGTGCCCCTCCGGGAAAGCCCTAAGGGCCTCTGACCATAGATGGGGCCTGAAAAACCTGTAATTGTACTTAATGACGGGGTCTTTCCTGTGGAACTCCCCGTTTATGTACATATCGAGCCACTCGGCCGGGTAGTCGATGGTAACGACCTTTTTTACATGAGAGGTGTTCCCGAGGGCTACGACGCAGTTATCGGCCTCCACAAGGTCCTTCAGCCTCCCTGTGACCTTCACAACGTCGGCCTCCGTTTTGCAAGCCAGCGAAGAGCCCGCAAGGTCGAGTATTTCCGCGATCTCCCTTTTGGTAAGACCTTTGTAATCCACTCAGACATCCCCTGGGTCATGGGCCATGGGTTCTACGGGCCGGAATTTATCGAATTTGAACGTGAAAACGGGCCTTTCGGCCCATGAAAGCGGCGGGTTTTAAAAAGGCATCAAGGTTTTTTTCTAACAGGATCGGAAAAGTCCCCAAAGTTGCCATTCTGAGGAGCCGAAGGCGGCGAAGAATCATGTAAAATGACCGGCTAAAATAGTTTTTCAGCAGCCTGCCTGCTAAACCACCAGCCCCCTGTCCATGGCTATTGCTATGGCATGGGCCTTGTTTACGGCGTTCAGTTTCTTCTCGATGTTCTGGACGTGGAACTTGACGGTCCTTTCGCTTATATTGAGTATGACGGATATCTCCCAGTTGGTCTTGCCCTCCTTCATCCATTTTATGACCTCCTTCTCCCTGCACGATAGCGCGTAGGCCTGTTTCCCGGCGATGCCGGTGTTGAAGGAGCATACCCGCACGAGGGCCTGATGGACGTGGGGGGTCACGATGTCGAGGACCTTCTTGTGGTACTTCTTGAAGCGGTTGGAGGAGCCCGAAAAGGAGAAGATGCTCCCCGTGGAGCACCGCTCGCCGTTAATGCCGCTCGCCACGCCGTACCTGAGCCCGAACTCGGAGGCCTTGTTCATGAAGTCCGTATAGGGCTCTTCCCTGTACTGCTCCATCGCCTCGCTCCAGAGATGGGTCTTGAAGTACTCGTAGTTGTAGCGGATGATGGGGTCGGTTTTGAAGAGCTCCTCCTCGGCGTACATCGAGAGCCACCCCGCCGGGTAGTCGAGGTTCACTATCTTTATTATTTTCGACAATTTGCCGGAGGCGACCTCCCCCAGGCCGCATACCCCGTGGTCCGCCGAGACAAGGTCCTTTATGCGGGTCGTGAGCTTCAGTATCTCGGGCTCGGTCCTGCAGGACAGAGAAACCTGGATGAGGTCGAGCATGTCGGTAAGCTCTTTTTTGGAGAAATCCCTGTAGTCCATCTATCCGCCTCCTCAAAGGTGTTGAATTCCACTTGAAACCTCGCGTGCCAAGGGCCGCCCGGACACGGAAAAAGAATTTAATAGCGCCCTGCTAAGGTGAACCGTCACGATGTCGACTATACTCTTGTGGTGCTTGCCGAACCTGTCGGCCGGGCCTGAGAAGGCGAATATCCCGAAAGAGCCTTCCCCCGGCATATAGACGCTGCTGGAGATCCCGTGCCTGAGGCCGAAGTCACCGGCGTAGCTTATCAGGGGCTTTGCCTCCGGGTCCGACCTCTTGAAGATATCGGTCCAGAACTCGGCCAGCGAAAAGCTGGCGTGGTGCCTTACGACGGGGTCCCTCAAGTACATCCTCTCGGAGATGTAATGGCTGAACCACTCATCGGGGTAGTTGCCGTTGACGACGCCTGAGATGCCTTTGACGAAGCCGCTCTGGGTCTCTACGATCCCGCAGATCGAGTAATCGGCTGAGACAAGCTCGCCTGCCTTTAATAAGAGGGGTTTAAGCTGGACAGGGTCCGTGCATGAGCGCGCGGCCTCGATTATCTCGAGGATATCTATCAGCTCTTTTTTTGTAAGGTCTTTCGGCGGCACTGGGTACCTCCGTGTAAGTAATAAGAGAGTCCGGACTTTTTCAGACTGCCTTTCTTTCCAACTGACCTTACTTCTTGACGTGCTTGGGCACGGAGTGGCATTTGAAGCAGTTCCTGATGGGGAAGGCGACCCTGTCGTGGCACCGGCCGCAGAAGTTCCCCTTCCAGATGGCTACCATCGAGATGTTGTTGTCCCCGGCCTTTTTCCTGAATATCTTCGGATGGCAGACCGAGCATTTGAGCCATACCGTATGGGCCGTATGGGGAAAGAGGACGTCCGGCATGAAATCCATCTTGGATTTTATGAGGATGTCCTGCGTGTTCTCTACTTTGTCCTCGTCCTTGAGGGGCTTTGAGATGCCGGGTATGGACTCCACCGGGGAGATCGTCCCGTCCTTTATCGCCTTCGCCCAGTCGACGAACCCGTAATTGTCCTTGGGCAGGAACTTAAGGGATACAACGTCCGGGGTCGGGTCAATAAGGCCGGCCCTGCTCCTCTTGAACTGCCCGGGCTCCCTTTTGTACTGATAGTTCGGCCAGTCCGCGGGCGCCGGGTCCATCTGCGGAGGCTCCTCAGCGAAGACGGCCGGGGCTAAAAACAGGAACGCGGCGACGATGGCGTGTTTCAATCGGGTTCTGGACATATATTTCAGGAACGGGCATGGGTGACGGCCGCGCTTTGACCCGGATTTTTTTGAACATTATACGGCGCACCATCTTATCATATAAATTCTCTCTTGGCAACGGGAAGGTTTAAAGGGGGGATTTAAGGATGTAAACGACGGAAGGGGACTTTTTAGCAGGTCCTGCTTAGACCTCCTTGAGGGTGTATCGTCTTTTACCGAGCCCGAGCGATTCAGCGTAGTCGAGCTGGGCCTCCCAATCCACCGCCGGGTGGACGCCCCTGAACTTATCCTCGCCAGGGGCGTGGTTTTTCCGGAGCGACGTATTCTGAAAGCCCGTCTGGGAGTTTACGAGGTCGGCCGAGGCCTGGTCCAGGGCTACGGGGTCGAGGGAGGCGGCTATGCCTACATCCGGCACGATAGGCGCGTCGTTATGGCCGTAGCAGTCGCACTCCGGGCTTACGCGGGTTATGAAGCTCAGGAAAAGACCCCTGCCCTGCTTCCCCGCAAGCGCACCTTTCACGTGCTCCACCATCTTCTCCTGGAGCCTCGATGTCGTCTCATCCCACCTTATCCTGATAGTCCCTTCCGGGCATACGGCTATGCAGTGGCCGCAGCCGATGCAAAGGCTGTCCTGTATGACCGCCGCATCGCCTACCTCTATGGCCCCGGCCGGGCAGGAAAGAGAGCAATCGCCGCAGGCCGTGCAGTTGGCGGGGTCTACCATTGGGGCGCATTTGGAGTGCTGGGCGAGCTTGCCCTCGCGGCTGGCGCAGCCCATGCCGACGTTCTTCAATACCCCTCCGAAGCCCGTAAGCTCATGGCATTTGAAGTGCGTAAGAGCGACGACCCCGTCGGCGTTTGTTATCTCGCGGGCGATATTCACCTCCTCGAAGTGCCTCCCGCCCACCTTTACGGCAACACCGTCCTCCCCCCTCAACCCGTCGGCTATTATGAGCGGCGCGCCCGCGACCGAATAATCGAAGCCGTTCTCGATGGCGGTCTTGAGGTGCTCGACCGAATTGCCCCTCGTGCCAACGTATAAGGTGTTCGTGTCGGTCAGGAACGGCAGAGCCCCGGTATCCTTTACGCGGTCTACCACCCTCCTTACGAACACAGGCTGGATGTACGAGGTGTTGCCCTTCTCGCCGAAGTGCAGCTTTATCGCGACGAGGTGGCCTTTTTTGAAGATGGTCCTTACGCCAACGGCCTCGACGAGGCCGTCTATCTTGTCGAGGAGGTTCCTCTTCGGGCCGGCGCGGAGGTCGGAGAAAAAGACGGTCGGTTTATCGGGCATGGGATCACCGGGTTTGCTTAAGTATGTCTCATTCCTCATTGCATCTTGAACGTTGTTTTTAGGCTGCCTCTAAAAATTAGGAATTTTTTCTGAAGTCAAGGAAGGGCGGAAATAAAAAGCGCAGCATATATATGTTAATATGTGAGCATTTTTATTTTCGTCCTGACGCAGAGGTCAGGAAAAATAACAATTTTTAGAGAGCAGCCTGTCATATCTCTATTATCACCGGCAGTATCACGGGCTTCCGTTCGAGCTTCTTGTTGAAGTACCTCCGGAGGCCCCGCCTTATCTCCTCTTTTACCTCGAGCTGTTCGGTCTTCGCCTCTATGGCGATATTGTTGAGCGTATCGACGACGACGTTACGGGCGTCCGCGAGAAGGTGCGTGGCCTCCTCCTCGAACATGAGCCCCCTGGTCACTATCTCCGGGCCGTAGACTATCTCGCCGGTCGTGGAGTTTATCGCTATGACCACGAGCACGAGGCCGTCCTGCGACAGGTGCGTCCTGTCCTTCAGGACCATCTCTCCGACGTCGCCGACCCCCTTGCCGTCCACAAAGACCCTTCCCGCCTCCACGCGGCCGTTTTTCCTGACGCCCTGCGCGGTGAACTCCACGACGTCGCCGTCCTCGGCTATTATGACGTTCTCTTCCGGTATCCCGACCTTGGCGGCAAGGCGGGAGTGGAGGACAAGGTGCCTGTACTCCCCGTGGACCGGGATGAAGTATTTGGGCTTCACTATGTTGAGCATTATCTTCAACTCTTCCTGGCTCGCGTGGCCTGAGACGTGCACCTCTGACACCTTCTCGTAGATGACGTCGGCGCCGCGCCTGTAGAGGTGGTTCATCATGGTCGTTATCGCCTTCTCGTGGCCGGGGATGAACTTGGAGGAGAGTATGATGGTATCTCCCTTCATGACCTTCAGATGCTTGTGGTTGTCCATGGCCATGCGCGTAAGCGCGCTCATCGGCTCGCCCTGGGAGCCCGTGGTAAGGAGCACCAGCCTCTGCGGCGGGAGGGCCTCTATCTCCTTCAGGTCGACGAGCAGGCCGTCCGGCGCGTTCAGGTAGCCGAGAGTCCGGGCAATTTTCACGTTGGCGACCATCGACTTGCCGTTCAGGACGACCTTCCTGCCGAACTTCTCAGCGGCGTCGAAGACCTGCTGGACCCTGTGGATGTTCGACGAGAACGCCGCCACCATTATCCTGCCCTCGCACTTCCTGAATATCTCCTCGAGGTTGTAGCCTATCTCCCTTTCCGAGAGCGTGTACCCCTCCTTCTCCACGTTAGTGGAGTCCGACATGAAGACGAGCACCCCCGCCTCCCCGTACTCCGAGAACCGGGCGTAGTCCATCACCTCGCCGTCCACGGGGGTCTGGTCCATCTTGAAGTCCCCGGTATGGACAATGACGCCGAGCGGCGTCCTTATGGCAAGGCCGCAGCCGTCCACGATGGAGTGGCTCACCCTTATGAACTCCACGTCGAACGGGCCTATGGCGACCCTGTCCCTCGGGCGGACCGTCTCGAAGGTGGTCGATTTGACGAGGTCGAACTCGGCGAGCTTCTCTTCAATGAGGCCGATGGTAAGGGCCGTGGCGTAAATGGGGACGTTCAAGTCCCTCAAGACGAACGGGAGCGCGCCGGTGTGGTCCTCGTGGCCGTGGGTTATGAAGAACGCCTTTACCTTTTCCCTGTTCCTTTTAAGGTAGCTTATGTCCGGGATGACGATGTCTATCCCGAGCATGTAGTCCTCGGGGAACATGAGGCCGCAGTCTATGACGATGATCGTGTCATCGTACTCTATGGCCATCATGTTGAGGCCTATCTCGCCGAGCCCTCCGAGCGGGATTATCTTCAGCTTGCCTTCGGGTGCGGTGTCTACTCCCATTTCTCCGGTCATGCTATCCTTTTACTCCCATTGTATGACGCCTCTATCGCGTCCCTTGTCCTTGACAACAGATCGGCCTCCCGCAAGCCTTCGGTCGGGATAGGCTTGCCCAATACGATCGTTACTGAAGCGGGCTTTATCAGGAACCCTCCCTTTTTCAGTATCTCTCTCGTGCCCCTTATCGACACCGGCACTATGGGCACGCCGCTTTTTACCGCGAGGAGGAAGCTGCCGCGCTTGAAGGGCAGGAGCTCGTCTTTCGGGCTCCTCGTCCCCTCGGGGAATATGAGCACCGAGGTGCCGCCCTTTATCTTCTTTGACGCCTCCTCTATGCTCCTTAATGCCTTCGAGGCCCTCTCCCTCTCCACGGGTATGTAGCCGGAAAGCCTCATCGACCAGCCGATTATCGGTATTTTAAAGAGGCTTTTTTTCGCTATCCAGCGGAACTGGACGGGCACGTAGCCCTGCAGCGCCGGGATATCGAACGCGCCCTGATGGTTGGAGGCAAGTATAACCGGGCCCTCTTTGGGCAGGTTCTCAACCCCTGTTATCGAGACCCTGACACCGGCAAGGGAGAGCATAACCCTGCTCCAGAGCCTCCCCAGGGAGTGCGCGTACGAGCCGGTGCTGTCGATGGCTGTCGAGGCCAGGATCAAAAGGAAGAAAGCCGTCGTTATGAGCAGCCCCAGACCCCAAACTACCAAAGTCCTTAAAAACATCATGAAATTTCAACCTTTTCGTGTGCGCCGCAAGCCAAACCGGATAATAAAGCTGCCTCTAAAAATTAGGTATTTTTTCTGAGGTCAAGGAAGGGCGGAAATAAAAAGCGCAGCATATATGTTAATATGTGAGCAATTTTATTTCCGTCCTGACGCAGAGATCAGGAAAAAGAACAATTTTTAGAGGTAGCTTAAATAAACTTTTTTAATATACCATGAATCGTTTAAATTTGGTCAAAAAAAGAGTGGATAAAGAGCTTGCATGAGAAATAGCGCGCAAGTATAATACCTCAAAGCATAGGACAACCAAAAAAAGGAGATACTATGGCAGGCGTCAATAAGGTCATCCTTCTGGGGAACCTCGGGGCCGACCCTGAGATAAGGTACACGCCGAGCGGCATGGCGGTTGCGAACTTCAGGATTGCCACGAGCGAGACCCGCCCCAACAAGGAAGGGCAGAAAGAGACCAAGACCGAGTGGCACAGGATAGTGGCCTTCGGGAAACTCGCCGAGATATGCGGCGAGTACCTCTCCAAGGGCAAGCAGGTCTATATCGAGGGCAAGATACAGACCCGCGCATGGGAGGACAAGGACAAGAACAAACGCTACACCACGGAGATACTCGCCAACTCCATGCAGATGCTCGGCGGCCCGAAAGACGCCGCCGGAGCGCCGGCAGGCGGGGGGGAGACGTCCGACGAGATACCGCCCTCTGATATGGAGGACGTGCCGTTCTAAAAGGCTGCTTAGAACTGTGGCTACTCACGCAATGACGAGCTTTGATGCCAACGAAGCAGATGGATTTTTTGAGCAGCCTACTATAAAAATTAGGAATTTTTTCTAAAATCAAGGAAGGGCGGAAATAAAAAGCGGAGCAAATGTCCATTTTTATTTCCGCCCTGACGCAGAGGTTAGGAAAAAGAACAATTTTTAATGCAGAAAGCGGAAGTAATATCCCCGGCGGGCAATATAGCCTCCCTCAAGGCCGCGGTAGACAACGGCGCTGACGCGGTCTACCTCGGCTTCAACGACGCCACGAACGCGAGGAACTTCGAGGGCCTCAACTTCACGCCCTCCGAGCTTGAGGACGGCATAAGATACGTAAGGGCGAAGGGTAGGAAGTTCTACGTAGCCATAAATACCTTCCCGCAACAGGAGACCTGCCCGAGATGGTACGCGGCGGTCGACAACGCCGTAAGCCTCGGGGCCGACGCCGTGATAATCGCCAACCTCGGCGTCCTCAAATACGCGCGCGAGAAGCACCCGGACGCGAACCTGCACCTCTCAACGCAGGCGAGCTCGTCGAATTACGAATCGATAAACTTCTACAGGAAGCACTTCGGGATAAAGAGGGTCGTGCTCCCGAGGGTCCTGACCGTCAGCGAGATAAAAGAGTTGAAGTCGAGGACGGACGCGGAGATAGAGGTCTTCGCGCTCGGCGGGCTCTGCATAAACGTCGAGGGGAGATGCTATCTTTCGTCCTTCGTTACGGGGGCCTCGACCAATACCGAAGGCGCGTGCTCGCCGTCAAGGTTCGTCCGCTTCATAAAAGACCCCGACAACGGCTTGTCCATCACCCTCAACAACATGACGCTCAACAGGCTCACGGCCAGCGAGTCCTCCCCGTACCCGACCTGCTGCAAGGGGCGCTACATAAGGCCAGACGGAGAGTTCGCCTACGCGCTCGAGGACCCGGAGTCCCTTAACATCCTCGAAATAGTCCCCATGCTCATAGAGGCCGGGGTGGCGGCCTTCAAGATAGAGGGGCGCCAGAGGACAAAGACCTACGTCGGCTCGATGACCGGGGTCATGAGGGAGGCCGTCGATTCCTATTATAAATCCCCGCAGTCCTACCGGGTTAAACCCGAATGGAGCGCCAGGACGACCGCTACGTTCGAGGGCACGAGGCATACGCTCGGCTCTTACCTTGTAAAATAATCACGCCCAAGACCCTTACAATACACGGCAAATTTCAACACTCCCCCGCGCGTACTGCCCTTCCATCGTTTGACAATCCCATTTCTTAGTTCAAACTAAAATATGGGGCTTATAGTGCCCACCGGAGGAGCCTTGCCATGAGGATAGCTCAGGTATCCCCTCTATACGAGTCCGTCCCGCCCGCCCTTTACGGCGGCACGGAAAGGGTCGTCTCATATCTTACGGAGGAGCTTATAAAGGCCGGCCACGAGGTGGTGCTTTTCGCCTCGGGGGACTCGAAAACCGGGGCCGAGCTCGTGCCCGTGTGCGAGTGCGCCCTGCGGCTCAGCCCGCGCGAGGTCGACCCCGTGGCCTTCCACTTCCTCCTGATGGAAGAGGTCCTCCGGCGCGCGCCTTCCTTCGATATCATCCACTCCCACATAGACTGCATCGGCTTTATCATCTCAAGGAGGACCGCCACTCCCCTCATAAGCACGCTCCACGGCAGGCTCGACCTGCTGGAGCACGAGTTCATATTCAGGGAGTACGGAGAGGCCCCCGTAATATCGATATCGAACGCGCAGAGGAGGCCGCTTGCCGGGGCGAACTGGGCGGCCACCGTCTACCACGGCATCCCGAAGGACCTTTACACCTTCAACGAAAAGGGCGGGGGCTACCTCGTCTACGTGGGCAGAGTCTCGCCCGAGAAAAGAGTCGACTCGGCCATAGAGATAGCGCGGATGACCGGCCTGCCGCTGAAGATCGCCGCGAAGGTCGATAAGATCGACAGGGACTACTTCAACTCGGTCATACGCCCGCTCCTTGACGGCCCGGACGTCGAGTTCATCGGCGAGATAACCGACAAGGAAAAGAACGCGCTCGTCGGCTCTGCCCTTGCCTTCCTCCACCCGATAGACTGGCCGGAGCCCTTCGGGCTTTCGATGCTCGAGGCCATGGCCTGCGGGACCCCTGTCATAGCAAGGAGGCGCGGCTCGATACCCGAGGTCGTTGACCACGGCGTGACGGGCTTCATATTCGAGACCGATGAAGAGGCGGCCCGCTACATAACGAAGCTGTGCCCGGATTTTTCAAGGAAGGCGTGCAGGGAAAGGTTCGAGGAGCGGTTCCTCTCGGAGAGGATGGCGCGGGACTATGTCGGGGCGTATGCCGCGCTCCTTGAGAAAAGGGGCGGGGGTAAAAGGGGCGGGCAATGAAGGAGATAAGCAGGATAAAGGACACCTACTACATCGTCGCCACCTCCTCCATGGTGGACCCGCACAGGCTCATCCTCAAGGACGACGACATGTTCGGGATATTCGACCGCTTCGGGGACATACTCCCGCTGGGCAAGGAGGAGCAGGGGCTCTATTACAAAGGCACGAGGTTCCTGTCCTCGTATGAGCTGCGGATAAACGGGATGAGGCCGCTGTTCTTAAGCTCGAACATAGACGAGGACAATATCGTTATGAGCGTTGACCTGACGAACCCGGATATCTACTCGAAAGACGGGCTCGCGCTTAACAGGGACTCGATCCACATAATGCGCTCAAGGCTCCTGCTCGACGGCAGGTGCCTCGAATACATAAGGCTGAAGAACTTCGGGCACGGCATGGTCGCCTTCTCGCTGGAGCTTTCCTTCGGGACGGACTTCAAGGACATCTTCGAGGTGCGCGGGCTCAAACGGAAAAGGAGGGGGACGATGCTCCCGCCGGAATCCAGGGGGCGGAGGTTCACATTGAGCTACATGGGCCTGGACAGGGCCATGAGGACGACATGCGTTGCCTTTTCAAGTAACCCCGATACCAAAAAAGACAATACCTTCGGCTTTGACGTGACCCTCAAGCCCGCCTCGATGGAGAGCTTTTTTCTTACCATAGGGTGCCGTCACGGCAATCCGGCGCCCTCACAGGCGGACTTCGACGGGGCCGTAAAAAAGGCCCGGAAAAAGACGTCCCTCAAGGGGAGGACTACGGCCGAGGTGCGGACATCGAACGCGCAGTTCAACGAGATAATAAAGAGGTCGGTCTCGGACATAAACATGATGGTCACGGCGACCGCCTACGGCTCCTACCCGTACGGGGGCATCCCCTGGTTCTGCACGCCGTTCGGGAGGGACGGGATAATAACCGCCCTTGAGTGCCTCTGGATAAAGCCCGACCTTGCCAAAGGCGTCTTGAAGTACCTCGCCTCGAGGCAGGCGCGGGAGCTTGACAGGGGGAAGGCCGCCGAGCCGGGCAAGATAATGCACGAGACCAGAGGCGGCGAGCTCGCGGCCCTGAACGAGATACCCTTCGGCCTGTATTACGGCTCGATAGATTCCACGCCGCTCTTCATCGCGCTCGCCGGGGCCTACTGGAGGAGGACCGGCGACCTTGCCTTCATAAAAAGGCTCTGGCCGAATATCGAGGCCGCATTGAAGTGGATCGACGAATACGGCGACCCCGACAACGACGGGTTCCTCGAATACTCGCCGCACGAGGCGGGCCTTAGGAACCAGGGGTGGAAGGACTCCCAGGACTCGGTCTTCCACGAGGACGGCTCTCTCGCCAAAGGCGCGATAGCCCTTTGCGAGGTCCAGGGCTATCTGTACGCGGCCCTGAAGGAGGCGGCCTCTCTGGCGAGGCTCCTGGGCAAAGACGCCATGTCGGAGAAGCTCATAAAGAGGTCGGATGAGCTGAAAGAAAGGTTCGACAGGTCCTTCTGGGACAGCGGTCTTAATTCCTACGTGCTCGCGCTCGACGGGGACAAAGAGCCGTGCAGGGTCATGGCATCGAACGCGGGGCACGCGCTCTTCTCGGGCATAGCCTCGCCGGAGCGGGCGCTCAGGGCGGCAAGGACGCTCACCTCAGAGCCGCTTTTCTCGGGCTGGGGCATAAGGACTGTCGGGGCGAACGAAGTCCGCTACAACCCGATGTCGTACCATAACGGCTCGGTCTGGCCGCACGACAACGCCATGACAGGCTACGGGCTTGCGTCCTACGGGCTCACCGGGCATTTCAACAGGGTCTTCTCGGCCATATTCGACGCCGCCGCCTCCATGGAGTTCCAGCGCCTGCCCGAGCTTTTCTGCGGATTTCATAGAAGAAGAGGTGTTCCACCTACCTTATATCCGGTCGCCTGCTCGCCCCAGACGTGGGCCGCGGGGTCGCTCCTCTACATGCTGCAGGCGTCGCTGGGGCTCCACTTCGAGGTCGAAAAGAAGATGATAATATTCAAAAGGCCCGTATTGCCCGAATTCCTCGGCTACGTCTACCTGAACAGGCTGCCGGTAGACGGCAGAGGGAGCGTGGACCTTCTGATAAGCAGGTACGGGGAGGAGATAACCGTGGAGGCCCTGCGCAAACCCGAGGACGTGAGCATACTCATAATAAAATGACTCAGGCTGCCCAAAAAGTCCATCTGCTTCGTTGGCTGCGTCTTGTCACAACGTAAGGAGAGTACGACTCGCTCCTCGCTCCTTGCCGCCTTGCTCACTCGATTTTGAGCAGCCTGTCTCGTTTAACCTGCTTATTCGTTCTTGGCTGTCGCCGGCCTGAGCCTCAGGACGCTCAAGAAGAGCTGGTGCGACCTTATCCTCTCCACGCTCCTGACTTCCTTCAGGTTGAAGGGTATCACGAACGCCATGACGAGCCGCAGCGCCGTCGAGAGGACGATTATGTTCATGAGGTTATAGTGGAAAATGCCGGCCGGGAGCCTCTGGGCCAGGAAAGCCCCGAACAGCGCCCCGAGCGAGAGGGAAAGGCCGTTGAAAAAATTAAAGTACGCTATGCACCGCGCGCGTTTCCCCGGCGTCGATGAGTCGTAGATGAAGTTCGAGGTGGAGAGGTTGAACCCGGCCCACGCGAAGCCCGAGAAGACCTGCACCACGAAGAGGTACGCGGGGTTCTGGTTGAATATCCACAGGAGCGGCACGAAGGCCACGAGCTTCGACGTGAGGCGTAGTACCTTCAGGTTCCCTACCCTGTCTGCGTGAACCCCCCAGCGCTTGATGGTGAGGTTCGTGGCCAGCGTGGCGGCAAGGGTAATGGCCGTGTACGTGAGATAGTCGAACTTCAGGTCCCTTATCATGAGGACCGCGAAGAACGGGGAGGCGATATTTACGCAGAACTTCGTGATAGACACGAAGAAGACGAACCTCGCGAAGTTGCTCGACCCCACGCGGGAGACGAACTCGCGGAGCGAAAAATAATCTTCCCCGGTATGCGCGAGCGCGGGCTCGTGCATCTTGTTCAGGTACCTCCATGAGATAAGCCTGAAGGCGAAAGCGGCCCCGAATACAACGGCGAAGCCGAGGAAGACGTTGAACCTCTGAGCCTCGTGGAGGATAAACCCCGCGGCAAAGGTCGAAAGTATCGTGACGAAGCCGAGGGTCTTGTTCCTCCAGCCGAAGTACTCCCCCCTCTTGTCCTCCCGGACGAGGTCGGTCATGAGGCTCCCCCAGACCGGGTTTATGACCGAGCCGAAGGCGGTAAATAAGGCCACTATCGCTATGAAGGCCGCCACCCTTACCGGGCCGAAGAGGAAGGCGAAGACCATCGGCACGAGCATGGCGGCCTGTAGGAGGGCGAAGATGTTGATGACCTTCTTGCGGGACTTAAGCCTTACCGCTATATCGGGGCTTTTAAGCTGTATGACCGAGGCGAGCAGGCTCGGCAGGGCGCTCAATATCCCTACGTGCCTGACGGTGCCGCCGAGGGCGAGGAGGAAGGGGGTGAAGTAATCGAGGGTGAAGCCGTTCATCAGGCTTGCGAAAACCCCGTCCCTTATCGAATATCTCAAGCTCCTGTCGGAAGATCTGTCTTTGGATACCATAAAACAGTCAAAAACAAGTCAAAAAACGGAATTTTAAAGCAGCCTGCGTTAAGACTTTACGATTTTCGCATAACAGGGGCATGCCAGTCCATGCCTTTTCTCACATTTCCTTGTTCCAGTGGTGGATTATCTTTAGACAAGGCCCTTTTTGCGCGCTGCCGCGCGCCTCGGTCCATGGCTCGCTCTCTGTCGAACGATATGCTTTGGGGGAGTTAGAAAAATAACCCAGGCAGGCGATAACCCCGCCCCAAACAATAACTTTTCCAATGTGCGGCTTTTAGCCAAAACCATTTTAAAATTGACAACGTAAGTGCCCGGCCCTACAATATATGTGACAGAGTTTTCCCCAGAATTTTTCAGGAGGTAGCTGATGCCGATATACGAATACAAATGCAAGGGATGCGGAAAGGAGTTCGAGGTCATACAGAAGTTCTCGGACGCCCCTGTAAAAAAATGCGCGGATTGCGGCGGGAAAGTCGAAAAGATAATCTCACAGTCGTCCTTTGTCCTCAAGGGGAGCGGCTGGTACGCAACTGATTACGGCAAAAAGGACAAGAAAAAAGAAGAAAAACCCGGGAACCCGGGCTGCTCGAACTGCCCGTCCCGTTAGTCACGCGGTTTTTAAAGCCCCTTTATAGGCCCTTTGACGGGCCGGGGGCTTTTCCTTTAAATAGACTTAAGCCTTTTCCCTCGCCGGTTCAATAGCGAAGTGCAACACTTGGGAGAGCAGGAAGGAAGATGCTATCCTAAGTGGCTATGTCAAAAAGAGAATATGTACACCTGTCTTTGTCTGAAAGAGACTTGATAACCACCATGCTTGCCGAGGAGA